>CAZWZL010000006.1:0-79905 GCA_964638515.1 uncultured Phycisphaeraceae bacterium
GGCGCGCCGTCTCGGTCGGCGTCCCCGTGAACGCGGTGGAATTGCTTGAGCGGCTGCTCGATCGAGGCATCACCCCGGAGACCCTCACCGACCAGACCTCCGCGCACGACCCCATGTCGTATGTCCCGGCCGACCTCACCCTGCACGAAGCGGACGAACTCCGCGCCCTGTACCCCAGGGAGTACGAACGGCAGTCCATGAAGACGATGGAGCGTCACGTTCGCGCCATGGTCGACCTGCAGACCCGAGGCGCCGTCACCTTCGATTACGGGAACAACATCCGCCAGCGCGCGCTCGAACAGGGCTTTGAGAACGCCTTCGCGTTCCCGGGATTCGTCCCGGCGTTCATCCGACCCCAATTCTGCGTCGGACGCGGGCCCTTCCGATGGGCGGCGCTCTCGGGCGATCCGGAAGACATCTACACCACCGATCGCGCGCTCCTCAAAGCGTTCCCCGAACACCAGAGTCTCCGGCGCTGGTTGACCCTTGCGCGCGACCGCATCCAGTTCCAGGGGCTCCCCGCGCGCATCTGCTGGCTCGGGCTCGGCGAGCGGGACAAAGCCGGCCTGCTCTTCAACGAACTCGTGCGCACCGGCGCGGTCAAGGCCCCCATCGTGATCGGGCGCGATCACCTCGACTGCGGCTCCGTGGCCTCACCCAACCGCGAAACCGAGGGCATGAAGGACGGCACCGACGCCGTCAGCGATTGGGCCATCCTCAACGCCCTCGTTAACACCGCCAGCGGAGCCTCCTGGGTCTCCTTTCATCACGGCGGCGGCGTCGGCATCGGCTACTCACAGCACGCCGGACAAGTCATCGTCGCCGACGGCACGCCCGAAGCCGCACGAAGGCTGGAGCGAGTCCTCACCAACGACCCCGCCATGGGCGTTTTCAGGCACGCAGACGCCGGGTACGAAGTCGCGCAGCAATGCGCGGATCGGCTCGAAGTGGACGTGCCGATGCGGCATTGGTGAGTTCGCGCAACCGCTTTTTGTTGCCCGCAACACCGGTGCATATGTGGGCCAACGCCGCCCCCGAGCCCACGCCTCGCTGTTGGCTGCCGCTCCATGACATTCGATCGCCTTCCCCGTCACCGGCATGCGCTTAGTTTGCCTCTCCATCTTCGCGCTCGCCTGCGCGTCCGCCGCCGCCGGGGCCGGGGCCGGGGCCGGGGCCGGCCCCTTCCAATTCACGCAGATCGATCCGTTCCACAGCAACGGAATCGAGGAAGTCGTGCCGCGCGACGTGAACGAACTCGGCGAAACTTGCGGCGTCTCCACATCGGGCCCCTTCAACGCCGAATTCCCTTGGACGCCCGCCACCGGCAAGTCCCCGATCACCATCACGTGGCCCCGGAGCCTGAACAACCAAGGCCTCGTGGTCGGCGGCAGCGCCGTCCACGACGTCACGACAAGCGCCACCACTTTCATCCCGACGCTGTCCCGCGCCGTGTACGCCCTCGACGTCAACCATCTCGGCGTCGTCGTCGGATACATCGAGACCTGCACCTGCTCCAACAGCGACCGCATCCGCCAGTTTCCCTTCGTGTGGGACGCCCAATCCGGCACGCGCGCCGTCGCGCTGCCCGCGGCCCGCGAACTCGTTCGGGTCAACAACGAACACGTTGCCGTGGGCAACATCCGCTGGTCTGTCAGCGACAGCGAGGCCTTCGTCTAGAAGATCGACACCGACGAGAACATCAACCTCCACACGCTGCTCATTCCTTCAGGCGCGGGAACCACCACCGCGTGCGACATCGATGAGAACGGCGTCATGGTCGGCGCAGGCTGGAATGGCTTGACCATCCGCGCGTTCATCTGGTCCGAGCCCGCGAGCTTTACCTATCTCCCCGGGCTTGAAGGAGGCCCCGCCGATCGCGTTTTGCCCGGCGGCATCAGCGGCGACGACACAGTCACCGGCCGGGCGCGCAGCGGCGAGACGCGCTCGTGGCACGCGTTTATCAAAGACGCGCAATCCGGCATGCAGAACCTCGATGCGCTCGACGTGGGCCAGCCCGCCAACTTCCGCATGGAGCGCGCGGGCCATCAGCGAAGCCCGGTGGATCGTCGGCGACGGCAAGGTCGGCCCTGGCTTCTGTCTCTCCCGCGGCTATGTGCTCACCCCGATGTCCGCCCCGGCTGCCTTAATGGCGGTTTCGTCTTCAACTTTGCCGACCTGAATCTCGTGCTCTCCAGCTGCGGAGCCGCGTGCAACTTCAGCGATCTCAACCTGGTCCATTCGTCCCTCGGCCAGAACTGCCCCGCGAACTGACGTCCCCAACTCGATCGATCCAACTCCCGCTCACATGGGGCCAGCCACGCCGCCAGCCCCGTTGTCTGCTTTTCTTTTTTTTCCGCCAAGCCCCGCCGGAGGCTTGACCCGCCAATGAACATGTGATATTTATATCACCTGTTGGGCGGGCTCGTGGACGCCCCGTGCCCATCAGGAGCAAATGACCATGAACCGACCCACCCACTTTGAAATCCACTCCTCGGACCCCGACAAGAC
Organism: uncultured Phycisphaeraceae bacterium; assembly: GCA_964638515.1. Taxonomy (GTDB): domain Bacteria; phylum Planctomycetota; class Phycisphaerae; order Phycisphaerales; family UBA1924; genus CAYPGJ01. The sequence continues at coordinate 2,509 of CAZWZL010000006.1, forward strand.
CGCCGCCTTCTTCCAGGGGATCTTCGGCTGGAAGAGCCAGAAGTGGGAAGGCCCCATGGAGTACTGGGTCGTCAGCACGTCCCCCGACGGCAAGCAAGGGAGCGAATCGCGCGAGCATCAGGGCATCGACGGCGGGATCATGCGCTCGCGTGACGGTCAGCCCCGCACCGTCAACACCGTCGAGGTGAGAAGCGTCGATGAGCACATGAAGAAAGTGGAATCCGCGGGCGGACGAGTCGTGGTCCCCAAGATGAGCATCCAAGGCGTCGGCTACGTCGCGTATTGCACCGACCCCACCGGCGCTCTCTTCGGCATCATGCACACCGATCCCAACGCGAAGTAGCCCCCCAGATTCCCTCTCGCTCGCCAAGGAGGCGCGTGCGATGACCATTCAGCCCACCGGAGCACGCCTCGATCACGCGGACGACCCCCTCGACGCGGTCTTTCGCGCGCTCTCCAGCCCCGTGCGTCGTCGGCTGCTCGACTTGCTTCGAGGAGGCGCCCTCTCGACGAGCGACCTGGGCGAGGCCTTCCCCGAACTTTCGCGGTTCGCAATCATGCAGCACCTGCGCGTGCTGGAAAAGGCCAACCTTGTGGTTCCGATCAAGATGGGGCGCCAGAAGATGCACTATCTCAACGCCGTGCCCATCCGAGAGGTGTACGAGCGCTGGGTCGGTCGCTTCGAAAGCCACTGGGCTGGCGCCCTCGTCGGCCTCCGGCGCAGCCTCGAAGCGAGCGAAGAGGAGCAGAACATCGCGCGAGCCGGAGCATCGCTCGCCCGCGTCAGGAAGTCGTCGCAACGCGCGCGTCGCGCGAAACCATGAGGAACGGACCACATGCCCCAAGTGCCGAACGCCGTGTTTTCCATCGACATCAACGCCCCCATCCAACGGGTGTGGGACGAGATCAACAGGCCAGGCGCATGCCCCGCCATGTTCGGCACGTACCGCCACGGCGAGATGTCCCCCGGCCTGCCGCACCGCTACAGCAACGCCAACGGCAAGTATTCCTTTGTGCTCGGAGAGGTCATCGAATCCGCACCCCCCAAACGCCTCATCCACACCTTCCGATTCACGAACTACCCCGAGGATGAGGCCTCGCTCGTGACGTGGGATCTCTCCGAGATCGGCCCCTCCAGCACACGCGTGCAGGTCACACACACCCGGTTCGCGGGCGAGACCAAGACGTACAAGTCCGTCTCGAAGGGCTGGCCGAGCATCCTGAAGGGCTACAAGTCCATGCTCGAAACGGGCTCGCTGCCGATGGGGGCTCGAGTGCAGTTCGCCATGATGAACGCCATGTGCTTCATGCTGCCCAAGCGCATGCGTACAGCGAATCTCGACCCCAGGTTCCGAGAGGCGCGCTGAGCCGCCGTCCCACAGAAGGAGCCCAACGATGAGTTCGATCCTCCTCTCATGCATTCTCACCGCGATGATTCTGGTGGTAGGGGCGACCGCCGCGCCGGCAACGGACCGCGCCCCGTTCGTGTGCGTGGAAACCGTCAATGCGCCCCGCCAGGCGGTGTGGGACGCGATTTCCACCAACGCTGGATGGAAGGCGTTTCTCGGCGTGGACACGCACATCGAGATGCGTCAGGGCGGTCCCTTTGAGATGTACTTCGCGTCGGATGCCCCGGAAGGAAGCAGGGGCGGCGAAGGCAACACCATTCTCGCGTTCCTCCCGGAAGAATTGCTCGCCTTCACATGGAACGCGCCGCCGAAGTTCGAGAAGGAGCGACCCGAGCGCACCTGGGTCGTCATCCAACTGATCTCGCTCACTCCGCAGCGCACTCAGGTGCGCCTCACCCATTCCGGCTGGGACGAGCCCGGGCGCGACACGGGCCGGTGGCACGAGGTGAGAGCGTATTTTCAAACGGCGTGGCCGAGCGTGCTGGCGGCCCTGCGCCGCAGCGTCGAACAACCTCCCGCCAACGCCCACATGGAGGGCTCCGACCGCCTCTACCTGTATCACATCAATCCGGCCCGCGACACGTTCGAGCAGGACGCCACCGCGCAAGAGAGCGCCGTTGTCGGCGACCACTTCGAGTACCTCAAGGAGGCCGTCGTCGCAGGCCGCGTCCTGCTCGCAGGGCCCACGGAGGACGGTTGCGGAGGAATCGTGATCTTCCGAGCCACCAACGAACAGGAGGCCCGCGCATTCGTCGACGCCGACCCGGCCGTCGCGGCGGGCGTGTTCAAGGCATCCGTCCACCCCTTCCGACTCTCCCTGTTCGCACCAGGCGCGGCGGTACAGTGATCGGGTGAAGCTCCCCCACTGCGCCCCAGCCCATTGGCCCGCGATCCGTTCCGATCGATTCGCCGCGACCATCCGGCGAGATGCGCCCGGCGGCGCACGAGTCGCGCTGCTCGGGCTGCCCGACGAGCTGGGCGTGCGCCTCAACGACGGCCGCCCGAGCGCTTCCATGGGGCCATCCGCCGTCCGACGCGCTCTGGCCTCCTTCGGAACCGCTTGGGACGGCGCGGAAGAGCGTTCCCTCGAGGTTGCCACGTTCGACGCGGGAGACGTAATCCCCGCCCCGGGAAACGACGCCGAGGCGCTGCACGCCACGCACGATCGCATCACCGAGGCCGCACTCGCGCTGCACCAGGCGGGTATGATCGTCCTCGCGATCGGCGGAGGCCACGATCTGACGCTCCCCACGGTGCGCGCCCTGGCGATGTCCCAGGGCGCCCCCGTCGGAGGCATCAACGCGGACCCGCACCTGGACGTGCGCGAAACCGTCGGCAGCGGCATGCCCTATCGCGCGCTCATCGAAGACAACCACCTCGACCCCGAACGGTTCGTCGAGTTCGGCGTCGGCCGCTGGACCAACTCGCGAGCGCACGTCGAATACGTCAAGAACAAGGGCGCCACGCTGATCAGCGTCGAACAGGCGCTCGCGCATCCCTCGGCCCTCAACGTGACGTTCGACCGAATCTCGCGGGGCCGATCCGAGCACGCATTCGTCTCTATCGACCTCGACGTCATCGACGGCGCGCAGGCGCCGGGCGTCAGCGCCGTGTGCCCCATGGGGCTGCCCGTCGAACTGGTCGCCAGGCTCGCCTGGCGCGCCGGAGCGCACCCGAGCGTCCGCCACTTCGATCTCATGGAGCTTTCCCCGGCCCATGACGACTACGGCGGAGGCGACCCGCAAACCAGCGTCGGGCGCACCGCCCGCGTGGCCGCGCTGCTCGTGCTCCAATTCCTGGCCGGCGTGCAGGAACGCCCCGCGTGAACATCATCATCCGCCACGCCCGCGCGCTCACGCTCGCCCAGGGCCCGATCCCGCGCCGAGGACCCGATCTGGCGCGCCTGAGCATCGAGGACGACGCCGATGTCGTCATCGAGGGCGACCGAATCGCCGACATTACCCCGGGCGGCAAGGCGCGCTCGCGGGACGCCCGCGAGATTCATGCGCACGCCCGCGTCCTCATGCCCGGATTCGTCGACGCCCACACCCACGCCTGCTGGGCCGGCGATCGGCTCGACGAATGGGCCCTCAAACGACAAGGCGCCACATACCTCGAAATCCTCAAATCCGGGGGCGGCATCATGTCCACCGTCCGCGCCGTCCGCGCCGCCTCCCAAGCCGATCTCGAAGCCTCACTCCGCGCTCGTCTCCGAACCATGCTCCGTGAAGGAGCCACCACCGTTGAGGTCAAGAGCGGTTACGGCCTCTCCACCGAGGCCGAACTCAAGATGCTCCGCGCCATCCGCGCCGCGGGTCAGGCCGACAGCGGTCAACCCTGGCCGACCGTCATCCCAACTGCGCTGCTCGGCCACGCGCTCGATCCCAGCCAGCCCAACTTCGTCGATCGCACCATCAACGAAACCCTGCCCGCCGTGCATGCCGAGTTCCCCGACATCACGGTCGACGCATACTGCGAGGACGGCGCCTGGCCCCTCCGCGACGCCGAGCGGTTGTTCGACCGCGCCGCAGGTCTGGGCCATCCCGTCCGAGTCCACGCCGACCAGTTCAATCGTCTCGGTATGGTCGAGTGGGCCACCGCGCACAATGCGCGCAGCGTCGATCACCTCGAGGCCACAACCCCCGACGGCCTCGCCTCCCTCGCTCGCTCGAAAACCTTCGGCGTCGCGCTGCCCATCAGCGGGTTCCACACCGACGGACGCTACGCCGCCATGCGCATCCTCGTCGACGCCGGCGGCGCCCTCGTCATCGCCACCAACTGCAATCCCGGATCCGCGCCCTCATCCTCCATGCCGCTGGCCATCGCGCTCGCCGTGCGCATGGGCGGGCTTTCGCCGGCCGAAGCGATCGCCGCCAGCACCGTCAACGCCGCCGCACTGCTCAATCTCCCCGACCGGGGCGTTCTCGCGCCCGCCCGGCGCGCAGACCTCATTCTCCTCCGTCACACCGACGAGCGCCTGCTCGCCTTCGAACTGGGCGGCAACCCCGTCGATCTGGTCCTCTGCGCCGGCCGCGTCGTCCAGCCGTCCGCGGACGCCGCGTGACGCCCGTCTATCATCCCGACCCATGATCCCCAAGATCAACGCACAGGAAGCGGACCTCGCCCGCGCCGCCGCCGAGCGAGTCGTCGAGACGCACCAGCGCCTCGTCGAGTTTCTTCGAGTCGGCCAAACACTCGCCCAGATCGACGCCTTTGTCGCCAAGACCCTCGACGATCTCGCCTCACGCTCCGCCTTTCTCGGCTACCGCGTCCCCCGCTCCCCCGCCTTCCCCAGCCACGCATGCCTCTCCCTCAACGAGTGCATCGTCCACGGCACGGCCGGCTCATCCGATCAACCGCTCCGCGAAGGCGACGTGCTTAAGATCGACATCGGTGTCATCCACAAGGGGTGGATCGGCGACGCCGCGTGGACCTACGCGTTCAAGCACACTTCCGACGAGACGGCCCGCCTCATGGCCTGCGGTCGCGAGTCGCTCAGCCGAGGCGTGCGCACCCTGCGCCCAGGAAACACCTACCTCGAGTGGGCCAAAGCCGTGCAGTCCTACGTCGAGGGTGAGTGCGGATTTCACCTCGTGCGCGGGCTCGGCGGGCACGGCTACGGCCGCAAGCTCCATTCCCGCCCCTTCGTCTCCAACACCGTCCCCGTCGCGCGCGGCGAATGGGCCGACGCGAACACGCCCTGCACGCCCGGCACGCTCGTCGCCGTCGAGCCCATGATCGCCGTGGGCACCGGCGTCACCGCACAGCACGACTCCGCCCGCTACGGCCTCGAATGGCCCGTCTATACCGCCGACGGCTCCATGAGCGTGCACTACGAGCACGACGTACTCATCACTTCCGACGGCCCCGAAGTGCTGACCAAGGCGCTCGAGCACCTCCCCGATATCGTCGGGTAGGCTTTGTCGCCCCGCCCCGCCACGCCGGTGGGCGACGAAGGAGACGCCCGATGCGAGTCCGACTCCTCGACATCACCGACAAGAACCCGCACTCCGCGGCTCCCGAATGGACGCAGTCCGATCTCGAGCGACCACTGCCCCAGAAAATCGCGCAAACGTTCTATATCGAGACGCAGGTCTCTCCTGAGGGGCTGCCCCTGTTGCTCTACGGCGGAAAGCACGCGTCGCCCGAGTTTCCGTGGCACCAGCCGCGCATCGCCGGCGGCGGGCAGGGCTTTCACGAATACACCGACGCCGACGTGGCCATGAGCCTCCGAGTCTGGATGCTCGACACGTTCGAGCAGGCCCTCCCCATCACCGAATCGCTCGTGCAGGACACCCTCCGAATGCTGGCCGCGGTCTGCGTGCGTGGCGCCCGGGACAAAGGACTGGAATGACCAACCCTCGATGCCCACGATTCGTCCGTTCGATCAAGACGCTGCTCGTCGCGTGCGCGCTCATGCTGCTCTCGCCCGCGGCGCGAGCCGCCGACGAATCTCGATTCACGCTCGACAACGGCCTCAACGTCATCCTCCGATCGGTCGACGGCACGGACGAAGCCGCGCTCCTCGTCTGCTTCGACTTCGGTGAGGATGCCGACCCCGAGGGCAAGTCCGGATTGGCGCACTTCATCGAGCACCTCTACCTCACCTCAGCCGCGGGAGATACACCCGCACGGTCCGTCGACGAAATCGTCAGCCAATACCAGGGCCTTTTCAACGCGCAGACCGGCGAGAATTACACGGTGTTCGCCGCCGTCTTCCCCGCCGGCGAGCTGCAGGCCGAACTCGCCGACGCCGCCGCCCGCATGACCGAACTGCGCATCACTCAGGAAGACGTCGACCGCGAGCGACCGCGAATCCTCCTCGAACTCAACAACATGTACGGCGGCATCAGCGGCCTCGGCGCCCTCAACCGCGCGCGCGAGGCGCTCCGCCCGAGCCCCCACGGCGCCCGTAAAGGCGGCGCATCCGAGGTCATCGAAGCGCTCGCGCTGGAGGAGCTGCAAGCGGCCGCGTCGCGCTGGTACAAGCCCGCCAACGCGCGACTGGTCATCACCGGCGCGTTGCACCTCGAAAAGACCCGCGCCCGCATCGAATCGCTCTTCGCCGCGATCCCCGCGGGCGAGAAGCCCGCTCGGCGCGACCGCCGTTTTGCTGAGAATCCCGCAACCAGCGTCGTGCAGGGAACCGAGCCCGGCGCGCCGGGAGTGGTCGTGCTGGCCTATCCGTGCCCCACGGCCGGCCAGGAGCACGCCGCCGCAGCTGCCCTCCTGGTCCCGCGCCTCATCGCCAAAGCGCAGGAAGCCGGCGACGCGATGGGGCGGTTTCCACCTCCCGTATTCCATCCCGTGCTCGATGACCCCTACGTGCTCTACGTCGGAACGACCCTCCGCGACAACGAATCGCCCGAGGCCGCCATCGCTCGCCTCGACGAGCGCGTCGCCGACGCCCTGGAGGGACCCGTGCAGCTCGCCGAGCGCATGAGCGTCCGTAACGGCTCCGGGATGTTCCTGGGCTTCGTCGATCCCCCCGTCGCGCTCCCGGCACAGGGCCTCTACGGCCTGGCGTTCTCCCTTGCGCGTCGAGCGCAGCTCGACATAGACCCCAAGGCCGTGGCCATCCAGCTCGAGACGATGGACGAAGACGGAATGCGCGCCGCGAAAGAAGCCGTGTTCAACCCGGCCAAGCGATCCGCCGTTGTGATCACTCCACTCCCGTCGACCCCGGAAGACCCAGCCCCGGAGCAACCGTCCAATGGCCCCGGTGGGAGTTGAACCCACACCCCGGTATGAGCCGGGCGCGGATTTTAAGTCCGCTGCGTCTGCCATTCCGCCACGGGGCCAATCCCGTCGCGAAACGATACCCCCTCCACGAGCGAAATGGGCAGGGGCGGACTTGAACCGCCGACACCCGCATTTTCAGTGCGGTGCTCTACCAACTGAGCTACCTGCCCGGAGGAGCGGCAAAGGTAGCAACCCGCTCGCCCCAAGGTCAAACCGACTGGCTTGGCGGAACCGCAATTCACACACGCCACGCAATAGCCCGTCTCCCGACACCGTTGCACCGGAGCCATGCAGGGCATGACCGGGCCACGGACGCCGCGAAAGCCTCAGCCTCCGCGCCAAAGCGACGGCGCGCCCCGAACCGTCGCCGACGAAGCTCCGACGCAGGACGAGTCTCTGGCGCCCCTCCTTCGCGCCGCGGCCCTCGGAAACGAAGCCGCCTGGCGCGAGATCGTCCGTCGTTACGCCCACCGGGTCTTCGCGCTCGCTCGCTCCAGACGCATGGTGGAATCCGACGCCGAGGAAGTCACCCAGTCGGTGTTCGCCACAGTGGCCGAGCGACTTCGTTCGGGCGACTATGCCGAGCAGGGCCGGTTCGAGCCGTGGCTGTTTCGCATCACGATCAATCGAGTTCGGGATGAAGCCCGCCGGGTCAGGCGCCATGCCGAGCCCACCGATCCGGCCTCGTTGGGTGGCCTGGCCGCGCCCAGGCAGCCCGCCCCGCGCACGCCTCCCTCGGAGATCGCCGCCTTGCGCGAAGCCCTGAATCGCCTGAGCGACCCGGATCGTGAGATTATCGAACTCCGTCACCACGCGGAGCTCTCCTTCCGTCAGATCGCCGATCTGCTGGGGGAGCCTCTGGGAACCGTCCTGGCCCGCCATCACCGGGCTTTGCGCAAAATGAGGGAAATCTTGGAGCCCGATCGGCGTTCTTCCTCTGGAGACTCGGCATGACCAACCCGCTGCCGTCCAACTCGACGCCCCCGGACCTCGTCGCTCTCGAAGCGGCGCTGGACCGCCTCGCCCGCGCCGAAGCCGCGGCCATGCCCCCGGGCCTGACCGAGGCGATCGTCGCCGCCACCGCGTCGCCCGAGATTGTGGTGCGCGATCCCGTCATCGCTCGCCTGCCCTTCGGCGCCCGATCCGGCTGGCGAGTCGCGGCCTCGTTCGTCGTGCTCATCGCCGGCGCCACGCTGGCCGGCTGGCTGGCGACCCGATCTCCCCTCACGCACCGCGGGCCATCCATCGCGCTCGTGGAAGACGATCTCGTCGGCTCCGTCTGGTCCGCCGTGGACGACGCATGGTCCGATGACGCGTGGACGCGCTCCGCCGACGCGCTGGCCGAGGTCAAGGCGCTCCGCGCTTCCATGGACGCGATCGGGCAAGATGCATGGTCGGCCTCAGACCTCATCGACGCGGACTGGCTCAGCGACTCGCTGTAAGGACTCCGAACCATGTCACACCTCCCCCACATCGCGTTCGTAGCGCTGGCCGTTGCGTGCTACGTCGGAGCGCCGGTCGCCCACGCTCAACCCGACGGCGGCCCGGGATCGCGCCCCGTCGCGCGCGAGGCCGATCGATCGGCGCCGCCGCGGGGGCCGATGGCGCGCGAGGCCATCGAGCAACGACTCAAGGAGCGTCGCGACGAGGTCGCGCGATTGGAAGGCATGCTGCGCCGGCTCGACCAGGGCCAGGCGCCGCAGCACGCCGATGCGGAGGGCGCGCCGCCCCGTGCGCACGAACAGCCCGAACCAGGCCCCGTGGGGGGGCCATCTCGTCAGGTCGTGCGAGAGCGCGTCCTGGCGTTTCTGCGCGAGCACAACCCGGACTTCGCGCGCCACCTCGACGAACTCCGCCAGGCCCGCCCGGACCTGGCCGATCGGGCGCTCGCCGACTTCGCGCCGCGCCTGCGCGAACTCTCCGAACTCAAGGAGAACGATCCGCCTCTCTTCGCCATGCGACTCGAAGGCAACATGCTCGACTGGCACATGCGCCGCATCGTGTTCGAGTCCGTGCGCACAGCCCGCGCGGGCGACGGTGGAAACATCGATGAACCAGGCGCGGCGCCGAAGCCGGTCGATCTGCCCGCGCTCCGCGAACGGCTCGCCCCCTTGGTCGAGCAGCGGTTCCGGCTCTCGCTCAGGGAACGAGCCCACAGCATCGGCGCGCTCGAACAACGGGTCGCCACGCTGCGCGACGAGATCGCCACCGAAGAAGCCGCCGCGCCGCGCATCATCGAAGACCGTCTCAACCGCCTGATGGAGCACGTCGAACGAATGTCCGGCGCAAACGAGCGATTCGATGGGCGACGACCGCGCCCGGGACGGCCGGGCCAGCCGGGCCCCGCGGGCCGCCCGCGAGAACACCAGCCCGATCCATCCGGTGATCCGCCGCCGACCAAGTCGCCCAACGATCCCTGATCGGCCCGCCGGTATGCTCCCGGTGTGTCCGGCGCGCCACAACGCACCACATCGACCGCGAAGCACGCTCGATCGCGCTTCGGCCCGTCCGGGTGGATCGGCGCCGTGGTCCTCATCGTGCTCGCCGCACTCTGCTTCGGCTCGCTCCGATGGACGCTCGCCCCCGCCGGCCCCGGAGAGCCGCCCCGGTACAAGGCCGAAGACTTCTCCTCCGCCCGTCAGCCCCCCTTCTGGATCCCGAGCGAAATCGCTTCGGAGACCGCGACGAAGCCCCGGCGCGCCGCATGGCTGGGGGCCGACGCCCTCGGCCGCGACCTCCTGACGCGCTGTCTGCTCGGCGGCGCCGTTTCCCTTTCCGTCGGGTTCGCCGCCGCGCTCATCGCGATCGTCATCGGCACAGCGTGGGGCATGATCGCCGGCTTCGTCGGAGGGCGCGTCGACGCGCTCATGATGCGCATCGTGGACGTGCTGTATGGCCTCCCCTACATCCTGCTCGTCGTGCTGCTCGCCGTCGCCGCGGACGCCATCGGCGACGCTCGCCTCCAACGCAACGAGCGACTCGCGCAATCACAACGCACGGCGTACATCGCGCAAGCCCCGCCGGATTCGTCCCCGGAATCGCTCGTCGCGCGCACCACCGAAGCCGCGATCCGGTTCCCGTCCCCCTCTGAAACCTCGCGCGCCACCATCAATCTCGTCACGCTCCTCGTCGCCATCGGCGGCGTCTCCTGGCTCACCATGGCCAGAGTCGTCCGAGGCCAGACCATGAGCCTCCGCGCACAACCCTTCGTCCAGGCCGCCGAAGCCCTCGGCGCCTCCACCCCGCGCATCCTCCGGGTCCACATCCTCCCCAACCTCATGGCCCCCGTCATCGTCTACGCGACGCTCACGATCCCGCAGGCCATCCTGCAGGAGTCCTTCCTCTCGTTCCTGGGAATCGGCGTGCGCCCGCCCATCCCCTCGTGGGGCAGCCTCGCCGCCGAGGGCCTGCCCGAACTCAACCCCGTCCGCTCGCGCTGGTGGCTGCTGCTCTTCCCCTGCGCGCTGCTCGCCTCCACCCTCCTCGCGCTGAATTTCCTGGGCGAAGCGCTCCGCGACGCGTTCGATCCCCGCGCATCGCGCGCCCGCAACGCATGACCGCCCCCGTGCTGACCATCGAGAATCTCCGCGTGTCGTTCGACACACCGACCGGCCGAGCCCTCGCCGTGCGCGACGTCTCCCTCGATCTGCACGCCGGCAAGACGCTCGCCCTCGTCGGCGAATCCGGCAGCGGAAAGTCCGTCACCGCGCTCTCCGCCCTCCGTCTCCTCCCCTCTCCGCCCGCGCACATCGAGCAGGGCGCCATCCGGTTCGCTCCGCCCGACAACGCCACCGTCGATCTCCTCACCGCCGACGCCCGCACGCTCCGCGCCGTTCGCGGCGCCGGCATCGCCATGATCTTTCAGGAGCCCATGAGCGCGCTCAACCCCGTCATGACCATCGGGGCCCAGATCATTGAAACCCTGCGCCTCCACACGCGCACGTCCCGGCGCGCCGCCCGCGAAACCGCCCGCGCCGCCCTGGCCGAAGTCGAACTCCCCGATCCCGCGCGCACGCTCGCCTCCTACCCACACGAACTCTCCGGCGGCATGCGCCAGCGCGCCATGATCGCCATGGCCCTGGCCGCCGACCCCCACGTCCTCCTCGCCGACGAGCCCACCACCGCGCTCGACGCCACCGTCCAGGCCTCCATCCTCTCCCTCCTCCGTGAGCGCCAGCGCGCCCGCTCGATGTCCCTCCTGCTCATCACCCACGCCCTCAACGTCGCCCGTGCCGTCGCCGACGAAATCGCCGTCATGTACGCCGGACGCATCGTCGAGCGAGCGCCCGCCGCACAACTCCTCGCCGCACCCCTCCACCCCTACACCCGCGCGCTCCTCTCCTGTGCGCCATCCATCACACACCGCCCCGAACGCCTCACCACCGTCGACGCCGTCCTCGCTGATCCCGCCGAGCGTCTCCGCATCCCCGGCGCCCCGCCCTCCGCCCGCCCCTGGTGGCCCGACGCGCACGACCACGCTCCCCCCTCGCTCACACGCCTCGCGCCCGATCACCACGTCCTCCTCTCCCCCCGCGCCGACTGACCCCGCGCACACCCCCGCCCCACCCTTTACGCTGCACCCCACATGCGCGTTCTCCTCCTCGCCGACACGCACTTCGCCACGCGCGAGCACGCCATGCTCCGACGCATCGAAGTCGCCGCGGCCGAAGACGGCCGACGCGTTGTCCTCGCCGTCCCCGACTCCGCCCCGCCCCTCAGCCCCTCTCCCTTCTCCGCACACATCGCCTACCCCTCGCGCGAATGGCGCTCCATCAAACGAATCACCGCCCGCGCCCGCGCCGCCTCGCTCGCCTCCATACTCACCAACCTCGCCCTCTCACCCCCCTCCCCCGACGCCGCCGATCGCCCCATCGACGTCATCCACGCCCTCGGCGAAGGCTGCTGGCCCATCGCGCTCGCCCTCGCCGAACTCCTCGCCATCCCGTTCTGCGCCGACGTCGCCAATCCGCGCGCCCTCGCCGAAGCCGCGCGCATCCACGCCGCGCGCGCACGTCATCCAACCGATCTCCCCATCGCCTGGCTCGCCCCCGACGCCGCAACCCTCGCCCGCCTCCACGCCGCCCTCCCCGCCGCACGAACAAGGCTCGCCCCATGGGGAGTCTTCCTTCCCGCCACTCCCTCGCGCGCACTCCTGCGCCCCAAGGACAACGCCATTTCCATCGTCATCCCCGGCTCCGGCGCCGACATCCCGGCCGCGCGCGCCGCCCTCACCGGCCTCGCCAAACTCCCGCCCGACATTCCCCAAACCCTCATCTTCCTCGACGCCGCATTCCTCTCACACCGCCACTCCCTTTGGCGAGACATCCGCGCGCTCAACCTCCTCGACCGACTCTCCATCATCGAGAACATCGACGACCACCGCTCCATCGCGCTCCGCGCCGACATCCTCCTCCTCCCAGAAGCCAACGCCGAGCATCGAACCCTCCTCCTCGACGCCCTCGCCGCACCCGTCGTCATCATCGCCGCCAACGATCCCGCCATCGAAGCCCTCACGGCCTCCCAAGCCGCGTTCCTCCTCAATAACCCGACACCCGACGACTGGACCAACGCCCTCACCAATGTCCTCAAAGACCCCGACGTCGCGCGGCGACAAGCCCTCCTGGGCCGCCCCTACGTCGAGCGAGATCGGCAGGCCAGCGCCCACACCCGCGCCGTGCTCGCCGCCTACGAAGCCCTCGCCAACTCCGGCCCCCTCCCCTTCTCCAAAGGCGCGGGCCGCGTAGTCACCGCCAACCGCTGAACGCTTTCTTCCGCACAAACGCTTGCGATTCCCCCGCGCGCGCGCATGCTCCACCATCAACGTCCTCCCGGCGGCGCGACCGAGTCTCCGCATTCTCGGACCCACGCCCCCGGGAGGGCGAGGTTTGGAGGAATCACAAACATGCTCATCGGCTACTGCGCCGCTTTCACCATGGCCGCGCTCTCCGTGCACGCGCCGAACACGCCACACGCCATCGGCGCCCACGACGCCCGCGACGCGCTCCTCGCCGAGCCCGCGCCCGTCCCGCCTCACCGCACCACCTCCCATCACGCGCCCTGGAATCGAAACTCGTACGTGTCCGTCAGCCACACGCATCAAGGCGCCCAACCGCGCGAACAACTCCACGCCCCCACCGCCACCTACGGCGCCGACCCCCATCACGCCGACGCCCGACCCCTCGCGCGCATCAACCACCAATCCCTCGCCATCGATCCCTGGACCCCCATCGAAGGCCTCGGCTCCCTCGCCCGCCTCGAAAACGCCCGCAATCAATGGCTCCGAGAACAGGGCTACATCGAAAAGGTCCGCACCCACACCAACCCGCGCCCCTTCGATCCGCGACTCGAAGAACGCTCCGACAATCTCCCCGCGCCTCGCGGCATCCTCGAAGTCACGCCCGCAAAGCCCAATAGGCTCCGCGTCGACGCCTCCCCGCGCTGATCGACGTCAACGCCCCCCCGCCGCGCGCTCTCCAAGCCGCTTGAGCATCTCGCGCGCCTCGGCGCTCCCCAGCTGCGCCGCGCTCTCCGCGTACACCCCCGCGCTCACAAAGTCCCCCGCGCGCTCCGCCCACTCCGCCGCAAGCAACGCCGCCGCGACATCGTTCGGACGCCTCGCCGCCGCGCGCGCACACAACGCCGCGCCATCGCTCGTCCGCCCCAGCATCCCGTAGCACGTCGCCGCTTCCTCCGTCAGCCCGCCATCTCCCTCGATCACCTCGCCCCCAAGCCCAAGGAGCATCCGAAGCCCCGCCTCGGGGTTGTTCTCCCGCCGGTACACCCGCGCCTCGAGCCCCGCCCACCGCGCCGACTCCGGCTCGAGCTCCCGCGCCCTCGAGACGTGCTGGCGCGCCATCTCCACCTTGTTCTCCTCGAGCGCCAGATCAGCCAGCCCGGCCCAGGCGATGGCCAGCCCGGGATCGAGCACCGTCGCGCGCACCAGCGAAACCTTGGCCTCCCCGGGCCGATGCAGCAGCCGCTGCACCTGCCCCAGGTACAGCGCGAACTTCGCGCTCCCCGGCTCCTTCGCCTGCGCGATACGCAGATGCTCCGCGCTCTCCTCCAGCTTCCCCAGGTCGCTCGCCAGCACGCCCGCGGCAAACCGCATCTCTCCGCTCGCGCTCCCCACACTCATCGCACGCACATACGACCCGTACGCCTCCTCCTTCTTCCCCGCCACAAGCAGCGTCTCCCCAAGAAGCAGCCACGCATCCTGACGATGCGCAGCCTTCTCCGTCAACGCCCGCAACACCGCCTCGGCCTTCCCCGGCTCGTCCTGCCGCAAGTACGCCTCCGCCGCGCGCATCGCCGCGTCCGCCTCGCTCACCCCGATCGCGCGCGCCCCGTCCCCGGGCGCCTCGGCCGCCCGAGATTCCGCACCACCAACACCCGACGAGCGCACCGCGTTCCGCAACGCCCAAGCCCCCGCGCCGGCCACACCGATGGCCAACGCGCCGACCACCACGCCATACCACACCCCGCTCCGACTCCGCCGCTCAACGCCGTATCCGTCCATGCCGCGCACTTTATCCCACCGACCCGCGCATCGATCCTCGCAGCGCGGTCAAGACCCCGAGGGCGTGAGGTTTCCGGGCGGGGGTACACTCCGCCTCCCCATGACCACCGAACTTCCAAAGACCTACCAGCCCGCCGACCACGAGACGCGCATCCGCGCACTCTGGGACGAGAAACACGCCTTCCACGCCGATCCCGCGCGCGTCTCCAAGGGCCGCAAGCCCTACACCATCCTCATCCCGCCCCCCAACGTCACCGCGGCCCTTCACCTGGGTCACGCCCTCAACAACACCCTGCAAGACGTCCTCGCCCGCGTTCACCGAATGAAGGGTTTCGAAACCCTCTGGATGCCCGGCACCGATCACGCCGGCATCGCCACCCAGACCGTCGTCGAGAAACGCCTCATCGCCGAGGGCAAGCCGCCACGGATCAAGTGGGAGCGCGACGCCTTCGTCGAGCAGGTCCAGAAGTTCAAGGACGAATACGAAGCCGTCATCACCGGCCAGCTCAAGGCCATGGGATGTTCGTGCGACTGGGACCGCCAGCGCTTCACGATGGATGACATCTGCGCGCGGGCGGTGCGCGAAGCGTTTCGCACACTCTTCAACGACGGACTGATCCAGCGAGGGACGCGCATCGTCAACTGGGATCCCGTGACGCAGACAGTTTTGGCCGATGACGAAGTCGAAATGCGCGAGATCGACGGCTTCTTCTACTACCTGCGCTATCCGCTGTGCGATCAGTACGGGAAGCCTCTTCGAGTCCCGATGCCGGACGGCACGGTGGTGGATCACGTGACGGTGGCGACGACGCGCCCGGAGACGTACTTGGGGGACACGGCCGTCGCCGTAAACCCGAAGGACCCACGCTGGCCCGCCCTACGAGATTCCAAGGCGAGGGTCGAACTCCCATTCTTGAAGCGGAGGGTGCCGATTGTGGCGGACGACTATGTCGTGATGCCTGCGGCCCTCCAGCCGACTTGTGATGGTGCGATCAAAGACCCCAAGGCGGAATACGCCACCGGGTTTCTCAAAGTGACGCCGGCACATGACGAGAACGACTACGAAATCGCACGTCGACACACTGCCGCTGGTTGGATCGGCTGGGGCTCAGATTGGATGGACGGAGGTCGACAGATCATCCGCGTGCTCTCTCCGGACGCCCGCGTTCGGGACGAAGATGGATGGAGCACGGACAATCCCACGGCGAAATTCCTCGATTTGCCTCGTGAGGATGCCCGAGTCGCGATCGTGCAGGCATTTCGTGAAGCCAACCTGCTCGAAAGCGTGAGGCCATACCGCCACGCCGTGGGGCACTCCTATCGCTCACACGCCGCCATCGAGCCCTACCTCTCCGATCAGTGGTACATCGCGGTGAAGGAGCAGATCCCGAGCCTCCCCGACGCCGGGACGGTCAAGGGAACCGACGTCCCCGTGCACTCGCTCGCCGGGCTCGCGCTGCAACCGCTGCTCGACGGGAAACTGAAGTTCGTCCCCGAGCGCTACGCGAAGACCTACCAGACCTGGCTCGAGAACCTGCGCGACTGGCCCATCTCGCGGCAGTTGTGGTGGGGGCACAGGATTCCGATGTGGTCGCGAACGATCCACTCGGGCGAGCCAGAGTATCAGGCGTTTTCGCAAACGCTCCTTGCGAGGCAAGAGAGTGCTCCAAGGTTTGCTTCGCGCACGTCGAATACCCCACTTCCCCAACCTGCGGATCGGTACGATGTAGTGCTCGGTGAGAATGCCACTCCGGAGGACGCTGAGTGGCTGATCCAACACGGACTGACATCGGACCCCGACGTCCTCGACACCTGGTTCTCCTCCGGCCTCTGGCCCCTCTCCACCATGGGCTGGCCGGATAGCGCGCAGTCCGACGAAACCCGCGGCGTGCTCGACGTCTTCAACCCCACCAGCGTCCTCTGCACCGCGCGCGAGATCATCACCCTCTGGGTCTCCCGCATGGTCATGTTCAACCGGTACTTTCACGCCAAAGACGGAACGCCCGGACCAGTCCCCTTCGACGACGTCTTCATCCACTCCGTCATCCAGGACGGCGAAGGCCGAAAGATGTCCAAGTCTCTCGGCAACGGCGTCGACCCGCTCGACATCATCTCCTCCCACGGCGCCGACGCCATGCGCTTCACGCTCTGCCACATGACCACCCAGACGCAGGACGTCCGCCTCCCCGTCGAGCGCGACGAGCGCACGGGAAAGAACACCTCGCCCAAGTTCGACCTCGGGCGCAACTTCTGCAACAAGCTCTGGAACGCCTCGCGCTTCACGCTCTCCATCCTCGACGCCGCGCCGGCCACAACATCTTCCTCCCCCGTCGATCCGAAGTCCCTGACGCTCGCCGATCGCTGGATGCTCTCCCGGCTCGCCGGCGCCACCAAAGCCATCAACGCCTGCCTCGCGCGTTACGAGTACGCCGAGTACGCCACCTCCCTCTACGACCTCCTCTGGCGAGACTTCTGCGACTGGTATCTCGAAGCGATCAAGCCGACGGTGAAGGGCGACACGCCGCTGGGCGCCGGGCAGCGCGCCGTCCTCCGCGCGACCCTCGACGCCATCCTGCGACTCCTCCACCCCGTCGCGCCCTACATCACCGAGGCCATCCACGAGCGCCTCCGCGACGTCAATACGGCCGGGGTCAAGGGCCTCGCCCTCGACAAGCACGACTCCGGCCTCCTCAGCCTCACCCCCTGGCCGACGCTCGATGATGCGCTCCTCGACGCCGAAGCCGAGAACCAATTCGAGCGCCTGCGTGCTCTCACCGAGTCCATCCGCGAGGCCCGCGCACAGCAGAACGTCCTCCCCAAGCGCAAGCTCATCCTCCACGCCGACGCCGCGCTCACCAGCGCCATCGAGCAGGCCCAGGGCCTCGTCGAGACGCTGGCCGGGCTGGAGCAGGTGACGACGGACGCGCCGCCGTCCGGGGGCGGCTCCATGGTCATCACGTTCGAAGGCGCGCAGCGGCATCTGTCGGGCCTGACCGACGCGGTGGACGCCGGCGCCGAGCGGGCTCGTCTCGAAAAGAACGCCGAAGACCTCGCCAAGTCGATCGCGGCCCTCGAGGGCCGCCTGAACAACCCCGGGTACGCGGACAAGGCGCCCGCCAAGCTCGTCCAGCAGACCCGCGATCAACTCGCCGCGCAGCAGGCCGAACTCGCCGCGACCAGGGACGCGCTGGGACGCGTCCCGTGACGCTGGCCCGCGCACTCGCTGTGTGTCTCGCCACGCTCGCGCTCTGCGCCTGCGCAGGCTCCAATCGCGCAACCGACAAAGCATCCTCCACATCACCCGCGGCCGCGGAACTCCCTCGCGATGTCGTGCTATCCACCGAAGCGTGGACGTTCGACCGCGCCCAGGGCCGCCTCATCACCACCCCCTACTACCGAGTCTTCACCACCGAGAAGGAGCCCATCACGATCTCGCGCCTCCCGCGCTTCCTCGAACTCGCGCTCGACCATTACCGCAGCGCCCTCGCGCCCCTTCCCGCGCCCACAACCAAGCTCGACGTCTTCCTCATGGACAACCGCGATCAGTGGAAGCGCCTCTCCCTCCAGATGCTCGGGCGCGAGGGCGAGAAGTATCACCGCATCCAGCGAGGCGGGTTCGCCGCCGGCGGACGCGCCTTCCTGTGGGACATCGGCGTCTTCGACACACTCGCCATCGCCGCCCACGAAGGCTGGCACCAATACACCCAGCGCGCCTTCCGCGACCCGCTCCCCATCTATCTCGAAGAGGGCATCGCCGCGTTCATGGAGGGCCACCGCTGGGCCGGCAACACGCCCGTCTTTCTCCCTTGGGCCAATCTCGAACGCTACGACCGCCTCCGCACCGCGCACGCCCGCCGCGAACTCGTCCCGCTCTCCCGCCTCCTCTCCGAGACGCCCCAGGACCTTCTCGCCGGCGCCGGCGACGAAGCCCTCCGCTATTACGCCCAGGTCTGGGCGCTTATCCATTTTCTCAACGAAGCCGACCATGCCGCCTACCGAGACGGGCTCCGCAACCTCCTCCTCGACGCCGAGCAGGGCAAGGTCCGGGAAGTGATGCGTCTTCGATTCGGGGAACGAGGAATCGCCGCGCTCATGGCGCGCCGGGGGTCCCCCGTCCTCGAGGCCTACCTCCCGACCAGCCTCCCGGACGCCGATGTCGCGTTTCAGGAATTCGTCGCGCGACTCGTGGCGCCGGGGTCCAGGGACCTCATCGTGCAGGGCCGCTCCCCGTTTCAATTGCGCTGATATCGCGCCAACTTTGCGCACGGCGCCCGGAGAAAGGCGGCTTTCGGGAACCTTTGGGGTTCCCCCTGCGAACCGGCTTGGGATCTCGTGGGCGGATGGCCCGGAGGCAGGAGAAGCGGCGTCCAAAGCCTTGCCCAGCCCCTATCCCGGCGATATGCTGGTCGAAGAGGGCGGACACGTCACGGTAGCGCCAAGTCGGGGTCTGGCGCGCCTTCCTGCTGTTTAGGGAGAGCCCTTGCAGGCTCGTCTCCGCCTTGGAACATCCTTTGCTGTTCCGGGGAGTTATTCCACCAGGCTTCCCTCTTACTCAACGCCCCAGGCTTGCAGAAATGCAGGTCTGGGGTTGTTCTTTGTCGCGCAATCCGCGTTTCACGCGTCCGTCACGGGCGATCGGCGCGACCACGCCCACGCGCCTGCCACTCCGGCGGTCGCGACGACGGCGAGCAGCCCGGCCGTGGCCTGCTGCGGCGTGGCGGCCAGGGGCTCCGCGATCGACCCCGCAGCGAGTCCGCCGAGCGGCCCGAGCGTGTAGCCGACGCCGATGAGCGATTCATGCACGCCGCCCGCCTCGACCTCCGCGGCGCCGACCTCCATCGCGTAGTAGATCGCCGCGGAATACACCGCGCCCATGCCGATGCCGAAGAGCGTCAGCCCCAGCACGAGCGCGAGCGGCGAGCCCGCGAGCAGCGTCACGGCAAATCCGGCGAGCAGCAGGCCGACGGCCAGACGGATCGGAAGCCACCGGCCGTGCCAGCCGCCCCACGCGAAGAACAGCGCGAACACCGCGAAACGCGATCCTTGCCACGTCCATGCGAGTGGCGCTTCCCAGACGCTCGGCACGCCCATAGCCCTGACGAGGTCCGGCAGCATGGGCGCGAGGCAGTAGGAAAGAACGTAGGACGTGGGCAGCAGCCAGCGGCAGGCCGCGAGAAGGCGCTCGTACACCGGCGGATGAGGGTGAGCATCCGTGAGGTGCTTGGGCGGCTCAGCGGGCAGGAGCACAACCAGCAGGCAGGAGGCGACTTGCACCAGCGCGGCGAACGCGGGCACGGCGAGGGGGCTCCATTCGAGCACGGGGGCGATGAGCAGCCCCGCGGCCACGCCCGCTGATGACCAGCAGACGTTGAACCACCCGGTTGCACGGCGCAACGCATCACCACGGCGCGCGCCGGAGAGATAGGACTCCACCACGGGCCAGAGCGCGCCGTTGACGGCGTTGAAGGCCGGGGCCGCGATCCACACCGCGAGCGCGTGCCCCTCGAACACCCAGGGCGCGGCGGCGCAGGCCGCGAGGGCGATCATGATCCCGGCGAGCACGGTGCGCGTGCTGATCCACGGCACGGCGGCGGCGAGACGGCGCAGCGCGGGTCCGACGAGCATGGCGCCGGGCACATAGGTCACACCGAGCGCGAGCCCGAGCATGAGATTGTCCGCGCGCGTGAAGCCGTAGGCGCGCTGCGCCACGAAAAAGATGCCCATCATGAACGCGACGGTGGTGAGGCTGGAGAGCCACGTCAGCGCGAGAGCGAGCGGGAGGGGCGTCGGGCGCCCGGAGGGTTTGATTCGGGGGGGAGGGCTCGTCATGCGCGGCGTTGCCGGAACGGGGCGGGGATCGTAGCATCACCTTCCCGGAACAACGCCCCGCGCGCGAGCGCGAGTGCCGCGTGCCCGTAGCTCAACTGGATAGAGCGTCGGCCTCCGAAGCCGAAGGTTACAGGTTCGACTCCTGTCGGGCATATTCGGCGTCGCTCGCGACGCCACGGGGCTCACGCTTCTCCGAACAGGGCCTCGATAAACGATTCGGGCTCGAACGGCTCCAGGTCGTCCGGCGTCTCGCCGACACCGATGAACTTCACGGGCACGCCCAGCGCCTGGCGCACGGCCACCACGACGCCTCCCTTCGCGGTGCCGTCGAGCTTCGTCAGCACGATGCCCGTGACGCCGATGGCCTGCGTGAACTCCGTCGCCTGGCGCAGCGCGTTCTGACCGGTGGTGGCGTCGAGCACGAGCAGCACCTCGTGGGGCGCTCCGGGCAACCGCTTGGCCACGACATCGCGGATCTTCTTGAGCTGGCGCATCAGCGGGTCTTGGGTGTGCAGGCGGCCGGCGGTGTCGAGGATGAGCACGTCAACCCCGCGCGCCGCGGCCGCATCGCACGCGTCGAACGCCACGGCCGCGGGATCACCTCCCTGCTGCCCCCGGATGATGTCGACGCCGAGGCGCTCGGCCCAGATTTCGAGCTGTCGCACGGCGCCGGCGCGGAAGGTGTCGCAGGCGCCGAGCAGCACGCTGCGCCCCTCTCGGCGCATCGCGTTGGCGAGCTTGGCGATGGTGGTGGTCTTTCCTGAGCCGTTGATGCCGGCGACGAGGAGCACGGTGGGCTGGGCGGGAGCGCCCGGCGCCGCGGGGGCGACGAATCGGAGCGCCCGGTCCTCGTCGGGCCAGAGGGCTTTGAGCTCGCGCTTGAGATAGGCGAGCGCGTCGGCGCCTCGCGTGAGGCGGCCGGCGCGATAGTCGGCGCGGAGTCCGTCGGCGAGCCGTCGGGTGGTTTCCGTGCCGATGTCGGCGCGGAGCAGGCGCGCCTCGATGTCGTTGATGATCTGCTCGTCGATTCCCCCGCGGAAGAGCGAGGGCAGGTCTCGCACGCCCGCGACCAGCGCGGTTCGCGTCGCGGACAGCCCCTGCTTCAGTTTTCCCAGCGCGGAGGAGAGGAGGCCCACGGGTCAGGCCTCGGCGTTTGCGGCGTCCGGCGCGGGCTCGGCGGGGGAGGCGCCCCGGGGCGTGGCTTTGGCGATCCGGTCCAGAATCGCGTTGATGAATGCGGGAGATCTCTCGGTGCTGAATTCCTTGGCGAGATCGACGGCGGCGCTGATGACGATGCGCGCTTCGATGGAGTGGTCCTGCAATTCCGCGTGGGCCAGTCGCAGGATGGCTCGATCGATGGCGGGCTGGCGGTGCGCGGGCCAATCCTGAGCGAATCTGGCGATCTGCGCGTCCGCGTGTGCGCGATCGGCGAACGCCTGCGTGGCTCGCGCCATGGCGCGATCCCGCTCAGACCGGCTCAGGGGAGAATCGTCGTAGTCCATGGAGGTTCGGATCGACGACGCATCGCTCTCGCCGCGAGCGTCGAGCTGGTACAGCGCCTGCAACGCGGCACGCCGGATTTCCTTGGGCGTGGCCATCAGTGCGCCGTCTCTTCGGCCACGGGCGCGCCCTCTCGGAGCGCTTCGATCGATCGCATGGTCTCGATGGCCGCACGCATGGCCTCGGCGCCCTTGTTGCCCTGATCGCCGCCGGCCCGAGCTTCGGCCTGCGCTTCGTTGTCCACGGTCAGCACCCCGAACGCCACGGGCACTCCCGTGTCGAGCGCCACGCGCTGGAGGCCGTCGGTCACGGAGCGCGCGA
The DNA here is from genome assembly GCA_964638515.1 of uncultured Phycisphaeraceae bacterium. Taxonomy (GTDB): domain Bacteria; phylum Planctomycetota; class Phycisphaerae; order Phycisphaerales; family UBA1924; genus CAYPGJ01. Next base: position 24,826 of record CAZWZL010000006.1, read on the forward strand.
TGTGCTGATCGTGCGTCGTCTCGCCGCGAATCAGGCAGCCGAGTGCGACGACAGCGTCGAATCGGCCCGAGGACGCTGCGGCCCGCGCGAGCACGGGCAACTCGAACGAGCCCGGCGCGTCGATCACTTCCAGGCGGCGCGGTTCGCCCCCGGCGCGGCCCCATTCCTCGCGCGATCCCGCGAGCAGCCGATCGGTGATCCAGGCGTTGTACCGCGATACGACCACGGCGCAGCGGCGATGGGCGGCGGCCGATGAGGCGTCGGGCTGAGCGGGGCCCTTGGGCATGGGCGGGATGGTAGGGGGTGAAGGGAGCCGCATCCAGACGGCGGCAACGCGGCGTGTAGGATGCCGGAGTGCGTCAGTGGCTACTCCGCATCGCGCCCGTTTTGCACCTCACGCGTGTCACCACGGCGTTTGCGGCTGTCGGCAACATCTGGTTTGTCATTCTGTGGACCGACGCGCACCCGCCCTTCGAGAAGAACGACGATGCGTCGAGCTATCCGCTCTGGGTGATGCTCGGTGGCGGGGCCGTGGTCGGGGTTTGCCTGTACGCGTTCGCGGCGGCCCTCAATGACACGCTGGATATCCGGCGAGACCGCGTGCTGCACCCGCTCCGCCCGCTGGCTTCGGGCCGCTTGAACATCGATGCGGCTGTGCTGCTGGTCGTGGTGTCGCTGCTGGGCGCGATCCTTGGGGCGACGGCGATCGGCACCTCGGCGGTGCTGATGACGCTGCTGACGGCGGGCGCGTGTCTGGTGTACCACGGGATGGCCAAGTTTTTCCCGGCCATCGGTCTGGTGGCGCTCTCGCTGATCTACGGCGGGCACATGCTCATCGGCAATGTGGAACTCGTGTTCGTCTGGCCCGTGTGGTTGGTGATGACCCACGCGATGCTCGTCGCGGCCACCACGCACCGGCTCGAGGAGCGTCGGCCGGCGCTTTCCACCGCGTCGGTCGTTTCGGCCACGCTGGGCTGGACCATCTGGTCGGGGTTGCTGCTGTACGCCGGATCGAGGCATGGCCGAGGGGTGTGGCCGGACTTTGTGCGGCCCTGGTCGGCGGTAGGGCCGGCGCTTCTGGCCGGCGCGTTCGTTCTGCTGGCGCGGCGCAAGGCGGCGCGAGCGATCAATCAGCGACAGGCCGCGGACAAGATCACGCGCTATGGATCGCTCTGGCTCACGCTGTACGGCGTGGCCTGGCTGATGGGCCAGGGCAAGTGGAGCAGCGCGGCGGTGCTTGGGGGGCTTGCCGGGGCCGGCTTTCTCGGGATGACGGTGCTGCGCGAGGCGTACGCGATGCTGGAGCACCCGCTGGCGTACCGTCGGTGAGCGCGCGGATCAGGTCCATTTCAGCGCGTAGAAGATGCCGGTGAAGATCAGGTCGGCGAAGATCACCGCGACCACGGACTGAACCACCGTGTTGGTGGTCGCCTTGCCGACGCCCGCCGCGCCGCCCGTGACGCGCAGTCCGTTGCCGCACGCGATCAGCCCGATGAGCAGGCCGAAGATGCCCGCCTTGAAGACGCCGGTCAGGAAATCGCGCGGGCCGACCTGGTTGAGCGTGTTCTCCACGTAGACACGCACGGGGAGATCGAGCACGGTGACGCCCATCACCAATCCGGCGAACACGGCGACGGAGTCGGCGATGACGGCCAGACAGGCGAGGCTGGCGGTGGTGGCGATGAGACGCGGGACGACGAGGAATCGAACCGGGTTGAGCGCGTGCGCCTCGAGCGCTTCGATCTCTTCGCCTACGACCATGGTGCCGATCTCGGCGGCGATGGCCGCTCCGGCAAAGCCGGTCATGACGATGGCCGCGATCAGCGGCCCGAGTTCGCGCAGCACGGCGACCGCGATGATGTTGGGCACGAGGCTGACCTGCCCGAGGTTGTCGAGTGGAGGCGCCATCTGCAGACCGAGAATGAACCCGACGGCGCCGGAGACGAGCGACACGATGAAGATCGAGCCGACGCCCACGCGCACGATCTGCGAGACCACCGCGGGCCGGCCGAATCGCACCTTTCGATCGGTGCAGGCTCGGACGATCCAGCGGACGGTCTGCACGAAGAGAAACCACATCGAGCCCATGTGATCGAGCAGCTCGAAGGCGCGGGCGCCCGTGACTTCGAGCGGCCTCAGCAGGATCGGGGCGGGTTTGGGGCTGGCTTGGTCCGACGGCATGGTTCAGGCGTTGAGCGCTGCTTCCCGATCGGCAACGATGCGGAACACGGATGTGAGCTTGGCGATCTCGAAGATGGATCGCACGCGGTCACCCATCCCGCAGAGCACGAGGGTGGTGGATTGCCGCTTGGTGATCTGCATCGCTTCGACGAGCGTGGCGACGCCGCTGCTGTCCATGTACGGGACGTGAGAAAGATCCACAATGAGCCGCCTGGGCTTTCGCTGGGCCACGGCCTTGAGCCGCTCGCGGAGTACAGGAGAGCGGTGCAGGTCGACATCGCCTTCGGGCACCAGAATCGTCCCGCCGGGCTGCTCCTCGATCTGCACTTCCATTGCCTCGGATGCCATGTGTCGTTCACCTGCCGAGGCAGGGCCTCCTGGTGGGGGTGGGGTTCATGCGGGTTTCGTCCCCCCCTTGTCGGGGCACCGCGTCTCGATCTTGACTCGTGAGCCCGCGGAAGGCAACCGCCGCACCATGGTCAGGCGCATTCCGCCGCCTTCCCGGGGTTCGTACCTGGATTCGTCCATGAGTTCTCGGATGAGGTGCACCCCCAGCCCGCCGGGTCGCACATCGTCCAGATCCCGCGGCGCGATGCAGGCCGGATCGACCTGCCTCGCGCGATCTTCGAGTTCGATCCACATGGCGGCGGGCGCCCCGTTCTCCTCGACGGGCCAGATGCTGAGGGAGATCTCACCATCCTCACGGCCTTGGTACCCGTGACGGATCACGTTGCAGATCGCCTCATCGATCGCCAGGGCGATGTGCCCTGCGGCGGCGCGATCAAAGCCGCAGTTCTGGGCGAGCGAGTCGATGGCGGTCCGCACCGGCGCGAGGTAGCGCGCTTGACTACGGACGGAGACTCGGACGTGCGCCGCCCCGGCGGGTTTCGCGGTGAGAATCACGGGGCCTGGAGTGGGCGGGTTTGGGCCGGTCAATCGCCGACTCCTCCGTCGGCCACGTCGGACTGCGCTTGCCACCAAGCGACCCACGCGTCCACCGCGGGGCCTCGCTGGGCCGGGGGAGAGGCGTGGTCGTAGCCGAAGCGTTGGCCCGTCATGCGTTCGAGCCCGTGCTGAGCGAACATGCGGAGGGCCGGGTCTTCGCTGTCGAGCATGGCGATGAGGTGAGGGATGGCGGCACGATCGTTGTTCGCGATGGCTTCGCGGAGCGCCTGGACCCGCACGGCCGGATCTCGGGAGTGAAACCCGACTTCCCGCTCGGGAAGCGAGCACGCCGCCAGCATCGCGCACATGACCAGAACGCACACCCTCATTTGTCGGCTCATGGTAGAATCCTCCCCTTTCCACGCAAACCCCCCCCGTGAGCCCCCTATGCCCGCCGCCGAGAGCGCCCTGCCGCACGACGAGGTCATCCCCATCCTCGATTTCGGCTCGCAGACGGCGCAGTTGATCGCGCGGCGCGTGCGCGACGCCGGGGCATATTCGGTGCTGGTGGCGCCTGACATTTCCGCGGCCAAGCTGAGCGGGATGCGACCCAAGGGGATCATTCTGTCCGGCGGCCCCTCGAGCGTGTACGAGCCGAATGCTCCCCGGTGCGATCCGGCGATTCTCGACCTCGGCGTGCCGGTGCTGGGCATCTGCTACGGCATGCAACTTGCCTGTCAGATCTTCGGCTCGCGTGTCGAGCGCGGGAGGACGCGGGAGTTCGGGAGGGCTCATCTGTCGATCGCCCAGGGCGCGGACAAGGGGCTGCTCGAAGCCATCCCCCAGCGAACCACGGTGTGGATGTCCCACGGCGACCAGGTGCTGGACCTCGATCGCGATTTCGAGACGCTGGCCTCGACGCCCACCTGCCCGCACGCGGCGGTCCGGCATCGGTCCAAGCCGTTTCTGGGCCTGCAGTTTCATCCTGAGGTGACGCACACGCCCCACGGCGTGGACATCCTGCGCAATTTCGTGTTCGAGGTGTGCAAGTGCCGCAGAACCTGGCGCATGGCCGACTTTGTGGACACGGCCGCGGCGCGCGTGCGCGATCGGGTGGGCAAGGACCGCGTGCTGTGCGGGCTTTCGGGCGGCGTGGACTCCGCCGTGTGCGCGGCGTTGATTCATCGGGCCGTGGGCGATCAGCTCTCGTGCGTGTTCGTGGACAACGGTCTTCTGCGCAAGAACGAGCGGGCGCTGGTGGAATCCACGTTTCGAGATCACTTCGACATCGATCTGCACGTGGTGGACGCCGCAGAGCAGTTCCTTTCCGATCTTGCCGGCGTCTCCGATCCACAGGAGAAGCGCAAGCGCATCGGCAGGCGCTTCATCGACGTGTTTCAGGACGCGGCGAAGACGATCCGCCCCCGCGCCTCGGCCGGCTCGCCCGACGCGTTTCGATTCCTGGCGCAGGGGACGCTCTATCCGGACGTGATCGAATCCGGGCACGGTCACGCGGGGCAATCCGCCAACATCAAGCTGCACCACAACGTCGGCGGGCTGCCCGAGCAGCTCGGGTTCGACCTCGTGGAGCCGCTGCGCGACCTGTTCAAGGACGAGGTGCGAAAGCTCGGCGAGGTGCTCGGCTTGCCGGATCAGATGGTCTGGCGCCACCCCTTCCCGGGCCCGGGTCTCTCCGTGCGCGTGCTCGGCGAGGTCACGCGCGAGCAGCTGGACGTGCTGCGCGACTGCGACGAGATCCTGCTCGAGGAGATCGTCGCCAGCAATCTGTACCGATCCACCAGCCAGGTGTTCGCGGTGCTCCTGCCCGTGCGGAGCGTGGGCGTGATGGGGGACGGGCGCACCTACGAGAGCGTGGTCGCCATTCGCGCGGTCGAAACGCAGGATTTCATGACCGCCGACTGGGCGCGGATCCCGTATGCCGTGCTCGCCACGATCTCATCGCGCATCATCAACGAGGTTCGGGGCGTGAACCGGGTGGTGTACGACATCTCCTCCAAACCTCCGGCCACCATCGAGTGGGAGTGACCGCCCGGGCGCCATGAAGAACTCCAGCACGCGAACGGTTGTGGTGCACGCCGCCAGCCGCGACTACGAGGTGGTCGTCGGGGAGGGACTGCTCGACTCGATCGGCGAACGCCTCGCGCCGCGTTTCGGCCCGGGCCGGCGCGCGTTCCTCGTGTATGACGCCGGGCTTCCCGACGAAGCCGTCATCGGCGTATCGCGCTCGCTCGCGCATCGCGGGTTCCACGTCTCGGCCGCCTCGGTGCACGCCGAGGAGACTCGCAAGACGCTCGGCACGCTGGCCAACCTGCTCGTCGATCTGGCCGAGTCGCGCCAGGAGCGCGGGGAGCCGGTGATCGCGCTGGGCGGGGGCGTCGTCGGCGACGTGGGTGGTTTCCTCGCGGCGACGTACCGCCGGGGCATCCCTGTGATTCAGTGCCCGACCACGCTCCTCGCCATGGTGGACGCCTCCGTGGGCGGCAAGACGGGCGTCAATCTCCTCACCGACGCGGGCCTGCTCAAGAACATGGTCGGCGCCTTTCATCAGCCCGATGTGGTGCTGGCCGACGTCGGCGTGCTGCGTTCACTGCCGGATCGCCAGTTTCGCGCCGGGCTCGCGGAGTGTGTCAAGCACGCTCTGCTGTCGGCCGACGCCGGCGACCCCGATCTGCTCGCGTGGACGCTCGCCAACGCGCCCCGCATCGTGCAACGCGATACGGGCGTGCTCATCGAGCTCATTGCGCGCAACGTCGCGATCAAGGCCGCGATCGTCGCGGGAGACGAGCGCGAAGAGTCCACGGGCGATGGGGGTCGGGCGCTGCTCAATCTCGGACACACCTTCGCCCATGCCATCGAGCCGCTCCCGGATCTTGCCCTCGGCCAGTCGCACATCACACTGCTTCACGGCGAGGCGGTGGCGCTGGGGCTTCGCGCTGCCGCGGCGTGCGCGCGTCGCGCAGGGCTCTGCCCGGCTGGACTTCCCGCGGCGCTCGACGAGGCCCTGGCCGCGTGCGGGCTGCCTCACGAGGTGTCCGGGTTGCCCCCGAGCGCCGCGCTGCTCCAACGGATGAGCCACGACAAAAAGGTCTTGAAAGGGCGCACGCGTCTGGTGCTGCCGCTGGGCGAGGGCCGCGCCCGGGTCGTGGAAAATCCCCCCGTTGAAGCGGTGCGGGCGGGGCTCGACGCGATCCGCGCGTGATCGCGCACCATCGCTTTCAAAGCCGCAAAGCCCCGCGGCCCGATAACCAACCGATGGGCGATGGTCCTCCCAGGACGGAGGCGGTCTGCCCACACAGGGCCCCGGCGTGCGAACCATCGCCATCGTCAACCAGAAGGGCGGCTGTGGAAAAACCACCACGGCCATCAACCTCGCCGGCGCGCTCGCTCGGCGCGGTCATCACACGCTGCTCATCGACCTCGACCCGCAGTCACACTGCGCCGCCGGGCTGGGCGTCCCCGAGCACCGTATCGAACGTCACATCGGCGACGCGCTCCTCACGCCGGCCCGAGAGACGATCGCGCGCGAGGGACTGCTCTGGCCGGTCAGCCGCAACCTCGATCTCGTTCCCAGCACGGTCCGCCTGGCCGGGCTGGAAGCGTCTCGCGGCGGGCTGGCCTCGCTCGATGATCGCGACACACGCCTGCTCCGCGTCATCCGCGCGCTGGGCTCGGGCGACAACGCTCCGCCCTACGCGTTCTGCATCGTCGACTGCCCCCCCACCATCGGCCTGCTGACCTACAACGCCCTGCGCGCCGCGGATGAGATCATCATCCCCGTCGAGACGTCGTTCTTCGCCATCCGTGGCGCCGCGAGACAGGTGCAGACGGTGCAGGCGCTCACGCGGCGGCTCGGAAAGGACCTGCGGTACCACGTGTTGCCCACGATGCACGACGAACGCAGTTCGCTCGCACGTCGTCTGCTTGACGAGGTTCAGCAGGCGTTTGCCGACCAGCTGCTGCCCAACGTGATTCGTCTGGACACACGCCTGCGTGAAGCAGCCGCCGCGGGACGCCCCATCGTGGAGGTCGCGCCGGAGGCGATGGGCAGCGAGGATTACGCGAGATTGGCGCAGTGGGCTCTCGGCGAGCCCCTCACTCCCCTCGCGCCGCGCGCGGAGCGCTCGGGCGCCGTCGCAGAATCGTCAACGATCACGGACGACACCCCGGATGCGCTGCGCTCTCGTGCCGCCGAGATGGCCGCGCGCATCCGATCGCTGTCGGCCCGGAGCGACGCGTACCAGGCCCGTCTGGCTCGGGACATTGCTCCTCAATCCGCGAGCGTGCTGGAAGACCGGCTCTTTCGGGTGAAGACCTCGGCGCTCGCCCGCGTATTCATCGCGGGTGATTTCAACGGCTGGTCTCCCGCCACCACACCCCTTCGTTACAACGCAACCACCGGCTGGCATGAAGCGCACGTCTCGCTCCCGGCCGGGCGAATGCGATATCGGTTCATCATCGACGGACGGTGGACGCCCGATCCGAACGCCGAGGAGCAGGCGCCGTCGGACGATGGAACCCCGGCGAGCGTCATCGTGGTGCGCCCGCGCGCCCCCTCGGCGCTGATGCCTCAACCCATTTTCGAATCCCCAGGAGCCGGCGATGCCTCATCAGCCCAACACCGCTGAGCCGACCGCCGATCACCTGCGCCTCATCGTGGACACCGATCTGCCGTGCATGCACAGCACGGCCCTCACGCCGGGCGAATTCGATGCGCTCGCGGACCTGTTCCTCGACCGCGAGCCGCTCTCTGAGCCCGGCGAATCGTCCATCGACCCACGAGTCGCGCCCCAAAGGGCTCGCCCCAGACCGCCTCTCGAAATCATCGTCCCGGCCAATCTCCCCCGGCCTCCGGGGGGCTGGCTCATCGCGTACGCCCGCTCGCGGGCTCTCACGCTCGGCTTCCCGGCCCTTCTCGCGCGAGCCGATGACGGGCTGGCCACCATTCAACGGATCGATCCTGAGCCGCTGCCTCCGGGATCAGCGGCATCGGAACACTCCCCCGCCCACAGTCAAGGCTGTCCGCTCGCATTACTCGCGGTCCAAGACATGCCCGGAATCCCGATCGATCGGCGGATCAGCCGCATCACCGTGCTCTCGGGCGCGGGGGAGACGGGCGCCGTGGCGGCGTACGCAGCGATGAAGCGACTCGCTCCCCTGCTGCTGGCCGAATCGTCGCCTCGGCCTCATCTTGGACTCTGCGTCGTCGGGGCCTCGCGAGAACGAGCGTTGGACGCCCATCGCGCGCTCCGGCGCGCATCGGATTCGTTCCTGTCGCTGCGCGTCGAGTTCGCGGGCGCCATCACCCATCCGGATCACGCCCCGTGCGAGACGATCTGGCGTCGCGACGGCGCGATCGTCGATGACGTGCTCGAAGCCATCGAACTCCACGCATCGAGCGCGGGAGGCTCGTGCGCGCAGCCCTCGACGCCCGCGTCGGAGCGTCAGCCATTACTGACGCCGCGGAAGGCGCCCGCCACTGAATCAAGCCCCCCGCTTCCCTCGCGCATGAATCGTTCGACGGAGCCGCGGGAACTGGTCCTCGAGGCCCGCTGTCCCGAGGCGCCGGACGTTCGATTCCGAGTGGACCTCGACGGCGCATTGCACCTGCACATGGATGACCACAGCGAGACGACCGCCTCGGCCGCAGCCGCGCTCCTGGCGGCCAGCGCGTGGGCGGAGCGGAACCGTGCGACGCTGCACGCACTCGCGATCGCTTCGGGCGGCTCGCCGCTCACGACGGCCGCGCCGATCTGCCACCTGACGACGCGTGATGCGCGCCGCGCCAGACCGTACCTCGACACTTCGATCCGGCTCGACGTGGTTGCGCAGCCGACGGCTCCGGGCGAGCCGGTGCGCGTTGCGCTCAACTGAATCGCCTGCGGCGAGTGCGGTCACACGCCGACCATCTCGCCGATGGATTCGCCGTAGACTCGCACGCACTTTTCCGCGGCGCCGTCCCACGTCAGCCGGCGGACCTCCATCGCGCCGTGCTCCTGGAGCGTGCTCGAGAGCGGCGGGTGGCGGAGCACCGCGACGATCTTGTTGGCCATGTCGTCCACGTCCCAGAAATCCACCTTGAGCGCGTGCGTCAGCACCTCGGACACCCCGCTCTGCTTGGAAATGATCACCGGCGTGCCATGACTCATCGCTTCCAGCGGCGCGATGCCGAACGGCTCGCTCACGCTCGGCATCACGTACAGGTCCGCCATCTCGAACACGCGCTTCACGTCGCGCCCGCGCAGGAATCCCGTGAACAACACCTTGTGCCCGATGCCGTACGCCGCGGCCTGCTCGATCATCCGCGCGGCCATGTCTCCGGCGCCGGCCACGATGAACTTCACGTTGTCCATTTTCTCCAGCACGCGTTTCGCGGCTGCGACAAAGTACTCCGGGCCCTTCTGCATCGTGATGCGCCCGAGGAACAGGACGATCTTGTCGCCGGCCTCGATGCGCAGGTCCGGCATCGGCTGCTCCCCTTCGAGATCGACGCCGTTGTAGACCACGCGCGACTTGGCCCGGCTCAGGCCGTACCGCGCCTCGCAGATCCTCCGGGTGTACTCGCTGACGCAGATCACCCGAGTCGCCGCGTGCATGCCCCGACGCTCAATGTCGTAGACACGCTGGTTGACATGCTCGCCGGATCGATCGAACTCCGTGGCATGAACGTGGATGACGAGGGGCTTTCCCGTGGCGCGAGCCACGGCCATGCCGGCCGGGTACGTCAGCCAGTCGTGCGCGTGCACCACGTCGAATCGCTCCCGACGCGCCAGACGCACGACCATCGCGGCGTAGCGGCCGGCCTCGCCGATGAGATCGCCGCAGTATTCCCCGGCCCGTCCGGAGAGAGCCGCAGGCGTCATCGGGGAATCGATGAACTCCTCGATGGCGTCGATGTGGACCCCGGCCGCGCGCAGGGCTTCGACCTCGATCCGGATCGCGCGAATCAGCTCGGGCGTCGCTCCGGCGGGAATCGCGATACGCACCCCGCTCGTGCTCGATCCCCCACCCCCGACGGGCCCCCCGCTGCCGTACGGGCTCGCAAAGCCGCCCGGCAGCCCCACGAGCACCGCGTGGCGGAAGGCCTCGATCTGATCACCCAGCGCCCCCGGCTTGGACTGCGGGGCCGACATGGACTCCGACATCACCATGGTCGTCTCGCGATGGGACGGCTCCCCCGCCGGCGTGTTGCCGGCCGGTCGATGCTGGGGAGGCGCCATCGGCCGTGGCGCTTCGGGCGCCGCCGCGAGCGCATCAGGACCGAAGAGCTTGACGTGCGACTTGACGTCCTTGCCGATCGGACGAGGCAGAACGAACAACACCTCGTGCCCCTGCCGGTCGAGCGCGCGCGTCAGCCCGAAGCACGCCGTGCCCAGACCGCCGCTGATAAACGGCGGAAACTCCCAACCGAGCATGAGGATCCGCATTCCCGTCACCGCTCCTGCCCGAACACCGCGCCGGATTCGGCGGCGCCTCGCGGGCTGTCACTCGTTCTCGTCACCCGCCTCCATGTCGCCCAGCGGACGAAACGCTGCTTCGAGGGCGAGCAGAAACACCGCCGCAACCGCCCCGACCTCCCGGGCGGTGGCGTGATCACGCACCGGAGCCGCGGTGCGAAACACAAACCGCTTCTCGTCGTCCCGGAAGTGCTCAACCTTGCCGCACACTCCCTCATACCCAAGATCGGCCAGCTCCTCCTCGATCAGCTCCTCGAGCTTGTCCCCGGTGTGCATGAGGTCCTGCTCGATCGACTGGCTCAGCCACCGATCGGCCGTCCGCAGCATCACCCACACGCGCCCTTCGGACTCCGTCACGACGTACTCGGCCGGGGCGCCGGAGCCGGACGCCTCGCCAACCACGTCGCTGTTGCGGATGGACACCCCGCCAAACACGCCTGCCGACTCAGCGCGCTGGCGCACCACTTCCATCGCTTCCGCCGACAACCATAGCGTTCGATGTTCGGGCATCGCCCGGCGTCTCCATAAAGCGGCCAACAATCCTCGCCCCCGTACCTTGTGAGCGGAGAGCCGCATCGTAGCCGATCCGCCACGAAGCCGACGGCGAGGATCGTCCGCGCACTACACTCGCCGCATGCCCCCGCCCGCCCAGAGCCAGGCCAAACGCTGGACCACCCGCGAACTGCTCGCCTGGCTGGTCGAGGCGTTCACCAAGGCGGGGCTCGATTCCCCTCGTCTGCTCGCCGACATGTTGCTCACCCACACGCTCGGCGTGCAGCGGCTCGACCTCTACACCAGCCCGGATCGCCCCGCGTCCGACGCTGAGCGGGCCGCGCTCCGATCATTGGCGGCGCGCGCGCTCCGCAACGAGCCCGTGCAGTATCTCGTCGGCGAGGCCTGGTTCTTCGGGATTCCGCTGCACGTCGACCCGCGCGCGTTGGTCCCGCGCCCGTCCAGCGAGACCATCGTCGAGGCCGTGCTCCAGCGGCTCGGGCGAGACGGCAGGGATCGGCCGCTCCGCATCGCAGATATCTGCACCGGCACGGGCGCGCTGGCCATTTCGCTGCTCATCCATCTTCCCCAGGCCCGGGCGTACGCCGTCGATCTTTCAGCGGACGCGCTCGCGCTGGCTCGCACGAATATGCAGCGGCACGAGCTCGAGCGACGACTCACGCTGTTCGAAGGCGATCTGTTGGCCCCGTTGGCCCAGGCCGAGTCGTTCGACCTCATCGTCGCGAACCCCCCCTACATCCCCGATGAAGAATGGCCGGCCGTGCCCCCGAACGTGAAGAACCACGAACCGCATCTCGCGCTGCGAGGCGGGCCGCAGGGGCTCGACCTCGTTCGAAGACTGCTCGTGGAGGCCCCTCCACGGCTTCGTCCGGGCGGCGATCTGCTGATCGAGATCGCGGCTTCGAGCGCGGATGCAGCCCTCGCCCTCGCTCAAGCCCGCTCAGACCTTTGCGAATCACGCGTGCTGCCCGACTGCGACGGCCTGCCGCGCGTACTCTCGGCCCGACGGACCAGCTGACGCCCGTCAGTTGGCGCTCATGGCCTTGTGTACTTCTTCGATCAGTTTGTCCACCTGGAAGGGCTTGAACAGCACGCACTGCAACCCCTCCTGGCTGGCGCGCACGATCGAGTGATGCGGGTCGTACCCGAAACCCGTCATGAGAATGACCGGCAGCGAGGTGTCCAGCCGGCGCGCCGTCGAGAACACCTCGTACCCGTTCTTGTCCGGCATCCGGATGTCCGACACGATCAGCCGGAATCCCTTCGAGTCCGGTCCTCCCTTGCGACTGGCGCTCCCGCCAGCAACTCCCGCATACGCCTCCTCAAGGATGGTCACGGCCTCCCCGCCCGTCGCACACACGGTCACGACCGCGCCGCGCTTGGTCAGCACGTCGCGGATCAACCCGCGGATCTCCTCATCATCGTCCGCCACCAGCACCCGACGCCCCGACAACAGCGGATCCTCCGAACTGCTCGCCAATTCCTGATCCACTCCCAGGATCGACTTCGCCCCCTTTGACACTTCCCTCACGCGCTTCCGGATCGCTTCCACGTCGCGGATGATCCGCGCCACGTGCTCGGCCACCGCCGGGTCCGCCGCGAGCGCCTGCTCCTTGAGCCACTCCGCCTCCACGGCCAGGTCGTTCAACGGCTCCTGCAACTCCCCTTCCATCCGGCCCGCCACGGCCTCGTTCGTCACGATCCGCTCCGCCACCAGCAGATTCAGCATGTGCAGCGCCATCGCGACGTGCCGGGCGAAAATCTCGGCAAAGTGCCGGTCGTCCTCCGTGAACGCGCCCACTCGATTGCTCTCGACGTTGAACACGCCGATCACCTTGTCATCGAGTGTCAGCGGAGTCGTCAGCGACGAACCCGGCGTGTCCATGCCCCGGATGTACCGCGGGTCCTTGGCCGCATCGTGGCAGATGTACGAGCGCCCCGTGGCGCCGACATACCCGCTGATCCCGTTCCCCTCCTTCGAGGCGTACAGCTGAATGTCCTGCACGCCCTGCCGGAGCCCGGACGACATCACCAATTCCAGCTTCCGCCCGTCCGGATCGAGCAGGTAGATCACGAAGTGGTCGAACTGCAGCAGGTCGTGCGCGAGCTGCACGATCTTCTTCCGGAGGAAATCGAGCCGATCATGCACATGCATCCGGCGCACCTGGTCCGACTCCAGCCGCACCAGTTCCTGACCCGCCCGGTCCAACGCGTCGATCTTCTGCTGCGTGCGATGCATCGCCGTGACATCCCGAACGACCGCGGCCACGCGCCACGCCCCGTCGGCGTTGCCGGCGCCCCGCCCCGCCGACGCTCGCGCCACCAACACCTCGTATGCCCGCTGATCCGTCGAAACCACGCGCTGCCGGTGCGCCGATCCTCGAACCCCGCTCTCCCCGAAGCCGGCATCCAGCCAGGAACCCGCCCGCTCGCAGGCCTCCATCACCCGTTCGCGCGTCTGAACATCCAACTCCATGAACAGCGGGCTGGCCCACACGATTCGTCCCCCGGCCTCGTACAGGCAGGCCGCTTCTCCGATCGACTCCAACAGCCCCCGCTCCTGGGCCACCGTCAACGCCCGCCCAAGCCCGGTCAGCTCCGCCGCGTCCGCCATCACCGAAACGTGCTCGCCCTGCCACACCGCCTCCGCGGCACGAGCCGCATCCACCCGAACGACCTCGAAGTGCTCCTTCAGCGCACTGAGCAACGCCTCCGACGGCTCCCGCTGGTCAGCCAGCACGAACAGCCGCGCCCGCTCCAACCCGGACCCGGACTCACGCTTGGGTTTCGTCATCGTTGACTCGCGCCTCCGCGATCATCCTATCCGCCGATTCCCTCCCCCATCCCCCCTTGACATCGACCAATCCACACCCGCTACTGTGCCGACTCCCCCACCATGATCCACGCCCAACAACTTTCCAGACGCTTCGGCCCCATCGCCGCCGTGCGCGACGCCACCTTTTCCATCCCCCGGGGAACCCTGGCCGCGTTCCTCGGCCCCAACGGCGCCGGCAAGACCACCACCATCCGGATGCTCGCCGGCTACCTCCCCCCCTCCTCCGGCGCCGCCTCCATCGACGGGCTGGACACCATCCAACATTCCCTCTCGGCCCGAGCCAGGCTCGGCCTGCTGCACGAGCACAACCCCCTCTACCCCGAAATGCGCGTTCGGGACTATCTCCGATACCGCGCGGCCCTCCATCGTCTGCCCCGCGCAACCCGCGCTTCCGCCGCCGATCGCGCCATCGAGCGATGCCAACTCCGAGACGCCGCCCGACGACACATCGGCGCGCTGAGCAAGGGCTACCGGCAACGTGTGGGGCTCGCCGCGGCCATCCTCCACGATCCGCCCGCCCTCATTCTCGACGAGCCGACCTCCGGGCTCGACCCGGGACAGATCCTCGAAACACGCGCCCTGCTGCGGGAGCTCGCCCAGGACCATGCCGTGCTGCTCTCTTCGCACATCCTTCCCGAGGTCGAGCGCCTCTGCGACCGTGTCATCATCATCGCGCGCGGGTCCATCCGCGCAGACGACACTCCCGGGAATCTGCTGAACGCGCACTCCCACCAGGCGCCCTACTCCATCGAATGCCGCGCCTCCGACGCCGCGCGCCTTCGCGACGCGCTCGCCCCGCTCCCCGGGGTGGCGCGGATTCACGCTCAGCCCACGACGCCCGACCACTGGACTGTTCTGAAGATCACGGCGAGCCCGGGGGCGCCGGACCTTCGAGAGGCCCTCGCCCGTTCCGCGCGCGCTGCGGACGCGCTCGTGCGCGATCTGCACCGCGACGCGCCGACGCTCGAGTCCGTCTTCGCGGCGAGCATCGTTGAGCCGGAGGGGAACAAGCCATGACGCCGCTCCTGGCGATCGCCAAGCGCGAACTGCTCTCGCTCTTCCGCACACCGACGGGATGGCTCATCATCGCGCTGTACCTCGTGCTGGCCGGCGCCGTCTTCGCGCTCGCCACGCTTCGTCCCGCCGCCCCGGCTTCGCTCCGTGACTTTTTTTCCATCTCGCAGTGGCTGCTGCTCTTCGTCGCCCCCGCCGTGTCCATGAAGACGCTCGCCGAGGAACGACGCTCCGGCGCCATCGAATCCCTCCTTTCCGCGCCCGTCTCCGAATGGCACATCGTCCCCGCCAAAGCCCTCGCGGCGTTCCTGTTTGTCTCGATCATGCTGATCCCGACATTGGCCTACCCCGCCCTGCTCGCCACACTCGGATCGTTCGATCTGGCCGGCGCCCTCGTGGGCTATCTCGGGCTTCTCCTCCTCGCGCTCCTCTACGTGAGCGTCGGCGTCCTGTGCTCCGCGTGCACGGCTTCGCAGGCGTCCGCGTTCCTGGCCACCGTCGGCTCGCTCATCCTGATCAGGCTCGTCACCGTGCAGGGCGCCGCGTTCCTTCCGCCCCCCTTCGACGGCGCGCTGTACGCGCTCTCTCCCGAGCTGCGCCTCGCCGATTTCGCCAGGGGCGTGCTCGACACCTCCCACCTCGTCTACTTCCTCGTCGCCTCCGGCGTGGCGCTCACCCTCGCCGTCTCAGCGTTGGAGACTCGCCGATGGCGATGACCGCGCCCCGCCGCCGCTGGCGCTACGCGCTCACGACGCTCGCGCTCACGCTGGCTGCGATCATCGCCGCCGGCGCCTCCATCGCGCTGGCCCAATCCCATCGCGTCCGCCTGGACCTCACCGCAGCACGATCACAATCACTCTCCCCCCGCACCCGCGCCATCATCGACGGCCTCTCCGGGCCAGTCGACATACTGGTGGTCAACGCGCCCTCCGCAGACCGTTCCGCACGCCGCGCGCTCGCTGACCTGCTCGATGCGCTCGATCGAGCCTCCACGAAGCTCACGATCACCAGCATCGACGCCGCCTCCATCGACGGCGCCCCCCGATTCGATGACCTGCTCCGCCGGCTCGCCGAACCCAGACGCGATCTCATCTCCGCCCACGCCCAATCGCTCGAAGCATCGCTCGACGCGGCCGCCTCTCTCGCCGATCCGCTCGCGTCCCTCTCCCACGCGCTCGAGACCGCGCGCGCCGCGCTTCCCCCCGACGATCGGTCCCGCGACGCGCTGGCCGCGGCCGCCGCCGCCATGCGCGTGCGCGCCGACGAACTCCGAGCCCTCGTCGCATCCACCGCCACCCGCAAGGTTCTCCCCCACGCCGGGCTCAATCTCCCCGCCACCGACGCGCTCCGAGAGCCGATCCGCGCGCTGCTCGAGAAGGTCGCCAAGGACCTCAACGCGCTGGCCTCGCTCCGCGCGCCGGGGCTGTCCGCCGATCCAACGGTTCTTCGGGATCGCGCGCTCGCAGCCTCGGACGCGCTCTCCAGGCTCGCCCCCCTCGACCTGCTCTCCCTGCTCCGCGCCGTCGAAGCGGGGCCCGCCGTGCTGCTCATCTCCGACTCGGCGCTCACCGCCGTCGCGTACGACGCCCTGCTTGCGGCGCCCGGCGATGAACGCGCAACGCGCGCTGGCGCCGAGCAACTCCTTGCCACCGCTCTGGCCTCACTCACCACTCCACCTCCCACCGTCGTGCTCGTGCACGCGGTCTCGCCCCGCCTGCTCGATGATCAATCCAACCCGGAATCGCCCGACGCCCGCGCGTTTTTCGCGGGGCTCCTCCACCGTCTCTCCAATCTCGGCCACGCCGTCGTCGAATGGCCCATCGCGCTCAGAGACATCGAGCCCGCGCTCCCACAATCCACGCCCGCACGCCCCGCGGTCTACGTCATCATCCCCCCCACCGCTTCCGCGCGCGAAGCCTCCACGGCAATCTCCCGTCTGGCCGCCGTCACCCGGACGCTTCTTGAACGAGGCGAGAACGTTCTGCTCACGCTCGAGCCTTCGCTCTTCCCGCGCGTCGGCCAGCCCGACCCGTTCGTGGAACTGGTGGCGCCGTTCGCCATTCACCCCGACACCGGCCGCCCTCTGGTGCAGAGACTCTCGACACCACGCGGAACACTGCTCTGGCCCGAGTTTCGCGCACTGGCCGAGAGGACGGCCACCCACCCCTTGACCGCCCCCTTGGCCGGTCTCTCCCTCAGCCTCCCATGGCCGACGCCGATGCGCGTCGACGCCCCGGCCGCGCCGATTCTCATCATCCCGGATTCACCCGACGTGTGGGGAGAATCGCAGTGGCTCTCGTTCCGAGCGGTCCCCCGCGACCAGCGAGCCCTGACATCCGAGCCCCCCACGCGTGACCCGGCCTCCGACAATGTGCACGGCCCCTGGCCGGTCGCCGCAGCAGCGGCGCGCCCGGCTCCGCACTCGGCCTCCGGCCACGCCGAGCAGCGACTTGTCGTCGTCGGCGCGAGCGCGTGGTTCTTCGACCCCGTCGCGCTCGAACCCGACCCGAACGCCCCGAGACCAACCGCCCTCAATCCCGGCAACTCCGAACTCTTCGATGCCTCGCTCCGTTGGCTCGCGCATCAGGACGACCTGCTCGCCCCGGGCGCGGAATCCGTCTCCACACCCCGGATCCCCGCGATGTCCGCATCCGCGCTCACCGCGCTACGCTGGGGCGTCACCCTCATCCCGCCCGCCCTCGTGCTGCTGCTCGGGCTTCTCGTGCACCTCGTCCGTCGATAGCCGCCAGTACACTCGATGCTCATGTCGCGCACCGCGCTGCTCATCGCGCTGCTCCTCTCCTTCGTCCTGGCGCTGGTGTGGGCCTACACATCCTCCGTGCGCGCGCCCGCCCCGGCGGGCCCGGGTGAAACGACGCACGTGCTGGCCTTCGACCCCTCAGCCATCACCCGAATCGATCTTGTCGACGCCGATTCGCGTCTCGTCATCGCACGGGACGCACTCCTGCGCTGGACCGTGTCGCGCACGGCGGAGTCGCCCCTCGATCCCCCGTGGCCGATCGAAGCGACCGCGCTCCAGGCCGCGCTGGCAGCCGTGTCCAGCGCCCCGCTCAGCCCGACCAGCAGCCCGCTCTCCGGCGACCGACGCGCCATCACGCTCGCCCTGCACGCCAAGGACGCCCGATTTGACTTGACGGTGCATCCGCCCGTGGGAGCGCGCGCGGGGGTGTACGCCGATCCACCCCGCAGATGGTTCACGGCGCCGGCCGATGCGTTCGAACTGTTCACGCCCGCCAACACATCGGCGCTCCGAACGACGGCAGCCCTCCCCTCCGCCTCCGTCAACGCCGACGAGCTGGCGATTGAGACGCCGGACGGAGCGCCCATCGTGCTCGTCCGCCTCGGATCTCGCTGGAGCCTGATCGAGCCCGTGGTGTCGCCGGCCGACCCGGACGCGGTCAGCAGGCTCCTCTCGGCCTTGGCTTCGCTGCGCTTCGCCTCGCTGCGCCCCTCCCCGGACCCGCTCCCACTCACCCCCGCACTTTCGATCTCGCTCACCATCCACGCGAGCGACGGCGAGACGATCGATCGCTTCCCCGTGCAGGAACGGCTGGTGCTCGCCGATAGGCCCTCCGGCTCTCGCGCTTCCACGCCGACCGCCGCAGCGCGTTATCCCGGCGGACCGATGTACCCACTGCTGCCCGCGGACCTCACCGTGGTCCCCACCAATCCCGAACCGCTCGTGCACCGGTTCGCCTCGCCGGTTTCGCTGCACGACGTCGCCGCCGTCACCATCGACTTCATCCATCCGCCGCTCACCCGCCGTCTCCGACGCGAACTCGACGGCTGGACGCAGAGCGACCGCCTGCCCGACGAGACCCAGTCCCGTGCGACTCAGGCCGACGATGCGCACATCGATGAACTCCTGCGATTCCTGCTGACCACGCGCGCGACGAGCCTCTCGCTCACTCACCCCGACGGGCACGAGCAGCCCCTCGCCCGCATCCGGATTCAGGACGTGGCCGACCGAACGCTCGATGAATGCGCCCTCGTCCGAACGCCCCTCAGCCCTGATACTCCCGCCACCCGATCGGGCAAGGTCCTGCGCCACTACTCGACGATCACCCCTGCCCTTCTCACGCCCTGACGCGCTTCCACACAATCCAGGCGTCCCCGCCAACATCGCGCGAACGAACCAACCGCATCGCCGTCGCCTCGCTCAGGTGCTCCAATGCCCGTCCCGACGCGGGCCCGGGCGCCCGATCGTCTCCCAGCAGCCGCCCTCCCACGAACACCCAGGCCTCATCCAAGAGCCCCTCTCGGACGAGCGCACCGGTCAACCCCGGCCCCGCCTCGACCTCGACCCGGGTCGCGCCCAATTCGCTGCCGAGCCACCGCAACAACCCCTCGAGGCACACCCGCCCCTCTTCCTGGCCCGTCATGACCTCCACTCGCACCCCGGCCGACCGCAGCCGCTCGGCTTTCTCCGCGTTCCGCCCCGACATGGAGCGCGCCTCGACCACAACCACCACCGGCGCTTCGCGCGCCGTGCGCACGAGCGCCGAGCCCTCGGGGATGCGAAGCGAAGGGTCCACCACCACTCTCGCGGCCACGCGCCGGACGCGGGCCACGCCCCGGGCCGTGAGCAAGGGGTCGTCCGCAAGCACCGTGCCGATGCCCGTCATGATGACGTCCACGCGCGAACGCAGGCGGTGCACGCGCGCGCGGGCCGCAGGACCCGAAATCCACTTCGACTCGCCCGTCCGAGTCGCCACCTTGCCGTCCACGGTCATGGCCCACTTGCCGATCACCCAGGGCCGGCCCGTGTGCACCCGATGAACGAACGCGTCTGAAATCTCCGCGGCCGCGCGGCTTGCGAGCGAATACCGAACACGCACTCCCCGTTGTTCGAGCGCCTCGCCGCCCCCGCTTGCCGCCGGGTTCGGATCGCGATGCGCGATCACCACCTCCACGATGCCGGCGTCGACCAACGCCGCGGCACAGGGGCCCGTCTTGCCCGCGTGATTGCAGGGCTCAAGCGTCACCCAAGCCGTAGCGCCCCGCGCGCGCGAGCCGGCGCGCGCCAGCGCTTCCACCTCGGCGTGAACCCCCCCGAACTTCCGATGATGCCCGATCGAGATGATCTCCCCGCTCGCCGTGCCGATGACGCAGCCGACCGGCGGGTTGGGCTCGACGTCCCCAAGCCCGCGCCACGCGGCCCGTGCGGCTAGGTCGAGCATGCTCCGATCCAGCCGAGTGCTTACCACCGACGCACCATCGCCTTTCGCTCCGACGGCGTGATCACCCCCCCGACGTCTTCGAGCCATCGGCGCGCATCCTTCACGTACCCGGCGGTGGGCTTGAGGTCGGCGAGCCTGGCGCCGAAATGACGGTTGATTCGCGCCATCGACACCTCTCGAACCAGCTTGGCAGCCATCGACGCGAGAGCCACAGGAAAGTGGCGAGCGTCTGCCTCCGGGGTCAGTAACGCCGTCATTCGGCGCACGGGACCGGTCGTTGGGCCCCTCACAGCGTAACGGCTGTACTCCGCGCACTCCTCCAACGTCTGCACGTCGCTCCCCGTCACCGACCGGAAGAACGACCCATACTTCGTTCGCCCCCCGTGGCGGTCCATCACCAGTCGCATCCCCCCTTCGACGCCCGTCCCCTCCGCGCCCCAGCGTACCCACCCCTCGCGCACCAGCTCCCCCGCCGCGGCCAGATTCACCGCGCCCTTGCTTCCCCACAGCTCACATCCGTCATTGAACTCTCGCTCCCCCACCACTCGCACACGCAGCGCGAGCAGCTCGACCCCCGCCCGCTCGCACGCGGCGTGCAGTGCGTTCGTGCTCAGCGAGATCTCCTCGGCATCGGCGTTCGTCGGAGCGTCTATGGGCGGCCCGCCGTACCAGGGCTCATCCGGGAACGCGGCGCCGAGCGCCGTCAGCAATGCCTCGTCCGTGGACGGCTGACTGCCCAGCGCGCCAAGCGCGCAGAACACGCCGCGCTCAAGGTGAAGAAGAGGCTTGGCGGATGAGGAGGCCTTAAGCAGCTTGGAGTCATTGAAGATCACGCTGCCCCGTCTCGCGGCCCTGGGTTCACGCGACACGGCCGGCGCGAGCATCTCCCACACATCCGGCGCGCGAACACCCTCCGCCCCCTCGCCCGGGTTCCACCCGCGCAGCCTGATCGCGGCCATGGCCACGCACAGCGGGCCGAGCATGGGGCCGTAGCCCGCTTCGTCGAGCCCGACGTAGATGAGGTCTCCGGCTTCGGCGGGCGCGTCCACCCGGGGATTGTCGGTCGCACGGCGCGATCGTCAATGCGGCCCAAAGTCCTTCGATCGGCAAAAAGAACAAGGCGTGGACCGGGGTGAGCGATCCACGCCTGTGTGTTGTCTTGCGCGTTGTGAGGCCGGTTACTGCTGGAGGCTGGGCTCGGTCTTCAATCCGCCCGACCCGCCACCCATGTTCTTCGCGATGAGCACCACCGCGACCACGAGCAGCACGACGGCGATCACAATCTTCACGATCTTGGCGTTCATGCCTTGTTGGCTCCTTGAATGCTCAGGCCCGTTCGAACGAGGCGGCCTGAGGGAAGCGTTAGCCTAGAAGATCGTGTCGTCGATCGCAACAGTGGTCCAACCTGAGCATCAACGGAAGTCGCGACCGGCCAGCCCGCCGATCGTGACGCGGAACGACTGATAGCCGCTGCCGACGTTGATGTCGTACGTGAAGCTCAGGCCCACGGCTCCGCCGGTGCCGGCCACGACGCTACCGACGTCGTCGAGACCCTGCTGCTCCTGCGGGAACGTCTGCCCGGCCGCTTCAGAAGCGGTGACGACCACCCTCGCGCTGCCGTCCAGCAGAGCGACCGTCGTCTTCGCGCCGGAAACCCACCACGGCGCGATGCTGCGCTGGTGATCGGCGAGCACCTGATAGAACCCGCCCTTCATGGCGGGGAACGCGACCTGCGTCACCGAGTTGAACGCGCCCCAGTTGCCGCCGCCCGGGCCGCCGCCGATGAGGGACTGCGGGCCGCCGGTGGCGCCGCCGCCGCCGCCGCTTCCGCCGGAGAAGAACTCGCCGCCCTTCTCCTTCCATGCCATCAGCCGACGATGTGTGTGCGTCGAAAGGGAGTACCAGTACGAGGTGAACATGAGCGGCTCAGCGTGCGGCTCGTTGGGATTCTCGTTGGAATACGTTTCCCAGGATTCCTTGACGAGGCGTGCGGCCGGGCTCACGAAGGGCTCCTTGAGCATGCCGAAGCCGCCGGTGTCGACCATGTACTGGCCCATGCCGATGAACCAGAAGGACTCAAAGCCCATGTCGGGCAGTGTCGTCTTGAAGCGGGTGCCGTCGCCGCGATAGAAGGGCGCCTGACCGCTGGACTTGAACGCCTTCCATCCACGATTCGGGAACTTGCCGGGGGCGTCTTCACCGGCCCAGCCGTTCAGCGGGAACTGCGAGGTGGCGAACATGTTCGCCGGCTTGCCGGCGAGCCCGGTGGCGCCGGCGCCGCCCGGAAGCTGCTGCGACACGGGCAGCGAAGGGAATTGCTCTTTCTTGTCGTTGATGCCGCTCGCCAGGCCGACGCCCAGCTGCTTCTGATTGGACAGGCACGCGGCATAGCCGGCGGCGCGTCGCGCTTCGCCGAGCGTCGGCAGCAGGATGCCGATGAGCAGCGCAATGATGCTGATCACGACCAGCAGCTCGATCAGCGTAAATCCGGTCCGACGATTCGCTTGCATGGTGGTCTCCTCAGCAGGCGCGGTTCGCGCGGGACTTCCTCATCCCAGCAACGCGAATCACCTGCGGTCTCCCAAAGTGAGTTCCGTACAGTACTCCCGAGTTTCCAGCGCGTAAAGCCGGAATGGGCTTTCTGCGCCCGAGAGACGGTACGGGTCCGCCGGTCGAGTGGTTCCGGCAAAATCCTCCCGAGTCACACCCCTGAAGGCTGGGGGAGTCTTCGTCCACGCCGAGCCGCTCGAATCAGCCGTTTTCGGATGCCGCTCTCCCGTTTCGTGTCCCTGGTCTGCTGGATGACTCCATTCAACGAAAAACCCCTGCCAAGCAGGGGTTTCCGAAGCTGGATCGCTCGTGGGCTTGCGCCCGAATGCGGCTGAGAGGAGTCGAACCTCCACGGGTGTTACCCCACCAGAACCTGAATCTGGCGCGTCTGCCAATTCCGCCACAGCCGCAGACTGTCCGGGCCCCGAACCCGGGCGGAAGCATATCGGCGGAATGAGGCGTGACAAGTTGCCTACGCAGGCCGCCGCGGGGACTTCCCGGCTCGACGCGCCGGAATCTCGACTTTCGTCCGCTCCGGGGCGGGCCCCGTTCGACCTACTCCTCGCTCTCGTTCTCGCTGGTCTCGGCCGTCGGCGCGGGCTTGCGCACGCCCTTGGCGGCGAGCACCTTCTGGCGGATCTCCTGGAAGAGGTCGGTGTTCTCGGCCAGGAACTTCTTGCCGTTCTCGCGCCCCTGGCCCAGACGCACATCGCCGTAGGAGAACCACGCGCCGGACTTGTCGACGATGTTCTCCGCGACGGCGAGGTCGATCAGATCGCCGGTGGCGGAGATGCCCTCGTCGTACATGATGTCGAACTCCGCGTCACGGAAGGGCGGGGCGACCTTGTTCTTGACGACTCGTGCGCGAACGCGCGAGCCGACGGTCTGGTCGCCGTCCTTGATGGCGCCGGTACGACGGATGTCGATGCGAACGGAGGAGTAGAACTTCAGGGCCCTTCCGCCGGGCGTCGTCTCCGGCGAGCCGAACATCACGCCGATCTTCTCCCGGATCTGGTTGATGAAGATGACGGAGCAATTGCTCTTGGCGATCGCGCCGGTGAGCTTGCGCATGGCCTGGCTCATGAGTCTCGCTTGCAGGCCGACGTGCGTGTCGCCCATCTCGCCCTCGATCTCGGCGCGGGGGATGAGCGCCGCGACGGAGTCGATGACGATCGCGTCGACCGCGTTGGATCGCACGAGCAGCTCGCAGATGTCGAGCGCCTGCTCGCCGGTGTCGGGCTGGGAAACGAGCAGCTCGTCGATGTTCACGCCGATGCGCCGGGCCCAGGACGGATCGAGCGCGTGCTCCGCGTCGATGACGGCGGCGACGCCCCCGGCCTTCTGCGCCTGCGCGGCCACGGTGAGCGCGAGCGTGGTCTTGCCCGAGGATTCCGGCCCGAAGATCTCGATGATTCGCCCGCGCGGGATGCCGCGCCCGCCCAGCGCGATGTCGAGCGAGATCGAGCCGGTGGAAACGCCCGGGATGGACAGCGCGGCGTCCTCGTCCAGACGCATGATCGAGCCCTTGCCGAACGTCTTCTCGATCTGGCCGAGCGTGCGCTGGAGCGCCTGCTGCTTGCCCTTGTCCTCAATGGCGACCGCCATGCGAGCCTCCCTCCCACTTGCTTTGCGACCGTTTTCCGACACCTTCTGCTCCGTTGCGACCATACCTGCCTCCAATCCTGCCCGTCAATGTTCGGCGTTCGATAGGATGACAAGAGTTCTCGGACAGGTCAAGTCTGTTTGGTAAATATTCGATCGAAATTTGTTCGGGTATCCGACTTCTCTCTTGGGGCCCGTCAGGGCGGCTCAACCTAAATGGTGGCGCGTCAAGGCCTTGCGAGCAGGGACCCGGCATAGGCGCCGGGCAGACCGCGTATGGCGGCTCGGAACGCCTCACCCCGGGCTTCGTAGTTGGTGAATTGATCCCACGAGGCGCACCCGGGGCTCAGCAGCACCACGTCGCCCGGGCGAAGGCGCTCATTGATGAACTCCATCGCGCGCGGCAACTCCTTGCAATCGAAGACCGGGGCTTCTTTCGATGCCGCAGCGGTGATGGCGCCGGCGGTCTTTCCGATGGTGTAGAGGCCGGCGAGACGAGTCGCGGCCTTGCCGATGCGCGCGAGATCGACGCCCTTGTCATAGCCGCCGACGATGAGATGCACGCGGGAGGCGCCGACGGTGGGGTCGTCGTCGAATGCCGTGATCGCGAGCAGTGTCGATTCGGGGGTGGTGGATTTGGAATCGTTGTAATAGCGAACGATGTCGCCCTCGCCGCGCCCGACGCGTCGTGCCAGAACCAGCTCGAGTCGGTCGGGCAGACCGGGGAACGAACCGATAGCGTCCGCGCAGATCGCGTCAATATCGACGTCGAGATCGGCGTGCTCGTCTCGACGCTCTTCTTCGAGCGCGTAGTGCGCGATGCGAAGCGCCACGAGCGCGTTCTTCTTGTTGTGTCGCCCGGGCACCGCGAGCAACGGGGCGCGCTCGATGTCCCACTCCTCCACGGAGACGGAGGCGGATCGGGCCGATGTAGCCGACGTCCAAGCGAGCAGGCGCGCATCCTCCGACCTTGTGGCGAAGACGAACCGATCGCCGTCCTGCCCGCGCTGGTGACGCACGATCGTGGCTTTGGCCGACTCGTACTCCTCGAACGTGGTGTGCCAATCGAGGTGATTGGGCGAGAGATTGGTGACGCCGGCGATGTGAGGGCTCCAGCCGAGCGCGCCGGGGTAGCCGACCTCCGGGCCGAGCCAGTAGAGCATGGCGCTGGAAAGCTCGAGCACGACCCAGTCCCAAGGGGCGATGTTCGGGAGCGACTCCAGCAGAGACCCGCCGATGTTGCCCCCAAGGTGTACGCGAGACGGCCGAGAGTGAAGCGGGCGCCGATGACGCGCGGAAAGGGCGTCGCATCGCGCGTGGTGGATGATGGGCAACGCGTGTCGCAGGGCGTGCGCCACCATCGCGGTGGTGGTGCTTTTTCCGACCGTGCCCGTGACCCCGATCGTGCGTGCTCGATTGGGGAGTCGCTCCACGAGGAGGCGGATCTCGGTAGTGACGGGCACCCCGTTGGCACGGGCCGCGCGAAGGAATCGATTCTCCCAGGGTCTCGGCGCTGCGGGCGTGGCCACCACGAGATCGCAAGACGTGAAATCGTTGAGCTCGTGCGCGCCCAGCCGCAGGCGCACGGCCCCCGAGTCGATCCAATCACGGAGCCCCGCGAGCGAATCGGAGAGCTTCTCGGCCGGATCGAGGTCGGTGAGCAGAATCTCGGCGCCCTGGCCGGCCAGCCAGCGAGTGACGCCAAGTCCCCCGCCGAAACGGCCGAGGCCCATGACGGTGACGCGCTTCCCTGCGAACTGGGCCGTCGTCGGCATCGGCATGGATTGTACGGCACTCATGGCTCGTATCCGGGCGCGGGCTCCCCGGGCCGGCGTGGCCCTTGAATCGGCGAACGACCATCCGAGCGTGAACTTTCGACGAGGCGGGATCCGCCGCGGGCGCGTCGGCATCGTCGCAGACGGGTGATCCGCCACCCGCGGGCGTTTCGGCCCACCCGGAATAGAGGTCGGCCGTCGGACACCTTCCTGATCGCGCCGCTTGACGTGTTGCGCTTGGAACTCTCGCACGGGACGCGCGGCGTCTGACGCGCCGAACGGCCGTCCGAGAACCGGGTGGGGGCGATTATGCTGGGAGCATGAACGCCATTCAAACCGCTTCCCTGCTGACCGCCACCCTTGTGCTCGCGAGCGCCGCGTCGTGCTCGAGGAACGACTCGCACCGAACGCTGGTGGTGTACGGCGCGCAGGCGCCGCTCTCGGGGGTGCTGGACCCGGTTCCGTCGTCGGCTCCGCCGAGCGAGATCGCGTCGGCGCTCACCGTGGTCTCGCCCAATCGATTGCGATCGGCGGTGGACACCCTCGCGGCGTTCGGCACCCGTCACACGCTTTCCGACACCACCTCCACCACGCGCGGCATCGGCGCCGCGAGGAATTGGATCAAGGCGCAGTTCGATGCGATCGCGGCCTCTTCCGGACGGACGGGCGATCTGGCCGTTCGGGTGTACTTCGATTCACACACCGTTCCGCCGGACGGGCGACGCATCTTCCGTGAGGTGGAGCTGGTCAACGTGGTCTGCGTGATCCCGGGGAAGGACGCGAGCAAGCGGGATCGTCTGCACTACGTCACGGGCCACTACGACTCGATCTGCGGCGAGAACACCGACGCGGAATGCGACGCCCCGGGCGCCAACGACAACGCTTCCGGAACCGCCCTCCTGTTCGAGATGGCTCGCGCGGCGCTCGCGTTCCAAAGCGACGCCACGATCGTGCTCGTGGCTACGGCCGGGGAAGAGCAGGGGCTCGTGGGCGCACGCCTGCACGCGGGCGCGGCGAAATCCAGGGGAGCGACGATCGCCAGCGTGCTGAACAACGACATCGTGGGCGACCCCCTCGGAGAGCTGGTCGGCTCCTCGAACGAGACCGCCAAGGCCTGGGCACGGTCCCACGTGCGCGTGTTTTCCGAGGGCTTCCCCAGGGAGCCCGACGCGGACGCGCAGCGCCGGATCATCGCGCTCGCGCTCGAGAACGACTCGCCCGCCCGAACGCTCGCCCGCTACGTCGTCGAAACGTCGAGTCGTCACCGGCTCGACGTGCGCCCGGTGATGGTGTATCGCAATGATCGGTTCCTCCGCGGGGGCGATCACACGGCGTTCATCGAGCACGGGTTCCCGGCGGCCGTGCGGTTCACCGTGACCAACGAGGACTACAACCGTCAGCATCAGTACGTGCGCGACGAGCCCGTGACGCGCGCGCGATCCACGACCCATACCGGCGACGCGAACCCGAGACTCTCGTCGACGACCGAAACACGTGTGGTGCGGTTCGGCGATCGTGCGGAATACGTGGATGCGGCGTATCTCGCGGGAGTAGCGCGGATCAATGCCGCGGCGTTGCTGCATCTCGCCAACGCGCCGAACACGCCAGTGGATGCGCGAATCGTCACCGCCAATCTCACGAACGACACCACCCTTCGATGGACGATGGATCCCGACGCCGGCGGGTACGAGATCCTGATCCGCGACACCACCGCGCCCGATTGGCAATGGCGCGTGGACGCCGGCAGAGCGAACGAGATCACGCTGCCGTTAAGCAAGGACAACGTGCTGTTCGGCGTCCGGGCCTATAACCATCGAGGGCTTCGGAGCCTCCCGGCCATCCCGGCCGCGGCTCGGGAATAGGACTGGGAACCCGGGCGGGGGCATGTGATAATCCGGCCGCGGCGCGTAACGGCCGGCGATCGGTCCGGAACAAGGGAGCGACGGGCGGAACGGCCGCCCTCCCAACGATGGTTTCGTGGGGACGCTCAGGAGTTCACACCACATGCGCATCGCCCTGTGCACCGCCGCGGCCGCCACGCTCGCGTCCGCATCGCTCGCCAAGCCGTTCAATCCCACGATGGTCCCCCCGAACGCGTTCTGGGTGGCGCACGTCGACGTCGAGGCCGCGCTCGCGTCAACGCTGGGTCGCTTCGCGATCGAGCGCGGCGGCGCTCACCTGGCGGCGGAGCTCGATGAAGTGAAGGCGGCGCTCGGGCTCGATCCCCGGACCGACATCAAGGGCGTCACGGCGTTCGGTCTGAGCGAGGACGATGACGAGGGAGTCGCGATTATCACCACCACGGCTTCGGTGGACAACGCGTTGGCCATGGCCATCGCGCGAGGAGAGCACGAGGAGCAGGTGGTCGATGGGCTGACGGTCCATCGCTTTGATGACGCCGGATTCGTGGTGCTTCCGGGCGCGAACGAGAGCGAACGGCTGGTCGTCGTCGGGGAAGACGCGGGGATGATCGTCGCTGCGGTTCGGAACCTCCGCGAGCCCGGGCAGGGCATCGACTTTGCAAAGTCCGCGGTCACGCGTGGGCCGGGCGAGAACTCGCTCGTGTTCTTCCATGCGTCCAAGATCG
This sequence comes from uncultured Phycisphaeraceae bacterium, assembly GCA_964638515.1. Classification (GTDB taxonomy): domain Bacteria; phylum Planctomycetota; class Phycisphaerae; order Phycisphaerales; family UBA1924; genus CAYPGJ01. The sequence goes on from CAZWZL010000006.1 coordinate 53,445, forward strand.
CGCAGGGCCTCGACGTCGAGCCGCTGTCGGTCGTGATGCAGCGGATGGAGGGCGTGCGGGTCGATGTCGGAGAGCGGCAGGGCAAGTTGGTGGCTGAGGTGGACGTGCTCTCGCGCACCGATGAAGACGCGCAGAACATCTCGCAGATGGTGTCGGGGCTGCTGGCGATGGCTCGGTTCGCGGGCGGTCAGGACCCCGAGACCGCGCCGTTCATCGACTTGCTCAACGGGCTGAGCCAGGCGACGGACGGGCGCACCGTTTCGCTCCGTCTCTCCGTGGACCCCGCTCGTCTCATCGAGCTTGCGGAGCACATGGGCGCGCTGGATTTCGAACACGACGAGCACGCGGACGAGAACGAGGACGGCAAGGCCTCACACACCGTTCGCATCGGCAAGCGCGAGAAGGTGAAGACACACACACCCAAGGCCAAGCAGCCCTACTGAAGCGGCGCCACGTGACCCCTCCGACCGCCACCGCCAACGCCGCGACTCCGGCCCGCAAGGCCGGGGTCGTCGCGCGCCACGAGGGGCCGTCGTGCGAGGCGCTCGCACGGGAAGCGCAGGCCGGCTCGCACGACGCGTACGGCGCGCTCGTCACACGCTACGAACACCGATTGTTTTCCTTCCTGCTCCGGCGTGTGGGCAATCGGGACGACGCGGCGGAACTCGCGCAAGAGACGTTCGTCCGCGCGTTCTCGTCACTGCCCAGGTACGACCCCGAACGACGATTCTCGACCTGGCTGTACACGATCGCGGTGCGTCTCGCGGCCTCGCACTACCGGGACCGTTCCCGCCGCCCTTCGATCTCGGAGCACATCGATGGGACATCCTTCGACCGGGGCGTGGGCGCCGGGCTCGACACCCGAGAAGACGCATCGCGCGTCTGGGCGCTCGCTCGCACACTCCTCAGCGTCGAGCAGCAGACCGCGCTCTGGCTACGGTATGTTGAAGACCTCGCGATCCCCGAGATCGCGCACGTGATGAACCGACCCGTCGTCTGGGTCCGAGTTGCGCTGTTCCGCGCACGCCAGCGCCTCGCCGAGGCGCTCGGGACCGACGACCAACACCCGCCCGGGGAGGCCACGCCATGACCATGCGCCCTTCCAGCCCGTCCGATCCGCGTGACACCCACGTCGAGAAGCTCCTCCGCGCCGCACCACCGATCGAGCGTGCGCCCGCCTGGCTCCGATCCTCCACCATGGATCAGATCCGTCGCGCGCGCTCCGTCCCAACCGCGGCGTCGTCGGCGCCCTCGGCCTCGCCGAGCGCATCGATCCTGTGGCGATTGGCGCCGCTGGCGGGCCTAGCCGCGGTGCTGCTGGGCGCCGCCCTGATTTTCTTCAACCCGACCAAGCCCGGCTCCCCGACTCCGCTCGCCGTCGCACCCACCGTGCCGCCCGTCGAACAGCCCACGATCCCGGAGTTTGCGACCACCGCCACGGCGGACGCGTTCCGCACGCTGCGATCGCTGGCGCGTCGGCCCGACCTGCGCCCCGATGCCGTCGTGCACGCCCGCATGGAGACGCCTCTGCTCCGAGAGGCGCGGCTCGTCGTGCAGGACTCCGAGAATGTGGCCCGAGCCGTGCTGGCTCGCCTCCCCTCTCCCCCCGCCATGCCCTGATCACGCCGAGGCTTCGATACTTACGAGTGTGCGCCGCTCGCCCGCTGCTGCGCCGCACGCACGCGCAGGTTGATCAGCTCCACGCCGAGCGAGAACGCCATCGCGAAGTAGACATACCCGCGGCTCAGGTGCTGCCCGAGCCCGTCCGCCGTCAACAACACCCCGATCAGGATCAGGAACGACAACGCCAGCACCTTCACCGTCGGATGCCTCTCGACAAACCGGCTGATCGCTCCCGCAAACACCATCATCACCACCACGGCCACCACCACCGCGGCCACCATCACCGCGATCTCCTTCGCCATCCCCACGGCCGTGATCACCGAGTCCAGCGAGAACACGGCGTCCAGCAACAAGATCTGCGCGATGGCCATCCCAAAGCTCGCGGCCGCCTTGCCCGCCCCCGTTTCGTGCAACTCCGGCCCCTCCATCTTCGCGTGAATCTCCTTCGTCGCCTTCGCGATCAGAAAGAGCCCGCCCCCCAGCAGGATCAGGTCCTTTCCCGTAATGCTCTGCTCCAGCGGGACGCCCCACCCCGTGAGGTTCACCTCGAACAGCACCTTCGTCAGCCCCATCACCCATCCGATGGCCAGCAGCAACAGGATGCGCATCACCATGGCCAGCGCGAGCCCGATGTTCCTCGCGCGGCGCTGCTGTTCCTTGGGCAAGCGCGACGTCACCACCGCGATCACAATGATGTTGTCGATGCCGAGCACGATCTCGAGCGCGGCCAGCGTCAGAAAGGCGATCAGGTTTTCCGTGGTCAGCAGCGCAGCCAAGTCCATGCGACACGTCCTCTCATCGATTAATGAGCCGACTGGATTCAGAGTTCCGGCGCAAACCCCCGCCGCATCGTGTTCTCGCACGACGCCCGCGGCTCCACGAACTGGTGCAGGTAGTCGCGCCCGCCCGCCTTGCTCCCAACCCCCGACATCCCGAACCCTCCGAACGGCTGACGCCCCACCAGCGCGCCCGTGATCCCGCGATTCAGGTACAGATTCCCCACGCGGAACTCCCGCTTCGCACGCTCCAGATGGCTCGGCTTGCGCGAGTACACGCCCCCCGTCAGCTTGTACGCCGTCGAATTCGCCAACGCGAGCGCCTCGTCGAACGTGCGAACCTTCAGCACCGCCAGCACCGGCCCGAAGATCTCCTCGCGCGCGATCACATGATCGGGAAGAACACCCGTGAAGATGTGCGGCCCCACGTAGGACCGGCCCGTCCGCTCCTCCAGCCCCGCCGGGACGGCCATCTCCAACGCCAGCGTCGACTCACGCTTCCCCACTTCGATGAACCGCCGGATGTTCGCGGCCGCTTCCGCGTCGATCACCGGGCCGATATCCGTGGCCGGGTCCGCCGGGTCCCCGATCACCAGCGCCTTCGTCGCCTCCAGCAACCGGCGCACAAAATCATCGTGCGCCGACTCCAGCACGATCGCCCGAGAGCACGCCGAGCACTTCTGACCCTGGAACCCGAACGCGCTCTGCCGAGCCCCCAGCACCGCCTCGTCAAGATCCGCCGACGCGTCCACGATGAGCGCGTTCTTCCCGCCCATCTCGCACACCACCTTTTTGACCTGCAGCTGCTCCTCCGTCGTCGTGCCCGCAGCCTTCACGATGTCCAGCCCCACGGCCTTCGAACCCGTGAACGCGATCAACGCCACGCGCGGGTCGCGCACCAGCGCCGCGCCCACCGTCTCCCCGGGCCCCGGCAGCAGGTGCAACGCCTGACGAGGAGTCCCCGCCTCGTACAGAATCTCCGTCATCACCCGCGCGATCCCCGGCGTCTGCTCCGCCGGCTTCACCACCACGGTGTTCCCCGTGGCCAGCGCCGCCACCGTCATCCCCGCGCAGATCGCCAGCGGGAAGTTCCACGGCGAGATGACCGCCGCCACCCCGCGCGGCAGGTGCCACTGCTCGTCCAGCTCGCCGATAAACCGCCCCAGACGCTCCCGATCAAACAGCGGCACGGAGCAACGCGCGTAGAACTCGCAGAAGTCGATCGCCTCGCAAACGTCCCCGTCCGCTTCGCGCCACGTCTTTCCCGCCTCCTGGATCAAAATGCTCGACAGCTCATCGCGCCGCTGGCGCATGATCCCCGCCGCGCGCACCAGCATGTTCGCGCGCGTCCGCGCCGATTCATCCCGCCACTTGGGGAAGAATTCCAGCGCCGTCCCCACCGCGCGCCGCGCGTCCTCGGCCGTCGAGTTGTTCGCCACCGAAGGCACGCGCGCCCGCAGCAACGCCTCCGCAAACCGCTCACGATGATCCCGGCGCGCAAAGTCGCGCAGCGGCTCGTTGAAGAACGGCCGCCCGTCCCCCACCCCCTCGACCGCGGGAGACAGCTCGTGACGCTCCGGCGCCAGCGTGCACAGGTCCGGCTTGGTCACGGGCTGCGTGGTGCCGTCCGCCGGCCCGTGGGGACTCCGCAGCAGCAGCCCCTCATCCGCCTGATCCATAAATCCGGCCTTCAACCAGCTCTCGTTGCTCGTGTTCTCCAGCAAGCGGCGAACGAGGTACGCCATCCCCGGAATCATCTCTCCCACCGGCACATACTCGCGCACCCGCAGGCCCATCGCCTCGCCGGCGACCTTCAGCTCGTCCGCCATCCCGTGCAGCATCTGGAGCTCGATCGCGCTCCAGGGGAGCCCGCGCGCCTCGGCCCCGGCGAGCGCGGCCGCGATCGAACGAACGTTGTGGGACCCCAGCGCAAGACGCACGCCCCCCTCCTTCTCGCTCCGGGGCGCCGCATCGAGGAATACCTCTGCCATCCGTTCAAAGCAAGCGTCCGTCTCGCGCTTCGTGTTCCACACCGGGCACGCCCAGCCCTCCTTCTCCGCGTTGATCGTCTCGTAATCCCAGTACGCCCCCTTCACCAATCGCACCGTCACCTGACGGCCGCTCCTTCGCGCCCACTCCGCAACCCGGCGCGCATCCTCCACGCCGGACTTCAGATACGCCTGCATCGCCAGACCGGCGTGGAAATCCACCATCTCGCAGCAGTGCTGGAAGAACTCGATCGTGAAGTCCTTCAGCGCGAACTGCTCCATGTCGAAGTTCACGAACACGCCCCGGTCCCGCGCCGCCTCGAGGATCGGGCGGATCCGGCGCGTCAGGTCCTCCATCGCCATCCCGCCCTTCATGGCATCGCACCGCGGCGACAGCGACGACACCTTGATCGACACGTTGACCCTCGGCACATCCCCGAGGTGGTCTCGCTCCAAACGCTCGTCACGCTTCCAGCTCGACACCTCACCAGGCAGCTCTCGCACCAGATCCAGATACTTGTCGCGATAGGCGTCCGCCTCCTCGTCGCTCACGCACGCCTCGCCCAGCAGGTCCACGCTGAACGCGATCCCGTCGGACCAGAGCGCCTTCAGGCCGGGCAACGCGCTCCGAGCGTCCGTGCCCGCGATGAACTTCCCGGCCATGCTCTTGATCTGCGACGACATCGTCGACGCCAGCAGACCCTTGGCGATGCCGCCCGCCCGGAGACCGAGGTCGAACCCGGCCGGAAGCGTCACCCCCGGCTGCGTCAGATAGTCCGTCAGGTGCTCGTGCACCATCTCCGAAGTCGTCAGCGTCGGATACGCATCGACGAATCGGAACAACTGCACCTTGAACGCCTGATCCTTCATCGACCAGTTCATCAGCTTGTCGGACCAGAACTTGCCCGAGAGCATCCCGGCCTTGCCGCCGCGAGCGCGCGCGAGCATGTCGCGACCGATCTCCTGGATCCGACCCTCATCGGCCGGCCCCCCGGACCCACCCGGGCGAACGCCCGCGGGCGCGGCCACGCCGAGGCCAGCCACGCTGCCCGAACTCTGCGACGACTTCCCACCCCGACGCGTGAACAACGCCATGCCCGAAGGTCTCCATGCGTGCGAAAGCCCGCCATCGTACCCGCCCGCCCCACCCCCATGACTCTTGAACGAGATGCCCGCCCTTGTCAGAATCTCCCCCATGTCTCAGGGCTACGGCAAGGCGTTCGGCCTCGGCGGACTCGGGTGCCTCGGAGGCGTGATCCTGCTCGCCGTCATCGGAAGTGCCATCGGCGGAACCGTCACCGTCGACAATCCACCCTGCCTCGTCCTGTTCCTGTTCGCACTCGGGGGAGCAGCCGGACTCTTGGTGAACTTCATCTACAGAAGAGGTCGGCGGGACGCCGCTCGCAACCCAACGGTGGATGACTATTTCGACCCCTAGGCAAACTGTTCCGCGCCCCTACGATCTCCCCGATCCCATGCCCCCCTCCCGCGAAAAAGTCCTCCTCGCCATGTCCGGCGGGGTCGATTCCTCCGTCGCAGCGGCCCTCCTCCTCGAGCAGGGCTACGACGTCGTGGGCTGCTTCATGCGCCTCGGCTCGCCCGGCGAAGATCTCGATATCCCGACCCGGGCCGAGACCTGCGCCGCCCCTTCCAAGATCGGCCATCAGGGCTGCTGCTCCGTGGGCGATGCGGCCGACGCCCGGGCCGTGGCCGCCCTGCTCGATATCCCGCTCTACGTCTGCAACTTCAAACGCGACTTCGCGCGCGTGATGGACTATTTCGCCGACGAGTACGCTCAGGGAAGGACGCCCAACCCCTGCATCCGCTGCAACGACTGGCTCAAGTTCGGCAAGCTCCACGAGTACGCGAAGCAGCTCGGCGCCCGCTACGTCGCGTCGGGCCACTACGCCCGACTCGACAGCGCCGATCCGGATCGCCCGAGACTCTACCGCGGCGTCGATGCCGACAAGGACCAGTCCTACGTGCTCTTCGGCGCTCGTCCGGAGCGCCTACGCGACATGCTGCTGCCCATCGGCGATTTCACCAAGCCGCGCATCCGGGAGATGGCGCAGACGCTCCGCCTTCCGGTCTTCAACAAGCCCGATTCGCAGGAAATCTGCTTCGTGCCGGACAACGACTACGCCCGATTCGTGGAATCCGTGCGCCCGGAATTGGCGCAAGGCGACGAGGCGGGCGAGATCGTGCACGCCGGGTCGGGCGAGCGGCTCGGGTCTCACCCCGGCCACCACCACTTCACCATCGGTCAGCGTCGCGGGCTCGGGCTCTCTTCCGCCATCCCCCTCTACGTGCTGCGCAAGGACACCGAGTCCAATACCGTCACCGTCGGCCCGCGCGAGCTGCTGCGCACCCGGCGCTGCGCCGCGCGCGACGTGAACTGGCTCGTCGATCCGGCCCGGTTTTCCGAGCCTGCATCGTGCCTCGCACAAACACGCGCACACGCCCGTCCGGCCAAGGCGACAGTGCGTGTGGACATCGAGCAGGATCGACTCGATATCGAGTTTCTCGACCCCGTCGATGCCGTCGCCCCCGGCCAGGCCGCCGTGTGCTACGGCGACGGCGCCCGATTCCCCTCCGATGAATTGCTGGGCGGGGGCTGGATCCACGAGGTCCGCCGCGATCACGAACACCCCTGACGCCCGCCCAATGCAAAGCCCCCGACGATGGCTCGCCGGGGGCGGGAATACTTCAATCAGTTCCGACCAGGATCAGTTCAGCGATGCGGCGATCGTTGCGGCGAGGTCTCCCGACACCTGCGCGCCGTCGCCGTTTTCGTCCGTCGGCGGCGCCATCGTGCCGAGGTAATGCACCTCCAGTTGCAGGCGGATCTTCTCGAGCGCCTTGTTCTGGATCTGACGCACCCGCTCCTTCGTCACGCCGATGATCCGTCCGACCTGCTCGAGCGTGAGGGTCTTCTCCGTCTCTTCACCCTCCAGACCGAACCGGTGCGAAATCACCGTCTTCTCGATCTCCGAAAGCTCAGCGCTGTTCTCCGACACGATCCGGCGGACCTCCTCCGCCGCGTCCTTCTCAAACTCCTCCCGCTTCCGCTCAACGAAGTCGGACTTCTCGAGCTTCGGGTCGAAGTCGGTCGGGAAACGCTGCCGGTGCTTGCTGAGCTTCATGCCCTGACGGCTGAACGCCTTGAGTATGGCTCGGCACGCGTACGTCGAAAACTTGAACCCGCGTCCGCAGTCGAACTTGTCCACCGCGCGGAGCAGGGCCATGTTGCCCTCAGAGACCAGATCGGCAAAGTCCACCTCGCTCATCCGCGTGCGCTTGGCCATGGCCAGCACCAGCGCGAGGTTGGTGTTCGCGATCTGCTCGCGAAGCCGATTCGCCTTCCGGCGCCAACGCAGCATCTCCTCGGCCTGCTCGGACGTCGGCTTGCGGTCCGGAGTCGACCAGATCTCTTTCTGAAGCTCGCCGATCCGGTGACGGGCGTAGTTGTACTGAAGGAACAGCACCCGCTCCTCGGCCGCCGTGAGAATCACCTGCTCCGACGACTTGTACTCGCGCGATCGCGAAGGACTGATGTCGTCCATCACCGGGTGATACCACGACGTATCAGGCTTACGGATATCCGGCGCCTCGTCGTAAATGCGCTGCTCGGCGCCGTCCTTGCGAAACTCCGGGCTGTCGATGTAGTCCTGCTCCACCGTCAGCATGTCTTGGAGGAGCAACTCCTCCTCGTGGCTGAACCGGCGAGCCCCCTTCTTCGATTCCATCTCGCTGCCGCGCGACACGATCACCGCCCCGGCCGAACGACGACGCGTCTGCTCCAGCGGCGAAAGTCGGCGCACCGACCCCACCCCGCCCCCCGGCACGAGTGACGGCTCACCCGGGCCCTTCGCCCGCGTTGCCCCGTCCCGTCTCACTCGCATGCGTCCTGCTACCACGTTGATCCAGCCTTCCTTCAAATCAGTCGAGACACTCACTCCATCCCGGCTCCAACCGAGATCGGGCATCCACCTTTCATCCGGCGAAAAACGGACCACACCACCCGCCCGCTCTGGCTCGCCCCTCGATCCCGAAGTCCGTTCGGGTTTCGATAGGGGTCGCTCCGTGCCGGACACCCTTCATACGGCCCCAGCCACGAAAAGTTCCTCTTTGGAACGAATCTAAATCGAGGCCACAGACTAACAGCAATCCGCCCCCGAGCAACTCAATTCCTCCCGCTTTCGTCACCATACCTGTCACGCTGGCAGTCTCCCGCACCATCCCCCACGCCCGATTGTTCGAATCCCCCGCCCCCCGGTTTCGATTGATCTTCAAACAACTCTCATCACATCACAGCACTCGCGCGCGCCCGTTTTCCCTATCCTGCGTGTCGCACGCTCCCGGCTTGGGAGCAACCATTCTTCAAGCCCCCCAGATCCAAGGAGGCATCCATGCCTTTTACGCTCCCCGATCTCCCGTTCCCGCACAACGCGTTCGAGCCGCACATCGACGCCGCCACGATGCAGATCCACCACTCCAAGCATCACGCCGCGTACGTCAACAACGCCAACAAGGCCCTCGAAGGAACCAAGTTCGCTGACATGTCCCCTGAGGACGTGCTGCGCAGCCTCAAGGATCTCCCGGACGAGAAGCGCGCCCCCGTCCGCAACAACGCGGGCGGGCACGTCAACCATTCACTGTTCTGGAACGTCATGGCCCCGGCCGGCAAGGGCGGCGGCGGCGCACCATCGGGGCCTCTCGCCGACGCCATCACCAAGGCATTCGGCTCCCTCGACAAGTTCAAGGAGCAGTTCGCCAACGCCGCAGCCACTCGATTCGGCTCCGGATGGGCATGGCTCTGCGTCAAGAACGGCTCGCTGGTCGTCTGCTCAACCCCGAATCAGGACAACCCGATCATGGGCGAGGCCATCGCAGGCTGCGGCGGCACCCCGATCCTCGGGCTCGACGTCTGGGAACACGCGTATTACCTGAACTATCAGAACCGCCGCCCCGACTACGTGGCCGCCTGGTGGAACGTCGTGAACTGGGCCAAAGTCGGCCAGAACTTCACCGCCGCGATGAAGGCTTAACGCTCCAGCCTCGACATCTCGACGCGCCGCGCTCCGACGCGCACCTCGACGCCCACGCCCCACTCGAATCGCCTCGGCTCCGCGCGGTGGTCGCGCACCGCGCGCACCGCCGGCCCCACGATCCGCTCGCCCAGCCGGTCGGCCCCGCGCCCGCGCGCCAATCCAATCGCCGCGCGACGCAACCCGGCCCCCACCACCACCGCGCGCTCCCCACGCAGCGCATCACGATCCCACTCGAGCGCCTCGCCGAACACGCAAATCGCGCGCTCTTCGATCAGCCCCGCCGCGTCCCGCAACATCGCAGCCGCACGCGCCGCGCGCTTGGGCGCGCCCGGCCGCAGCGCGGCGAGATCGCGAAGCGGCCCGTGCCGCACCCGCGCTCGCGCGCGCGCCACGTCCGCGTTGGTCGCGTCCTCGCGCCACACCACGCCCTCGCGCGAGCACACCTCCCTGGCTTCCGCGCGCGACACCCCGAGCATCGGGCGAATCAGCCACACGCCGCCCCCCAGCCCCCGACGCGCCGCCACGCCCGCGAGCCCACGCAGCCCCGCCCCGCGAACCATCGCCAACACCATGCTCTCCCATTGATCGTCCGCATGATGCCCCGTCACCACGAGCCTGCCGCCCGCCTCTGCGGCCATCGCGCGCAACGCCCCGTACCGCGCCCGACGCAACGAAGCCTCCACGTTCTGCCCCTCGCCCGCCCGCACTCTCGTTTCCGCGAACGCCAGCCCCAGCCGATCCGCGAGCGCACGCGCCGCGTCCCGGTCGGCCTCCTCTTCGTCCAACCGGCGCATGCCGTGCAGAACGTGGCCCACGACAAGCCGGTCCGTCGCGCTTCGCAGCGCCAGTAACAACGCCGTTGAATCCGCCCCACCGGAGCACGCCACCACCGTATGCCCCACGCGCGCCGGATCCCCCCCGACCGCCTCCCGTCCAAGCGCCCGCCAGCGCGCCACCATCTCGCGCACGGCCGCCGAGCGCGCCGTGGCCGAAGAAACCGGCTTTGTCCCGTTTGTCGAGCCCACCGATCGATCATACCGATGACCATCCCGCCCACGGAACAACCCGCAACGCCGATCCAAGGCCAGCGCATGCGTCCACGCTCCATTGCCATCCCGCCCGCCGTGCTCTTGGCCGGAGCGTGCGCCGTTGCACAGTCCGATGCGTTCAATCCCCAGGCCAATACCCCGCCGACCAGCCCCTCCTGGCCCTCGCTGCTGCTCTGGGGCGGCGGCGTTTTGCTCGCGCTCTGGGCCGCATCGAGACTGCGCCTCGCCCTCAAGACGCGCTTGGATGCTCGCGGCTCGTCCGCCGGCGCCGGCTCTCCAAACCCCGAGGACCTCCGCGCACTCGCGCGCGACCTCGAGGAACTGGCCGACCGTCTGGCCGAGCGCCTCGACGCCAAAGCCGAGCGCTTGGAGCAACTCTTGCGGCGCGCCGACGAACAGACGGCCGCGCTCGCTGAACCACCATCACCGACGTATTCGAGCCTCGCGCCGCGTGCGTCCCGGGACCCCGGCGCCAAGCCGCCCCGACTCGTCGCCGAGTGCACGACCGATCCCGCCACCAGCCGAATCTACGCCTTGGCCGACAGCGGAGTCTCGGCCCGCGACATCTCGCAGCAGCTCGACGAGCCCATCGGCAAGGTCCAGCTGATTCTCGCGCTTCGCGGCTGAATCCGTTCCTACCGCACGTCGCGCCGACGCAGCGTCACACTCGCCCCCGTCGTTCGGACCGATGACTGGGGCCCATCCTCGCTGAAGACCACCTCCGCCTCCCCGAATCGCACGCGCCGCACACGCGGGAGCGGCTCCCAGTCCGGCGTGATCGCCGGCCGGTAGGCCGTCCCCGGGAAAATCACCGGCTCCAGGCCCGGGGACAAAAGGTGCAACGTCCCCGCGAATCCCTCCCCCACCGTGACGTCGATCTCCCCGTCCGTTGCCGCCAGATCCACAGGACCCAGAGCGCCGTCCCGCAGCACAACCATCACCGCCCCGGCCGTGGTCCGCACAGCGACCGCCCCCGATGCCTCACGCACCCGAACGGTCGCATGCTCTGTGACGACATCCACATCGCCGCCGGGTGAATCCACTTCCACACCACCGTTCGCGGTCCGCACCAGCACCCCCCCACCCTGATTCACAACACGCACATCTCCCCGTGCGCCCCGCACCTCCGCGCGCCCCCGCACACCGCTCAACTCGACCGGCCCCGTATCTGTCTCCACGATAACCGTGCCGATCGATGGGGGCGTTTCGATCTCAAACCACGAGAATTCCCCCCGCGCGCGCTCACCCGGCCATAGCGGCTCCAGCACGACCTCCTCGCCGCTCGCCCGGGCCGTGATCCGCGTCTCCGACAATCGTTCGCGCGTGGACGCCCCGAGCTCCACTCTCGCAAACACATCCGGCCGATCGGCGCCGACGATTCGGATCGGTGCGCCGAACGTCCGCACCCGGAGCGTGCCCGCGGGCGCGACGGTCACCGTCAACTCGCGCCATTCGACCGGCACCCGCGCCCGCCGACGTCGACCCCCCGGAGGATCCAACGCGGCTCGCTCAAGCATCGCCTCGCTCGCCCGAGGCGACGCTCCCGAAGCCATCCGAACGTCGGAACCCTCTCCACCATCGTCGGCGCTCCGGTCCGACACAGCGCCGCCGTCTCCTCCCGCCTCACGCCCGCCCGACGTGCACGCCGGCAAAAACACCGCTGCGCACGCGAGGGTGATCGCGAGCGCAGCGGGGAGGAGACTTCGAGGATTCCGTGTCATGGCGCGAGATGCTACCCACGCCCATCGGGAGGAGCGATCAGCCACCCTCACGAATGCGGAACTGGATGGAGCCGTTGGACGTGGAGACCACCGACTTCGCGCCGCCGGCGCCGATGGTGGCATTGAGCCGCCCCTTGCCCTTGTGCGCCGTGCCGTCGGCCTCGGTGAGCGTGATGGAGCCGTTGGAGGTGTCCATCGTGACGTCTCCCGCGAACGCGGGGCCGCAGATCACCTCCACGCTGCCGTTGGAGGTGTCGATGGTGACGGGGCCCGGGGAGGAGGGCGCGAGCGTGATGCTGACCCGGCCATTGCTGGAGTCGGCGGTCACGGAGCCGGCGACGTCCTCAATGCTCACGCTCCCATTGCTCGTGTCCGCCACCACGTTGCCGGCGACACCGACGACGGTGATCTTGCCGTTGCTGGTGTCGGCGCGAAGCGAGCCTCCCTGCCGCTCAACGCGGATGGAGCCGTTCGATGTGTCAGCCACCGCATCTCCATCGAGTCCTTCGAGAGTCACGGCGCCGTTGCTCGTGTTGATGTTGACGCCCCGAGCGTCCGGCACGCGGATCTTGAAGGAGCAACCCTCGTTGGACTTGGGCTTTCCGCCGGGCCATTCAACGCCGACGCGCAGCGTGCCCTCGCCGTCGCGCTCGGCCTTGACGTTGATGGCCTCGAGCCGGCTCTGGTCTTTGGAATACACCACGGCCTCGATGGAAACATCCGTGGCGGATGGATCGCTCACGACGGAGACCGCGCCATTGCGGCTCTGAACGTCGATCGGCTTGCCCGCCTGATGGGGCACGTTGAGGTTGCAGGTCTTCTTGATCGATCGACCGTTGTAATCGTCGTCCCAAGAGTGATGGCCATGTCCGTCGACGACGATGACGCAACCACTCGCCACCGAAGCGCTCGCCAATGAGACGCCCAACGCGCACGCCCGAAGCAGCGCAAATCGTTCCGATCGCATGAGATGAACCTCCGGTCTGAAAGGGGGGTGGGGATGCTCGACCCCCTTATACCGTGCCCACCCAGCCCGATTTCACCGCTTCCCGGGCTTTTTTCTGGTCCCGCCCGCAGACGCCCGACCACGAGCCGCGTCCAGGCACACGATCTCGAACGCCACGTGGGCCCCCAGCATCGCCGTGATCCCGGCCACATCCCTGTCCGGCAGCACCTCCACCTGGTCTCCTCCTACGACATTCACCCCGCACAAGGATCGCACCAGCCCCAGGGCTTCCCATGAACTCAACCCCCCGACCGACGGCGTGCCGGTCCCCGGCGCGAAGGCCGGATCCACGGCGTCGATATCAAACGACACGTACGTCTCGCGATCACCAAGCGCCCTGACGAACGCGCGAACCGCTTCCCCACCATCCGCGCGATGCTCCTCGCACGTCACAACCCGGACGCCGTGCTCGCGCGCGAACTCCAGGTCCTTTTTCGAATTGAGCGGCCCCTTGATCCCGATCGAGATCATGGCTCTCGGGTCCACCAGCCCCTCCTCGATAGCGCGGATGAACGGCGAGGCGTGGCTGAATCGCTCCCCCAGCGTCTGATCCACCGTGTCGAGGTGCGAATCCACGTGGATCAGCGCCAGCCCCTTCTTGGGCTTGCCCCGCCGCGCCCACGTGGCCCGAAGATTCGCCAGCGCGATCGAATGATCCCCACCCAAGGCAAACAACTTCGTGTGCCCCGCGTCCCCCAGCCCGAGCGCAAACGTCGACGCCTCGCGCGCGGTCGTCTCGCAATCAAACGTGTTCACCGGCGCATCCCCGCCATCCGCCAGGCTGAACACGTCCGTCAGCGTCAGATCATGAACCACGTGATAGGGCTTGAGATACTGCGAAGCCTCTCGAATCGCCCTCGGCCCGAACCGCGTGCCCGCTCGGAACGTCGTCCCTCCATCGAACGGCACCCCGTAAAACACCCAATCCACCGGCAGCGACTCCCGCCCGACATCCTCCAGCCTCGGGTATCTCCCGAACGTGCAGATCCCTGCGAAGCGAGGCGTGGCGCGCGGGTCCGGCAGACGGGTTCTCGGCTCGTTTCTCGTTGACATGCCGCCCATGGTACGGATCTTCATCCACCCAAACAGGCCGCGAATCAACCCCCTGCAAACTCGTCATTTGCAGCCAATTCAGGGAATTCGCGCTTGAAGGAACATTCGATCCCCGTAGCCTGCGAAGTGGGACGCCGCCCCGGCTCATCGTCAGGTGCGCGACCACCGCTCGAGGCTGTAGCCTCCCCGCGGAATTGAGGAAGGATCAGGAGCACGTCACATGCGAAACACCCGTTCAGCACTGCTTTGCGCGTCGGCGGTCGGTCTGTGCGCAGCCGCATCCGCCGGCCCGTTCGGACTCATCTCCGTCATCTTCACCAACGTGGTCGGCGCGCCGGCCAACGCCGTCCCGGGCATGCAGGGCGTCGGGTTCTTCGCCGGCACCGGCACGCAGTTCGAACGACCCTATCGCAGCGCCGACGGAACCCGGTGGACCATCCGCGCTCGCGCCAATCTCGCGGCCTCGGAAGATCAGATGATCATCACCGGCATGGGCCCCACCTCCGCGGGCGCGCAGGTCATCCTCCGTGAGGGCGACAACGCTCCGTGGGATCCCACCGTCACCGTCGAGACGCTCACCCGGCGAACCCGCGGCATCAACAACAACGGCGACGTGGCGTTCAGCGCCAACACCTCCCACGCAACCACGGCCGATGAGCACATCATCCGCAGAAACGCCAACGGCACGTGGGACGTCATCGCCCGGGAAGGCGACGCCACGCCCATCGCCGGCGGGACCTACGGCCTCACGCTCGATTCCGCGCACATCCTCAACAACGGCGACGTCGGCTTCATTGGCACGAGCCTCCTGGGCCTCACGTCCACCACGAACGCCGCAGCCTTCCGAGGCGGTTCCGTCATTGCCCAGAAAGGCGTCGACGTCCCCGGCGGTCAGGCGGGCGGCGGCACGGCCCTCTGGCAGAATTTCACCGTCGATGAGTTCTACTCCTCAGCCGACGGCGCCCACTACATGCTGCAGGGCGACACCGACGCCGCCACCACCGCGGACGGCATCATCGTCGTGGACGGTCAGGTCGTCATCCAGGAGGGCGTCACCGTCCTCGCCGGATTCGCCAACGCCGTCTCCACCGCCAATCGAGAGTCCTTCATGATGTCCAACGGCGACTGGTTCGCCCGAGGATCCAATGCCACCGACAACCTCGACTGGGTCGTTCGCAACGGCAACGTCGTCGCCCGAACCGGCGACGCCATCACCGGCGCCACCACGGAAAGCTGGTCGGACACCACAGGATTCTCCGCCACGTTCTTCTTCATGGCCGGCGACAACCTGGGCAACTACGTCGTGGGCGGCGTCACCGACGCGGCCGACCCCGCGGCCAACGCCGTCATCGTCTACAACGGCAGCACCGTGCTCCTCCGAGAAGGCGCCATGATCGACATCAACGGCGACGGCCTCATGAACGACGACGCCTTCGTCTCCGTCATGAACAACGACGACGGCTTCCTGACCGACGACGGTCACTTCTACTTCACGGCCGATCTGCGCGACGGCGCCGGCGCCTCATTGGGCCAGGCCTTCCTCGTCATGGCCGTCCCGGCCCCGAGCAGCGCCCTCGTGCTTGCGGCAGGCGGGCTGGTATCGCTGCGTCGTCGTCGGTGAGTGATCGAGATCGCATGTGAAGATCGAGACCGCCCCGCCCTGATGCGGGGCGGCTTTTATTCGTGACGATCGCGCGCCGCCAGCGCTCGCCAGCGCCCGCACGTCACCTCGGACTCAGTGAATCCACGAATCATCGAACGACATGCCCTCGGCCAGCGTGGCCGCGTCGGACTCTTCAACCATCGTCGCGACGGGGTACGCGCAGTAGTCAAGACTGAACGCCCCGGCCGGACGGTGGTTCCCCGAGTGGCCCAGCCCGCCGAACGGAAGCTTGCTGCTCGCGCCCGCCGTGCCGGTGTTGACGTTGACGCATCCCGCGCGTGCCTCTCGAAGAAAACGGTCCGAGGCGGCCTTGTCGCGCGTGAAAATGGAAGCGGCAAGCCCGAAGCGCGAGGCATTGGCCTGCTCGAGCGCATCGTCGAGGTTTCGCGCCAGGCTGAGCCGCAGAATCGGGCCGAACACCTCGAGGTCGCAACCCGCGTCGCGCGAGGCATCCTGAGCAAGCGAGAAGCGAGGCACGCGCACGATGCCGGGGGAAATGTAGAAACCACCGTCGAGCGCGCGGTCATCGAGCGGCTCTGCTCGGAGGATGGACTCCCCGCCGGCACGAAGCACGTCCTGCTGAAACGCAAGAGCGGCGCGCCGCGCGTCGTCCCGGATGATGGGGCCGGAGAACACGGCCGTGCGCTGTCCGCCCGGTGACGTTGCCGACACAAGCCCACGAGGATCACCGATCCGAAGAGCGCGAGCGGCGCTCACGAGCGCTGGAATGAATCGGTCGGCGATGGCTTCATGCACGATGACGCGCCGCGTGCTCGTGCATCGCTGACCCGTCGTGTTGAACGCGCAACGCGCGACCTCGATCACGGCCTGCTTCAAATCCGCGTCGTCCATCACGATCGCGGCGTTGTTGCCGCCCATCTCGAGCGCCACGATCCGCCCCGGGGCATCCAGGTTCGCTTCGAGAATCGCCCGCCCGACAGGCCAACTCCCCGTGAACAGAATCCCATCCACGCGATCGTGCGCCATCAACCGCTTGGCCGTCTCCGCCCCACCTTGAACCACGTTCACCACCCCGGCGGGGAATCCCGCCTCCATCAGCATCTCACCAAGCAACTGCCCAACGCCCGGCGCCTTGTCGCTCGGCTTCAGCACCACCGTGTTCCCCAAGGCCAGCGCCGGAACCATGTGCCCGTTCGGCAAGTGCGCCGGAAAATTAAACGGCCCCACCACCGCCATCACCCCATGCGCACGAAACCGACACGCACCGACCCGGGTCGCCGACAACGGAAACGAGAAATCCGTCACCCGCGACATCCCCGAATGCGCGGCGTCGTCGAGCGTGATGTCCACCTTGGCCGCAATCGCCCCCGCTTCCTGCACACACTCCCACCACGCCTTCCCCGTCTCATCGCAGATCAACTCTGCAATCTCCCCCGCGCGCGCCTTCGCCACGTCCCGGTACTTCCGCAGCAACGCAAACCGCTCCTCGCGCGCCGTTTCCCGCCATCCCGGCAATGCCCGCGCCGCGGCCTCCACGGCGTCGTCCACATGCCCCGCCACCGGCGTCCCTGCCCACACCGTTTCGCTCGGCCTCGCCGGATTGAACGACCGCAGCCCCTCCCCGGTCAGCCCCACCGCCTTCCCGCCGATCAGATCGCTCGAGCCGTGCCGCAGCGATGCGTGCTTGCCGTCACCACCCATCACGCCCTGGCCTTTCGTCCGCCCCGCTTCCCCTTCGTCGAAGGCTTCGCACGTTTCGAGTCCTTGTCGCCACTGCGCTTCGACGCCGAGCCCACAACGTCCGTCGGTGTCACACGAACGGTCATCCCGGCTTCGCACCCGAGCGCTCGCATGGCCGCCGCAGGGATCCTCACCCCCGCGCCCCCGGCCCCTTCCGTGTACTCCGTCATCACCGCGACAAAGGGCTCATCGCCCCCGTCCATGTGCTCCGCGCTCACGATCCCCATCCGCTTGCCCTTGCCCGCGCCGATCGTCCCAGCCAGCTCCTTCTCCCGCGTCTCACGCACCAGGGCCACTTCGTCCGTCACGGCCTGAAGGTGTGGCCCGCCGTCGAACGGATCCACCCGATCGTGATACGCAAATCCGACCTTCTCCAGCAGGCGCCGCGCCGGCATCGTCTCCGGCGCCACCTTCCCGATCGTCGCCCGCGCCTCAGGCGGCAGCAACGACAAGTACACCTCTTCCCTCGGCAGCAGGCTCGTCATGAACTCGCGCGACCGCTGACAAAACTGATCAGCCTCGGCATAACTCAGATTGATGAACCTTCGTCCGAAATGCTCCCAGAACGGATTGATCCCCTCCGGCGAGATCGGCGCCATCATCTCCGCGAGCAGATTGTCGCTGAAGTGCTCCCGATGCGCCCCGATGAAATGAAACCGCACGAAGCTCAGAAACTTGCCGAGGTGGCCACCACGGAACGTCGGCGCCAGAATCAGTCCGCCCACCTCCGTCGGCCCGGACTCATCGAGCAGCAACTGCACCGTGACATGCGTGGCGCCGCTGTGCAGATCCGTCGAGAACATCTGACGCTTCCGCAGATGCAACGACACGTTCGGATTCCCCGGGCTCCCCATCTCCGAGATCACCGCGCTCGTTCCGATCGGCTGCCCGCTCTCGTCCTCCAGCACGAACATGAAGTGCTCGGAACGCCCCGCCGCGCCGCCGACCCCACGCCGCGCGCTCGAAGTCCCGTTCCGCGAAGCGCCCTCTGAGCCTCCCCGAATCAGCTCGCGGAAGCACTCTCGGCTCCAGCGGATCCGCTCGGAGATTCCCTCCTTGTCCGCGGGCAGATTCGTGAAAAACACGGTCTTCGCCAGCTTCAGCAGCGTGTCGAGGTCCGTCGTTCTGGCTTGTCTGATCCGGTACACCGTCCGCACTCCATGCCGTGTCGTCGTCGTCGCTGCCCCGTCCGCCGCGTGCCGATCACGCCCCGCGCTACGCCTTCAGCGCCCCCGCCACCGCCGCCATCGACTTCTCGAGAAGCCCGAACGCCGTCGCCCACTGCTCCTCCTTGAACACCCCGAGCGGAGGCAGCATCCGCAGGTGATACGGCCCGTGACCGCAGTAGAACACGATCAGCCCATCGTCGAAGCACTGCCGGCAGAGCTTGGTCACCGGCTCCTTCTGGCCGCCGAACGGCGTCAGCCGAACCATCCCGCCGATCCCGCCGATCAGGTCAGCCGCGCCCTCGCACGCCGGGAACCACCCCGGGTGCTTCGCGATCAACGCGCGAGCCTGCTTCTCGAACGCCTGGTACTGCCTCGCGTGCAGGCCGTTCGCGCCGTACCGATCCCCCTCCGACAGCCGATCCAGGATCCGCCCGCCGACACGGATCGCGTCCGCGCTGCCGAGGAACGTGGCCGAGAGCAAGCCCGGCTTCGGGTTGTACTCCTTCGTGAACAGCGTCGCGCACACCTGCGTCATCTTGCCCACAGTGCACACGTCGATGTGCTCGCCCAGGTTGAGCGCCTCGAAGCAGAACATCTCCGTCGTCCGTCCGAAGGTCTGCACCTCGTCGTCCCACACCGCGATCCCCGAATCCTTGCACACCTTCATCAACTCGACAAAGAACTCCCGAGGCGCCGTGTTGAACCCCCCCTCCCCCTGCACCAGCTCGAAGATGAAAACCGCGTGCTGGCGCGGATACCGCTCCACATACTCGCGCAGCCGAGCCACCGCCGCGTCGATCACCCGGGTGGAGCCCGACACATCACCGGCGCTCATCCGCTTCGCGACCGCCGCGTCGTAGAACGGCATGTAATCAACCTGCGTCGAGAGCGGAATCCCCTCCCGCCCGCCCGCCGAATCGCCGATCTGCGCCATCGTCACCGTCCGACCCATGAAACAGTTGTTGAACGCGATCACGCGGCTCGCCGGCGCGTGCTTCTGGTAGCAGATCTTCAGCGCGTTCTCGTTCGACATGGCCCCCGAGTTCGACAGAAACGCGTGCGACAGCCGGCTCCGCTTCGATGCCGCCGCCACCAATCGCCGCGCAAAGTCGTACGCCGCCGTGTTGCACTGCAGGTGACCCTGCATCGCGATGTCTTCCGTCGCCGCCTCCACGGCCGCGCCGATCAGGTCCGCGTCTGAGTGCCCGAAGAACTGCACGCCGATGCCGCAGATCATGTCCATCTTCACCGAGCCGTCCGCCAGCTCGACGAACGGCCCGTTGCCGATCCCCGATCCGAGGTACGGATACAGCAACCCGCGCCCGCGCGATGCGCCCGACTCCTCGAGAAGCCGCGCATACGCCTTGGACGAAGCCTCGCTCGTCGCGCCCCGCACGCCGGTGATCGAAGCCTGCCGCGCGCGCACTTCCCGCTGAATCGCCTCGATCGCGCCGCGAACCGCCGCGCTCTCGCGCAACTGCTCGCCCTGCGTCGAAACGCCGACACCCTGGCCCTGCTTCACGCCCGCCTCCGTAGCTGTCCCTGCCGACATCGATCGCCGCCTTTCTTCTGCTGATGCCGCCGCGCTCGCGCCGCCCACCCCGCACAACGCCGTTCCCGAGGCCGAATCCTCTACATCGGCCGGACGAATCCCGAACCTCGCCCGACCGTCCCAGAACCACCCATCCTATTCAAGAGATCACCGCCACGCCGAAGCAACGCGCAGCAGCGTCACCGCAAGCACCTTCGAACGCTCCACGAGGCTCACAAGCCCGATCCACTCCGCCGTCGTGTGCAATCCCCCCCCGCGCACCCCCCTCGTGTCGATCGTCGGCAGCCCCGCATCCTGAAGAATGTTCCCGTCCGAAACGCCCCCCGTCTTGCCCTCCCCGATGCTCAGGCCGAGATCGTCTCCCGCCCCGCGCACCATCCCGGCCAGCCGCGCCACCCCTTCCGTCCTCGCCTTGGCCGGCCGGTTGAAACTCCGCTCCACGCGCACGCTCGGCATCGCCCCCTCCCCCGTCTCCAAAGCCGCAAGCATCTCCTGAATCTCCGCCGACACCGCCGCATCCGGAAACCGCGCATTGCCCCACGCCCGCGCCAGGTCCGGAATGATGTTCGTCGCGTCCGCCGCCTCCAGCGCCCCCACGCTCACCAACCGTCCCGCTCGCACATCCGCCATCTCCCCCGTGAGCAGCACCGCGCGCGCCAACGCCACCGCCGCATTCACCCCGCTCGCAAAGTCCCTCCCCACGTGCGCCGACCTCCCCCGCGCCTCGATCATGAACTGGCCGCTCCCCAGCCGCTCCACCACGATCGATCCGTCCGGCAACGCCGGCTCCGTCGCGAACGCCACATCATGACTCTCGGCCTCGGCCCGCAACGCGCGCTCACTGTGATACGACCCCGTCTCCTCATCGCTGTTGAAGACGTACGTCCACGCGATCCTCGCCCCGCACGCCGCCAGCGCCTCCAGCGCGTGCAGCCCGATCACGATGCCCCCCTTCATGTCCACAACACCCGGACCCACACCCCTCTTCCCGTCCGCGCTCCGTGTCATCTTCAGAAACGTCCCCTTGGGCGGCGGCGGAAACACCGTGTCCAAGTGACCCGACATCAACACCCGCGCGCCCGCGGCTCCTCCCCCCGGCCCTCGGCACACCGCCGTCACCGGAGGCTTCCCCGAAGACGCCCCCAGCAGCCATTCGGGCTTGGCGTCACCCTTCACTTCCTCCACGCAAGCGCCGAGCGCTCGACAGCGCTCCGTCACGGCGCCTCGAAACTCGTCCAGCCCCGGCGCGTGATTGTGCCCCGTCGGAATCGCGACAAACCGCTCGAGATCCGCCTCCATCGCGCCGGCGCGATCCTCCAGCGCCGCGCACACCTCCCGCTCCAATGCGCTCAACGACATCTCACTCGCTCCTCACTGCGGTTTCCCGTCCCGCGAGCCACTGCGACCTCGTGATGCCCCAGAGCACGATGTCGCGCGTCGTGCCGAATCTCCAGACGTGCGCCGGCAGAACGCCCTCCCGGCGCATGCCCGCCTTCTCGAGAACCCGGCCCGATGCGGGGTTGGTCGCGAAATGCTCCGCATACACGCGCTCGAGCGCGTGGCACTCGAAACCATGCGCCAAGAGCATGCTCGCGGCCCGCGTCGCAAAGCCACGATTGCGGAACGCCGGCATCACGGTGTAGCCCAGCTCGGCCCGGCGCATCGCGCGGTCGAAGCTGAGGCCCGCCGTGCCCGCGAGCACGCCTTCCACCTCAATGCCGAACACGGACGCGTCACCAAGCGCGTGCAGGCGACGAAGTCGCGCGAGCCATCGCGCCGCCTCGCCCCACGGGTACGGCCAGGGGGGCGTGCGCATGTTGTTGATGGCCTCGAACTCCTGCATCGACTCGTGGAGTGCGTCGAGATCGTCATCCCTGAGAGTGCGGAGGGTGACGGGCCCGCCCCTGATCATCGGCGCCGTCGGCGCGTCGATCGGGACGCCCCCGAACCACGTTCCCTCTCCGACGTACTCCGCAGGGCCTTCGAGCGTCGCACATCCCTCGGCACAGGTGATGCGGAGCGGGCCCCCGGGCATGTGAACGGTCACCTCGGGATCAAGTCGATCGGTGGCGACCCCGCCGGCCACGATCGCGCACGCCCCCGTGCCGCACGCATCCGTCAACCCGGCGCCGCGCTCCCACGTGCGCGCACGGACCTCGACCCGGGAGCGGACGTTGACGAAGTGGGCGTTGATGCGCCTCGGGAACGCCGGGTGCGATTCGATGGCGCGCCCAAGGCGCGCAACGTCGAGCGTGTCGACATCTTCATCAGTGAAATGGACGAAGTGCGGATTCCCCACGGACGCCAGCACGCCGCGCAGGCCGCCGACCTCGGCCTCGTGATCAACCGCCCGCACGACTCCTTCGTCCATGCCCACCGCGAGCGCTCCGAGCCGACACTCTCCCATGTCGACCTTCACGCGCTCAATGACGCCCTGCGCGCTGCGGGCGAGCGTCGCTCGAAGAAGCCCGGCGCCGGTCTCCACAAGCACCGACTCCCGGTCGTCGGGCGTGGCGCGCCCCTTGTCGACGGCCAGCCGAACCGCGCACCGCAACCCGTTCCCGCACATCTCCCCCGCACTGCCGTCCGAATTCCAGATCCGCATCCGGAAACCCGCCCCCCCGGCCGCCCCGGATGCGCTCGGCTCACTCAGCACGATCAGCCCGTCCGCCCCGACCCCACGCCGACGGTCACTCACCTCGCGCGCAAGTTCCGGCCAATCGGGGCGCTCCTCGCGCGACGAAAACGCCTCCACAAAGAGGTAGTCGTTCCCACAGCCGTGCATCTTCGTATACCGCATGCCCCACCAGTATCGGCCCCAACGCCCCGCCCCGCACACACCACGCCCCTCAGCCACCCATCGAGTTCAGCACGCTCCCCACCGCCACCACCGCCAACGCCGCCACGATCCACACCCGAACACGCCGTGACGCCCGATCGATCTCCAGCCGCCCCACCCGCTCGCCCACCAACGCGTTGATCATCTCGATCCGATTCCCAAGGCTCCCATGCCGCCACGTCCACTTCGACAACGGAATCTGATTCTCCCGCGCCACCGCGAGCAACGCGTCCCGCATCCCCCCAGCCGCCTCCGACGTGATCTCCGCGCCCCCGCCGCCCCCACCGCTCCGCATCCCCGCCAGGTGCTGCACCGCGAATGCGTCCGCCTCGCGCTCGAACATGCGGCTGATCCGCCCTACCAGCGTCAGCCCGATCGCGATCCCGCCCAACGCCGCCACCACGTCAATCCCCTGCATCCACGCGCCACTCCCACCCAACCCCGCAACCCGCGCCGCACCCGCGCCAACCCAGCTCGCCAGCATCGCGCTCACTCCCAACGACGCCGCCATCCCCCCGAGCAGCCACGCCACGTGCCGGCGCACGATGTGGCCCAACTCGTGCGCCATCACCGCCTCAACCTCACGCTCCTCCAATCGCTCCAGCAGCAGGTCCGTCAGCAGGATGTACCGCAACCTCGGCAGCAGCCCCATCACCGCCCCATTGATCATCGTCCCGTGCGTGCGCCACAGCAGAATCCCCCGATGACGCACGCCGTGCCGTGCGCACAACTCCTCCAGCCGCCAACGCAGCTCCCCCTCGCCCAGCCGCTCCGTTCTCCAGATCCGCCGCACGATCGGCGGCGCCACCGCAAACACGGCCAGCGCCCCGCACATGTCCACGCTCCCCACCACCAGCGCGCCCGCCCCCGATGACACCCACGCCACCCCCCGCCCCGCAAGCCACGATGCACCAAGCCCCACGCTCTCCACCCACGCCAACACCATCCACATCGGCACGAGCATGAACAACACCTGGTGCCGAACCTGATCCGTCATGTACGCCCAAGCCGATCGCGCCGGGTGAATCACCTCACCCCGCTCCACGGCCCCGAACAACCGCGCTTCCCGCACCCTCCGGTCGATCGTCCCGTACGACCAAAACCCCAGGAACAACACCCCCAGCGCCGGCGACATCGCCACGATCTCATCAACGATCACCCAGTCCCCCATCGCCCCCCGCACACGCTCCAGCCATCCAGCCCCGAACACGCCCGCCCCGTACACCACAAGCACCCCCGCGCGCGACAGCGTCGCCATCGACCGCGCGCTCCACAGATACGCCACGCTCCCCTTCCGATCCAGCCCCCGCCCGCACCGCCACATCCACGCATGCGTCCCCAGCGCGATCACCCCGTACGCCCCGAGCAGCCACCACACCCCGCGCGCCGACGACCCCGTCCCCCCGAGCATCCACCCTGCGCTCTCCCCCGCGCTCCGCAGCGCATCATGCGCCACCAGCGCCACCACCAGCCCGATCACCACCACCTGCGTCATCCGCGCATCACTCCTCGACGATCACGATCTCTCCGAGATCGACCGTCGCCCCGTTCGGCTGGTAGTAATCCACCCCGAGCAATCCCTTCCGAATCGACGTGAACACAAGGCAGCTCCGCCCCAGCACCCGCGCATATTCCTTGTCCCCGCCGCTCGGCCCCGCGTACTCCTTCTCATCCGCCAGCCGCGCATGAAAATGGTAATCCAAGAGCGCCGTCCGTCCCCCGGCCAACAACTCCGCGCTCGCCACAAACCGATTGTCCCCCATCCGCTGCGCCGGCCTCGGCGGAAAACTCTGCGCCGCAAACCCCTCGCCCCACGCCGCCAGCACGCCCCCGTACTCCGTGCTCGTGTCCTTCCGATCCGCCGCCACCTGCTCCCCGATCGACGCCACCACCCCCGCGTCCGCCATCGCCTCCGTCGCGATCAGCATGAGCAGCACGTCGCCCCACACCAGCTGCGCCTCGTTGTGCTCGAGGCTCTCACGCTTCGCCCACATCCCCTCGCTCTGATCCGCCAACCGCTGATGCGCCGTCCGCCCCGCCAGCCGCGCGCGCAGCTCACCCAGCAACTCCTCGCGCCCGGCCGACAACCACGCGCTCCGCCGCTCCTTCGCCCACACCACCGCGCTCGCATGACGAAGCTCAAACCCCTCCACCTGCTCCGCGCGCAATCCCGCGATCACCCCGGCCGCCTCATCCCACCACGCCCTCCGCTCCGGCTCCCGCAGCGCGAGCAGCCACTCGAGCTGCTCCCCCGTCCGCGCCACCGCCCGCAATTCCCGCGCGCCAAGCACGAGCGCGCCCGTCACCGCATCCCCACCGGCATCACCATCCATCCGCGCCAACAGCGCCCGCGTCTGCGACCCGTCCTCATCCACGCGGCACAGCACCGCCCACGCGTCCGTCCGCCTCCGCTCCTCCAGCACGTTCCCCTTGGGCGCCGGCCGCGCAAACTCCTCGAACACCACCTCCGTCACCGGCCTCCCCGGGTGCAACGCCTCCACCGCGCGACGCTCAATCCGCTCCGGCCCCTCACGCCCGGCCGACGGAACCGACCACCTCCGCACCAGCGCCCCCGTCATCTCCACCCATCCCCCCTCCATCGCGCGCGTCGCGATCCAATCCACCACCGCCTGCTGCGGCTCGCGCGCCACGATCAACCCCAGCATCGACCGCGAATCCGCCTCGTCATCCAACACCAACGCGTCCATCGCCGCGATCCGCACACCCGAATACGTCGCCGCGCTCCACGCGATCTTCTTCATCGCCTCGCGCCACGCGCCGCGCTCCACCTCACCACGCTCAACCATCCCCACCGACGCCCCGATCGCGCTCACCCGCTTCCCGTTGGCCAGCGTCGGGCTCAGCGCATCCGCCATCGGATCGGAAACACGCGCATCCCCCGCGCAACCCGCCCACACAACCAACACCGCCCCCGCCATCACCAATCCCGCTCGCCGCATGCGTCCGCTCATGCGCCGAGTGTACGACCCGCCCATCCCCCACGCCCCTCGGCTACCATCACCCCGGAAACCGCCACGCCATGCCCCGCTCCTCCCCCACAACCTCATCCTCGGACCTCCCGACCCGCGTCGGCGAAATCATCAATCTCATCCGCCCCGCCATCCAGGCCGACGGCGGAGACGTTGAACTCGTCGACATCACCCCCGACAATGTCGTCCGCATCCGACTCCTCGGCGCCTGCGTCGGCTGCCCCTCCGCCACCATGACCCTCCGCATGGGCATCGAGAAGAACCTCAAGGACAACATCCC
>CAZWZL010000007.1:0-74112 GCA_964638515.1 uncultured Phycisphaeraceae bacterium
AAACTGGACCCGAGAACCACCCGCCTCGCCGCCGGCCTCGCCCTGCTCCTGGGTGTGGGAGCCTCTGCGCTCATCTACCCCTCCCTCCGCGCCGCATCCGCAGCGTCCGACCGCCACAAGTCCGTTCGAATCGCCCTCGAACAGACCCCGGATCACACCGCGTTGATCAACCGCGAACTGTCGACCCGCGACACGCTGCTCGCCTACACCGAAACCTCCATCAAGCCCATCCCCGAGGATCCCGATTCCGCCACGCTCATCCGGGACATCACGCTGTTCCTGGATGATCGGGACATCCGCGATCGTGAACTCGCCATCTCCACCCCCCTCGCGGTAGGGCCCATCGTCGTCACACCGCTGACCGTCTCCTTCCGAGCCTCGTTCGCCGACGCGCACGCCCTCCTCCGTCATCTCGAACGCGTGCCGCGGCTCCTGCGCATCCGCTCAGTTCGCGTCGGAAGAGCGTCGCTGGCCGCAACCGACGCCGCCTCGCTGAACATCAACGGCCCGCTCAAGGCCGAAATCCTCCTCGAACTGCTGCACGCCCCCGCGTCCGCCTCCGTCAAGACAACCCCATGAACGCTCGCCTCGCCGAAATCAAGATCGCGATCCTCGAGGACAAGAAGAAGGCCGGCATCCTGGCCGCCCTCGCGCTCGTCGCGCTCGTGGTCGGAATCCGCGCGACCACGAAGGGTTCCCCCGAGCGAGCCTCCGCATCCTCACCCGCGCTCACGACCACGCCGCAGGCCGGCGGACCCATAACCCTCCCAGCCATCGACCCGGCCAAACTCGCCAACAGCACCCGGCGCTACGCCAAGGCCGACGAACTCGCCCGCGACCCGTTCGCCCTGGATCCGCAGGCCTTCCCAAGCGCCGACGGCCCAAAGTCCGGGAGCGCCGCGTCCGAAGATCAACAGAGCCTGCCACAGTCCCTTCCCACCGCGGCCGACCGTGCCGCCGAGAGCCTCAGCCGAATGCGCGTTCGCTCCGTGATCATCGGCCCCCGTCCTGTCGCCGTTATCGAATGGCGAGCCGACACCGCCGCGCGCTCATACACGCTCGCCGTGGGAGACGACATCGACGGATTCACGGTCACGTCCATCACCAGGCGCGAGATCACACTCACCCGGAACGATTCCAGCTTCTCCCTGGCCTTCGACCCCTCGTCGAAGTAGCCCCCACGAGCCTTCACGACTTCAGGAAGACCAGGCATGTCCCAACGGCGACACATCCGCTCTCTCCTCCCCACGCTGATCGCGATGGCCATGTTCGCGCCGGGCGTCGCGCAGGAGGCGTTCCCGCCCGTGCTCCCGCCCTCGGAAGCCCCGACGCAAAGCACCCCGGCCGAGACCCCCCCCGCGCCCCCGGCCCAGCCCATCGCCGACGACACCACGCCGCACGGTCCCCCGCCCGCGCCCACCTCTACCATCAGGGTCTCCGAACACCTCACCGTCGACATGCAGCTCAACGACGAGTCGCTCGCCAACGTGCTGCAGATGCTCGCCATCCAGTCGCAGCGAAATATCATCGCCGGCAAGGGCGTCAATGCCACCATCACGGCGTCCATCTACGGCGCCACTTTCTTCGAAGCCCTCGACGCCATCCTCCA
This sequence comes from uncultured Phycisphaeraceae bacterium, assembly GCA_964638515.1. Lineage (GTDB taxonomy): Bacteria > Planctomycetota > Phycisphaerae > Phycisphaerales > UBA1924 > CAYPGJ01. The sequence goes on from CAZWZL010000007.1 coordinate 1,610, forward strand.
CGCCAACGGCTACGGATACATCGAGAAGGGCAACTTCATCTACATCTACTCCCTCGAGGAGATGAACCAGATCAACCAGGCCGCGCGACGACCGATCTCGCGCGCCATCACCCTCAACTACCTCAACGCCAACGACGCCGCCCAGTTTGTCACCCCGCTCCTCTCCGGAGTCGGGCAGATCAAAACCAACGGGGACGTGGCCGCATTCTCCATCCAGGACGTCCCCGTTGGAGATGAGAAATTCGCGCTCGCCGCGACCCTCGTCGTGTTCGATTATCCCGAGAACGTCGACGAGATCGAGGCCCTGCTCCGACAACTCGACACTCGCCCCGCCCAAGTGCTCGTCGAAGCCACCATCCTCGAATCACGAATCACCGAGAACAACGCCTTCGGCGTCGACTTCTCCGCTATCGCCTCCCTCAACTTCACCGACTTCCTCACCGACGGCGGCCCGCTCTCCGTCTTTAACGGCATCCGAACCCCGCCGGCCGGGGCCACCGGCGATCGTCAGGGAACGAACATCACCTCGACCCCGGGCCTCACCAGCGAGGAAGGCACGATCAAGATCGGCGTCGTCGACGACAACATCGCCGTCTTCGTCTCCATGCTCGACAAGGTCGGCGATGTCTCCATCGTCTCCAATCCGAAACTGCTCGCCCTCAACCGCCAGCCCGCCCGCGTGCTCGTCGGCCAGCGCCTCGGCTACCTCTCCACAACCGCAACCGAAACCGCCACCACCCAAACCGTCGAATTCCTGGACACCGGCACCCAGCTCGCGTTCCGACCGTTCATCGCCAACGACGGCATGATCCGAATGGAGCTCCGCCCCTCCGTCTCCTCCGGCACCATCCGAACCGTCACAGGCTCCTCAGGCGCCGGCTCCTCCATCCCCGACGAACTCACCAACGAAGTCACCACCAACGTCATCGTCCGCGATGGCTCCACCATCGTCCTGGGCGGGCTCTTCAAAGAATCCACAACCCTCAACCGACGCCAGGTCCCCGTCCTGGGCGACATCCCCATCCTCGGCGCGGCGTTCCGTGGGCATGACGACGCCATCGTCCGCACCGAGATCATCTTCCTCATCACCCCGACCGTCGTCTCCGAGAAGCTTCTCGCCGATCACGCCAACGACGCCGAGGGCCTCTCCGAGCGCATCCGCGCCGGCTCCCGCTCCGGCCTCCTCCCCTGGTCGCGCGAGAGCATGACCGCCAAGCTCAACGTCGAAGCGAACGATCTCGCTCGCGCCGGCGATCCCGAAAAGGCTCTCTGGAAGCTCCGACGCTCACTCGAACTCAACCCCAATCAGCCCGACGCCATCCGACTCCGCGAGGATCTGCTGTCCAAGCATGACGTCTGGCCGACCCGCTCGCTGCTCGACCAGCTCGAAGTGCCCAAGCCGCAGTCTCCTCCCTCCAACTAAGAGACCACGAACATGCAACGCTTCAGAGCCTCCGCCGCGCTCATCACACTCGCCGCAATGCTCACCGCGTGCTCATCGCACGGCGTGCACACCTCCGAGGGGCTCGCCCACGCTCGCCAACGGCTCGACGCCATGAAGGCGGCCGCCGAGTACGAAATGGCCGAGCAGCAGTTCCTCGCGGGCGACCTGGTCAAGGCCGCAAAGACCTGCGAACGCGCCATCGCGCTCGCCCCCTCTGTCTCCAAGGGGCACATTCTCAAAGCGCGCGTGCTCATGGAACAGGGCTACCTCGAGCCCGCCCGGACCGCCGTCAACAACGCCCTCGCACTCAGCCCCGACGACGCAGGCGCCCACTACTACGCCGCCGTCCTCGACGAACGCCAGTCCATGACGCTCTCGGCGCTCGATCACTACAACACCGCCGCGCGCCTCGACCCCACCAACCCGCTCTACACCCTCGCCGCCGCCGATATGCTCACCGACCTCTCCCGCACCGACGAAGCCGCAACGATGCTCACCGAAGCCCGCGAGCGATTCCCCTCGTCCGCGGCGGTCCGCCAGGCACTCGCGCATCTCGCCACCCTGCGAACCAGCCACGACGAGGCCGCCGTGTACCTCAACGAGGCGCGCCTTCTCGCCCCCGACGATCAAATGATCCTCGAAGATTACGCCCGCGCGCTCATCGCGTGCGCACGATGGTCCGAAGCCGAGTTCCACATCGCAAGACTCCTCCAGCGCGCCCCGAGGGAACGATCGCCCCGCCGCGACCTCCAGCGCATGCACGCCCGCTGCTTGCTCCAGCTCAATCGCCCCGTCGACGCGCGCTCCATCCTCCTCGTGCTCACCTCAGGCGCCGAAGGCGTGTCCGATCTCCAGGCCTGGATCGATCTCGCCGTCGTCTCCAGTCGTCTCAACGAGACGGCCCGCGCCCGAACCGCGGCCAACCGCGTCATCGGACTCGCGCCCGAACGCCCCGACGGATACCTGATCCTCGCCGCATCGCTCCGCGCCGAACAGGAGTTCGCCAAAGCCCTCGCCGCCGCCGATCAGGCCCTCGCGCGCGACCCCGATAACGCCTCCGTGTGGTTTATGCGGGGCGTCCTCCTGCGCGACATGTCCCGCACGGACGACGCAGAGCAGGCCTTCGCCCACTCCCTTCGCCTGAATCCCGACGCCGTTCGCGTCGAAAGCTCTCTCTCGGGCGCCGAAGTACACGACGTTCCTATCGCGCCCTGATCCAACGGGGCCGACGCCCACAGAGGAGGAGCCGACCGGTGGGAATCTCGGCACAGTCCATAGCGGCTCCCGCAGCCGCAGCGCTCGTGGCCGCAGCCGGCGCCGCCGCGATCCTCCCCGCGTCAACGCTGTCCTCCTTCATCATCGCCGCCGCCTCCGCCGCCGCCGCAGGGGCCGCCGCCGCGTTCGCCTCTCGGCCGCTCCTCCGATCCGTCGAAACCATCACCAGAAGCCTCCTCAACGAGCCGCCCACGGAGCTCGACGCCGGCGTCCATCCGGCCTGCCTCCGCCCCCTGATCGCAGCCATCGGCGACTCCCGCGAGGCCCTCACCAAGCAGGTCGCACGATCATCCGCCCGCTCTCGTGAACTCGAAGTCTCCCGGCGCGTCTCCGAAGCCGACGCGCGCCTGAACGTCGCCGTGCTCGACTCCCTCCGCGACGCCGTCATCGTCACCGACCGGTTCGACGAACTCACCTCCGCCAACCGCGCCGCCTGTGCGCTCCTCGGCCTCGAGCCCGAAGCCGTCCATAAGCGCATCGATGACCTGCCGATCGACGAGCAGGTTCGAGAACTCATCCGCGAGATCCGCTCCTCCAACAGCCTGGCCGACCGACGGACCTCCGAACTCGCTCTCCCCGACCCCCGTGCGTCCAATGAAGACTCCGCGCCGAAGCCGCAGCGCGTGTTCGAGATCCTCCTCGCTCCCCTCCCCGACGCCGAACGCGAATCCCCGGCCGGCGTCGTCACCATCTTCAGGGACGTCACCGCCGAGCGCGAAACCTCGCAGATGAAGACCGACTTCGTCTCGCAGGTGTCCCACGAACTCCGAACGCCGCTCTCCTCCATCAACGCCTACGTCGAGATGCTCCTCGACGGCGAAGCCCGCGACGAGGAGGCACAGCGCGAGTTCTACACCATCATTAAGAACGAAGCCGACCGACTCTCTCGGCTCATCGACAACATGCTCAATATCTCGCGCATCGAGGCCGGCATCGTGCAGGTCGAGCACTCCGAGGTCGACTTCGCCCAGATCGCCCGCGACGCCCTGGAAATCATGCAGCCCCAGGCCAAACTCAAGAACATCTCCCTCATATCAAAGCCCGGCCCGCTCATCTATTCCGCGCAGGCCGACCGCGACATGATCCACCAGGTCGTCCTCAATCTCATCTCCAACGCCGTCAAGTACACGCCCGAAGGCGGACGCGTCACCGTCGCCATCGAGAACGACGACGCCACACGTTCGGTGCTCGTATCCATCTCCGACACCGGGCTGGGCATCCCTCCCGACGCGATCCCCAAGCTCTTCCAGAAATTCTTCCGCATCGACAACTACAAGCGCGTCGCCAAGGGCACCGGCCTCGGCCTTGCCCTCGCCAAGCACATCGTCGAAACCGTCCACCACGGACAGATCGGCGTCTCCTCCACCGTGGGCATGGGCTCAAAGTTCTGGTTCACGATCCCGTACGAACCCTCCCTCCGGAATGCCGCATGAACACCCCCGATCAAACCGCCCCGCGCTCGCCCCTCGCCCTCATCGTCGATGACGAAGCCCACATCCGTCACGTCGTCTCGCTCAAGCTCCGCAACGCCGGTTTCGAGATCATCACGGCAGGCGACGGCGAGGAGGCCCTCGAACTCGCAACTTCCCGAAGGCCCGACATCATCATCTCCGACCTCCAGATGCCCTACATGTCCGGCCTTGAACTCGCCAAGAACCTCGCCGCAAACCCCATCACCGCCGCCATCCCAACCCTCCTCCTCACCGCGCGAGGCCACGCCCTCTCCCAGTCCGACCTCGCAAACACCACCATCCGTGAAGTGCTCTCCAAGCCGTTCAGCCCTCGCGAAGTTCTGTCAAAGGCCGACAAACTTCTAGGCATCACCCGCGATCAGGCCCAAGAGGACCGCGCAGCGTGACCCCAGCCGCCACGATCCATGACACGCTCGAAGCCCGCGGCGCCGCGATCGCGCTGCCCGTGGCGACGCTCTCGCCCGCCGGCGCCGTCGCAAAGTCGCACTCGCTCCCGCCGCAACTGCACGCCATTCTCAACTCACGATTCCTGGCGCGCCGGTTGGTCGAGGCCTGCTCGGCGTGGAACGATCAGCAGGATCCAAATCCGGCGGAGCTCATCCCCGGGCTTACGCTTCTCCCGGCCGTGCGCACCGAACGCCGTCGTCGAACCGCGTACGCCATCTCCTGCCAACTCTCCCCCGGCGTGTTCCTCACCGAGGAATTCGCAGCAGCCTGCCAGTCCGCCTCCCTCGACGCGCAGGCCACGGCCACGTCGCTCGCCGGGGCAGCCATCCACGATTCCGCGCACACAGCGCGAAACCTCCTCCTGTTCCGCTGGCTGGCCGAGGATCACTCCGCCATCTCGAGCGCCGATCACGCGGTGGCCTCGTTCTCATCTCAGCTCTCCGAGGCCTACGAGGAACTCCACCTCCTCTACAACCTCGGGCGCGCGATGAACGAGTTCATCCATCCCGCCCGCTTCATCACCCATCTCCTCTCCGAACTGCGAGCCACCCTCCCGTACACCTGGGTCCTGGTCGCGTTCGCCCGCGACGATCCGCGCCTCCCTCTCTCAGGGAAGTCCTTCATCTCTTCCGCCGCGTGCGACCAGAGCGAAGAGCGCCGAATCCGCACGTCAGCCCAAAACGCCCTCGCTCACCTGAACCCGGAAGCGCCCACCGTTCTGTCACTCCGCGAATTCGTTCGCGACCCCGCGCCACCCATCGACGCCCAGGTGCTCATCCAGCCCGTCACGCGCGAAGGACGCCTGCTCGCCGCGATCATGGCCGGTCACAAGACCTCCGTCGATCCCGAAGTCTCCTCCGGTGACATCAAGCTCCTGGCCGCGTCCGCCTCCTATCTCTCCGTCCTGCTCGAAAACTCCTCCTTGTACGACGATCAGCAGGCCACGTTCATCGGCACGCTCCGCGCGCTCACGGCCGCGATCGACGCCAAAGACCGCTACACCCGAGGCCATTCAGATCGAGTGGCGCACCTCACGCGCCTCCTCGCCCAGGCCGCGGGCCTCGATCACGCCACCATCGAACGCATGCACATCGCCGGCCTCGTGCACGACGTCGGCAAGATCGGCGTGCCCGAATCCGTGCTCCGAAAGCCGGGCAGACTCACCGACGAAGAATTCGATCTCATCAAACTCCACCCCGAGATCGGCCACAACATCCTCAAGGACATCCCCCAACTCGCGGACATCCTTCCCGGCGTGCTCTACCACCACGAACGCTGGGATGGCCGCGGCTATCCGCACAACATCCGCTCGGACGCCATCCCCCACGTGGCCCGACTCATCGCGCTCGCCGACGCGTTCGACGCGATGTCCTCGACGCGCACCTACCGGCCCGCGATGCCACGCGACCGTGTGCTGTCCGAAGTCGAGAAGAACGCAGGCGTCCAGTTCGACCCCGAACTCGCCCGCATCTTCCTCACACTCGACTTCACCCAGTACGACCACATGGTCGCGCGCGATTCCCCGCCGCCCGAAAAGCAGGACCTGGCCGCGTGAAGCTCTCCCATCAGGACTACGCGCACGTCACCGTTCTCACACTCTCCGGCGATTACACCGTCGAGGATGTGGAGCCCTTCAATCGCGCCGTGGCCGAGCGCCTCGACGCCGGAGTCCGTGACTTCGTCGTCGATTGCGAACACCTCGAGTTCGTCGACTCCGCCGCGCTCGAGTCGTTCCTGAGGCTCCGAGATCGCGCCGCCGAGAAGTCAGGCCGACTCCGGCTCGTCAAGTCCGACGTCAACATCCTCAAGATCCTCGAGATCACCCGACTCGACCGCGCCTTCCAATCGCACGACTCGCTGGAAGCCGCAGTGAAATCCCTCCGATGACCCCCCTCCGCCCTCATCCCGGCTCACGCTCCACCTCCGCGCCGGCTCGCCTGCAACTCGGCGAGTTTCTCATCGACAAGGGGCTTCTCACCAAGACGCAGCTCGACGACGCCCTGGCCGAACAGCGACGCGCCGGCCGCCAGCGCCTGCTCGGCGAAGTCCTCGTTGACCTCAACTTCGTCACCGAGGATCAGGTCGTCGAAGCCCTCGCCCAGGCCTACGGCGTGCCCTACGCCAAACTCACCCCGCGCATCGCAGACCCCCGGGTCACCGACAAGCTCCCCCGCGAATTCATCGAAGCCCACGCGGTGCTCCCGCTCTTCTTCATCGACGGCGTGCTCACCGTAGCGCTCTCCGAGCCCACCAACCTCTTCCTCATCGAGGAAATCGAACGGCTCGCCAACGCCAAAGTCCAGCTCGTCGCCGCGACGCAGCGCGACATCCGCGCCACGCTGCAGGCCCACCTCCCGGCGGCAAACGTCTTCGTCATCGACGAAATCTATGACAACGTAGACGCCGCCAGCTTCTCCGTCGTCGACAAGCAGGTCGCCGACCTCTCCAACATGGAAGAGGTCGCCGGTCAGTCTCCCGTCATCAAGCTCGTCAACTTCATCCTCTTCACCGCCGTCCAGGAACGAGCCTCCGACATCCACATCGAACGCATCGATCACGGCACCCGAGTCCGTATCCGCGTCGACGGCCGACTCCTCACCCGCCTCACGCCCCCGCACCAGATGCACGCCGCCGTCGTCTCGCGCGTCAAGATCATGGCCGGCATGGACATCTCCGAACGCCGACTCCCGCAGGACGGCGACATCCACGTCATGCTCGACGGCCGACCCATCGACATGCGCGTCTCCACCATGCCCGGAAAGCACGGCGAAAAGGTCGTCATCCGCGTCATCGACAACCGAACCACCATCGTCCCACTCGAAAAAATCGGGTTCCGCGCCAACACCCTCCTCGAATGGCGCAGGGTCATCAACGCCGCCAACGGCATCGTTCTCGTCACCGGGCCCACCGGCTCAGGAAAATCCACCACGCTCTACGCAACCCTCAACGAACTCGTCTCCGACGAACTCAACATCTCCACCGTCGAAAACCCCGTCGAAGCCACGCTCCAGAGCGTCAACCAGTTTCAGGTCAATGAAAAGGCCGGCTTCACCTTCCCCATGGCGCTCCGCGCGCTCCTCCGTCAGGACCCCGACATCCTCATGGTCGGCGAAATCCGCGACGCCGAAACCGCGCAGATCGCCACCCAGGCCGCGCTCACAGGCCACCTCGTCTTCTCAACGCTCCACACCAACGACTCCATGGCCGCCGCGACCCGACTCACCAACATGGGAATCGAGCCCTATCTCACGGCCGCGGTGCTCCGCGCCGTCCTCGCCCAACGCCTCGTCCGCAAGATCTGCCCGCACTGCAAGACCGCCTCAAAGCCCGACGCCAAGTCCCGCGCCATTCTTCTCCCGTTCCTCTCCGACCCGGACGCCCCGGTCTATCACGGCGCCGGATGCTCCCGCTGTCGAGGCAAGGGGTTCGCCGGACGACTAGGCATCTACGAACTCTTTGTGCCGCAGGACGCCGTCCTCGACGCCATCGCCCGCGGAGCGTCCCTTCAGGAAATCCGCGCCGCCACCGTGGCCGCCTCCATCCAAACGCTCCGCGATGACGGCCTCGCCAAAGTCGCAGCCGGTCAAACGACCTGCGACGAGATCCTCCGCGTGCTCGCGCACGACGCCTCACCCGCCGCCGCCGAAGCCACCGCCGCATAATCGCCATGCCCCGCTACTCCTACAAAGCCCGTGACGCCGCCGGCAACGCCTCCGTGGGCGTGATCGAAGCCCCCTCGCGCGACGATGCCCTCTCGCGCCTCCGCGCCGAACGCAAAACCGTCACCGACCTCCTCGAAGGCGGCGCGCCCATCGACGTCGAGGAAATCAAGACGAAACGCGCCGCCCGCGGCGTCAAGCGCGAAGAAGTCATCGCATGCTCCGCGCAGCTCTCCGTCATGCTTGAAACCGGCGTGCCCCTCGCCGAAGCCCTCGACGCATTCCTCAAGCACGCCCGCTCCGGAAACCTCCGACGGGTCATCTCCATCGTCAACGAGCACGTCGCCTCCGGCTGCTCGCTGTCAGCATCCCTCGCCGTCTTCCCCACCGTCTTCCCGACACTCATGCTCGCGCTCGTCAAGGCCTCTGAAGCCTCGGGCACACTCGGCACGATGCTCAAGCGCGTCTCCGAGTACCTGGCCAAGGAACGACGAACCGCCAAGCAGATCACCGGCGCGCTCACCTACCCACTCGTCATGATCGCCATCGCCGCGATGGTCACTCTCTTCCTCATTATCTGGGTGCTCCCGCGATTCGCCCGAATCTATCAATCACGCTCCGCGGCCCTCCCGACACCGACCCGCATCGTCCTGGCCATTTCCAACACACTGCAGAACCAGTGGCCCATGCTCGTCGCAGGACTCGTCGCGGCCGCCGTCGGCGGATATCTCCTCAAATCCTCCAAGTCCGGCAACCGAATCCTCGACATCATCCGGGTCCGCGCTCCCGTGCTCGGCCCCATGTTCGCCAACTACTACCTCGCCCGCGCCACCCGAACCCTCGCCACCCTGCTCGCCGCGGGCGTCGGACTCGTCGACGCCATAAAAATCGTCAAGGGTGTCTCCAACAACTGCCTCTGGATCAAGCTCTGGGACGACACCCTCGAGTCCATCACCTCCGGGTCCACCATGGCCGACGTCCTCTCCGAATCACGACTCATGTCCGCCCCCGTCGTCTCCATGATCTCAGCCGCCGAACGCTCCGGAAGACTCCCCGAAACGCTCGATCGCATCGCCGACTCCGCCGAAGCCGACCTCGACGAAGCCGTCAAGTCCGCAACCCAGCTCATCGAGCCCGCCATGATCATGGTCATGGGCTGCGTCATCGGCGGCATCGCCATCGCGCTCCTCCTCCCCATCTTCTCTATCGGATCCGTGATGGCCAGCTGACGCCCGCGACTCACCCCCGAGTCACGCACACATCCTTCACCACCGGCTCAACGCTCACTCTCGAGCCCCACCGGCTCACCTTGGGCTCGAGCACCATCGACAACTCCATCCCCGCGCGCAGCGCGTCGCGCCGCTCACCCCAGTTCCAGGCCACGCAACGCATCACCTTCCCGCCCCGCCGCACCGTCAACGCAAGGTGCTTCCCCTGTGCGCCCATCGTCTCCGCCCGCCCCGCCATCTCGACGCCGCGCACCAGCACACGCACCCCCGGGTTCCCTCTCCCGAACGGGCCCAGCCGCTCGAGCCCCTCCACCTCGCGCACGCTCATCTCTTCAAGCCCGGCCTCGCAGTCCACCCGCATCCGCGCCTCAAGATCCTCCATCCCCACGCGCTCATTGACCCACCCCGTAAACCGCTCCGCAAACGCCTCCAACCTCGACGCTTTCACCCGAACCCCCGCAGCCATGGCATGCCCCCCAAACCCCTCCAGCAGGTCCGCGCACGCCGTCAGACCCTCATGCAGGTCCACCCCATCCACACTACGCCCAGACCCGTGGCACTCCCCATCCTCAAGCCGCATCAGAATCGTCGGCCTCCGCCTCCGCTCCACCAATCTCGAACACACAATCCCAAGCACCCCCGCGTGCCAACCCTCCCGCGCAAGCACGATCGCCCGACGATTCTCCGCGCACATCCCCGCGTCCTCGGCCGCCGCATCCGCCTCCGCGAAAATGCTCCGCTCCGTCCGCTTGCGCTCCTCGTTCTTCGCCGACAACGCACGCGCAATCGCCCACGCCCGCTCTCCACGAGCCGTCGTCAACAACTCCAACGCCTCACGCGCATGACCCATCCGCCCCGCGGCGTTCAACCTCGGGGCCACCATGAAGCCCACCCCCTCAGCGTCCACCCTCCCTCCCCCCAAACCCGACGCCTCCACCAATGCGCCCAGCCCCTCAATCCCCGACTTCCCAACCCTCGAGAGCCCAAACCGCGCAATCACCCGGTTCTCGCCGACCAGCGGAACCACGTCCGCCACCGTCCCCAGCGCCGCAAGCGCAAGGCAATCCAGCAACACCTCGCGCACATCTTCCCCGACCCGCTCTCCCCCGGCGGCCAACGTCGCGATCCTCCACCCCAACTTGAACGCCACCCCCGCTCCGCACAAATCACCGAACGGATACGCCTCGCCCGTCCGCGCATTCCGCACGCGCGGGTGCGCCACCACATCCGCGCTCGGCAGCTCCGCTCCCATCTCGTGGTGATCCGTCACCACAAACGCCATCCCCAGCTCCCGCGCCACACGCGCCGGACCCACCGCCGTGATCCCGCAGTCCACCGTCACCACCACGTCCACCCCCTCCGCGCGAAGACCGCGCAGAGCATCCTCGTTCACCCCGTACCCCTCCTCCAGTCGGTGAGGGATGTACGTCCGAACATCCGCGCTCGGCGCCACCGCCCGCAGCACCCTCCAGAGAATCGACGTCCCGCTCACCCCGTCAACGTCATAGTCCCCGTAGATCGCGATCTTCTTCCCCGTTCGCGCCGCACCCAGCAGCAACTCCGCCGCCTCATCCACTCCAGCCAACAGGCTCGGCTCATGAAGCCGCGTCAGCTTCGGCTCGAGAAACTCCGCAGCCTCAGCCTCCCCCCGATACCCACGCGCCCATAACACCCGACGCGCAAGCCCTCCATCACTCGCCCCTCTCGGCGACCCTTCCGTGGGCAGCTCCCATCGATGCGTCATCCCTCGCATCGCACCAACCTACACCTTCTCGGCCCCGCCCTCCAAGCCCAACCCAACATCTCCCCGCCTCACCACGCCGAGGTTGCACCACCACCACCCCGCGGTACCCTTCCCCCGCAAACGACAGGATCATCCCGAACATGTCCGACCAGGAACGCTACAAGTCCGTCCTCCTCTTCGGCGCCCCCGGCGTCGGCAAGGGCACACAGGGCAAGATCCTCGCCTCCATCCCCGGCTTCTTCCATCTCTCCACCGGCGACATGTTCCGCGCCCTCGACCCCCTCTCAGACCTCGGCAAGGTCTTCCGCCAGTATTCCACCCGCGGCGAACTCGTCCCCGACTCCTTCACGGTCGAACTCTGGAAGCAGTACGTCGAGTCCCAGAAGGCCCGAAACCAATACCGCCCCTACGCCCAGCTTCTCGTCCTCGACGGCATCCCGCGCAACCTCCCGCAGTGCCGCCTCCTCGAGTTCCACACCGACGTCCTCGCCCTGGTCCACCTCGACTGTGTCGATGACGACGCCATGGTCGAGCGCCTCCGCCGCCGCGCGCTCCGCGAGAAACGCGCCGACGACGCCAAGGAAGACGTCATCCGCCGCCGGCTCCAGATCTACCGAGAGGAAACCTCCCCCGTCCTCGAGTTCTTCCCGAACGAAATCGTCCACGCCATCGACGCCTTCGGCACGCCCGCCGAGGTCCTCGCGCGCATACTCACCGCGCTCGCTCCCATCCAGGCCAAGCACTTCGGCAACGCCCTCTCCTGAACCCCCGCGGTTCTTCAGGCCCGTGAGCGCAGGACGTGGCTCGCAGCGTCGCCACGCGCGGCCCCCAGCCTCCCCCGCACCACCTCCACAAACCGCTCCGCCTCCTCCATCTCCAGCCCCACGCTTTCCACCACCTTCTCCATTCCAAGCCACCGCCGCGCTCGCACCGGCGCCGTGAACGTCACCACGACATTCGGCATCCCCGGCGCCGCCGCGTTCAACCTCCCCTGCACAACCCTCGCCCCCTCTCGCCAATCCACCCGCTCTACGCGCGCAATCTGTTCCCATCCCACACGCACCCGCGCCCGCAGCCCAACCCGGATGTCCAACCCATCCCCACGCGCCACCGTCGGCCGCAAACCCATCGCGCGATGGTCGCCCAGCACCCAGAGCATCGAATACACGCTCAAACCCGTCAGCGCCCACGCGGCCCCCGCGCTCCACCGCATCACCAACACGTGCACCAACACCGTCTCAAACGCCACGAGCGGCCCCAACACCGCCAGCACCCGCCCCGACCGCTTCACCGCAAACGCTTCGCCCTCAACAACACTCGCTCGCCGAGCGAACACGCCGTAGTACATCGCCCCAAACTCGCTCGCGAGAAACCGCGCCACGCCCGCCATGCCCAGCGCACGCCCGAACGCCGCCTCCATCGCGTCGACAAGGTCCTCCCCCGCACGCGCCCGCCCCGCTCGCAAGACCCCCTGCGCCTTCCACACCACGTACGCCAACAACGCCAGCTCCGCCGGCGCCACCAGCAGCCGTGCCCAAGACAACACGCCGCCCCCCGGCACGATCGACCCCGCAACCACGATCGACAACGCCGTGATCGGAATCATCGTCCGTCTCGGCGCCCCGCCCCGCCGCACCACCAACCACCAATACATCCCCGGCACGAGCACGCACATGTCGATCGCCACCGCCAACCCCATCACATTCGGCTCGCGCGCAAACGCGGCCGTCGACGCTGCCACCCACGACGTCGCCAACACCGCCCCCGCCAGCCCCAGGAACCAGCCCCACGACGCCCGACCGCTCAGCGTGCCGACCATGCCGCGCCTCCTGTCGCACCCGTGTCGATCAATACGTCGGCCGCGCGCCAGTCGTTCAGTGAATGCACCCCGCCCACCCCCTCTGCTCCTTCCGACCCGCGAGCGCAAGCCCGCGGCACTGAAAGCGGTGAACTAGCAAAACTGCCCGAACGCGCTCAGCACCACGTTCAGATCGCTGAAGTCAATCCTCCCATCGCCGTTGAAATCGGCCGACGCGCTGTATCCCGGCCCGCCGACCATCGACCCGAACGCGCCCAGCACGATGTTCAGATCGGCAAAATCCACGCGCCCGTCCCCGTTCGCGTCGCCCGGACAGGGCCGCGCGCCCGCCGCGTGCAGCGTCCCCGCAATGCCGGTCGAGAACGTGATGGACTCCAGCTCGCCCGAGAGCAGCACATTCGCCGTGCTCCCCGGCGGAAGCACCGTCGGCAGCGGGAACGGCACGTTCTCAAAACTCCCTCCCACGAACGGCCCCGGAACAGTCTGCCCGCCCGACACATCGATCGACGCGTCCAGCGTCGCCGAAGCCCCCGACAGCGTGAGCGTGCCAGTCAGCGTCAGCGGAAGCGGGAACGGCGGCGGCGCAAACGGCTGCCCGTTCGCATCCGCGACCATCGTCACGTCGACAGGAACGATCAGCGCGATGGAATAGGAGCCGGGGGCGCCCTCCACCGCTGTCAACGTCCCAAACGCCGGCCCCGACTGCGCCCCCGTCAACGCCGAGATCGACGCGCTTCCCAAGGGGAACGGAATCGGCACGCCGCCCGGGAAAAGCGAATTGGGGCTGAACGTCCGGAACGTGCTGAACAGCAGCACGAGATCGACGTCGAACGCCGGCAGCGCGCCGTTGAGAAAATCCGCGCTGAACTGCTCCACCGTCACGATTCCCGCGCCGGTGTCCGTGGTGAGCGAAAACGCGCCCGTCGGGTTGGTCGTGGACTCGCCCGACCCGTCAAGCGTCATGGTCAGCGGAATCGCCACGTTGCCCGAGCCGCCGAACAGCCCCGGCCTCGTCTGCGTGCCCGTCGCGTTCGTCGTCGCGTCATAGTCACCGATCAGCGAGCCCGGAATCGGCGCCTCCAGCGAAGAAGTCGTGTTGAGCGACGATGCGCCCGGAACGATCGCGAACGAATACGTCGCGCCGATCGCGCCCGCCGACACGACGCACGAAAGCGCGCCCGAAAGAACCCGCACAACTCGGCCCATGCTCGCCTCTCCTCCTGCCCCATCGGGGCGATGTCCCCAATTCTACGAGCCGCCCGAACGAACGCTACAGGACTTGCCCCACTTCCCCCCGTCCGAAAACGCCTAGCCGGGATAGGACCGCTCTGACCCCTCCCTCCGCAAGCCGCGAAGCGGCGCAGCGTGGGGGAGGTGGTTCACGCAAAGCGTGAACTGGAGGGGGATGCCTTAACCCCTCCCCCCGCCGTGGGGGAAGACGTCGCGCAGCGACACGAGGGGGGCGCATCCTTCTTCCTCTCCCCCGAGCCGCGCCAGTGTCAAGAAGCGGTTTCGCGCTTTGGCTGCCTTGACCCCTCCCCCCGCCAGCCCGCAGGGCGCAGCGCGGGGGAGGATGTCGCGCAGCGACAGGAGGGGGGTGCATTTACCCTTCCCCCCGGCGGGGGAAGGTGGCAGCCCGTAGGGCTGACGGATGAGGCGGCTCAACTCATCGGTTCAACGGAGCCCCGCCCGTCAGGAAGCGGTCTCGCGCGTTGGCCAATCTCCTGCCGCTCGCGCCCCTGTCTCATCCAACCACCACCCTCGCCGCCTCTCCCACGATTGCTAGGAGTGGGAGAGGGTAGCTTCCGGGGGTGAGGGCTCCATGGCCTCTTTCTTCTCCCCCTCTATGCCTTCAAGCCTTTGGCTTTGCTGCTTTCGCCTGGTGCCTGATGCCTGGTCCCTGATGCCCTTCCTCTTCCCTCACCCCACCAGTGACTTCACCGTCCCACCCAGCCGCATCAGATCGATGTCGTTCAACGCCTTTGCCAGCACCAGATTCAAAACAATGATCGCCAGGAAACTCGCCACGAACGCCTCCGTCGTCGCGCGGCCCACGCCCTCCGCGCCCGCCCGGCACGAAAACCCCTTGTAGCACGCTATCAACCCAATCGCCCCCCCGAAGAACACGCTCTTCGTCAGCCCGTTCACCACGTCAAACCACGTGATGAACGCCCGCGTGAAACGCCAATACTCCGCAGGGTTCGCGTCGTAGAACTTCGTCGTGATCACCCATCCGCCAAGCACCCCGAACAGGTTCGACACCACCGTCAGGATCGGAATCATCACGATGCACGCCACAACCCGCGGCGCCACGAGGCTCCGAATCGGGTCCGACGCCATCGCGCGCATCGCGTCCAACTGCTCCGTCACCCGCATCGTCCCCAGCTCCGCCGCCAGCGAACACCCAACTCGCCCAGCAAGCATCACCGCCGCCAACACCGGCCCGATCTGCTTCACCACCGAAATATTGATCACGCCCCCGAGCCGATTCTCCTGACCGATCGACTTGAACTGCGAAAACCCCTCGATCGCCAGGATCGCCCCGATAAACGCCCCCGTCAGCGCCAGCACCGGCAGCGACTTCGTCCCGATGAAGAACAGCAGCGGCCGCAGCTTCGACCACTTCCCCCAGGTCCCCGCCCCCGCGAACACCCCCAGCCCCGTCGCTCCACTGAACCGCGCAAACTCCGCCACCCTCGACAGGCGAAACGAGACCTTCGCTCCAAGCGCTTCCACGGCCATTCGCTGATCCTACTCGCCCTTCAGCTTCCGCCACTTCGACACCGCCTCCGGCTCGCGCGGATACACCGGCGCCAGCCGCCCCGCCTCCACTCCCTCCACCCCGGCGCTCGCCCGAAGCACTCCTTCCGCCGAAAGCCGCAGCGGTTCCACGCGCACGCCCTCCCGCTCGGCCCACTCACGCATCCCCGGCGCCAGATGCGCATCCGCCATCACCGCGCCAAACCTCGTCCGCTCCCACGCCGCGCGCAGCCCCTCCGAGTCCAACTCGTGCCCGGCCTCAACCACGCGCGCACGCTCGCCGTGCTGCTTCGCATACACGCCCACCCACGCGGTTGCCCGCTTGCTCGCGAGCGCCACCGCGATCACGCCCTCTCCCTCCCAACGCTCCGCCGCGACCAGCCCGCTCTCCACCCCAACACACCGCGCTCCCGTCGCCGCCGCGATCCCCTTCGCCGTCGCCACGGCAATCCGAACGCCGGTAAAGCCCCCAGGGCCCGCCGACACCGCGATCCGTTCGATTTCCCGCGCCCCCACGCCCTGCGCGCGCGTCAATCGGTCGATCGCCGGCATCAGCGCATCGTCATGCGTCGACTCCGGCGCGAGCGCGATCACGCCGAGCACGCGCGTCTTCGTGGCGCCGACCCACCCGAGCGCGACCTCTCCCGCCCCCCCCGACGAGGGGTTGCTCGTCTCAATGGCGAGCGTGAGTTGACCTGCGTCATCATCCGGGCCGGTGCGCACGACGCCCAATCTACCCCCTCCACAAGAGCGTCACCCGTGCGCACCCGCACGGTCACTGCAGCCTCTCGGCGAAAAGACACGCCCCGCCGAGGGGCGGGGCGCGCTCATTTTCAGCATGCCGCGAGGGGTCCTCGCGCGGGCTTACTTGATCGGGATCTCAGGCTGTGCGCTCGGCGCCGGCGCTTGTGGCTGGCTCGCCGGGACGCTCTCCACCGGAATCGCGGGCGTCGCCGGCAGGATGAAGATCTCCACACGACGGTTCTCCACCGTGCCCCCGCGACCCGCCCGATTCGGCACCGCCGGGCGATATTCGCCCCAACCGGCCACCTGCATGCGAACCGGCGTCACCCCGCCGCTGGCAAGCACATCCCGCACCGCGATCGATCGGTGCGCCGACAGGTGCGTGTTCGTCGGGTGGCGCGAAGCCGTCCCCGACGAGATCCGCACGTTGTCCGTGTGACCCACGATCCGCAGGTCGTAATTCGTGGCCGATGACGAGTTCAGCACGCGAGCGAGCTGCTCGAGGCTCTGGCGAGCCTCCGAGCGAACCTCCGCCGAACCCAGATCGAACGTCAGATCGCTCGCAAACCGCAGCAATCCACGCTGCGAATCGTATGTGATCAGCCCCGGATACTGCGCGGCCAGCGCCTGCAACGCCGCGTCCGTTTCCGGATTCAGCGCGACACCCAGGTGATTCAATCGCTCTTCGAGAAGGCGATAATCGTTGAGCAGCTTGTTGAGCTGATCCCGAAGCGCGGCATTCGTTCCGGAAGCGGAGCCGAACGCGCCGTCGGTCTCAGCAAGCCGAGCCTGCAAACGATCGATCTCCTGACGGAGCGCGTCAAGCTGCTGCTCGAGCTCCTGGCGACGAGAAAGCTCGGTGCGATAGGCCGCGTCGAGTTCCTGATACTTCTGCTGGGCCGTGCACCCGGTGAGAGAGGCCACGGTGAGCCCGGCTGCGGCGAAAACGGTGAACAAGCGGGACGGCATAGAAGGCGCTCCTTCGCGTCGGATCCGGTTCAGGCGGCGGGTTCCGATCCCATCACGCCCGTGAGTGCACAAGGATACGCTGACCGTCCGCGCGGACGGCTGCGCGTTCTCAGAATCGACGCATTCCGGGATGGAGCATGAATCCGTTGGCGGCATCGATGACCAGCAAATCTGTGCGGGTGTTCCGGCTCGACGCCGCCGGCGTCGCCGACGGGCTCGGGGTTTCCGCCAGCCCCGGCTCTGTCCTCATCGAAAGCGATGATTCGCACATCCGCACGCTGGCAGCCGGGTGTCCGGCCGACGTCGATCAGCACGATGCCGCGGCGGACGCTCGTCAGATCTCCCTGCCCCGTTCCGTCCTGCTCCCCGCGTTCGTCAACGCGCACTGCCACCTCGATCTGACACATGTTGGGCCGCGGCCGCACCGACCGGAGGACGGCTTCGTTTCCTGGATCCGAATGGTCTTGGAGGAACGGGCTGCAGACGACGCGACCATCCGATCATCCGCGCACGATGGCATCTCACGGAGCCTCTCAGGGGGCGTCGCCGCTGTGGGGGATATCGTCGGGCGAGGCTCGATGACCCCGTTTGCGGAACTCCAGCGGGCGGCGGTGGGGGGGGTGAGTTTCGAGGAGGTGTTCGGGCTCGGCGCCGGCGAGCCGCGGGGTGCAGCAACCGCCTCGCAATGGGCGGGCGCCTCATCGGCGAGCGAGCCTGGAGGCGCGCGGCTCGGAGTCTCACCGCACGCTCCGTACTCGGCCGGACCCGGCGTGTTTCGTGCGAGCCATTGCCCCGGGGCGATCGCGGCAGCGCACGTCAGCGAGAGCATCGAAGAGTTGGAGCTGGTCGCGCGCGGGACGGGGCCGTTCCGCGCCTTCCTCAAGGGGCTCGGGGTTTGGGATGACGCTCTTCTGAACTGGTTCGGGCGCGGCGCACACCCTGTGGATCTTGCATTGGACGCGATCGGCGAAGGCCTCGGCTCGCGATGGCTCTTCGCCCACGTCAATCACGCCGAGGACCGCCACATCGAGCGAATGGCCGAGCGCGGCGTCGGCGTGGCCTTTTGCGCTCGGGCGCACGCCTATTTCGGGCACGCTCAAGCGCTCGGCGCTCATCGATGGCGCGAGATGCTCGAGGCGAACGTCACGGTCTGTCTGGGGACAGACTCGGTGATCAACCTGCCTGTGGGCCAGGAATCAGCGCGGATCACGCCGCTCGATGACGCTCGGTTCCTTTTCCGTGATGGGGCTACGAATGCGGAAACGCTGCTCCGCATGATCACGGCGAACCCGGCACGCGCGCTCGAGCTTCCGGATTCCTATTCGTTCGCTGCGGGGCGGCTGCCGGGGCTGGTGAGCGTGGAGGTGGATGAGGTGGCCAAGGGTGAGACGCCCGCGGCGGCGGCGCTGCGGAGCAGTGGGGGGGTGGAGTGGCTCACCCGTGGCGGCGCGCGCTTCGGCCCGCTCGCCGGAGCGGCTGCGCGATGAGGGTGGAGGCTCGCTGGAAGCGTCGTGACTTTGAGATCGATGCGTCGACGCTCGCGCAACGCCTCATCGGGCAACGGCTGGTGCACCTTACTCCCGGCGGAACTCGAGTCTCGGGGCTTATCGTGGAGACGGAGGCGTATCTCGGCGTTGAGGATCGGGCGGCCCACTGCTTCGGTGGGCGGCGGACCGTGCGAAACGAGTCGATGTACGCGAAGGGAGGCACGGCGTACGTCTATTTCACCTACGGCATGCACCACTGCATGAACGTCGTCTGCGGGCGGAAGGGTGAGCCGACCGCGGTCCTGCTGCGAGCGCTCGAGCCGAGCGAGGGCATCGGGCTGATGCGCCGCCGAAGGTCGAGCCCGGGGCGCACTGTCCGCTCGGATTGGCTCTGCTCCGGGCCGGCCTGCCTCTGCGTATCGATGGGAATCGACCTGCGCCACAACGGGCTCGATCTGACGTCGTCTGACCGGTTGTTCGTGGAGTGGTCGGGAAAGGCGGAGACGGTGCTTCCGCTCGACAACACGGCCCGAGTCGGGGTGGGGTATGCCGGCGATTGGGGAAGATCCCGGCTGCGCTGGGCGGTCCGAGGCAGTCGATTTGTGAGTCGGGGGCGTCCTGTGGCTTGAGATCGGGATTCTGGCCGATAGAGTTCGCCGCCCCAAAGATCTGTGGAGCGGGGCGCGCGGAGCGAGCATCGTGGCGAAATCGATGACCCAAAGTGTTTCACGCGTGGCGGTGCAGCGTCGGGCCTACCCGGCCGAGGCGCTCGAGTTTGTTCGGGAGGGATTGGCGCACACGGTTCGAATGGTTCACGGCAGCGAGCCGGTCGATCTTGACGCGGGCGAGAGCCATCACGTATCGGGTCGCCAGTTGTGCCTTGGGCTGCGTTCGCTCGCGGTCGAGAAGTGGGGGAGATTGGCCGGGCTGGTGCTGCGGCGCTGGGGCGTAGCGGGGACCATCGACTTCGGACGAATCGTGTTTGACATGGTGCAGGCCGGTGTGCTGCGCACATCCCCCGAAGACACGCTCGAAGACTTCCGGGACGTGTTCGCGTTCGACGAGGCGTTCGGCGCCGTCGAAGTGCTCTGAGGGCGCCGGGGCGTCTCGGGGTCGGCGTTCGGGGGCGGGGGCGGGTACTCTTGAACGCGCATGGATTCCTCTCCGAAGGCTCGTCACGAGACCGGCGCCAACGCGCCGCGCGACATCTCGAGGGTGCACCTCTGGGAGGTGCAGGCGATCCGTGATGTCGCGGTGTTTGCCGCCGTCGTGGGCGTGATCTATGTGGGCTACCTGATGCGGGTCGTCATGACGCCGGTGCTCGTCGGGCTGGCGCTGGCCTACCTGTTCGAGCCGGTGGTCCGCCGCCTTTCGAGGCGAACCGGGCGCGTGTGGGCCACCGGGATCACGACTGTTGGATTGGTGCTGGGAATCGGCGTGCCTCTCATCGGCGCCGGAGGCATCGCCGTGGTGCAGACGACGCGCATGGTCGGGGAAGTCCGTGAGAACTGGCCGACGATTCGAGAGCAAATCGAGAAGACGCTGCAGCGGATCGACCGCGCACAGGCCAGCCTGACCGGTGGAGCCGATTCCGGCCGGGTCGATTCAGTCGCGAGCGAGGCCTCCAACCCCCCCAACCCTCCGGAGAGCGAGCCGATCGAGCCCGCATCCGGTTCGGCGGAATCCGCGCAAGCCGAGGAGGCTCCGAACATTCTGGACCGAATCGAGGCCATGATCGTGCGGAACCCGGCGCAGCTGGGCCGCACGCTTGCCGGCGGCGGGCGCTCGGCCGTTCTGGCGGGCTGGGGCGTGGCGACGTCGATGGGCACGATGGTGTTCATGGCCTTCTTTCTCACGCCGTTCTTCTTCTTCTTCTGGTCGGTCGGGCTCGGGCGGGCCTACGCGTTGGGCAGCTCTCTGATCCCGGCGAAGAATCGATCCAAGACCGTCGACGTGCTTCAGAAGATGGATCGCGCGATCTCAGGATTCGTGCGAGGCCGCATCACGATCGCCTCGATTCTCGCGGTGCTGTTCACCATCGGGTGGTGGAGCATCGGTGTGCCCGCGCCTGTGGTGCTCGGGGTGGCCACCGGCGCGCTTTCAATCGTCCCTTATCTCGCATTGCTCGCCTGGCCCACGGCCATCGCATCCCTGTGGATCGCGGAGGCCGGGAGCGGCGCCCCGATGGAGTGGTGGCTGATTCTGCTGCTGCCCACGCTCGTCTATTGGGGATTGCAAGCCGTGGATGACTACGCGCTGACGCCGATGATCCAGGGCAAGGAGACGGGGCTGGACACGCCGACGATCATGGTGGCCGTGCTCGGCGCGGGCGCGGTGGGCGGCATCTACGGCGTGCTGCTCGCCATTCCGGCTGCGGCGTGCGTGAAGATTCTCGTGCTCGAGGTGCTCTGGCCTCGGTACAAGGCATGGGCGGAAGGTCAGGCCAGAGATCCGCTGCCCATCGGGGATGGGAGCCAGCGGGCCGGCTAACCACCTGCGCCGGCACAGCGGCTCAGCGCTTGCGCTTCTTGTACTTGGACTTCGGGCTGGCGGTATGCGTGGACTTGCGCGTGGCGAAGCCCGGAAATCCGCCCGGCATCATGCCAGGCATCCCGGAGGCGTCCGCGTTCGCGAGGCTCTTCATCTCGCGGATGGCCTTGACCTGCCCGAACATGCCCATGCCGGCCATCTGCTTCGAGATTTTCGAGACCGCCTCGAACTGCTTGATGAGTCGCGCGACGTCATCCGGGCTGGAGGCCGAGCCGCGCGCGATCCGCCGCCGACGCGAGTTGTTGAGCAGCGCGACGTTCTGTCGCTCCGCCGCGGTCATGGAGTTGACGATGCCCTCGACGCGATTGAGGTGCGACTCGTCGACGTTGACATCCTTCAGCGCCGAGCCGACACCCGGGAGCATGCCCATGATCTGCTTGAGGGGGCCCATCCGGCGCAGCGATCGCAGCTGCGCGAGAAAATCCTCCATCGTGAACTGGCCCTTGGCCATCTTTTCCGCCAGCTCGGCGGCCTGTTCTTCGGAGACCTCCTCTCGCGCCCTCTCGACGAGGGACACGACGTCGCCCATGCCCAGGATTCGCCCCGCCACCCGCTCGGCATGAAACTCCTCCAGCGCGTCGAGTTTCTCGCCAACGCCGAGAAACCGGACCGGCGCTCCAGTGACAGCCCGCACCGAGAGCGCGGCGCCGCCCCGCGTGTCGGAATCAAACTTGGAGAGGATGACGCCGGACAGCGCCAGCCGCTCGTGGAACGACTTGGCGGAGGCGACCGCGTCCTGGCCCGTCATCGCGTCGAGCACGAGCAGCACCTCGTTGGGCGAGGCCGCGCGATGCACACGATGCAGCTCGTCCATGAGATCGTCGTTGATGTGCAGGCGACCCGCCGTGTCGAGAATCAGCGTGTCGACGCCCTGCTTGCGAGCCTCGGCGAGCGCTCTCTTGCAGATGTCCACGGCCACGCCGACCGCGCGCCCGTACTCGGCGCACTTGTCCGGCTCCCCGTAGAACAGCACCCGTGCGCTGCCCGGGCTCTCATCTCGGACCTGCTCCGAGACGATCCGCAGCTGCTCGACGGCCGCGGGGCGCTGCAGGTCGAGGGCCGCGATCATCACGGATCGGCCACGCTTCTTGAGATACGCCGCCAGCTTGCCCGCCGTAGTTGTCTTGCCCGAGCCCTGCAGGCCGCAGAGCATCACGATGTTCGGCGCGCCGCCCGAGACCAGCCCCGGCACGCCCGCGTCGGAGCCCTGCATGAGCGCCACCAACCGGTCGTGCACGAGTCCGACCATCTCCTCGGCCGGTTTGAGCGACTCGGTGACCTTCCGGCCCCGAGCCTCTTCGAGCGCGGACTCGACAAACGCGTTGGCGACGTCGTAGTTGACGTCGGCGTCGAGCAGGGCGGATCGCACGTCCGCGAGAGTCTCCCGAACATTCGATTCCGTGATGACGCCCTTGCCCGACACCTTTCGGAGCGCGGAAGAAAATGCGTCTGAGAGTCGTTCGAACATGGCGGCAAAGCTCCGAGGTGCGTCGTTCAGCCCGGCCCATCACGCGTTATGTAAAGCAGAGACCTTGGTTGGCCGCGGGGGCCGCATCGTAGGAAACGGAGCGCCGCGTTGGGCACGCGAGAAGCAACAGCGGACCCTCCTCCAAGATGGGCGCGCTCGTGGATCGCTGAGTGGAGCGCTGCTTCGATGGGGGCTTCGGCGAACCCACCCCGACGAGGCCGCGTGACCTCAGTAGGCGATAGCGACTTCTCCCCCCTACTACGTCCTATAATACATGTTATGTTAAATACGGTTCCATTCAGACCGCCGCCACCCTACACGGCCTTCATCGGGATCCGAATCGTGAAATCCGAGCCCTTGCCGGGCTCTGAATGGACGTCGATGGTCCCTCCGTGCTCTTCCACCATCCGGCGGGACGTCGGCAGGCCGAGCCCTGAGCCGCCCGGGCGGGTGGTGAAATAGGGCTCGAAGATGCGCGCGAGCCGATCTGGCGCGATGCCTGGCCCGGTGTCGATGACGTGAATCGCTGCCTCCGGGCCGCCCGGGGTCTTCCGGCGCTCCGTTCGAAGAATCAGCTCGAGCGCCGGGGCCGCGCCAATCGGAGCCCCGCCGGTCATCACCTGTGTGGCGTTCAGCACCAGGTTGAGGAGCGCCTGCTTGAGAACGGACCCATCCGCCTCCGCGATGAGCGGTTCCGGGCAGAGGTCAACGCGCAGGCGCACGTTGGCCTGGTCGGCCTGCGGATGAAAGAACTCCGCGAGCTCCGCAACCACCGCGTTGAGATCGGTCGGGCGCAGATCGAGCCGCACGGCGCCGGCAAACTGCAGGAAGTCCGCGAGGATGTCCCTAAGTCGATCCACCTCGCGCCGGAGCGCGCCCACGCGCCGATGAAGCCGATCGCGCTCGTCCGGCTCGATGGGCAGCTCTGCGAGCGATTCTGCAAGAAGCTGCGCGTTGAGCCCGATGGACGAGAGCGGGTTCTTGATCTCGTGCGCGAGCCCGCCGGTCATCGCGCCGATCTCGGCGAGGCGCTCCGCATTCCGCGCACGACGCTCCGCCTCCCTGGCCCGGCCCGAGCGACGCAGAATAAACCCGGCCGCTCCCGCCGCAGCGAGCACGGCTCCGGATGTGGCGCCGAGAATGAACGAGGAGGAAAACACTCGGGCGGAGGATACGCGGGGGACGTCGGTTGACCTAGCGGCGCGGCGAGCGGGCGCGCCGCTGAGATCGCACCGCGACCTCGATCTCCGGGTGCCGGATGACCCGCGTCGCGTGCCAACCCTTGTCGCCGGAGACCGCGTCGTAGGTGACCTTGGCGCCGTCCTTCAGAACCCGAAAGCCCTCTCCCTCGATGACGGAGAAGTGGACGAAGATGTCCTGCCCCTCTGGTCCGACAATGAACCCGAAGCCCTTCTTCGGATCAAACCACTTCACGTCGCCCGTGACGTCCGTCAGAGTTTCAGATGACGAGGCGTTCATAGGAAGGCCTCCCTCGGGCAGGCCCGTCTTCAGCAACACGAACCCCGCGTTGCTGCCGAGCCCCACCGCCCGCGAGTGGGTTACACGCGCGCCGCAACTTGCGTCCCGGCAGGGCGCGCTCACGCGATGTCTAACTGCATAAGGTACCACCCTGAGCAGGGCGGATCAACGGGCGCGCAGTGCTTTGTCGGATAAGGGTTTGGGCGCCGTGGCTCAAGCCTCCGCCGGGGCCGCTTCTTCCTTCAGCACGGCCTTGCGGGACAGCTTGATGCGGCCCTGCTCGTCCACGTTGATCACCTTAACGCGAATGAAATCCCCGACCTTCACGATGTCGGTCACGTTCTTCACGTAGCCGTCCGCGAGCTCGGAGATATGGCACATCCCGTCGGTGCCGGGGGCCAGCTCGACAAACGCGCCGAAGTCCTTCATCGACACAACGCGCCCGTTGAACACGGTGCCCACCTTGATCTCGGCGCACATCGCCTCGATCTCGGAGCGCGCCCCGTCCAGCCCGGCCGCGTTCGGCGAGGCGATGACAACGGAGCCGTCGTCCTCGACGTCGATCTCCACCCCCCACTTGTCCTGCATGCCGCGGATGGTCTTGCCGCCGGGCCCGATGAGCTTGCCGATCTTCTCGGGGTCGATCTTGATGGTGACGAGTCTGGGCGCGTAGCGGCTGATCTCGGCGCGGGGCTCGCTGATCACGGCCTCCATCTGCTCGATGATTTGGAGCCGGCCGACCTTGGCCTGGGCGAAGATCTTCTCGACCTGCGCGACCGAGAGCCCGCGCGCCTTGAGGTCCAGCTGGATGCCGGTGATGCCGTCACGCGAGCCGGACACCTTGAAGTCCATGTCGCCGAAGAAGTCCTCCTCGCCGATGATGTCGGTGACGAACACTTCCTTGCTCTCATCGTCGTTGGTGAACCGCCCGACGGAGATGCCCGCGACGGTGTTCACGATCGGCACGCCCGCGTCCATGAGCGCGAGGCAGCCGCCGCACACCGAGGCCATCGACGAGGAGCCGTTGGACTCGGTGATGTCGGAGATGATGCGCACGGTGTACGGGAAGTCTTCCGCGGAGGGCAGCACGCCGAGCAACGACCGCTCGGCCAGGGCGCCGTGGCCCACCTCGCGACGGCCCGGGCCCATGATGCGCTTGGCCTCGCCCGTGCAGAACGGGGGGAAGTTGTAGTGGAGGTAGAACTTCTTCGCATACTCGGGGAGCAGGCCGTCCACGATCTGCTCGTCCTTGCCGGTGCCGAGCGTGCAGGAGACCAGCGACTGCGTCTCGCCGCGCTGGAAGAACGCCGAGCCGTGCGTGCGCTCGAAGATCCCCACGGTCATCTCGAGGGGGCGGATCTCGTCGAACTTGCGACCGTCGGCGCGGATGCCCTTCTCCACGATGAGGTTGCGCGTGGCCTTCTTCTCGAGCGTCCGCAGCGCCTCCTTCGCGAAGACGCGTCGCTTGGCGGACTCCTTCCACTGCGCGACGTTGCCGTCGGTCTTCTCGGGGAAGAACTCATCGAGAACGCGCTTCTTGATCTCGTCCACCTTCGCGCCGCGATCCTCCTTGCCGGGGATCTGGCGGGCCTTGAGCATGTCGTCGTACGCCTTCTCTCGCACCAGCGCCGTGACGTCCGCCGGCGGAAGATAGAGCGACGCCGGCATCTTCTTCTCCCGACCCACCTTCCCGGCCAGGTCGTCGATCAGGTCCAGCAGCGTCTTGATGTGCTCGTACCCGAACTCCACCGCGCCAAGCACCTGATCGTCCGGCACCTCCGCGGCGCCTACCTCGATCATGTTGATGCCGTCGCGGTGCCCCGACATGACCATGTCCATGTCGGAGAACTGCATCTGCGTCACCGTCGGGTTGAGCACGAACGCCGGGCCGTTATCCGTGTGAATCCGACCGACGCGCACCGTGGCCAGCGGGCCCTCGAAGGGCGCATCCGAAATCGCGAGCGCGGCCGCGGCGGCAACGCCGGCCAGCACGTCGGTGTCGTTCTCGCCGTCGTGGCTCATGACCCACACCTGGATCTGGATCTCGTCCACGAACCCTTCGGGGAACAGCGGACGGATCGGGCGATCGATCATCCGCATCGTGAGGACTTCCTTCTCGTTCGGCGCGCCCTCGCGCTTGCGGAAGCCGCCGGGAAACTTGCCGCCCGCGGACATCTTCTCGCGATAGTCCACCTGGAGCGGGAAGAAGTCGAGGCCCTCGCGCGGGTCGGCCCGGACGACGGCCGCGAGCACCTCCGAGCCGCCGTACGCCGCGAGCACCGCGGAGTTGGCGAGCTTGGCGATCTTGCCGGTTTCGAGGGTCAGGGTGCGTCCGCCGATCTCTGCGGAGACTCGGATCTGCTTGGTCATGTTCGTGCCTTCTGCAAATCGCGGGCGTTTCTGGAACGCCGGAACGGCTCGGGGCCCGCGATGTGTGCTCGGCGTGCGCTTCGGAGGCGCCCGAGAGGCAGAAGGCAAGACGCAGACGGCTCGTCTGCGGGTTGCCCACTGCCACTCCGGGCTCGGCCTGTTCGCGCGCCGACCGTCCTGAGTGATGTCCGAAACGAAAGCGAGCGGGCACGCGCCCGCTCGAAGTGCTTACTTGCGAAGCCCCAACCGCTGGATCAGCGAGTGGTACTTCTCCGGCTCGTTCGCCGAGAGATACTTGAGAAGCGAGTTGCGCCGCGCCACCATCTGCGTCAGCCCGCGACGCGACGAGAAGTCGTGCTTGTGGCCCTTGAGGTGCTCGGAGATGTCCTTGATGCGCTCGGTGATCACCGAGACCTGCACCTCGGGCGAGCCCGAGTCGGTCGAATGGCGCTGCGCGGTCTTGATCGTGGCCTGTTGGCGTTCTGTCGAAAGGGGCACGGACAACCTCGTGAGTGGATCTGCCGAAACGTCGACCGACGTGGCCGACCCGAATGGTGCGCTTCCAGAATCCCGCGCCCCGGAGCCCGGGACGAGGGCCGGGAGGATAGCACCCCCACACCCCCCTATCAACCGGACTCCGAATCTCTCCAGCCACCCCTCAATAACCCGAGAGCGGTTGAGATAGTCTAGACCCCATGGAACTCTCCCGGCGCGTCCAAGCCCTAGCACCCTCCCCCACCGTCGCCATGATGAACCGGGCCAAGGCCTTACGCGCCCAGGGCGTCGACGTCCTCTCCTTCTCCGCCGGCGAGCCCGACTTCGACACGCCGGAGCGCATCAAACAGGCCGCCGTGGCCGCCCTGGAGCGGGGCGAGACCAAGTACATGCCCACGGCCGGGGACCCCGAAACACGCAAGGTCATCGCGGCCAAACTCACCAGCGAGAACGGCATCCCCAACGTGACCGCCGATCACGTCGTCATCTCCTCCGGCGGCAAGCACGCGCTCTACTCCCTCTTCCATTGCCTGCTCGACCCCCCCGCCGCCGGCCAGCCACCGATGGAGGCCGTGCTGCCGACGCCCGCATGGGTGTCGTACGCGCCGCACGTCGAACTCGCGGGCGGCAAGGTCGTCGAGGTCCCGGCCGGGCCGGAGGCGGGGTTCCGAATCACGCCCGAGCAGCTGCGTCGGGCGATCACGCCGCGCAGCCGGTGCATCGTGCTCAACTCCCCAAGCAACCCGTGCGGAACGATGTACTCGGAGCAGGAGTTGCGGGCCCTTGCGAGCGTGATCGCCGACGCCGCGAGGAACATCGCGCCGGATCTCGTGGTGATCTCCGACGAGATCTACGAGAAGATCATCTACGGCGGCATCCCCCACTTCTCCATCGGAAGCGTGCCGGAAATCGCCGAACGCACGGTGACGGTGAACGGGCTGAGCAAGGCCTACGCGATGACCGGCTGGCGCGTGGGCTACGCCGCGGGGAGCGGGGAGTTTGGGCTGAAGGTGGCGAAGGGCCTCGCCACGCTGCAGGGGCAGATGTCGACAAACATCACGTCCTTCGTGTACCCCGCGATCCGCACGGCGTTGACGGAGTGCGCGGAGGACGTCGAGCAGATGCGCCAGGCGTTCGCCAAGCGCGCCGAACTCATCTATGAGCTCGTCTCGAAAATGCCCGGCGTGAAGGTGGCCAGGCCCACCGGCGCGTTCTACGTCTTCCCCGACATCTCGGCCTACTTCGGGAAGAAGTCCGCGGGAGGGCGCGACGTGAAGGACGCCAAGTCGTTCTGCGAGGCGCTGCTGGATGAGGGGAAGGTGGCGCTGGTGGCCGGGGACGAGTTCGGCGGCTGCGGCAAGCAGTGCGTTCGGATCTCCTTCGCGTGCTCGGAGGAGCAGATCAAGCAGGGGATGGGGAGGCTGAGCCAGTTCCTCAGCGGCCTTCGGTGAGCGCGGACGCCGCTATACTCCGCCCCATGCACTTCGACGCACACCAACCCATCATCGATGACCTCGAGGCGCGGATCACAACCATCCGCGACTCTCTTTGACGTGGATTTCAAGGCGCAGCGCCTGCGCGAACTCCAGGCGAAAATGGAAGCCACGGATTTCTGGGACAAGCCCGACGCCGCGCGGAAGACCGTCGACGAACTCAAGCTGCTGAGAGCGCAGACCGAGCCCGTCGAGGGCGCGCGCAAGGACTTCGAAGACGCCCGCACGGCCTACGAGATGTCCAAGGAGGCCGGCGACGCCGATCTGCTGCGTGAGGCCGACGAGCAGCTCTTCGAGCTCTGCGCACGCATGGAGCGCATCGAGCTGCAGTCCCTCCTCTCCGGCAAGCACGACCACCGCAACTGCTTCATGACCATCTCCGCCGGCGACGGCGGCACCGAGGCCAACGACTGGGCCGAGATGCTCTTCCGCATGTACCTCAAGTTCTTCGACCGCCACCCCGAGTGGAAGATCGAAGAGCTCGCCATGCAGTACGGCGTCGAGGTCGGCATCGACTCCGTGACGCTCAAGGTGAGCGGCCCCTACGTCTACGGAATGCTCTCCTGCGAGCGCGGAACGCACCGCCTCGCGCGCGTTTCCCCGTTCAACGCCCAGGGCAAACGACAGACCTCGTTCTCCACCGTGGACATCGTTCCCGAGTTCGAGGAGACCAAGCTCGAGATTCCCGAGAAGGACCTCGAGATCACGCCCTTCGTGCGAGCCTCCGGCCCCGGCGGACAGAACGTCAACAAGGTGGCGAGCGCGTGCCGCGTCGTGCACATCCCAACGGGCATCATGGTCGTGGCGTCCACCTACCGAGACCTCGGACAGAACAAGCGACAGGCGCTCACCATCGTGCAGGCCAAGCTCGAGCAGATCGAGGAAGAAAAACGCGAGCGCGAACTGGCGGAAGCCACCGGCGGCGCCGTGGAGCGCGGCTGGGGCACGCAGATCCGCTCCTACGTCATCTACGACAACCGCGTGAAGGACCACCGCACCAATCACGAGGTGATGAACCCGCAGCAGGTGCTCGATGGCGACCTCGACCCCTTCATCGACGCCGAACTCAAACGCCGCAGACG
The DNA here is from genome assembly GCA_964638515.1 of uncultured Phycisphaeraceae bacterium. Classification (GTDB taxonomy): domain Bacteria; phylum Planctomycetota; class Phycisphaerae; order Phycisphaerales; family UBA1924; genus CAYPGJ01. The sequence goes on from CAZWZL010000007.1 coordinate 31,596, forward strand.
AGCACTCGCCGAAGCCGCAAAGTCGGGCGGCTGAGAACCACACCGTCGATCAAATGTCCGAGAGCGCCCGCGCCGCGTCAGGCGGGCGCGGCCTCGCGACCCGGCTTGGCCGTCTTCCAGCACGCCTCCAGAAGCGGGCGCAGCCCCACCCCCGTCGCCGCGCTCACGCCGTACACGGGAGTGTCCGCGCCGAGCTTGAGTTCGAGACAGAACGCCTCGATCACCGCGCGCCCCTCCTCCTCGTCCGTGCACAGATCGAGCTTGTTGATCGCGATGATCTCGGGCTTCTCGGCCAGAGCGGCGGAATACCCGCCCAACTCGCGCCGAATGGCCTGGTAGTTCTGCGCCGGCGTCGACCCGTCCGGCGGCGCGGCCTCCAGCAGATGCACCAGCACGCGAGTCCGCTCAATATGGCGGAGAAAGTCATGCCCGAGACCCGCGCCCTGCGCCGCTCCCTCGATCAACCCCGGGATGTCCGCGAACACAAGCCGCCGCTCAGGATCAAGCTCCGCGATGCCCAGCTGCGGCGTCAGCGTCGTGAACGGGTAATTCGCGATCTTGGGCCGCGCACGTGTGAGCGAAGCCAGCAGCGTGCTCTTGCCCGCGTTGGGCATGCCCACCACGCCGACATCCGCGATCAGCTTCAGCTCAAGCCGCAGCCCAAGCTCCTTGCCCGGCTCCCCCGGCGTGCACTGTCTCGGCGTGCGATTGGTCGATGACTTGAAGTGATCGTTGCCGAACCCCCCGCGCCCGCCGTGCGCGATCACCACGCTGTCCCCCGCGCGAAGATCGACGAGCATCTCGCCCGTCTCCTCGTCGAACACCATCGTCCCCGCCGGCAGCCGCAGCACCACGTCGCCCCCGTCAGCCCCCGTCATGTTCTTGCCCTGCCCAGGCGCCCCGTTCTCCGCGTTCCAGTGATGCTGCCCGCGAAAGTCGAGCAGCGTGTGCACGTTGTGATCGGCCGTCAGGATGATGTCGCCGCCCTTGCCCCCGTTCCCGCCGTCCGGACCGCCCTTGGGCTCGAACTTCTCGCGCCGCCATGAGACAACGCCATCCCCCCCCTTCCCGGCTCGAACGTGGATTTGTGCGCGGTCAATCAGCATGCGAACAGCCTACGCCAACAAACAACAAGCCGCGGACAATCGCCCGCGGCCGGGAAATGGTTTCCGCCTCAAACTCGAGCCGCTCAGGCCGCGCCCGCCACGAGCCACTTGGGCCGGGGCGTCGCAGGGTCCGTCGGAATCACGTGCACCTTGCCCGAGCGGAACAGCACCGATCCCTCGCACATCGCGAAGAGCGTGTCGTCCTTGCCGCGAGCGACCATGAAGCCCGGCTTCACCGGTGTGCCGCGCTGCCGAACGATGATAGCGCCGGATTGCGCGCGCTCTCCGCCGTACAGCTTGATGCCGAGATACTTGGGATTCGAGTCGCGCCCGTTCTTGGTCGAGCCCTGACCCTTCTTATGTGCCATGACGAAGGCCTCTTGCCGTTGCGTTGCGTTCCGAACACCCCCCTACCGACGAGGGGCCGACAGTATAGCGAGCCTCAGCGGAGAATCCAGCGGCTGTTCGTGCGGCTGATCGGGTCGTTGCCCTGACCCGCCAGGTCCCCCGGCGTCAGGTGCTCCAGCATCAGCGTCTTGCGGAGAATCACTTCGTTCGTATCTCCCTTCGGAGCCTCGCCCTCCGGACGCGCCACCCGCCGGGTCTCGCCGCTGAACCCCGACGCGTACACCGTCACCCGCGACGGCTTCATATTCGCCAGCGGCCAAATCGCCACGCTCTCCCGCGCGTGCTCCGCCCCCTGCATCAGCGGACCGATCACCGATATCTGATCCTGCACAAACGGATTGTGCAGCCGGCCGATGATCTCGTCCGTCACCGCCGCAGGCACCCCGCGCCCGGCCCGCGCGGGCTCCGAAGCCTCGTCCGTCGTCATCTCAAACGTCGGCGCGAAGTACACCTCCGCCGCCGAGTGATTCTCCACCTTGTACGGCAGATACAGAAACGCCCGAAGGCCCTCCCCGGGGATCTCCACCATCGCGAGCCGCAGCGGCCCCGGCTCGACATCCAACTGCCATCGAAGAGGCACGGGCGAAGGCTCAGGCGCCCCGATGACGGTTTCCGTCCAAGTCGATCCCGCGGCCAGCCCCAACCCCACCGCCAGCACCGGGACAAGCCGCCCAAATCGTCGTGTCATCCGCAATCCCATCGTGCCTGGCTCCTCTTGTCCCGCCCCAACGGGCTTTGCGTGGCCGGAACGCGTTAGTCTATGATCGGTACGCGAGGCGTCAAAGAAGGCTCCAACCACACGCCCATGTCCATCGCTTCACGAACATCCGGACCGGGCCGTCCCGGAGACGCGCCCCCGGCCTACGTCATCCGTCACATGAAGGGCGACCAGCTCGAGCGGGCCGCGGGGCGTCTCGTTCATAGCGCTGGCGGCTCGGTCGGCGACGCAGGGCGGGCATTTCTCGCGATGGCCTCCAAACACGCCATCGACGTCTCCAATCTCTGGGCAAGCGAAGCCCGAACCGGCGGAGAACCCCGCCAGGTCTGTCTGGCCACGCAAGGCGCCGGCCGCACGCTCAACTTCTTCGTATCCACCCCCGCCGACGAGCCCGAGGAAACCGAACTCAGCGCCGTGGTGGACCAGGCGATCCGCTCAGCCTCATTGAAGGAGCCCCCTCTCAAGCCCGCGATCGCTCAATCCCTGCTCGATCCTTCCGAACAACGCGCCAAGCGCGCGTTCCTGCTCGCCGGGTTCAGCCACATCGCAACCCTCTCGTATCTGCAGGGCCGCGTCCCGCCACCCGAGCGATCGACGCCCGCGCCGTCGTTGCATCTTCCCTCCGGCGTGACGATGGAACACTGGTCTCCCGCCCTGGAACCGGAGTTCTGCGAAGCCCTCGATCGCACCTACATCGACACGCTGGACTGCCCCGAACTCTGCGATCTGCGCGAAACACGGGACGTTCTCGCCAGCCATCTCGCCACCGGCGAGCACACACCGCGCCTGTGGTGGCTCATCCGCTTCGATGGCCGGCCCGAAGGCGCGATGCTCCTCAATCCGTGCCCCGCGCAGGCGCAGATCGAACTGGTGTACCTGGGCCTGGGCCCACTTCTCCGAGGCAAGGGGCTGGCCGGCGAGCTGCTCCGATTTGGGATCGCCGAGGCGGCCTCGATCCGTCCGGAACGCCTCATCGTGTGCGCCGTGGACCATCGAAACAAGCCCGCGCTCCGTCTCTACGAAAGGCTTGGATTTCGAGCCTTCGCCGACCGAGTGGCCCTCGTGCGACCCCTCTGACCATCCGGAACAACTGAAACACGCGCGGGCCCGTCCGGTATAAGGGCCGCCGCCCCCTTCGGGGGCCGGTCATCGATCACCCACAAGGAGATGCACACGATGGGCAATGGTGTCAGGCGGCTTTTCTGGCTCGGGGTTGGCTCGGCGTCGTCGGTTGCGGTCGGTCAAGTGAGCCCGCACGCGGGCATGATGCGCTACCCCGATGTCAGCGCCACGCACATCGTCTTCTCGTACGCCAACGACCTCTGGGTCGTCGCTCGTGAGGGCGGCGAAGCTCGCCCGCTGGCCAGCCCCCCCGGTCAGGAACTCTTCCCCCGATTCAGCCCAGACGGCGCCAGCGTCGCCTTCGTCGGCAACTACGCGGGCGACCGCGACGTGTACGTGTTGCCGGTGGCGGGCGGCTCCCCCACCCGAATCACGCACCACCCCTCCACCGAGATCCTCTGCGACTGGACAGCGCAGGACCGCCTGCTGTGGCAGACCACAGGCTTCGCGTTCCGGACCCGACAAACGCAGCTCTTTTTCTCCGCTCCCGGCGGCGGCATGCCCGAGATGCTCCCCGTCCCCTACGGAACAAACGGGAGCATCTCCCCCGACGGCCAGTGGCTCGCCTACACCCCCCACTCCACCGACACGCGCACCTGGAAGCGCTACCGAGGCGGCATGGCCACCGACGTGTGGCTCTTCAATCTCAACGACTTTTCCAGCAAGATGATCACCGACTGGGAGGGCACCGACACCCAGCCCATGTGGAGCCCGCGCGGCGACAAGGTGTTCTACATCTCCGATCAGGGCGAGGAGCACCGTCTCAACATCTGGTCCTACGACGTCGCCTCAGGCGAACGCAAGCAGCTCACCCGCTTCAGCGAATTCGACGTGAAATGGCCCGCCATCGGCCCCGGCCCCACCGGGCGCGGCGAAATCGTGTTTCAGTACGGCAAGGACCTCTACCTCTACGACGTGCAAGCCGGTACCTCGCGCGCCGTCAGCATTGTCATCCCGGGCGCCCGCCCCAAACTCATGACGCAGCAGGTCGACGCCGCCAAGTTCATGGGCCGAGGCGCGGTCAGTGTTTCTCCCTCGGCCAAGCGCGTCGCCGTCGAAGCGCGCGGCGATATCTGGTCGCTGCCCGCCGAGAACGGCACGCCTCGGAATCTCACACGCACCGACGGCGTCGCCGAACGCGACCCGGCGTGGAGCCCCGACGGCCAGTGGATCGCGTACTGGAGCGATGAAACCGGCGAGTACCAGCTCTACCTGACGCAGTCCGACGGCAAGGGCGAAACGCGCAAACTGACCGACGCCGGCACGAACTTCCGGTTCGGCGTCGCGTGGTCCCCCGACTCCAAGAAACTCACCTACTTCGATAACTCGGCCACGCTCTTCCTGCTCGACGTCGAGTCCGGAGACCTCAAGACCATCGACAAGGACCCCTGGTCCTGGGACGGCACGGGCGCCACGGTCTCGTGGTCGCACGACAGCCGATGGATCGCCTACGACCGCGCGGACGACGATTCCCGCATCTCCCAGGTCTGGGTCTACTCCGTGGAGGACGGCGCGAAGCACGCGCTCACGGCGCCCTACTTCAATGCCCAGGCGCCATCGTTCGACCGAAAGGGCGAGCACCTGTTCTACCGGAGCAACCAGTCCTTCAGCCCGATGTACGGCGAACTCGGAACGGAATTCCTGTACGCCGGCACCGAGGTGATCCTCGCCGTGCCGCTCAAGAACGACAAAGCCTCGCCCTGGGCCCCCAAGAGCGATGAGGAGTCCTGGAAGAAGGACAAGAAGGACGAAGGCGACGCCGACGAGAAGAAGGACGGCGACGAGAAGAAGGACAACGGTAAGAACGCCGCCGACGACGGCGTCTCCGGGTCGTGGGAAGGAAACGTCACCGGCGGCGAACCCCTGCCACCGGGCGGCGCTCCCTACACCATGACCCTCTCCATGGACGCGGACAACAAGGTGTCCGGCTCCTTCGTGCTCGCCATCGGCACGGCGTCCATCGACGGAACGTTCGACCCGGCCACCAAGTCGCTCACGGCGTCCCTCACCATCGAAACCGGCGGCGCCGCCACCATGAAGGCGACCATCTCGGGCGAATCCATCAAGGGCACGATCTCCGCGCCGGAGATGAACTTCGAGGGCTCCTTCGAAGGAAAGCGAACCGCCAAGGGCGCCGACAAGAAGGACGGCGACGCCAAGGACGCCGACAAGAAGGCCAAGGACAAGGTCGAGATCGACATCGAGGGCTTCGAGGCGCGCGCGATGCGCCTCCCCATCAAGTCCGGCAACTTCGGTCGGCTCGCCGTCAACGACAAAAACGATCTCATCTACGTGCGCCGCTCCGCGCGCGGGCAGGACGGACCCCCGTCGATCAAGCTCTTCTCACTCAAGGACGACAAGAAGGAGGAAAAGACCGTCACCGCCGGCGCCGGCGGCTTCGACATCACACCCGACGGCAAGAAGCTCATCATCGTGCAGGGAGGCCGGCCCGCCATCCTCGACGCCTCCGCGGGCGCAACCTCCAAGCCGGTCAGCAACGATCCCATGCTCGTCAGCATCGACCCCCGCGCCGAATGGAAGCAGGTGTTTACCGACGCATGGCGCATCCAGCGTGACTACTTCTACGAACCAACGCTGCACGGCGTCGACTGGCCCAAGATCCGCACGCAGTACGAGCAGATGCTCGCCGACGCCGCGTCACGCGAAGACCTGTCCTACATCATCGCGGAAATGATCTCCGAACTGAACGTCGGTCACGCCTACTACCAGGGCGGCGACACCGAGACCACGCCCTCCGTCAACGTCGGCCTGCTCGGGTGCGACTTCGTGCTCGAGAACGGCGCCTACCGAATCTCCAAGATCTACCGCGGCGCCCCCTGGGACTCCGACGCGGTCGGCCCGCTCTCCGAGCCCGGCGTCGAGGCGCGCGAAGGCCACTACCTGCTCGCGGTCAACGGCGTCGACGTCGATACCTCCAAGGACCCCTGGGCCGCGTTCGTCGGATTCGGCGGCAAGACCGTCACCATCACCATCTCCGAGAACCCGCAGCGCGACGACAAGGCCAAGGACCTCGTGCTCACGCTGCTCACCAACGACGGCAACCTCCGCTACCGCGACTGGATCGAGGCGCGCCGCAGCTACATCGACGAGCGCACCGGCGGACGAGCGGGCTACATCTATGTGCCGAGCACGGGCGTCGACGGTCAGAACGATCTCGTCCGGCAGTACTACGCCCAGAACGCCAAGCCCGCTCTCATCATCGATGACCGCTGGAACTCCGGCGGCCAGATCCCCACGAGGTTCATCGAGCTGCTCAACCGCCCCGCGACAAACTACTGGGCGCTCCGCAACGCGAAGGACTTCCCCTGGCCGCCCGACGGCCACAACGGCCCCAAGTGCATGCTCGTGAACGGTCTCGCCGGCTCGGGCGGCGACGCGTTCCCCTACTACTTCCGCGCCGCCGGGCTCGGCAAGCTGATCGGCATGCGGACCTGGGGCGGGCTGGTCGGCATCTCGGGCAACCCCGGCCTCATCGACGGGCAAAGCATCACCGTCCCGACGTTCGGCTTCTTCGAAACGGACGGCACATGGGGCGTCGAGGGCCACGGCGTCGACCCCGACATCGTCGTCGTCGACGACCCCTCACTCATGGCCGTGGGCTCGCCCAAACGAACCGGCATCGGCGACCCCCAGCTCGACGCGGCTATCGAGCACATCCTGAAGGAGCTGGAGACCAACGGCTACAAGGCCCCCGGTCGCCCGCAAAGCCCCGACCGTTCGGGCATGGGCCTGGACCCCAAGGACCGTTGATCCCACGCGCGGCGCGACCTCGCCCCGCCATCCGATAAATAACAACGCCCGCGACCACCTCGGTCGCGGGCGTTTTCGCTGAAGTGGGCGATACTGGATTCGAACCAGTGACCTCTTGCGTGTCATGCAAGCGCGCTAGCCAACTGCGCCAATCGCCCGATCCCATCGGTCGCCGATCCCGCTCGGAAGGCCGAAACCAGCGGAGGAGGAGTATACCGGGGCGGAATGGGGTCGCCACTTCTCGTTCAAAAGGGGCCGATGGGCCGGAAACCGAAATGGCTATCTGCCCCTTGTGCTCGGCCCGCGCCCGGCCGTCGTTACGGCACTGCTCGGCCTGTGCGTGGCGTTCGGCGCCCGACGCCGGCGCACCGTCTGATCGGTCACATCACTCGCGCCTCGGGTGCTCCGTGGCGGGCGCCCGAGGGCTCGTGCGAACGTCGCACAGATTCGCGTTTCCGGAACGGCGTATCGCGCTGGCCGTGCGCACCCGAGCCGTCGTTAGCCTGCCCCGGCGAACGTTCAGCACACGCTCCCGAAGTACGAGAGCACCTCGTTCAGGTCAAGGAAATCGACGACCCCGTCCCCATTGACGTCCCCCGACGACCCGGGCGTCACCGGCGATCCGAACGCGCTCAGCACGAGATTGAGGTCGAGAAAATCGACTCGCGCATCCCCGTTCGCATCGCCCGGACATGGGCCGGCGCACGATTGGAGCCTCGCGATTCGTCCGGATGTCGTCTCGTTGACCGCCGTGAACTCGCCGCCGACGAACAGCGATGGGCTCGCGCCGCCGATGCCGGGCTCGCCGAGGATCGCGTTCACGGCCGTTTGGGAGAGCGTCCCGCCGATGATGCCGGGCCCGTCGACGCCGAGCCATGTCGTCCCGTTCCAGCGGGCGATCCCGTGCGTTTCGGAGATTCCCGCGGCCCCGAACACGCCGCCCGCGTACAGCGTCGGGCCGCTCCCATCGTCAAACACCGTAAGTGTGGAAACGAGCCCGTCCATGCCCTCGCCGAGCCGTTCCCACTGGGACTGGCTCCATCGGGCCGCTCGTCGCGCGGGGATCGGGTTTGGTGTGCCGACCGAGGTGAAGTTCCCGCCGATGTAGACGCCAAGCCCCTGACCAAGATTGGCAAGCGCGATGGCGTGCACCGAGCCATTGACGCCGCCGCCAACCGAGGACCACGCCGAGCCGTTCCACTTGGCGAGGTGTCGCGTGTTGGAAGCTCCGGCGCCGAAGAAATCGCCTCCGACGTAGAGCACCGTGGTGGACGCCTCGAGGCCGACGGCCAAAGCGCGCACGGTGTCTGTCGTCCCGGGGCCGAGCGCCGACCACCCGACGGAATTCCAAGCGGCGATGTTGTTGGCGGGAACGCCGCCGGCCATCGTGAACTGACCGCCCACGAAGACGACGGGCGTAGACCCCGCATCCACGCCCGCGATGGCGTGGACCGGCCCATTGATGCCCGAACCCATGGGGAACCACGAGGAGCCGTTGAAGCGCGCCACGTTGCTTGCGCCGACACCGCCGATGGTTGTGAACTGGCCGCCCACGACGAGATTGCGTTCGATGAAGTTGTAGAGTCCGAGCGCGCGGACGGGTCCGTCCGCCCCTCCGCCGGGAATCGGATCCCAGGATGAGCCTTGCCAGACCGAAACGCGATCGACCCGGCGGGCGTTGACGTAGGTGAATTCGCCGCCCGCGTACAAACGAGGCGCGGGGCTGGTGAACGGGGTCGGGTCGTAGACCTTGAGCGCGTGCACGGCCCGGTTGAACCCGCGTCCGAGCGGGATCCACTCGGCGGCTCGCCAGCGGGCCAGACCCTTCGCGGCGTCTCCGTTGACCGTTGCGAAGGCGCCCCCGATGAACAGCCCCCCGCGCAGCGGCAGAGCCGTGGGAAAGAACGAGGCCATGGCGTGAACCGGGCCATCGGCGCCCGAGCCGAGCCCACCCCAGCCGACGCCGTTCCAGCGCGCGAAGTTCAGTGCCGCGCCACCGCCCGCGGACGTAAAAATCCCGCCGGCGTACAGGACCTGACCGTTTCCGTCGTCGTGATGCACGATGGACCGCACGGATTCGCCCGGCAGCCCGATCCCACCCCCCATGCCCACCCACTGTGAGCCCGTCCATCGCGCGAAGTTGGCCGTGGGTGTGGCCCCGGCGTGCGAGAACTCTCCCGCCACGAGCAGCGCGGGCCCACTGATCGTCGTCGGGCTGAGCGTCCGCACTCGCGCGATACCGGTATTGCTGCTGATGCCCGTGCCGACGCCTGACCAGGACGTGCCGGTCCAGCGCGCGATGTTGGAAACGCTTACGGGCCCGGCCAGGGTGAATCGACCACCCGCGTAGAGCTGGCCCCCGGGGCCGCTTGGGAAGACGGCCAGCGCATCGACGCTGCGATTGAAGCCCCGGATTCCGTCGGCCAAGGCGGACCACTGCTGGCCGTTCCATCGGGCGATTCCCTGCGCGAGCGCGCCGCCGGCGGAGTCGAAGACGCCGCCCGCGTAGAGATTCGGGCCCGAGCCGGCGTCGTACACCGCGAGAGCGTTCACAATGTTGTTCGTGCCCGACCCAACGGACTGCCACGCGGCGCCGTCCCACTTGGCGACGAAGCTCGTTTCGACGGCGCCGGAGGACAGGAACGCGCCGCCGGCAAAGAGTGTCTGGCCGGAGCCGTCGTTGTGGACCACCAGGGCATTTACGACGTCGAATTGTGTGGCGCCGAGGCCAAGCCCCACCGCGAACCACCGCTCGCCGTCCCACCGTGCCACTCGCTGAGCGAGCGTTCCGCCGGCTAACGTGAACGAGCCGCCGACGTACAGGGCCGGCCCGAGGCCGTTGTCCCATACGACCATGGTTCGAACGTCGCCGTTCAGGTCTCCAGCGTTGAATCCGGAAGCCCAGCGTGGCTGGCACGGTGTTTCACCGGCCCTGAGATCGCTCGCGCAGGCGAGCGCCACTGCGCAGCCCCAGAGAACGTGGCCGGGTTTGCATCGCAGGGTCCGCATGCGGGGAGGCTCCATGCGTCGGAGTCGCACTCGTTCGGCTCCGCAGGGTAGGGCCGGTTGATCCGGCGCGCGACCACACCCACGAACTGCCCCACGCTGCCATCCGTTACGGCCCCGGGTTGGAGGAGGTTGCAGCGCGAGTGCGCCTGACCACTCGATGAGGGGTCATCCCCCTGAGGGGGCAGGAGGCACATCGATGTAGACGTCGACCAGTTGTCCCGGGTAGAAGCCGGCTGGAAGGCCGTTGGCGGGAGCCTGGGCCTGAACTTCGAAGAGCACCTCGACGACTCGGGTGTCGACGAGCTCGCCGGCCACGCCGGTGAGTTGGCGTTTGGGGCGGGCGAGAGGTTCGATACGGATCATGCGGAGTGGAGCCAGTTCGAGGCCGTGCGTTGAAGCGCCTCGGGCTCGAGCACGGGCGTCTGCACCGTCCCGGAGGCGCGGCGCGTCTTCCTCGTTGACGAGCGCGCGGACATGGAGCGTCGCGAGGTCTCCGACCACGAACACACCGCCGTTGGCCATTTCGCCGGAGAGCGAGGCGTACTCACCGACGGAGATGTTTCGTTGGAGGACCACGCCACGTATCGGCGATCGAACGGTGAGTCGGTCGAGCCGGATGTCCCAGGCTTGCAGGTCGGCCTCGGTCGCCGTGAGCGCTGCGCGGGACACGAGCAGGTCCTTGCCCCATGCGCCGGCTCGAGCGAGATTGAATCGCGCCTTCGCGGCCATCGCGGCGGCGTTGGCCGCCTCCAGCGCGAATCGGCGGCGATCGACTTCCGCGGCGGTCGATGCGTCTCGTTGCAGCGCGGTTTGGGCGCGCTCGAGTTCGGCCTTCGCGTCTCGCACGCGCGATTCGGTCTCGCTGACAAAGGCCTCGAGGGGGGGCAGTTCCTCGGGGCGAGGTTGGGCTTCGAGCAGCGCGACGCGCGCGGCGGCCAGTTCTCGCAGGGCGCGACCTCTAATCTGCTCGGCGTGGATGGCTCGGGGATCGATCTGCAGCAGTGGCTGCTGTGCGTCCACCTTGTCGCCGACCTCGACGAATACCTTGACGACGAGGCCGGGCTCCGGGGGAGCGACGGCGATGTTGCGCGAGGCGGCTTCGACGATTCCGGTGGCCGCGATGCCGAGGCTGAAGGGGTTGATGGAAGGAGAGGTCGCGGGTGGCGGCGCCTTGATCTGCTCTTTGGCGGTGGCGGCGGTGAGCACGGCCACGGCGAGCCCGATGACGGAAACCGCGATCACAATCCACTTGATCATGGGTCAGGCTACTCCTGCTGAAGCGAGAAGCGTAGGTCGCGAACGCGTCTGTGTCCGCGATGCGCGGGACGACGCACCCGGCTAGGCTACCCGCCCAGTGACGCGCATCGCACTTCGCATGCTGTTCGGCGACCGGGCCAAGTTCCTGTCGCTCGTGTTCGGGCTTTCGTTTGCCGTGCTGTTGATTGCCCAGCAGGGGTCTATTTTCCTCGGGCTCCTCAAGCGCGCCACGGGACCGCTGCAGAACACGGCGCAGGCGGATCTGTGGATCACCGACCCGGCGACGACCTACATCTTTGAGTATCGACCGCTGAATGAGAAATATCTTCTGCGGGTGCGGTCCGTCCCGGGGGTGGCCTGGGCGGAGCCGTTCTTCTCTTCGCGCGCCCAAGCGGAGCTGCCCGGGGGCGCGTTTCACCAGGTGCAGGTGATCGGGATCGATCGCACGACGCTGGTGGGTCAGCCGCCGGTGATGCTCGAAGGACGGCTGGAGGACCTGCGCGCGCCCGGGGCTGTGATCATCGAGGAATCGTCCCGGCCCAAGCTCGGGAACGTGGGCATCGGGGACACGCTCAAGCTCAACGATCGGCGCGCGGTGGTGGTTGGCGTGTGTCGCGCGAAGCTGGGCTTCGAATCGAATGCGCTGCTGTACACGTCCTACGACAACGCGGTGGCGTTTACGCCGACCGGTCGAGATCGTCTCTCGTTCATCCTGGCCAAGGCCAAGGACGGGGAGGACCCCGGGACGGTGGCGCAGCGCATCGAAGCCACGACGGGCCTGGGCGCGTTTCCGCGCGACGAGATGGAGCGGAGGACGATCCGCTACATCCTGACGAACACCGGCATCGGCATCAATTTCGGGATCACCGTGCTGCTTGGATTCATTGTTGGGCTCGTGGTGGTGGCGGCCACGTTTCACGAGTTCACGCTCGAGAATCTCAAGTATTTTGCCGTGTTCAAAGCCATGGGGACGCGGACGCGCGTCATCATCAGCATGGTGCTGACGCAAGCCATGGTGATCGGGTTCATCTCGTATGGCGTTGGGGTGGGGTTAGCGTCGATCTTCTCGCTGACGGGGCGGCGCCCGGGCGCCGAGCTGGCTCCGTATTTCCCCTGGCCGATGCTGGTCGGAACCCTCCTGGCGATGCTGGTGTGCGTGTCGTTGGGGAGTCTGCTCAGCCTGCGGCGGGTGATTGCGCTCGAGCCGGCGGTGGTGTTCAAATGAGTGAGGCGATTCGGCTGGAGGGCGTGACGAAATCGTTCGGCGAAGGCCGCGCAATGGTGCGCGCCTTGCGCGGGGTTGATCTCCTGGTGGAGGACGGCACGCTGCTGATGCTCGTCGGGCCCTCGGGCTGCGGCAAGACCACGCTGGTGTCGGTCATTTCGGGCGTGCTCGACGCGGACGGCGGCGCTATCCGCGTGTTTGGAAGGCAGTGGAGTGATCTGTCTCGCGAGGCCAAGACGTCGCTTCGGCGCGAGCTTGTCGGCTTTGTGTTTCAGCAGTTCAATCTGATTCCGACGTTGACCGCTTCCGAGAACGCGGCAGTGCCGCTGCTGATACGGGGGGTGGCGCGCCGGGAGGCGTTGGCCCGGTCGGTGGACGTGCTCGATTCCATGGGGCTTCGTGATCGCGCTGACGCGTTGCCGGCGGAGCTGTCGGGGGGCATGCAGCAGCGTGTGGCGATCGCCCGAGCGCTGATCGGCCGGCCTCGCTTGATTGTGTGTGACGAGCCCACGGCGGCTCTCGACGCGGTAACGGGGCAATCGGTGATGTCGCTGATTCACGGGGCGACGCGGGAGCTGGATGATCAGGGACGGCGCAGGGTGGTGATCGTGGTGACGCACGACAACCGGATCATGCACTTTGCGGATCGGATCGAGCGGATGGAGGACGGTCGATTGACGGGCCGCATCCCGGTACCGGCGGCGCCGGACGCGGCCACGCTTCACTGATTGATCGGGTGACGGGTGTCAGGCGGCGGCGGAGCCGGTTGACCTTTGCGCGTCGATCTGCTCGCGGCACTTGGCGAGCAGGACGTCTCGCTGGATGGGTTTGGTGGTGTAGTCATTGCAGCCGGCCGCGATGCACTTCTCGCGATCCCCGACCATCGCGTGGGCCGTGAGCGCGATGATGGGGCCCTTGTATCCGGCGTTACGGAGCATGGTGGTGGCGGTGTAGCCGTCCAATTCGGGCATTTGCATGTCCATGAGGATGAGATCGAAGGGTGCACCGGCGTTCAGCGCGTCGAGCGCCCGCTGTTTGGCCACGGCGCCGTCCGGCGCGATCTCGACACGGACACCGGCGCCGCGGAGTATGTACGAGATCAATCTCTGGTTGTCGGGGCCATCTTCCGCGAGCAGCACGGTGGCTCCATAGAGCCCCGAGCCGGCCCGCTCTCGGGCTGCCGCATCGCGTTGCTCGCCCTTGAGCACGCGGAGGCAGTGCACGCGGCTGGCCTGGCGCACGTCCCCGGTGGCGATGATGACGGTAAAGACGCTGCCGTGGCCGAGTGTTGATTGCAGCGAGATATCTCCGCCGAGGAGTTTGGCAAGGCGGCGCGCGATGGCGAGCCCGAGTCCGGTGCCGCCGAATCGGCGCGCCATGGAGGCGTCACCTTGCACGAAGGGCTGGAAGAGGCGGCCGACCTGATCCGGGCTCATGCCGATGCCGGTATCCGCCACTTCCACGCGGAGCGAACCGTCTTCGCCCGAGCTGCTGGGCTCGAAGGAGATTCTGACGCTGACGCGTCCCTTTTCCGTGTACTTGATGGCGTTGCCGACGAGATTGACGAGAATCTGACGGAAGCGTACGGGATCGGTCTGGATCGTCCCGGGGATGGGCGTCGCCAGGGCGAACGAGAATTCCAGCCCCTTGGCTCTCGCACGCACGGACAGCAGCGATTCAATTTCCGCGAGAAGCTGGGTCGGCTCGCACTCGACCCGCTCGATTCCCATCTTGCCGGCCTCGATCTTGGAGATATCGAGGATGTCGTTGATGATGGCGAGAAGGTGCTCGCCGTTGCGACGGATGGTGGTGACACATTCGGTTCGCTCGGATTCGACCTGTGGTTGGCTCATGAGGTCTGCAAAGCCCAGGATGGCGGTCATGGGGGTGCGGATCTCGTGGCTCATGCTGGCCAGGAACAGCGATTTCGCTTCGCTGGCGGCCTCGGCTGCGGTCTTGGCTTGCAGCAGGTCTCGAGTGCGCTCTTCGACGCGTTCCTGCAGGTGGTCATTGATCGTTCGCAGCTCGTAGTCCCGTCCCCCGATGGCGTCGCGCATCGATTCGAGCGCGTTTGCGAGCATGGCGATTTCGTCTTCACCCTTGGTGTTGATCGGCGTGCTGAGATCCCCCTCTCGGATGCGCCCCGCCGCCTTGACGAGAGGATCGAGCCTCTTGGTCCAACGGCGCAGCGACACGTTCACGAGCAGAGCGATCAGTGTTCCGCTGATCACGGCGAGCACGAGCATGATGGATGCCTGCTTGCGGGCTTCGGCGACCATGGGTTCGGAGCAGAGGCGCACTTCGACGATGCCGAGCCGCTTGGGCGCGCTGGGTCGGCGCACCGTCAGGTCGAGATCCGACGCCTCGTCCGTGGCGGCCGGGAGCAGGCGCACCTCACTTCGTCCGATCTCGCCTTCGCGTGGCGTAAGGGTGGCGATGAGCCGGGAGGAGGGTCGATCCGTGTTCGGGCGGTCGGCGTGCGCGGCGACTTCTCCGGTGTCGGTCCGGATCTCCACTCGCAGCACACCACTGACCTGCGCGGCGCCCTGTGCCAGGCGTTCCAGCTCGACGCGGTCGCCGACCGCGAGTGCGAGTTCGCAGGACAGCGCGAGCGAATCGGCCATGGTCTGGGCGATGAGGCGCTGGGAGTCCTTGGCCCGCGCGAAGGCGTTCCACGTCAGCGCGACGCCCAGCCCGAAGAAGCCGAGGGCCATGGCGCTGGAGACCACGAGCGTGGCCTTCGTGGTGAGCGAGCCTCGATGGAACAGCTTTCGGATCATTGCTTCTTGAACACGACCTTGGCGCTGCGCATGACTTCCGCCGGCAACTCGATCCCGAGCCGATCGGCCACTTCCAAGTTGATGGCAACTTCCCAGTTGGTGGGCGCCATCGTCCGATCATCGGGTGTTTTTCGCAGCGCCATCATCGCGGCGGCCTCGCCTTGATCTTCCGGGGAGACGGCGACCCCCACCACGGCCCCGGCACGCACCACGGCGGCCGAATAACCAAAGACCGGCGTGGATTTTCGGAGGCTCGCCAGCAGCACGGCCCGAACAACGGCCGAGTCGTACACGGCGGGATCGGGGCGTGTCCAGACGCAATCGGGAGATCGCGCGAGGAGGGCGTCGATGGCGTCGCTGGCGTTGGCGTGTGCGGCCGCATCCACGGCTTCGAAGGAGAGCCCCGGCGGGGCGGCGTTGCGAGCCTCTTCGAGGAGTGCGACGCTCGACGGCGAAGCCGAGGAATACAACACACCGACGGATTTCGCCTTCGGCAAGGAGCGACGCAGAAGGGTGAGCTGCTCGATCGGCGCAGGCTCCATGAGCACGCCGCGCGTCGAGCGTGCGTCGTCCTCGAGCCCGGCGCCCTGCGGATCGGCCACCATGCAGAACACGATGGGGATTCCGGCGGGCGCGTCGGATTGGGCGCGTTGGGCGGCCTCCGTGCCGACGGCGACAACTCCTTCGACGTCCTTGAGCGCGGCGGCGTTCCAGTCGGCCAGAGATGCCTCGACCGCGGCCGAGCCGCTCTTCCGGATCCGATCGATGATCCGGGCGGAGGCCGCCTTGTAGGGCGCTTCCTCGCCGCTGCGCAGCACGACGAATGAACCGCCGGAGGCACGCGGGGCGAGGACCACCGCGCACACGGCCACGAGCAACCCGACGATCGCTGACGATCGGGACAGGCGATGGCGTCGTGTTGGGTTCGGCGCGACGAGCATTTCAGAACTTGAACTGGGCCCTGATGAAGATTGCTCTCCCCGGCGTTTCGTGCGCCGTCAGTCCGCCGACATTGAAGACCGTTTGATCCGTCTGATCAAGGATGTCTCGGACGCCGAGCATGATTTCGCCGCGGCCGTCGAAGATCCGGCGCGAGAGCCCCAGATCCAACTGGTGAGAAACGGGCACGGATTGCGTGCCCGCGTCGTCGTTGGTCACGTTGGTGTACCGATAGAACGCGGAGATGGTCCAGTCGTCGTCGAGATACAGCCTCGCGGTGGCGCCGGCCTTGTGCGAGGCGGGCCAGAACGAGCGGAGATCCTGGCTGGCGCGATCCGTGTCGAAGCCGTTGTAGGCGTACCACACGGAAACGCGGCCGTGCTCGCCGGTGAGGGCGAGTTCGAGTTCTCCGCCGTATCCGTCTGCGCCATCGATGTTTGCGGCGCGGAAGTTGGCCACGGTGACGGGTCCGACGACGACGGGCATGTTGGTGAAACCGATCAGGTCGCTGTATCGGTTGTAGTAGCCGTCTGCGCGGAGCGTGAGGCCGTCGGCGAGCACTCCGGTGTACCCCGCCTCGAGCGCGACGATGCCCTCGTTGTCCAGGTCTCTACCCGGGAACACGTTGAACGCGTGGAGGCCCGGGGCGAACTCAAACCTCGAGAGGCGAACCTCCCGAGTGGAGAGCAGCGGCGTTCGAAAGGAGCGCGCCGCGGCCAGGCGGAGCGTGTGCTCACCCTCCTGATCGAGCGCGAGAATGCCGGCGAGGCGTGCGGCCCAATCAGGGTGCGTCTCGGAGTACCAGTCGCCTCGAACCTGCCCTTCGAGCATGAACCGGCGTGAGATGGTCCAGCGGTCCATGACGTATGCGCCGGCCCATCCCTCCGTCACCGGGGTTCCCAGCAGCATGAGATCGGCGGCGCTGCGCGAGCTGTTCTCGATGTTTGTGACGCGGCCGGTGGCGCCGACGGTCATCTCATGACCGTCGGCCGGCTGGAACGTGAGCTGGCCTTCGATGATGTTCTCGAGCGTCTTGAACCGCGAGATGGAGGGCTCGTCGGTGTCGGAGAAGTTGCCGTACCACTGGAGCATCCCTTTGGCGCCGGACTCGAACTCGTGATCGAGGCGCGCGAAGGACCTCACGGTTTCGTATGAGTTGTTTGACGGGCTGACGATATTGAGAAACTCGAAGGATCCCGATTCGACGTGTGATGCTCCCAGGCCGAACGTCAGATCGGTGGCGTCGCCGAGTCGAACGCTGGACTCGCCGTCGAAGCGGTAGTTGCGCTGGAAGTCGCGTGAGGCGAACGTGTCGTGCGCGATCGCCTGTTCGGACGATTCGAGGTCGTCGTACCCGAACGAGAGGCGCCACGCCCACGGGCCGGATTCCTCGGCCCATCGCACGTGGGAGAAGGTGTCGCCGAACTCGTTGACGGTGGTTGAGCCGAACACGCCGCGAATGTCGCGCGGGTTCTTCGTGATGATGTTGATGACGCCGTTGTACGCGTTGGCGCCCCATGCGGCGCCGCCCGGCCCTCGCACAACCTCGACGCGGTCGATGTCCTCCATGAACACGGGGAGGCGGGACCATTCAGGCCCGCCGAAGATGGGGCTCTCCGCGATGCGTCCGTTGAGCAGGAGCAGCGTTCGATCCGAGTACCCGTCGTGCAGGCCGCGGACTCCGACGGCCCATCGGTTTCGATCGACCTGGAGCGCGTCGACGCCGGGCACGAATCGGAGCGCGTCGGGGATGCTTGTCCATCCGCTGGCGTGGATGTCTTCCTTGCTGAGCACGCTGACCGCGGCCGCCGACGCCGTGATCTTCTGTGGAGTGCGCCCGGAGGACACCACGAGCGGGATGTCCTCGAAGAGCATGAGGTCACTGGACGCCGAGGACTTGGCCTTCTTCGGCTCGATCCCCTCGGGGTTGATCTCTATGGAAGAGGCCGCTGCTTGCGGTTGATCCGGAGGGGCGGCGTCCTGTGTCCGCGCCGTACTCGCCAGGGAGCACGTTGAGCCGGCGATGATCGCCAGCCCACACCGCCCGCATCGCGTCAACGGGATTGTTGACCGCGCGGGGCGCGCTCCGTCATGGGAACGCCCGATCGAATTGACGACTCGCATGTCTCGGTTCTCGCAGAGGCCTGCTCCCCAGGCCGGAAGGAGGTATCGGGCAGTTCATGCCGCGAGCCCAGAGGTGGGCGTGCCGGATGCGTCACTAGCCCCGGTATCGGGTGGCTCATGGGCCCGAATTTGAGCGGGGTCGACCGCAACGAGCGCCTTCCGCGCCTGAGCGCGATCACTCCTTGCGAGCATCCGGGGGATCTGGGGTTCCGGCCGGCGTCTCCGAAACGCGAATGGCCCCGACCGAAGGGCCGGGGCCATTTCACCAGCAAAGTCGGGGTGACTGGATTTGAACCAGCGACCTTCTCGTCCCGAACGAGACGCGCTACCAAGCTGCGCTACACCCCGCCGACGGGCTGACGCCCGATCTGCGTGCTCGGATGATACCCACCGCCGCTTCAGCGCGGTGGCGATCCGAGTGTTCCGAATGGGCGCAACAGGATTCGAACCTGTGACCCCCGCCATGTGACGACGGTGCTCTAGCCAGCTGAGCTATGCGCCCGGAGGGCAGGAGGATACACAGGCGGGCGGCCCGCCGCCACATCTCGGGGCGTTGCGGTTCGCATGGCGCCCATGAAAAACGCCCGACCATCGGGGGTCGGGCGTTTGGTGTGTCTTGGGCGAGGCGTGTCGCTGCGATCAGGCCACGGCTCGGCGGCGGCGCGTGCCGACGAGACCGGCCGCGAGGGCCATCAGGGCTGCGGAGCCCGGCGTCGGGATGAGGTTGGCCGGCGCCGACTGGCCGAAGAAGGAGAGAACGAGGTTGAGGTCGAGGAAGTTGACCACGCCGTCCTCGTTCGCGTCGCCGATCAGCCCCGGCATTCCGAAGACGCCGGCCGCGGCCTGCCCGAAGAAGGAGAGCACGTTATTGAGATCGAGGAAGTTGACCACGCCGTCACGATTGGTGTCGGCGGCGTTGCGCACGCCGAGCACGTACTCCGTCGCTCCGACCGACCGCCACCAGAAATGGTTCGGCGCGAGCGCGGGTGCGATGAAGGACGTGAAGTCCCCCACGCGCGAGGCGTAGGACATGATCGTCCACGAGTCACCCCAGTCCGGGTTGAACGGGCCGATCACGGTGATATCCAGCACGCCGGAGAGCGACGCATTGCCGGTGATGGTGATCCGATCGGCCTGCGCGGGGTTGGTTCCCGCGGTTTCCCACTCGTATCGGCCGGACGCGGTCTGCGTGTAGTTGCCGCCGATGGTCCAGGTTCCGGGCGAGGTTCCCGGGGCCACGGCGCCACGGTTGATGACGTTGACGCCCAGATTGGCGTTGCCTGAAGCGTCCGAGCCGGCGAGGATATCCAGGGTTCCTGCGCCGTTGACGTTGGCCGTCGGCACGAACGAGGCGGAGCCGTTGATGCGGAGAGATGCGCCGCCGGCGATGGTCGTCGTGCTCCCGCCGGAGAACGTTGAGGAAGAAGACAGCGTGTTAATGCCCCCGGTCACGGCGAGCGTGTCGCTTTGTGTGAACAAGGGGGCGCTGTACGTTCCGCCGCTCATGTTCATCATGCCGCTGTTGAAGATTCCGTGATTGGTCATCAGGAACGTGTTGCCGCCCCCGATGTTCATCGTTCCATCGAACACAAACAGCCCGCCGAAGTTTCCTGTGACGCGCACACCGCCGGTGAGGGCGTTGATCACGCCCATCTCGTTCGAGCCGTCGAGGTCGGGGAAGGCCACGGTGCTGATGGTGAGCGTTCCCCCATCGCCCGAGATGGTTCCGTTGTTGTTGAGATTCTGCGAGGTGACGGTTCCGAATCCGGTGAGATTGCCGACGTTGGTGATCTCGAACGCCCGGCCCGTGAGCACGGCCGGTGCGCCCAGCAGATTGACGGCGCCGTCGAGCTGCCAATCGGAGGTGGTGTTCACCGCGAGCGTGCCCGCGACGTTGGCTGTTCCGTCGTAATCGTTGGTGGCGAACGCGTCGATGGTGGCGACGTTGAGCGTGAAGGTCGTGCCCGCGTTGACGGTGGTCAGGGCAAACCCGCCGCCGTCCCAGTCGTACTCGCCCGTGCTGATCGTCGTGCTCGCGGCGACGGTTGCGTCGCCGAATTGGCGAAGCAGCCCGGCGCCGGTGTAGGAGCCGCCGCGGTAGATGATGGGGCCCGAAAGGATGAGTTGATCGGCGGCCGCGGTCAGCAGGACAGAGCCTGAGGAGAAGAACTCGATCGGCGCGGAAACGGTGTTGCCGCTGCCGTTGGCGTCGATGGTCCCGCCGATGAGATTCAGCTCGGCCGTTCCGCCCACGGAACCGCTGACCATGGTCATGGTGTTGCCCATGGTCCACTGCCCGGAGGGCGAATTGACGTTCAGCGTGCCGTCGACCACAACCGCGTCGTCCATCGCGTCGGCGATGTTCGAATTAATCGTGAGGGTCGCGCCGTTCTCGATGGTGTGCGTGTGACCCAGGAACGCGGCGTCCCAGTCCAGCGTTTCGACGTCGATCGTCGTGCTGCCGGTGTAGGTCCAGTTTCCGTCGGTCTCGCCGCGGCCCGCTCCGGTGATCGTGCCGCCGTTGAACGTGCCGCCGCCGGTGAAGCGGACGGTTTCCCCCGCGTCGGCGGTGGCAGTGAATCCCGAGTTCAGTGTCGAGTTCTGAGACACGGTGGCGATGCCCGTGCCGGTGACATCGAGGGTGGCGATTCCTGAGGTGGTCATGGCTCCGCCGGCCAGCGTGGCCGTGGTCGTGCCCGTGTTCATGTTGAGCGTGCCGGAGTGCGTCCAGCCGTCGGTGAACGTCAGGGTTCGGTCGGCGCTGATGTTGGCCGTGCCGTCGAAGGCGTCGTTGAGCGTGCCGTTGAATGTGATGCTGCCGCCGGTGGCGTTGACAACGCCCGCGCCGGTGAAGCCATCGAGGTCCCAGGTGCCCGCGGCCGCGGTGTTGAAGACGAGATCGCCGCCGGAAGCCGTGACGGTGCCGTCGTTGATCAGGTCGCCGCCGTTGACGGTGACTGTGCCCCTGCCGATCACATCGGCCAGAGCGTCATCGATGTCGAGGGTGCCGTTGACGTTCACGGTTCCGCCGAAGAGGAACAGCTGGGCGTCGCCGTTCTGAAGGGTGAGGCCGCCGTTGGCGTTGTACGTCCCGCCCTCGTTCACGACAATGTCGCTGTCGAGCCCGTCAACGATGGCCAGATCGAACGTGGAGAGCGTTCCGCCGTTGTTGATGTTGACGTTCGCGGCTTCGCGGACGATCAGCCGGCGTGCGACTTCTCCGGCCGTGCTCACCGTCGCGGTGTTCCCGTTCACGATGTAGGCGTCTTCGGTGCTGTCGGGCTGATCGTTGCCGATCCAGTTGCCGTTGGTGTTCCAATCGCCGCTGGAGTGAATGTACTTTCGATCGAGATCGATGTCGGTCCACTGGCTGGCCGAGGCCATCGAGAAGATGTCCGTCGGCGTGGGCAGCGTGCGTGTTGCGAGCCCGGATGACGGGAACATCAGGCAGATGTTGCAGGCGAGGTGGGCGATGTTGGTTCCGGAAGCGGTTCGCGCGGCCAACGCGCCGCCTCGGGTCAGCGTGGTGCTGAAGTCATAGTCGCCGTCGCTGGTCTGTGACTGGGTCGCGGTGTTGGCGGCGGACATTCCCAGCGCGTGCCCCATCTCGTGGAGCGCCACGCTGAGCAGATCGAACGTGTTCGCCGGGCCGCCCCCACCCTGGTATCCGACCTCGAACTCGTCATGCGCGGTTCCGTTGAACCATGCGGTGCGGTTGCCGGCCGAGACGTCCCGCCAGATCGTCTCCTGCATGTTGAATTCGGAGTTATCCAGCGGCGTGGAATCGATGAACCAGTTGCGCCCGCTGTCGAACTGGATGTTGCCGGAGGTCTCCCGATGCGGCGCGCCGCCCTGCCCGGTAAGGCCGTGCTGAGCCAGGATAGATCCGCCGATGGGGGACCAGTCGATGGTGAGGGTGAGGGTGTGGGTATCCTCGATCCAGTCCTCCCACATGTTGGCCGCCGCGGTGATCAGGTGACGGGCCGTGCCCGCTGTGCCCACGGCTCCGGGGACATTGGCGTTGAAATTCAGGACGATGTTGATCGCGTTCGCGCTGCCTGAAGCAGCAGCGAGACCGGCCGCCGATGCAAGAACCGCGCCAGCGCGCGAGCCCATACGACGCCACGTATTCAGCATGTGAGATCCTCCTCCGTGCAGCACGGATGACACAGAATGTGTGCAACAGTCGGCACGCCGCAGTGCGGCGACGGGCCCAGACACCACGTCAGGTATACCCAAATCAGGGAGCCGGATGCAACCCCAATATGCGCGGATTGCCTATTTTTTCTTTATTCAAGAGCCGAGGAGTTCGCGACCGAGAGGGTTTCGTTATCAGTCGGCGAGGGGATCGGGGCGGAAGAGCTTGGTGTCGAGAGCCCACTGCTTTTCCGTGAAGTTGCCGCCGAGCCCGGTCGACGCCCGTTCTCCCCGCGTGGCCGCGAGCGCCATGTGCGTCTTGGCGTCCAGGTTGTCGAGCAACGAGATGAAGATCGCTTCGGGAGTGGCCGGGATTTTCGCGGCGCCGAACTCCAGCACGCCGTGATGGCTGAGGATGATGTGCTGCATCACGTTCATGAGATGCGCCGGGAATCGGATGCCGCTGGCGAGCATGGCCTGCTGCGCCTTGTCGTGGAGCATGATGGCGCCTTCGACGATGTGCCCGACGAGCTCGCCGCGATCCGTGTATCCGAAGCCGCGCTCCCACGTGAGCTCGCGCGTCTTGCCGAGGTCGTGAAGAAAGAGGCCTGCGAGCACGATGTCACGAGAGAGCCGGGGATAGAAGGGGAGCATGGCGTTGGCGAGATTGAGCAACTGCAGGGTGTGCTCGAGTAGCCCGCCCAGGTAGGCGTGATGCATGGCCTTGGCCGCGGGAGCGACGCGGAACTGCGACATGAGGAGTTCGTCGTTGAAGTAGGCGTCGAGGAGGGCGCGCATCGCCGGGTGCCGCACGGAGTCGAGCAGGGCGCGGAGTTCCGCCCACATTTCATCGATCGATCGCTCCGTTGTCGGGAGGAGATCCTGCAGTTGGCGGTCCGTCGGCTCGACGGGATCGATGGCGTGCACGATGAGCTGCAATTCGCCCTGGTACGGCTGGGTCTCGCCCTCCGCCCACACGAAGCCGTCCGTTGGCAGCCGACCGAAGAGCTCCTCGGTGATCGACCACATGCGCGCCGGAAGCTCTCCGGAGCGATCACGGAACAGGCAGCGCAGGTACGGCTTGCCGGCCCGGGTCGTGCCCATCTGCGCGTTGGCGATGGCGAAGAGGCCCTCGAACCGCTCATTGGGACGGAAGTCCTTGATCAACCGCTTTGTGCCTTCCCGCGTCGCCGTGGTCGCCATCGTCACTCCTTGCCGATCCCCGGTGGGGCGATCCTAGCAAACCCGCTCTGGGCGCTCAGCGATTCGGCTCGCCATGCTCCGCTTCATCATGGTCGTTGACATCGTCGTCGCCCGATTTCGAGGGCGCGGCTGGGCTCACGCTCGGCGTTGCGGCGCCCGGCACTCCCACGCCGTGCACGTACACGAGCTCGCCTCCTTCGTGCGCGGTGAGCGCCACCCAGCCCCCCACCCCCAGCGACCCAGCCAGCGCGGCGCCACCGAGCGCGAGCTTCCACCGATCCGGCTTTACGGCCATCGACACCACGAGCGCGGCCATTGGGATAAGCGGCCAAAGCCACCCCAACTCACCCAACTCCTCGTGGCGTTCGAGCGTCTCCTTGGCGGCCGCGGACATCGGGGCCTCTTCGGCCCGGTGCTCGGCTTCCTCGCCAGCGTTCACGGCCAGCCAACCACTCGCAGACGCGAGCGCGAACATCATCACACACACCCAGATCAATGCCTTGGACCTCATTCGCGTCAGCAGGAGCGCCGCCACGGGCAGGAATCCGAGCATCCCGACGACGATGGGGAGATGCACGAGCATCGCGTGCCGGGCGTGCGGATCTTCGAGTGATTGCAGGAAGTCGTTCATGTGCGCGGCTCCGTTCCGCCCGGAAGGCGCCGGATCTTATTCGGGAGATCCCTGTCCGGAGTTTTCCCGGCCGATCCTTCTCGCCTCCCGAACTTCCTTCAGCCGGCGATTCAGGAGCTCCTCTGCGCCAAGGCCTTCCGGCCGGTAGTACCGCTTGTCGACCCCGAGGTAGTCCTGGCCGGTGACCCGGCCCAGGCTGGTTCGGGCGCCCGAGTCGTGTGAGTACTGGTAGCCGCGGCCTTCGAGCTTGGAGCCGACGCTTTCCACCTTGTGCCCGTCTCGAAGGAACATCGGCACGGGCAGCGTGCGACCCTCCTTGACATCGTCGATGGCTTCGTTGATCGCCACGTACGAGGCGTTGCTCTTGGGCGCGAGCGCGAGGTAGATCGCGCATTGGCTCAGTGTAATTCTCGCCTCCGGCATTCCGATCCGCTCCACAAGCTCCCACGCGCTCGCGGCCACCATGATGGCGCGGGGATCCGCGTTGCCGATGTCCTCGCTCGCCAGGATCGCCAGACGGCGCGCAATGAATCGAGGATCCTCTCCCCCCTCGAGCATGCGCGCGATCCAATAGACCGCAGCGTCGGGATCGCTGCCGCGCACGCTCTTGATCATCGCGCTGATCGAGTCGTAGTGCTCGTCTCCGGTCTGGTCGTAGACCATGGCCTTGCGCTGGATGCTCTCCTGCGCTTCCGCGAGATCGATCTCGCGAGCCCCCCCACTCCTCGCGGCCACTTCGAGCGCCATCAGCGCCCGACGCGCGTCCCCGTCGCACACCCGCGCCCAGTGGCTGAGAGCTTCATCAGTGACCATGACGTCTCGCGCGCCGAGGCCGCGCTCCGTGTCCGAGAGCGCTGTTCGCAAGACCTGAATCACGTCCTCTTCGGTGAGGGGCTCCAATCGAAACATGGTGCTTCGGCTGACCAGCGCCGAGTTCACCGCGAACAGCGGGTTCTCCGTCGTCGCTCCGATCAGCACGATCGACCCGCGCTCCACGTCCCCGAGCAGCACATCCTGCTGGGCGCGCGTGAACCTGTGGATCTCGTCAAGGAACAGGATCGTCCGCCGCCGCTTCTTCCCCTCGTGCCCCACCAGGCGCGCCCGCGCCTCCTCGATTACCTCCCGGATGCGCTTGACCCCCACGCTCGCCGCGTTCTCCCGCTCAAACCACGCCCCCGTCGCGTTCGCGATCACCTCGGCCAGCGTCGTCTTCCCGGTCCCCGGCGGCCCGTGCAGGATCACGCTCGTCAGCGAGTCCCCCTCGATCATCCGACGAAGCAGCCGACCCTTCCCAAGGATGTGCCCCTGCCCCACGAACTCGTCGAGGGTCCGGGGGCGCATCCGCGCCGCCAGCGGCGCCGCGGCCCACACCGCCCGCTCACGAGATTCCTCCCAAAGGTCGGACACCGACAGACAGTAGCCCGTCTCCGGGCCGCGCGACTATGGCTCACGGTTGCGGTGGCGGCGTACACGTCAGCGCCTTGCCTACGGACGCACAGTGCGCCTTTGGCACTGTGACCACAAACGCGCCTGTCTGGAACGGACAGCAGATCGCCGCACAATACAAGAAGAACTGGCAGTCACCGTCCTGCAAGCCGGGCAGGCAGGCGTAGTAGCCCTTGGACCAAGCGCCCTGACAGCAGAGCGGCAGGCCCGGACACTCAGGAAAGCCCGGTGCGCTCACGCACAGCGCGGGGTTGGGTGGACTCGTGTACCCGGATCCTGTGTCACCCTCTCCGATCCCGCCGATCGGCGTGCAGGGACCCGTCGGTTTGCCTGTCTTCACCGTTGTTTGACCGGTGCAGGTGGAACACACGCCCGGCAACGGCCCGGCCGTCGACCATCCCATCGCGGCACAAAGGGCGGCAATACTCACCGATATTCCCATTCGTCGTACAGCGTTTCTCCGCATAGAACTGCTCCTGTTCGCCAACACTCGCGCTTCAATGCTACTCATCGGACCCCAAGTACCCGTCCAACGTGCCCAGCACGGGCGCGTATCGAATCGTGGGATCGCCGAACCAGAATGCGCCCGGCTCCCGAAGCTCGTCCCGATGACGCGTGCGGACCGAACCGTCCGCGAAGGCAATGTCCCATTCGCGCGGCTGCGCAGGCCTCGCCCAGTGCACCAGCACGCCCTTGCCGCTCGGGGAGCGAACGCGCTCCGAGTGCACAAGCTCATAGAAAGGCGCCGCTTCGTCGTAATCCGAGAACCCATGCCCCGGAAACTTCCAGAGGTCCGGCGATGTGACCATCGTGAGTGAGTAGAGGTATTTCGTCGGCAGTATGTGGTACTCGGGGGCATTCTCGTATCGGGAGAGATCGATCTGGCCGTTCAGGGTGTCCGGGCCTTGCGTGCTCTGCCAATGGGGGCTGTGCTGACCGCTCCAATGCGACAGGATCAGCGGCCAATTGCTCACATGGGATGGATACGAGCTGGGAACCATGTGCGGCTCGCCATAGAACCAAAGCCCCGCAGGGTCGCCCGGCAGTCCGGCGTTGAGCATCGTCCCGTCGTGCTCGGCGGACCACGAGCTGAAATCCTGGATGCAACGAGAAAGATTCTGCACATCACGCAGCGTCTGAGCCGAACCGATCGCGCCCCGAAGCGACACGAGCACCACCGATGTCACCACCACCACCCCGGTGAGCACCACCAGCAATTCGATCACGCTGAACGCGCGGCGCGCCGGAATCATGAAGTCGCTCCTGCCGAGGCATTCAACTGACGCGGCCCGCTGGCGCAGATCAAGCACATTACGGCCGCTCCACCATTTACCCCGGCCCACGCCTCGTTCGACAGTGCGCCCGAAGCAGCCCGGCCGAGGCAGCCGCAATCCACGGATTCGCCGTAGTACGCGAAGACCCCATGGACCGTGCCGAACACGCCAAAGGCCGCCATCGCGACCACCAGAGGCACAGCGGCGCCGGCACACGACAACAGCCACAGTCCCAACAACGCTTCCACCACCGCGATGCCGCGAACGACATCGAGCGAAGGCCTCGCGATGAGCGAAGACAGCATGGGCGACATGGCTGTCGGATCAGCCAGCTTGCTTACAGCCGCAAACACAAGCGCGCCCCCAACCGCGAACGATGCCGCCATTCTGGCGTGCGCCCGGATCTTCCTATGCCTTGAATCCCGGTCCATGCAATGACCCTCCGAAAGCAGAATGAGGCTACCCCCCCCCCCCTTCTCCGGTCAAGCTTGATCTTGCACACTCATTATCGTGGCGCCGTGAAACGACCGAGATAGCCTGACGACCTTCCATGCCCCCCCTCCTCCAACCCAAAATCCTCACGACGCTCCGTTCCTACTCCCGCGCGCACCTCCTCTCCGATTTCTCCGCAGGACTCACTGTCGGACTCGTCGCCCTCCCCCTGGCCATCGCCTTCGGGATCGCGTCCATTCCGGACAATGTCGCTGCCGAGGCGGGCATCTCGCCTCCCGCGATGGGACTTTTCACGGCCATTGTCGCCGGGTTCCTGATCTCGGCCCTGGGCGGAACGCGCGTCTCCATCGGCGGACCGACGGGCGCCTTCGTCGTCATCGTCTACGCCATCGCGGCCGAGCACGGGTACGCCGGGCTGTGCATCGCCACGATCATGGCCGGGCTCATCCTGATCGCCATGGGCGCACTCGGGCTGGGCACGTTCATCAAGTTCATCCCGTACCCCGTCACCATGGGATTCACGACGGGAATCGCGGTCATTATCTTCGCCGGTCAGCTGAAGGACCTGCTGGGGCTGGAGATGGGCCCCCTCCCGCCGGAGTTCATCGACAAGTGCCGCGCGTATGTCACGCACATCCACACGCTCAACGCGCAGACGGCGGTGATTGGAATCGCTTGTGCCGCGCTGGTCTACCTCTGGCCTCGACACGTCACGCGACGCATCCCCGGCGCAATCCTCGCGCTCCTCGGCGCCACACTCGTCAACCACTTCTTGCGTCTGGATCTGGTCACGGTCGGCGATCGATTCGGGGCCATCCCGACGTCGATCCCGTTTCCGAGCGCATCCACGTTCCGGCAGATGGCGCCCGACAGCTGGCACGACCTGCGCGACCTGATCGGGCCGGCCATCACTATTGCGTTGCTCGGCGGCATCGAATCATTGATGTGCGCCGTGGTTGCGGACGGCATGACCGGCTCCCGTCACCGCTCCAACGCCGAACTCATGGCCCAGGGCATCGCCAATGTCGCCTCGCCATTCTTCGGCGGCATTCCCGCCACATCCGCAATGGCCCGCACGGCCGCCAACATCCAGGCCGGCGCAAAGTCTCCCGTGGCTGGGATTGTGCACGCCGCCACGCTGCTGCTCATCGTGCTCGCGGCCGCGCGGCATGTCGAGCACGTGCCCATGGTCGCGCTCGCGTCGGTGCTGGTGGTCGTCGCGTGGAACATGGCGGAGGCGCGTCGGTTCATTGTCCTGTTGCGTGGCCCTCGCGCCGACGCCGCGGTGCTTCTGACCACGTTCGGTTGCACGGTGCTCACGGATCTCACCACGGCGGTGGAAGTCGGCATGGTGCTGGCGGGGGTGCTCTTCATCAAGCGCATGAGCGAGCTTGCGACGGTGGCCCCCATGACCGAGGCCGCATCGGGCGATTCGCCGATCGTCTCGGCCGGCACGCCGAAGGGCGTTGCGGTGTATGAGATCAACGGGCCGTTCTTTTTCGGAGCGGCGTATAAGCTGCGCGAGACGCTCGACGCGCTGGGTCACCGCCCGCGCGTTCTGATTCTCCACATTCAGAACGTGAGTTCCATCGACGCAACCGGGCTCTATGCGTTGGACGAACTACGGGCCCGCTGCGCACGCGAACATATTCATGTGTTGCTTGCCGGAGTGCAGGCGCAGACCCAAGCTCGGCTCGTCAGATCCGGCTCACTCGATGCGTTCGGGCCCGAGAATCTCATAAGCACGCTGGCTGAGGCGATCGATCGGGCCCGCCGAATCCTCGCCGCGCCTGCGGAGCAACCCGCTGCGCCGTCGGTTGGCTAATCGGTCTACTAGAAAAACGAAGACCTCGCAGGCGCCCCTGCGAGGTCTTGTGGTCGTTCCGGCTTCCGAACGCGCCCGACGACGGAAGGTGTCGTCGGAGGAACATGGCGCTCGGTCGCCTGTTTACAGATCCGATCAGCGACGACGCCGCAGACCGACGAGCCCCGCCAGACCCAGCAACGCCGCGCCGCCGGGCGTTGGAATCTGGCTGAAGGTCTGACGTATGAAGGACGTCGTGGCCGTGCCGCTGGCGCCATTCGCGAACAGCTGGAAGTTCTTGATGACATTGATCTCGAGGACCGGCGCGAACACGATGCTCTGGTTGAGCACCCACTGGCCCTGCGGCATGCTTCCGTCAGCCATGACGAGCATGTTGCCCAGGGGGGCGCCGTTGGCCTGGTTGAACATCGACTCGGCCACCTTGGCAAACGAGCCGGCGCCCGTCGCGGTGCCGTTGAAGCCGAGGTGTGCATCGACGATTCGGAAGCCCTGCGCCGCGAACGGCGCGAGGATCTGGGCCCGGTAGCCGATGTTGAATCCGGTGCTCGCCGCGTCGCCCGGAACGTCGTTCCACGCGCCGACAAGGTCGAATCCGATGCCGTTGAGCCCAAAGTTCACGGCTCGGACCGTGACCTGGTTCGCGGCGATCCCGAACGGCGTGAAGAAGTCCATGTGGAACTCCTTGTCGCCGACGATGAAGCTATTGCCGATCAACTGATTCATCGTCACGTTGCCGCTGCTGATGTCGATCACGGCCGCAACGCTGCTCGTCGCCGCGCAGAGCGCGCCCGCGAGCACAACCAAACCCATTCGCTGAGACATGTTCCTTCGCCTCCCTATCTCTCCCTCGAACACAACGCCGCCTGTCCGGGACTTCAGACCGAAGACCGGGCATTGCGCGCGTGCGTATTTGCGTTCGTGGGACACGTGTTTCTTCCTCTTCCCAGCGGCCTGCGCCGCTGCCCGGCATCTGCCGGACGCTTAAGAATGTACCCTGAATTCGGGGCTGGACGCAACGGATACTTGAGAAATAACCCCACATTTTCGCCACATCAAAGGCGCTATTTCCGGGGGGATACCCCTCGCCCGAGATTCCGTGGACTGGGCGCGCCCCAAGGCCTTCCGCCGTCCGAAAACCCCCCCAGATTGACATCGCACTCGGCCAAACTTCTCTCCTTCCATCCTCGTACTCCCTCTAGAAGCCCTTCAGAACACCTCGATCGTCCGATGAAAGGTTCCCGGGAGCCGCTCCCTCGCACCTCGTAGAATCACGCAATCTCTCTCAGAGGACCCCCAACCCATGTGCGGAATCGTCGCCTACGTCGGATCCAAGCCAGCCCTACCCCTGCTTCTCGAGGGCCTGAAGCGGCTCGAGTACCGCGGATACGACTCCGCCGGCGTGGCGATCCTCTCGCCCTCCCATCGCCTCAAGGTCGTACGGGCCGTGGGCCGGGTCGCGAACCTCGAAAACCGCATCGGGGACCATGCCACGCTTCCCGGCTGCTCCGGGATCGCACACACCCGCTGGGCCACTCACGGCGGCGTGACCGAGCCCAACGCTCACCCTCACCGCGACGACCGCCACGGCATCGCGCTTATCCACAACGGCATCATCGAGAACTACACCTCTCTTCGGACCTACCTGGAAGATCGTGGACACGTATTCACCTCGGAAACCGACACCGAGGTGCTGACGATGCTCATCTCCGAGTTGTACGACCCGACGAACGGGCTGGACCTCGAAGCGGCCGTGCAATCCGCGCTCCGTGAAGTGACCGGCGCCTACGCCATCGCCGTGATCTGCGAGAAGGAGCCCGGCGTGCTCGTGTGCGCCCGCAAGGGCTCACCGCTGATGATCGGGATCGGGTCTGGCGAGCACGTGGTGGCCTCCGACCCGTCGGCCATCGTGGCGCACGCGAATCAGGCCATCGCCCTCGAGGATTACCAGGTGTGCCGGCTCACCGCGGAAGGGATCAGAACCTCGACCATCGACAACGTTCCGGTGACGCCGAAGGTGCTTGAACTCGAGATGGAACTCGAGCAGATCGAGCTCGGCGCCTTCCCCCATTTCATGCTCAAGGAGATCTTCGAGCAGCCCGCCTCCCTCACGCAGACGATGCGGGGGCGGATCGACCTTCGCGAATCCCGCGTCGTGCTCGGCGGCGTCGGTCAGTACGCCCGCGAACTCGTGAAGGCCCGCCGGTTCATCCTCACGGCGCAGGGCACCGCGCTCCACGCCGCGATGATCGGTCGCTACCTCTTCGAGGATCTCGCGAAGGTTCCCGCAGAGACGGAGTACGCCTCCGAGTTCCGGTACCGCAATCCGATCATCGAGGACGGCACGGTCGTGGTCGCCGTCTCGCAGTCCGGCGAGACCGCTGACACGCTCGCAGCGCTCCGCGAGGCCAAGGACCGCGGCGCACTCGCGTTGGGCGTCGTGAACGTCGTCGGATCCACCATCTCCCGCGACACCGACGCGGGCGTGTATCTCCGAGTGGGCCCCGAAATCGGCGTCGCCTCCACCAAGGCGTTCACCGGGCAGGTGGCGGTGCTCACGCTTCTCGCGCTGTTCCTCGGGCGCCGGCGATTCATGTCCACCGACCAATGCGCGACGACGCTCGCTGCGCTGGAGAAGCTGCCCAACGCCATCTCGACCGCTCTCGAGATGTCCGACCACATCCGCAAGGTGACGGAGCGTTACGTTGACCGGGAGAACTGGCTATTCCTCGGGCGCGGCTACAACTACCCCGTCGCCCTCGAGGGCGCCCTCAAGCTCAAGGAGATCTCCTATATCCACGCCGAGGGCATGCCGGCGGCAGAGATGAAGCACGGCCCCATCGCGCTGATCAATGACGGCATGCCCTGTGTCTTCATCGCCAACAAGGGCTCGCAGTACGAAAAGGTGATCTCGAATATCCAGGAGGTTCGCTCGCGAGGCGGGCACGTCATCGCTGTAGCCACGCACGGCGACCATGAGATCAAGAATCACGCGGAGGATGTCTTCTACATCCCCGAAGTTCCTGAGCCGCTGTCTCCCATGCTCACCGTGATCCCGCTGCAGCTGATGGCGTACCACGCGGCGGTTTTGCGGGGCCACGACGTGGACAAACCCCGCAATCTGGCCAAGAGCGTCACTGTGGAGTGAGCACGCGACGCGCTCGGCGCCCATCCCGCCGCGCCATGTCGACAGAACAAAAAGGCCCGCCCCTTTCGGGACGGGCCTCTGCTCTACTGGTCAGTGGTCCGCTGTCTTTTCGTCTTAGCGACGACGACGCAGGCCGGCGACGCCCGCGAGCCCGAGCAGCGCCGCAGCGCCGGGGGTCGGGATGACGCGACCGACATACAGGTTGTCGAGCGTCGACCACGCGTTGGCGGGGGTGTCAGCCGCGTCGATCAGAATGCTCGTGATCGTCACGCCGCTGGTGAAGCCCGTGAAGTCGCTGGCCGAGGTCGAATTGAACACGCGAGACTGGCCATCGCTCAGGTTGATCGTGACCTGCGTGGGAATCGCCTGGAAATTGATGTCCGTGGCCCACATGTTGCCGCCGACAGCCGTGGGGCCGCCGCCGGTGAAGGTCACGAGGATCGCGTCCAACGCGGAGTCCGTCGAGATCAGGCCCGGGTCGTTGAACAGATTGTTCGAGCCGGGGCCTGTCGCCGAGATCGTGTACGCGAAGCCGTTGCCCGAGAAGTTCAGGCTGGGGACGGCGCCGGGGGCGACGCCCGCGAAGCCTTCCAGGTAGAAGCCCGGAGCCAGCTGCGCGAGGAACGAGGCCTGCGTCGTGAACACCGTGGCCGAAGAGGCGCCGGCGAAGGCAGCGCCCGCAGCAGCCGCAACAAAAGCAAACTTCGTCATTTGATCCCTCCCAAGCAGCGCCGCAAGCGTTTCGCGGCGGCTGGACGTGTTTCCCGTTCTCCGAATCAGCGGGACAACCCCACGATCGTGAACTCCCGGATCATACCCCCAAATCATGTCGCCACAAGCGCGTTTTTGCCGAGAACAGCAAATTACCAAACATCAAACGAACACCTTTGCCAATCCACGAATTCCGTTGCCGGCTGCGAAAGGGAAGAGGCCGCACGCCGATCTATAGTCCGATCACGCGCTGAATCTCCTCATGCACCCCACGCTCAGTTCCATCCCGACGCCGACCTGGCTCGCCCTGAGCGACGTGATCCCCGCTTCGTGGGGCACGGACGCGGCGTCCATCGGCCTTCTGGTCGCCGGCATCGTCCTCTGGCTCGTCGGCGGGAGACTCATGAAGGCCGCCTCTGTCGTCACGTTTGCGATGGTCGGCGCGGTTGTCGGATTCGCGGCCCCGGCCGAGTACTCCATCGACCTGCACCCGTTCCTCACTTCCGGGCTCGGCCTGGTCCTCGGCGCGTTCGCGGGCGGCTTGCTCTTCCGATTCACGATGGCGGGAGCGCTCGCTCTGGCCCTTGGGCTCGCCGCGACCGTGTGCGTGGGCGTCACTCGAGACCTCCCCGCGCGGGCCCCGGAGGCGACTCGCGCCATCGACACCTCTCGCTGGTTCGCGTCGACGACCGAAGACCCGGCCGTGTTCATCGCCCGGTCTTCCGAAGAAGCCTCGCCACGTTCGCAGAGCACCCAGGATTCCGCGCTCAACAGCGCGGTGCATCGCGTGGTCGGAGTGGTCCTGACTGCCTCCGATGACGCCGAGGCTCGTTGGAACACGCTGGAATCCGACGACCGCACCGCGCTTCGGCTCGGCGCGCTCGCCGGCATCGTCTTCGGATTCGGAATCGGTCTGATCGCCCCGCTCTTCGCCGGATCGGTCGTCACTTCAGCGATCGGCGTCGGGCTGGTGCTGGCCACGGGCGCCTCGCTCGCCGTGGCGCATGAGCTCCCGTTCGTTGAGCGGATTCCGGATTCGACGCAAGCCTGGGCCGTGCTCTGGCTTGCGCTGACCGCCGTCGGCGCCCTGCTTCAGTGCGCCCCGTCGGGCTCCAAACGGTCGTCACGCCGGCCACGCGGCGTGCCCAAGCCCGAGGCCCAGCCCGGCGCCGCTTCTTAGTTGCGGATGGCGGGTTCTTCCTGCCCCTGCGCCACGGGAACCTCAGCTTCGGCGCTGCCCCCAGCCGTGATCTCAACCTCGACGACCTCCACCGCACGCACGCTCGCGCGTTGCAAGCCCCACACGAACGGCAACGCGGCCACGACGGAGGCGCCCGACAGGACTGTCGCCAGCGATCGCCCCCACAGCGCGGTCGGCCGCGCGCGTTCCGCGCCGCCATCTCGCTCGAAGTAGGCCGCGGAAACCAATCGAAGGTAATAGAACGCCCCGACCGCCGAGTTGAGGCCCATCACCACCACCAGCGCAATCTCGCCCGCCGACACCGCGGAGGTGAACAGGAAGAGCTTGGCAAAGAACCCGAGCAGCGGCGGGAAGCCGAGCAGCGACAGCGCGCTGAGCACGAATCCCCAGCCGACCCAGGGGCGTGCGCGACAGAGCCCGCGCAGGTCGTCGATGGTCTCCAGTTCCACCGTCTCGCCATCGGCCCCGTGTCCGCGCTCCAGCGCCGCCAGCGCGCCGAACGCTCCCACGTTCATCAGCCCATAGCACAGCATGTAGAACAACGACGCGCTCAACCCGTTCGACCACATCGAGTCGCCCGGCCCCGCCACCAGCCCCACAAGCATGTATCCGCTGTGCGCCACCGATGAATACGCCAGCATCCGCTTCACGCTCGACTGCAGGAGCGCCATGGCGTTGCCCACGGTCATGGTGACCGCGGCCATCACCCAGATCACCACGCGGATCGCCTCGGGCATGCTCTCCGCGAACGCCCACCCCGCGCAGCTCAGGAGCAGCATCGCGGACACCAGCCCGGCCGCCTTCGGAGCAAACGCGAGATGCGCCGCCACAGGCGCGCTCGATCCCTCGTACACGTCCGCGGCGTAGAAGTGCATGGGCACCGCCGCCATTTTGAATCCCACCCCAACCAATGCGAGCACAAGCCCCGCCACGCCCAAGGCTCCCGCTCTCCCCTCGGCAAACGCCGCGGCGATTCCCGGCAGCATCGTCGTTCCCGCGGCGCCGTACAGCAGGGCAAAGCCGTACAGGAACACCGCTGCGCCAAACGCCCCGAGAAAGAAGTACTTCACCGCCGATTCGCCCGACCGTTGACGGGACGTCGACAGCGCCACCATCACGTACGTCGGAAGGCTCGTCAGTTCGAGCGCGAGAAACAGCCAGATGAGATCATCGGCCGACGCGCACAGCATCACGCCCATCAGGCTGAACAGGAAGAACGCGGCAAACTCCCCGCCCGTTGCTCGGATCGGATCGAACGCGGCCCTCCCGCCCGACACCGCGCGCTCGTAGCCCCGATCCACGGACCCCGCGAGCACCAGCGTCAGCAGCAGACCCACCACGGCGACCATCGTCTTCACATAGGGCGTCAACCCCGGCAGCAGCCCCACCCGACCCTCCGTGGTCATGGCCAGCACGCCGGCGATGACCAGCGAAAGACCCGTGACCCACCACACCAGCCGACGCATCGCCGCGTTGTGAGAGACGCCGAGCAGCATCACGACGCACGCCGCAGTGAACAGCGCGATCTCCGGGCGAATGACGGCAAGCCTCTCGATCACCGCGACGCCTCCTCAACCACGATTCCAGCCGTCTGGGCTGCAGCCTCTCCCGACCGCGCCGCATCGACTCCCGCCAACGTCACCCCAACCGGCGCTTCCAGCGCGCGGAGCACCGGCGTCGGGTACACGCCCAGAATCAGGCACGCCAGCGCCAACGGCGCGAGCACGCCGATCTCACGGCGCGACAAATCGGCAACGACGTGATCCTGCGCACCGTGATGGTCACTCCCGTGCCCCCCGGGCTCTCGCAGGGGACCAAACACAATGGCCCCAACCATGTAGAGCAGGTACATGGCCGCGATGATCATGCCCACGCCCGCGATGGCCGCGTACCAGGGCCCGAGCGGCCCGGCCGTCCCGCCGACGCCGAACGTCGCTCCGCTCGTGTACGCCCCCATGAGGCACATGATCTCGCTGATGAAGCCGTTGAGCCCGGGAAGGCCGACCGACGCCATCGTGAAGAACACCATGAAGAACGACCAAACGGGCATCCGGCGCGCCAGCCCGCCCACCTCGTCGAGGCTGCGCGTGTGGTACCGCTCGTACATCATGCCGACGCAGAAGAACAGCGCGCCCGTGCTCAGGCCGTGATTGATCATGTACAGCACCGACCCGGCGGCGCCCACGGCGTTCAGGGAGAACAGCCCGAGGACGCAGAACCCGAGGTGCGCCACCGAGGAATATGCGACGAGCTTCTTGACGTCTCGCTGCACCCAGCAGATCAGCCCGCCGTACAGGATGCCCACGATCGACACACCCGCGATCCAGGGCGCCCATGAGATCACGGCGTCCGGAACGAACGGCAGCACGAATCGGTAGAGCCCGTAGGTGCCCAGCTTGAGCAGCACGCCCGCCAGCACCACGGAGCCGGCCGTGGGCGCCTCGGTGTGCGCCAGCGGCAGCCACGTGTGCACGGGGAACAGGGGCGTCTTCACCGCAAACCCCGCAAGCATGGCGCCGAGCACCCAGGCCTGTTCCGACGGGCTCAGCCCCCGCGCGGCCGCCATCAGCGCGTCGATTGAAAAGTCCCATGCACCATGGCGAGCCGCGTGCGCCCAAGCCACGTACACCAGGCCCGCCAGCGTGAGGATCGAGCCCGCAAACGTGAACAGGAAGAACTTGATCGCGGCGTATCGCCGGTTCGTGCTCCCGAACAGCGAGATCAGCACGAACATCGGGATCAGCGTGAACTCGAACCCGACGTAGAACGTCACGATGTCTCGCGCCACAAAGACCGCGGCCATCGCGCCCTGCAACGCCATCAACCACCCGTAGAACGCCCGCTCCCGCTCGGTGATCGCCGAGTATGAGCCGATCACGCACAGCGGCGCGAGGAACCCGGCCAGGAGGAGCAGCATCGCGGCCACCCCGTCAACTCCCAGCAGGATCGACGGCGCGCCCTCACCGCCAAGCGCATACGCCGCGGCGAGCTGAAACGCGCCCGCCCGCGACCAATCGAACATGAGCACCGCCGCGAGCGTGACGCCCAGAAACACCAGCGAGCCGATGGTCGCCAGCCGGCGCGCCATATGCGCCGGCCACGCCGCGATGGCCAGTCCGAACAACACGGGTAGGACAATGCTGAGCAGCAGCATCAGGTGAGCATCCAGACAACGAGGAGAATGAACGCGACGCCACCGGCCATCGTCGCGGCGTAACCCTGCAGGATCCCGCCCTGTGTAGGACGGATGGCGTGCGCAAATCCGCGGGGCAGCCAGCCCGTGAGGTTCACCGCCCCATCCACCAGCAGCTTGTCGATCAGGTGGAACACGTGCGAGAGCACCCACAGCGGTTTCACGACGAGCCAGTCGTAGAACTCATCCACGTACCACTTGGCCTGCGCCCAACGTGGGATCGGGCCCAGAGCGGGCAGCAGGCTGTCAGCCGCGCTGCGCGCCGCCGTCTTGCGCCCCACATAGTGCAGCCCGAACGCTGCCAGAATGCCCGCGGCGCCCACGATTCCCGACACGTAGTACATCACTTTGTGTGGGTCTCTCCCGAGGAACGTGCCGTGCGCGACGGCATGATCCCCCTCATGCCCCGCCGGCATCGCCGCCGTGGAGTGATGCACCATCATGCCCACCCACCCGTGATCGGGCTTGTGCACGAAGTACGCGCCGGCCGCGACGATCGAGGCAAGCGCCAACGTCGCGAGCACGAGGTTGATCGCCCACTTCGGCGCGTGCGGGTGAAAGTCGCCATGCCCATGACCGTGGTCGTGGTCCGCGCCGTGCCCCTGGTCATCCCCATGCCCGTGCGCCTCGTCCCCCGGCTCGTACGCCTTGGGTCCGACGAACACGCGAAAGAACACGCGGAAGGTGTAGTACGCCGTCAGCCCGGCCGTCAGCAGCAGAAGCCAGCCCACCCACTGAGAACCGGCGATCACTCCGCTCGGCTGCGCGAATGCCCCCGCGAGGATCATGTCCTTCGAAAAGAACCCGGCCGAGAACGGGAACCCCGCGAGATTCAGGCACCCAACCAGCATCGCCAGCCCGACGATGCCCCAGCCCTTCATCCTGGCGACACCGGACAGCTTTCGAAGATCGAGCTGCCCGCCAAATCCGTGCATCACGGCGCCGCAGCAGAGGAACAGCGTGGCCTTGAAGAACGCGTGCGTGAACACGTGAAACGCGGCGCCCGCGCTCGTCAGCACCCCGAGCCCGGCGAACATGTAGCCGAGCTGCGACACCGTCGAGTAGGCCATGATCCGCTTGATGTCGAACTGCGCCATGCCGATGGTGGCCGACCAGAACGCCGTGATCGCGCCGCTCCAGGCGACGATCGTCAGCGCGGTGTGAGCCGCATCGAGCAGGAACAGCGGATAAAGCCGCGCGATCAGGTACACGCCCGCCGTCACCATGGTCGCCGCATGGATCAGGGCCGAGACCGGCGTCGGGCCTTCCATGGCGTCCGGCAACCAGACATACAGGAACAGCTGCGCGCTCTTGCCGAAAGCGCCGACCATGAACATGATCGGCAGCCACACCCGAACCCACTCGGCGATCGAATGCCCGCCCCCGTCCACCCCGGCCCGCCACATTTCCATCAACGGGGCATACTCAACAGTCCCGAACACCACGAACGTCGTGAACACGCCCAGCGCGAGCCCAAGATCGCCGATGCGGTTCATGATGAAGGCCTTCTTCGCCGCCGCAACCGCGCTGGGCCGCTGATAGAAGTACCCGATCAGCAAGTACGAACACAGCCCGACGCCCTCCCAGCCCAGGTAGAGCAGCAGGAGGTTGTCGCCCATCACCAGGCACGACATCGAGAGTACGAACAGCGAGAAGTAGGCGAAAAACCGGCAGTACCCGGCCCCCAGATCGTGCTCCATGTACTCCGACGCGTACAGCGCGATCAGCGTCGCCAGCCCCGTGACGAACAGCATCCACAGGAGCGTGAGCGAATCCACGTACAGGCTCACGTTCGCCGTGATCGCCCGACCAACCCCCTCTCCCCACGCGAAATTGATCCACTCGAAGCCGTGCGCGATCCTCGCGGCGCCCGTCCCCCCGTCGAGGTACGTCATCAGCACCAGCACGAACGCCGTCGCCAGCGACCCCACCGTGATCCACGCCGGCGCCTTGCTCTTCACCCCCCGCGCCGCGCACAGCCCGCACAGCACCGTGGCCAGCGCCGGCAGCGCTAACGCGAACAGCGTGAGCCCAGCCCCGGCAACCGACGCGGCATGCGACGCGTCCGCGGGCGCACTCCCCCCCGCTCCCATCGCTCCCGCCAACGCCGCTAGCACCATCGATCCTGTCGTCACGATTCGCTTCCCTGAGCCTTACCTACCCCCGCAACTCCGCAAACGCCGACGCGTCCAGCGTCTCACGCCTGCGGAACAGCAGCACGACAAGCGCCAACGCGAGCGCCGCCTCCGCCGCCGCGATCGTCAGCACGAAGATCACGAACACGTCCCCGGTGAAGTTCAGGTGATAGCGGCCGAACGCCACGAGCGCGAGCCCCGCGCCCTGGAACATCAGTTCGGTGCATAGGAACATGATGATCAGGTTGCGGCGTGTCAGGAATCCCACCACGCCGATTGCAAACATCGCGCCCGATACGAAGAGGTAGTGCCCCAGCGTCGCCACTGGAATCCCCGCCGCCCCGAGCATCGCCATCGCCTCGCTCAAGACGCCACCCCCGTGCCCGGACCGGTAGCGATCTTCAGCGTCGCTTCTGCCTTCAGGCTCTCGTCAATCTGGATCTGCTTCCGCGCCAACACCACGGCGCCCAGCATGGCCATCAGCAGAATCACCCCGGCCAGCTCCAGCCCCAGCGGATGCTCGCCGACGAGCGCGTGGCCAACCATCTCAACGTTCTCAGCCTCGAGCCCCTCAGGTATCGGGAACTCCATGGATTCGCCGGCGGGAATGGGTCGCAACATCGGGTGCTGCTGATTGCCCCCCCAACCCGTCGGGAAGATCACCTGCGCGCTGCCGCCCGCGACGCCCACCACTTCAATGTTTCCGGGGAGCCCCGAGCGCTCGATCAACGCGCGCTCCACCTTCCGAGGCATCACTTCGAGCATCGCCACCGGATCGGCCGCGTTCGACGGCGGAATGCTGGGCAGCCCCTTGCCCCACAACCCCGTGAGCGCCCCGAGCAGAACGAAGCCCACCACGACGCTGCCCACCGGCGCCCGAGCCGTGCGGTCATAGTTCTTGAGCGAATCGATGGCCTCCGACGTCGGCGCCTCGGTCGCCAGCATGATCACGAACAGGTATGTGATCAGGATCGCCCCGGCGTAGATGATCACCAGCGCAAATGTCAGGAACTCCGCCGAAAGCAGCAGGAACAGCCCCGCCGACGAGAGAATCGTCAGGATGAAGTACAGCGCGGCGTACACGGGCCTGGGATGCGTGATCACCCGCAGGCTCGCCCCGAGCCCGATCAACGCGAACACGTAGAAGTAGATCGGTGGCAGGTCGCCGCCGCTCTTCACCCCGAGTGCCACCATCCCCAGCCCCAGACCAAGCCCGGCCACCAGCGCGCCCAGCAATTGCGGGCTCAACCCCCGTCTCGGCAGCGCCAGAGACACTCCCACCGCCCCAACAGCGATCGCCACGAACATCAAATAAGGGTTGAACAGCCCCAAATCGACTCGCTCCGTGCGCTCCGCCCACCGATCGCGCCACACGGCGCGCCCGACGAGCGGGTCGCAGAATAGAGCCCCCCACACCCACCAGCAACTCCACCTCGCCCCTCGCCACCCCTCTCACCACTACCAGTCGCGGCTCGCACCCGCCGCCCCACCCCAAGTACCATCACGAGGTATGACCGCGCGCAACTCCCCAACCCCCCTCCAGGCGCGCCTTCCAAACCTTCTAACGGCCCTTCGTCTCGTTCTCACGCTTCTCTTTGTCCTCCTTCTCTCGGCGTTCCGCGTCCCACGCCCGGACGAGCCCATCGCCCTCCACCAGTCCCCCGCGCTCCTCCTCACCGCCGCCGCCATCTTCATCATCGCCGCCCTCACCGACGCCCTCGACGGCTACCTCGCCCGCCGCTGGAACGCCGTCTCGATCATCGGGCGCGTCATGGACCCCTTCGCCGACAAGCTGCTCACGCTCGCCGCCTTCATCCTCCTCGCCTCTCCATCCTTCAGTGTGGGCTCCATGCAGATCTCCGGCTTCTCCCCCTGGATGGTCATCCTCATTCTCGCCCGCGAACTGCTCATCACGTCCCTCCGCGCCGTCGCCGAGTCCAAAGGCGCCGACTTCTCCGCCACCCTCTCCGGCAAGCTCAAGATGATCGTGCAGTCCATCGCCATCCCCCTCGTGCTGCTCGCCGTGGCGACCATGATCGCCGAGCCGTTCGAGGGCTCTGGCGAACTCATCCACATCACGCACCTCATCGCCTGGGCCGTCACCCTCACCACCGTCTGGTCCGCCGTCCCCTACATCACCCGCGCTCTCCGAGTCATGGCTCCGGGGGCCGCCGAGCCGCCACTCCCATGAACCTGCGCGCCCTCCTTATCACTTCACTCGGGCTCGGCTATCTCCGCCCCGCCCCCGGCACCTGGGGCTCGCTCCCACCCCCCGCCCTCGCCTTCCTCCTCATTCTCCTGGGGGCATCCTCCACCACCGTCTCCCTCACGATGGCAATCCTCTGCATGTTCGCCTCCGTGATCTGCCTCGCGCTGGGCCGATGGGCCGAGACGCATTTCGGGCGCAAAGACGCCTCCTACATCGTGGCGGATGAAACTGCGGGCCAGGCGATCCCACTCATTCTCTTGCCCGCCGCCTCCATCGCGACCCCGCTCCGCGCGTTCGCCACCCTCTCCGCAGCCTTCCTCCTCTTCCGCATCCTCGACATCGTCAAGCCCCCGCCCGCCCGGGGCCTGCAACGATTGCCCGCCGGGCTCGGCGTCCTGATCGATGATCTCTTCGCAGGCCTCTACGCCGCCATCATCCTGCAACTCGCCCTTTACTTCCTCGTCTTGCCTTACCTCACTCCCTAGTGCCGGATGC
>CAZWZL010000008.1:0-67963 GCA_964638515.1 uncultured Phycisphaeraceae bacterium
CTGTCGATCCGGTGGTTGGGGGTTCGAGTCCCCTCCGCCTCGCTTCGGAGCCCTGTTCTTCAGGGCTTTAATTATGCAAGCATTCCAGGTGCGCCGCCGATCGGCGCCGGCGGTGATCCAGCCAAGACGTATGTTGAACGCGAGAGGCTGCCTTCGGATCAAGGCGCCCGAGCCTGATCAGACTTTGGGCGGCAGGAAATAGAGCGTCATGGCGAAGATCAGATAGACCACCACGAGCAGTGCGCCCACGAACCAGGCCGATCGCCCGCTGTTGGTCACCAGCGACGCAGTCATCACGGCGACGAGCATCATGACGATGGCGCCGGGCCAGAACTGCAGATCCATGGGTGTGGGTCCGATGACAAAGCTCAGCAGAACGAGCACGGGGGCGACGAACAGCGCGATCTGGGATGCGCTGCCCAGGGCGATGCCCACGCTCAGATCGAGGCGGTCTTTGCGCGCTGCGGAGAACGCCGAGGTCATCTCGGCCGCCCCACCGACCAGCGCCACGATGATGAACCCGACGAAGGCCGAGGTCATGCCGAAGGTTTCCGCGGCCTTCTGAACCGACTCGACGAAGACCTCGCTGACCAGGGCTACGAGGACGGTGACCACGGCGAGCGTGATGAGTGACATGCCCATTGGCCAGGCAGCCTCGCCCTCCTCCTCGTGCGCTTTGCTCGCGAACAGTTCGCGGTGCGTCTTGAGGGAGAAGAGCATGCCGAGGGCGTAGGTACAGATGAGCACAACGGCCAAACCGATGCTGATGCGCTGCGTGAATCCCGCGGCGGTGTCGGAGTCGGCCGTGTGCACCGCGGAGGGGATCAGAAGGGCCACGGTAGCCAGGAAGAGCATGCCGGCCTGGAGCCGGGCGCTGACACGATTGTACTCCTGCACATGATGTTTGAGCCCGCCGAGCAGGAACGAGGCGCCGAGCATGAAGAGGACGTTGGTGACGATGGCTCCGGCGATGGAGGCCTTCACCAGCGCGTACTCGCCGACGCGGAGGGCGGTCAGCGCGATGACCAGTTCGGTCATGTTGCCGAGCGTGGCGTTGAGCAGACCGCCAATGGAGTCGCCGGTCCGGGCGGCAACCGACTCGGTGGCGTGGCTGAGCAGTGCGGCGAGAGGGATGATCGCGAGCACCGAGAGCACAAAGAGGAACGTGTGGGACTCGAGCGCCGCCAGCTGCGCAAGAAAGAGAGCCGGCACGAAGATCAGCAGCCAGAGCAGCGGGTTGCGTCGGATCTCGTTGAGGAGGAGTCCCATGGCCGATTGCCCGGCGGGAGTCTACCACTCCGCCGGCGTGACGCGCCGCCGGACGTTGTGCCGGAAAGGGCGGGATGGCCAAGGTGCACGGGAGCGGGCGGGTTAGACTGAGCGACTCTCGAAGGAGCGCGCGATGGGCGAAACGGATGAACGAGGACGCCAGAGCGTGCTTGATCCGATTTCGCGCGTTTCGGAGATCCTCTTCGGATTGATCATGGCGTTGACGTTCACGGGGACGCTGAGCGCGATCGAGTCGGGGAGAGAAGAGGTCCGCGCGATGCTGATTGGGGCGATCGGCTGCAACATCGCGTGGGGACTTGTCGACGCCGTGATGTACCTGGTCACGCAGTTGACGGAGGAGGGGCGAAGGCTGCGCGCCGTCCGGCTGGTGCGGGAGTCGCCGGACCCGGCCGCGGCGCGGCGGATCATCGAGGACGCGTTGCCCCCGCTGGTGGCATCGAATCTCCCAGAGGGCGCGGTGGAGGCTGTGCGCGTACGAATCAAGGAAATGACGGACCTGCGGTGGGCGGTGCGGTTTTCGAAGCGCGACCTCATCGGCGCCGTTGGGGTGTTCCTGCTGGTTGTGATGTCGACCTTTCCCGTAGTCGTGCCGTTCTTGTTCACAAGCCAGGTGTGGCTGGCGCTGCGGATTTCTAACGGCATCGCGGT
The DNA here is from genome assembly GCA_964638515.1 of uncultured Phycisphaeraceae bacterium. Lineage (GTDB taxonomy): Bacteria > Planctomycetota > Phycisphaerae > Phycisphaerales > UBA1924 > CAYPGJ01. Next base: position 1,939 of record CAZWZL010000008.1, read on the forward strand.
GGTGATGATGTTCGCGTGCGGGTATCTCTTGGGGAGATTCGCCGAGCATCGGCCGCTGCTGATGGGCTTTTCAATGGCGCTGGTCGGAAGTGTGCTGGTGGCGATCACGATCGCGCTGGGTGGGTGAGCGAAACGGCGCGTGACTCTTGCTTTCACGGTCATCTCGATGCTGGTGCTGGCGGCGCAGCCTCCGGAGGCCACGGAGTCGACTGTGGTCGCCAACCATGCCGAGCCTCGAGGGCCTGCGTCCTGGGGCGAGCCGGGAGGAGAGTTCCCTTCCGGGGATTGAGGTGGGACGGGGTACGAACCGGCCACGGCGGGTTTGACAACTGATGTGGTTGGACGCGGGAAGGCGGCGTGTTCAGGCCGGGACGCGCACGAAGAACGGTAGTTCGCCGAAGTCTCTGAAGCCGAGGCGTTTGTAGACCGGGTGACCGTCGGCTGAGGCCTGCAGGATGCCGACGCGGTAGCCGAGGCGCGAGACGATTCGGAGCGGCTCCGCTGTGACAAAGGCGCCCAAGCCTTTGGCGCGCTCCTCGGGGAGTGTGGCCACGCCGTAGATGCCCGCGACGCCATCGCGCAGGTACACCAAGGATGTGCACACAGGAGCGCCGTTTCTGAGAATCCAGAAGTACTGAATTCGCGCGTCCTCGCGCAGATCCCGGCCGGCCCCACTGGCGAACGCCGCGCCGACACGGAGGGGGAGCCCGTAGCCGCGGGCAAACGCGTCAGCCCAGGCATCGCGCTGCGCCGGGCTGCTCACGCGCGCCAACGTGTAGTCGGCGGGGAGCGTGGTCTTCGCGAGGCTGTCAATCTCGACGGCCATCGTGGGCATTCCCTCGTGCTGTTCGAATCCGGCGCTTTGCAGGGTCTCGATCACGTCGGCTCCGATCGGGCCGGTGAACAGGGCCGCGGCGGGAGCTTTGTTTCGAATCAACGGCTCGATCGCGGTCCTTGTGTCCGCCGCGCTCGTGGGATCCGTCATGCAGGCGAAGTTCCCGAACGGGTGGGGCTCACCGGTGACGAATCGGAGAAAACGGGATTCGAGATGCACCGCGGGGTCTCGCATGATCTCGCGGAACGCATGATCGAAATGGTGGGCGATGAGCGCGCCGATCTGAGCGCCGACGGCTGCGATGGACGGATAGGGTGCTGCTGGCGTCACGCCAAGTCTCCTGGCTCTGCGGCACACTCCGGCATGAGCGAACGATTCGACGCTGCGCGGACGATGGCTCGATCGTTGAGCTTACCGGGGTTCACCCGGCTTCGGCGACGCGGACCGGCGCGCGAGCGGTTGGCGCGAGCAGGTTTGGGAAGGTCTGAGGATCTCGCATGGATCCGCACGCCCGTGGACGGGGTGATGGCGCTCTCGCCGCCGCCGACGCGCCCCACGCGTCAAGACGCGCCCGGGAGCCACCGGCATCGGTCGGCGAACCCGGTGATGAGCGCTCGCTCGAATTCGTCGACGGGCAGGGCCTTGCTCCAATACCAGCCTTGTCCGTAATCGACGCCCGCGGCGTGCAGGAAGAGCGCCTGTTCGCGCGTTTCAACGCCTTCTGCGGTGACGCGCACACGCAGAGCGCCGGCGAGTGCGACGACGCCTCGGAGCAGCCGATCGGCCGTGACGCTGGTCAGCAGCGGCTCGACTTGCGAGCGGTCGATCTTGAGGACGTCGAACTCGAGCCCCATGATCTGCTGCAGACCGCTCTGGCCGGTGCCGAAGTCGTCAAGGGCCACGCGCGAGCCGAGCGCGCGCGCCGCGGCGAGCGCTTCGCGCCCGACGGGCGTCAGCGCCTGGCGTTCGGTGACCTCCACGAGAAAGCGGCTCATGAACGGCGCGAGCCCGAGGTCGTCCAGAATCACACGCACGGCGCCCGTTCCGAGCACGGATGGCGGCACGTTCACACCGATGTAAAAATCGGGATGCGCACGGAACAATGGAACGGCTTCCCGCGCCAGGACGACGAGCAGTTCGCGCATCAGGTCGACGATCGCTGCCGGGCTTGCTTCGATTTGATCGATCAGCCCGCCCTCCGTTGGCGAGGCCAACGAGCCGTCGGGACGGCGGAACCGGATGAGCGCCTCGGCGCCTACCACGCGCCCGCTGTCGAGCGCGACGACGGGCTGGTAGTGCACGGCGAGCGGCGGGACGGTGATCGATTCGGGCATGCTTCGCGATTCCTTCCGTTCGAACGGTCGAGCCGCGCTGTCAGCGGCGCGCTGCGAGTGGAGAACAACATACTCCACCGCCCCGTATCGCGGCTTGCACGCTGCATTCGGTCGCTCGTGCGCGCAGATGCACCGGGAGCAGGCCTTGCGGGTCCGGGCCCGTGGCGCGTAGGGCGGCGGGTGGTTCCTCGATGCGCGCGGCGGCGAGACTCGACGTCGCGCCTGCCCGGGCCCTCGATCTTGAGATCTCGGACGAGTGGGCGAGCGATCCGGCGGGCCGAGAGAACGCTGCAGAGGGCTTTGATCCCGAGTTCAGCGCGGCCCGTTTGGCCGCGTGCCGGGAAGTGCGCTCGGGTCGGAAGAGCGAAACACAGGTACTATGCCCGGCTCGCCCGATTGCCGTGCCCTGCCCGTCCTGGAATTGGCGGACAATTCAAGACTCCATTCGCGAAACGAGCCCAATGGACAAGATCGTGAACACGCCTCCCGACAAGGCGCTCTTCGGAATTGTGGGACTTCGGCGATGCAGGCCTGCGCGAACGATGTTGTGTCGGGGCCAGCGACGCGGGAGACACTCATGTCGCTGAAGGCCACGTTCATTGCGATCGGGTCGGCGCTCTCGGCGCTCACCGTGGCGTCGCTCGTGATCATGGGCGTGCAGGTGCAGAATCTCCGTGAAGTCGATGCGGCCGAGAAGCAGCGGCACGAGTCGTTTCTGCTCGCAAACCGTCTGCATCGCAGCTCGGACGACCTCACCCGGATGGCCCGGACGTACGCGGTGACTGGTGATGCACGGTTCGAGACGTACTTCCATCGGATTCTCGCGATTCGCAACGGCGAGGCGCCGCGCCCGGCGGACTACGGGCCTGACTACTGGGACATCGTGACGGCGACGCACGAGGAACCGGACGACTTCATCCCGGCCCTGTCGCTGGAGACGCTGATGCGTCGAGCGAACTTCAGCGAGCAGGAGCTGGCGAAGCTCGAGCAGGCTCGCCGGGAGTCGGACGACCTGGTGCGGCTGGAGAACCGCGCGATGGCGGCGGTGAAAGGGTTGTACCCGGACGAGCGCGGCGAGTTCACGCGCCGGGGCGAGCCGGACCTTGCGCTCGCGCGCGATCTCCTGCATGGAACGGATTATCACCAAGCCAAGTCGCGAATCATGCAGCCGATCGACGAGTTTCTGGACATGGTGGACGCGCGGACCGGGGCTGAGGTTGCGGCGGCGCGGGCGTCGGCTTCTCGATTCATGCTTGTTTCGTTCACGCTGGCCGCCTTGACGCTCAGCGGCATCGCGGCGTCGGCGGTCGTGATCAGACGGCGGGTCAGCGAGCCGGTGAACGCGCTCGCGAAAGCGGCCCGCGCCATCGAGGACGGCGAACACCCGCAGATCGAAGTTCGACGTGAAGATGAGCTTGGGCTGTTGACGCGGGCGTTCAATCAGATGTCGGCGGCGATCGAGCGCGACATCGCGCGGCGCGCGCGAACCGAGTCCGAGTTGAAGCGCGTCAATTTTCTGTCGGACATCGCCCTGGAGCTGACGGGATGCGGCTATTGGCATATCGACTACGGCGATCCGGATCACTATTACCAATCGCCTCGGGCCGCGCAGATTCTGGGAGAGGAGCCGAAGCCCGACGGGAAATACCACCTTCAGCGCGAGTGGTTCGATCGGCTTCTCGATGCGGATCCGGAGGGAGCACAGCTCACGTCGGAGCGGTATCAGGGCGCTATCGAGGGTCGCTACGACCACTATGAATCGACGTACGCGTACAAGCGCCCCGCGGACGGCCGCATAGTCTGGGTGCATGCGCTGGGTCGGGTGGTGCGCAGCGAGGATCGGACGATCCGCTTCATGTACGGCGTGTACCAGGACGTGACGAAACAGGTGGAGAGCGAGGCCGCGCTCCGCAGCGCGATGGAGCGGGTGGAGGCGGCGACCAAGGCCAAGAGCTCGTTCCTCGCCAACATGAGCCACGAGATTCGCACGCCGATGAACGGCATTATCGGCATGACCGAGCTGGCGCTCGACACGAACATGACTGCGGAACAGCGGGACTATCTGACGACCGTGAAGTCCTCCGCGGACGCGTTGCTGTCGATCATCAATGACATCCTCGACTTTTCGAAGATCGAGGCCGGCCGGCTCGAGCTTGATCCTGTGGAGTTCCTGCTTCGAGATTCCATCAGCGACACGCTCAGCCCGCTGGCCCTTCGCGCGGCTTCCAAGGGCGTCGAGCTGGCCTATGACGTTCGCGCAGACGTTCCCGATGCGCTCATCGGGGATGTGTACCGCCTGCGCCAGGTGATCGTGAATCTCGTCGGCAACGCCATCAAGTTTACGGAGCGCGGGGAGGTGGTAATCTCGGTCAGCGTCGCCGAGCGGCGGGCGGACGGGCTTGCCATCGAGATCGTCGTCAGCGACACGGGCATCGGCATCTCGCCCGAGGCCGCGGCGCGGCTGTTCAAGGCGTTCGAGCAGGCCGAGACATCGACGACGCGAAAATACGGCGGGACCGGGCTCGGGCTGGCCATTTCCAAGCAGATCGTGGAGCTCATGGGCGGCGAGATCGAGCTCGAGAGCACGCTCGGCGTCGGCAGCAAGTTCAAGTTCAGAGCGCTGTTCAAGGAGGGGGTCGCCAGGCCCAGCGCGACGGTCGAGGACGCCGCAAAGGTGTTCGCCGGAAAGGTAACGCTGGTCGTCGACGACAACGAGACGAACCGGCGCATTCTGGGGGCCATGCTCGGCCAATGGGGAATGCGCACGATTCTGGCCGAGTCAGCGAGCGAGGCGCTGGCCGCTCTCGACCGGGCGAGAAACGCGGGCCAGAACGTGTCGTTAATCATCACCGACCTGCACATGCCGGACACGGATGGATTCGATCTCACGCGGGCCATCCGGGCGCACCCATCGTTCAGCGCACTGCCGGTGATGCTGCTCACATCATCGGCCTCGTCAGGAGACCAGGCGCGGTGTGTCGAACTCGGCGTCGCGGCTCGATTGCTCAAACCCGTCAAGCAGTCGCTGCTGTTGGACAACATGATGCGCGTGCTCGGATCGTCGGATCGGAGCCGGGCCGCGGCAGCGTCACCGGAGCCCTGTGCGGATGCGGCCGAGCGGCCGAGCCGTTCGTTGCGCGTGCTGCTCGCGGAAGATAATCCGGTCAATCAGAAGTTCGCGATCCGAGTGCTCGAGGGAGCGGGGCATCGAGTGAGCGTGGCAAACAACGGGCGGGAGGCGGTGGAGCACTCCGGATCCGGCGAGTTCGAGATCGTTCTCATGGACGTGCAAATGCCCGAGATGGACGGGCTCGACGCGACGCGGGCCATCCGGGCGCGCGAATCGGGCGGCGCTCGACGACTGCCGATCATCGCCATGACGGCCAACGCGATGGCGGGCGATCGCGAGATGTGCATCGACGCGGGCATGGACGGCTATGTGCCCAAGCCGGTCAAGCGGGACCTGCTCTTTGCTGAGATCGAGCGTGTGCTGAAGGAGGCCGAGCGTGGCACGGACATTTGATGAAGCCGAGCTTCTGGATCGCGTGGATCAGGACATCGAGTTCCTGGCGGAGACGGTGGAGATGCTGGTCTCGGACGGGTCCTCGCTCCTCGAGCAGGTGCGGCAAGGCGTTGCGAGCAACGATGGTTCGGCGATCGGCCGTCACGCGCACGCGCTGAAAGGGATGATCTCAAACTTCTGCGCCGCCGAGGCGCAGGCGTGCGCGCTGACCATGGAGCAGATCGGCAAAAGCGGGGATCTCGCCTCGGCCGCTACGGCGTTGGCGTCGCTCGAATCGGCGCTGCGCGATCTCACCGCGGAATTGCTCGAATTCGTGAAGGCGAAACAGTGATGCGGATTCTGATCGCGGAAGATGAGCGGATCACTCGCGTTTCGCTGGCCCGTCAGCTGGAGGGCTGGGGCCACGTGGTGGTGGCGACCGAAGACGGCGAGGCGGCCTGGGAGGCTTTTCAGAACGGCGAGTTCGACCTCGTCATCACCGACTGGGAGATGCCCAGGGTGTCGGGCGTGGAGCTGATCGCACGGATCCGCGCGCTGACCGATGCCAGCTATGTCTACATCATCATGCTGACGAGCCGAACGGAGAAGGGGGACATCGTCAGCGGAATCGAGGCCGGAGCGGACGATTTCGTGTCGAAGCCGTTTGATCGGGACGAGCTTCGGGTTCGCGTGCTGGCCGGGGAACGGGTCGTTCGGCTCGAACGCACGCTGAGCGAGCAGAACGAGGAGCTGCGGAGCGCGAGCGATCGAATGCGCCGAGACCTGCTCGCGGCGGCCAGGGTGCAGCGCGCGATGCTCCCCCGCGTCAACATCGATCGTCCGCGGGGACGGGCGTTCTGGACGTACGCGCCGACAGATGAGCTGGCGGGCGACGCACTCGGCTTCCACATGCTCGACGAACGGTTTCTGGTGATGTACGTCGTCGACGTCACGGGTCACGGGGTTCCGGCAGCCCTGCTCGCGGTCACCGTGATGCACTCGATGTCACCGACCGGGGATTGCATTTCGATACTGAAGCAGACTTCCCAGAACGGAACGAGCGCGTTTCGGCCGGGAAGGGTGCTCGCGGAACTCAACCGCCGGTTCTGCAACGCGGACAACGACGGGCGGTTTTTGACGATGGTGGTCGGCGTACTGGACACGCAAACAGGCCGCCTGTGGTTCTCTCGAGCCGGGCACCCACTCCCCATCGCCCTGCGCGACGGCTCGCTCATGGAGCTCAACGACGATGGCGGCTTCCCGCTCGGAGTCGTGGAGGACGCCGAGTTCGAGGACGTGGAAGTGGCGTTGCGGCCCGGAGATCGGATCGTGCTTTACTCGGACGGCGTTATCGAACAGGCCGACCGGGCCAGGAACACGCTGTTCGGTGAGCACCGCTGGGGTGAATTCCTTGTGGAGCAGTTCGAGACACCGGGAGAGCAAGTGGTCGTCCGCGCGATCGAGCGTCTGTCCGAATGGGCGGGGGCGAAATCGTTCGCCGACGATGTTTCGATCGTGGTGGTGGACTGGCTCGGCTGATTCCGAAGCGGTGCGCCGCCGACGCCACGCACCGTGTCGATCCGCCTGGTACGGACAAGGCGATCGCATGTGCGGTAGCACGCGCCCGCGGAGCCGCACACGCCCTTATTTCCCCGGCGTGTACCAGATCGGTGAGGTGTAAGCGCGCTCCTGCAGCGTCATCGTCGTGTTCGGCAGCGGCGTCACGCCGAATCGCTGCGCGTCGTAGGCGGTCCACCTCGGAGTTGGAATCTCCAGCACTCGCGCGTAGTAGAACGCGCTCTGCTTCGCTTCAAACTCAGGATCGGTCCACACGGTGATCAGCTCCGGATCGCCGATCGTGTTGGTCCAGGTTGCGCTCGTGATGTCGACGGTGCTGCCCACGGGAGTCAGCTTGCCGTCGGCGCCGATCCGTCGCTTGTCGGCGTCGCCCCATACGACGTCGAACACGCGTTCGTGCAGTTCGCCCTTCGCGTCCATCCAGCCCTTGACGATCTGGATGCGGTCGAGATTGGCGCCGATGGGGTCTTTCATCGCCGCGACGAGGAAGGTCGGCGGCTTGCCCGCGGGCGCGGCGCTCAGATCGCCGCCCATCGGGACGCCCTTGGAATAGCCGACGGCGGCGGGGAGGCGACTGTGGGCATCTTCGGGCGTGTAGTCGAAGCCGCCGAAGAACCGGACGACGAGCCGCGTGCCGGTGGTGGCGTAGGTCTCGCGACGCTGCATGGCGTCCCAGATGGCCTCCCGCGTGTTCTCTGTCGCCCACACGGCGGCGTACCCGGACGCGGAGACTTCCCAGTCCATGACCGTGAGGCCGGTCTTGGGATGGTGTATGAAGGGCTTGCTGAGGCGCTCGGGCGAGGGCTCGGCCGAGGTGACCTTGCCGAAGAAGTTCTCCTCCTCTATGGCGGCGAGCCCAGTGTGAGCGTCGCTGCTGCCGACCATGCCGAACTTGTAGGGATTGACGCCGAGCTTCTGCTCAAGCCGGAGGCCGTTCTTGAGCGCGGCTCGCGCGTATTCGAATTGGAGCATGTCCTTGGTCTTGGCCTCGCTGACGTCGAGGTTGCCCTTGTCCCACGTCTCAAAGTCGGCGAATTCGTCGTTGGGTGAGAGGAATGGATGCGCCTCTGAGTCGCCCTTGGTCTGCGTGACCTCGTAGAGGCGCTCCCACTTCACTCTGGTTTGAGCGTACTCGCGATCGATCGCTTTGCCGAACGCCTCGACGATGGGGAACATGTTGCCGTTGCTGAGGTTTCCGTTGTGGGCGATCGCGAGCGCCCGGCCGCCGGTTTTTTCCTCATAGGCCGCGAGCCACTTCCAGAGGTCCTCAGGGTTGTCGCTGCCGAGCGGGCGCAAGGTCGTGTAGGGCTCCATCTGCCCGGCCTTGTCGCCGCCGTCGCGAAAGATGACGTTGCGATGCAGATTCATGCTGTTGGTGTTGGAGGTCCACTCAAATCCGATGAAGGCGGTGAATCGGCCGGGGTCGTTGAAGGCCTCGGCCGCGGCGATGGTTTCCTGCCATGCCCCGCGGTATGTCGTGGTGCCGGGAACGGGAAAGATGGACTTGGAGATTGAGTTGGTGGCGAATGCTCGGACGATTTCCATGGCGGCGTCCGCGCCCTGGCCCGAGTGGACCATGTTGTTCCAGCGGCGGCCCTGCTCGTCCGCCATAATGCTCGGGTCTCCCTTGAGAACGAGAGGGAAGAATCCCATGCCGTCGGAGTGATCGGCCACGACAAGGAAGTCCAGCGGCCGGGAGAGGCGCACAGGCTGCCCGCTGGAGGCCGTGACCTCTTCGCCGCGGGCGAAGCGATAGGCGTCGCGCGGGGTGAACCGGCAGCCGGCGGCGCCGGCGTCCATGGAGAACCCAGTGTGCAGGTGGGTGTCGCCGAAGAGAGGGCGGTTGGGAAAGTTGCGCCCGGCGTAGGGGGAGTATGGCGGCTTGGACGGGAACACTCTTTCTGCGGCCGCCTTGTCGAGCATGCCCGCGTCGCCGGAGGATGCCTGAGCGATGGGCGAGCAGGGGATCGTGGTGACCCAAGCGGCGGCGATGATCAGTACGGCTCGGTGCATATGGCCCTCCGTGTTTCTGTGCTTCCAGGAAATCAGATGCACAGTATATCGCGCGCGACACTCGAGTTGGCCTCACGGAGCCACGCTCGATGGTGCGGCGCCGAACCATGCCGGGGCTGAGAGAATCGCCGCGCCGCGCGCCATGAATGCGTGGCGCAAAGATTGCACGATTCCTGCTCCCCGAGTTCTGCTGGGATCAACTTCGTGCGCAGCGCGACCTCGGCGCCGTGGGATTCCCCCCTCTCTCTCGTCAGCCGGATGGCCGTCACCCTAATCAGGCCCAAACTTGCAAACGCCGCGCGTCGGGAGACATGCAACCCGAAAGTGCTTTATCGTGTGGGGCAGGACGTTATCCCGCTTGCCTCACCTCGCTCGGCGACGATCCATCGTCACGAACGACTCTCGCTGAAGGACGCTCATGCCGAACACCCTCCGCTTTCCGTTCGCCCCGACCCATCTCATTGTCGGCGCCCGAGCCGCCGTCGCGACGTCCTGCGCCGTCGTCGTGCTCTCGTTGGCGGGTTGCGGCGGCCCCGCGCGACCGACGCTCACGCCCGAGCAGCTCGAGTCGCGCGCGGGTGAAGACATGTCCGAAATCGCGATGGCCACGCACGGCGCCGTTGAAAAGCTGATCGGTCGCATCTCCAAGAAGATGGCGAACGCGACGGACGAGCCGCCGACGCTCCAGATTCTCGCGATGTCAGGGGGCGGAGACTTCGGCGCCTTCGGCGCGGGATTCCTCGTCGGCTGGGGCGATTGCGCTGACGCGGCGTGGGTGCGTCCCGACTTCGATGTCGTTACCGGAGTGAGCACGGGGGCGATGCTGGCGCCGTTCGCGTTCGTCGGCACCGACGAAGCGCTCCTTACGGTGGAAACGTTCTACAGAAACCCGAGGAAGGACTGGATTCGCGAGCGCGGCCCGTTGTTCTTCCTCCCGTCGAACGCGTCATTCGCCACGATCCCGGGGCTGGAGCGCGATCTTCGCGCCACGATCAATCCGGCGTTAATCTCGCAGATGGCAGCGGCATCGAGAGCGGGGAAATCGCTGGGCATCAGCGCCACCGACCTTGATCTGGGTCGGCAGAAATTCTGGGAGGTCGGCGCGGAGGCCGAGGCGGCCGAGGCCAGCGGTGATGGCGACAGGGTTCACCGCATCATGCTTGCCTCCGCGGCCATTCCGGGCGTGTTTCCACCGGTGGCCATCGGATCATCGATCTACGGAGACGGGGGCGTCACAGCGAACATTCTCCTCCGATTGGACCCGCACCATCCGCAAGGCCTCGTCTCACGCTGGAGGACAGCGCATCCAGACAAGCCCCTGCCACGCGCCCGATACTGGATCATCATCAACAACCAGCTCAAGCACGTGCCGGAAACGGTGCAGGAGAAGTGGCCCGCGATCATCGGCTCCAGCCTCGACACGGCCATTCGATCCGCGACGTTGGCCGAGGTTCGCTGGCTCGCGGCTCAGGCGGACTACGTGAACGCGCGGTTCGGCGCGGACATCGAGGTTCGCGTGGTCGCAATTCCGGACGCCTGGCGACCGCCGACGGAGGGCTCATTCGAGCGCGCGACCATGGACTCTCTGGCCACGCTGGGGCGCGAGATGGGGGCCGATCCGAGCTCGTGGACGTTGTGGACGGCGCCTCGAATCGAAGGAACAGCCAAGCGGTAGGCCGCGCCTTCGGGCATTGACATCACCGCATCGCGTCAGGGCGTTCGCGGCGCACGTGCACACTCTTATCCCCGCCATCGAAGGTTGCCAGGAATTGCTTGAACAAGTCCTCCCGTTCACGGGTAGAATTCGAACCGCTTCGATCGAAGTCGGAAAGGGAGTCCAGTCCATGAAATCGCTGAGCGTTCTCCTGCTCTCGGGCGTTCTCTTCGCCGGGATCTCAAGCGCCGAGACATGCAGCCTGCCCGCGGACGACCAGCCCGCGACGGCAGCCCCGGCGGGATCATCACTGTCGCCCGAAGCGCTGGACCAGTTACTCGCGCCGATCGCGCTGTACCCCGATGCGCTCATCGTGCAGATTCTCGAGTGCGCATCGAGCCCCTATCAGGTGTCCCAGGTCAGCGATTGGCTCGCGCAAAACCCGACGCTTCGAGGCTCGGCGGCGCAGGACGCGGCGGGCGCACAGGGGTTCGATGCGTGCTTTGTCGCCATCGCTCTTTTCCCCGACGTCGTGCACATGATGGCGAAGCAGCCCGACTGGACCAAGCAACTCGGCCAGGCGTTCGAGAGCGACCATGACGGGGTGTTCGCGTCGATTCAGCGGCTGCGCCAGCAGGCGCAGGCCGTGGGGAATCTGCAGACATCCGAGCAGCAGCAGGTGCAGACCGTGACGGCGGACAACGGCCAGCAGGTCATCGTGATCCAGCCTGCAAATCCGCAGGTGGTCTATGTGCCGCAGTACAACCCGCAGGTCGTCTACACGCAGCCCGCGACTACGACAGTCGTACAGAGCGACTCCAGCGATGCGGTCGCGGCCGGCCTCATCGGCTTTGCCGCGGGTGTGGTTGTGGGCGCGGCGATCGACGACGATGACCATTATTACTACGGCTACGGAGGCTGGGGCTACCACCAGCCGGTGCTCTACAGCGGCGGTTGGAACAATTACTACCAGCACCGCGAGAACATGGCCAACGACTATTACGATCACCGCGAAAACATGGCGGAACAGCGGGGCGAGAATCAGGCGAATCGCCAATCCACCGCTTCGGACAATCAGGCCGCACGCCAGGACACCCGCGATTCCAATCGAGACACAGCTTCGCAGAACCGGTCCGACCGCCAAACCTCCAGATCGGACACCCGCGCCTCGGCCAGTCAGGACCGGAGCGCCAATCAGTCCTCTCGCCAGGATGCCGCCGGGCAGGCCCGGGGCTCAGCGCAGACCAATCAAGCCAACCGACAGGCGGGCGCGGAGGGGAGAACGGGGCGATCCAACTACTCGTCACAAACAAATCGCTCGGCGTCCACGCGCGGCTCGTTCCAAAGCAACTCCTCGTCGTTCTCCCAGAGGTCCGGAACCAACTCCGGCGCGTTCTCGGGATACCAGCGGGGCTCTTCGGAGCGAGCATCGAGCTCTCGCGGCCAGAGCAGCCTGTCGAGGAGCGGCGGCGCGAACCGGAGCGGAGGCGGAAGAAGCGGCGGTGGAGGCCGGAGCGGAGGCGGTCGTCGTTGAGAATCCCTCCCACAGCCGTTCGTACATCCGCAATACACGTGAGCCGCTGAACCACCTTGGAAAACACCATGTTTACGATCAAAACGGCCCGATCGACTCCCATTCGGCGAGGCGCCTTGGCATCGATCATCATCGCGGGCGCCGCCTGTCTCACAGGGTGCGCCTCCGATTCTGCGGATTACAACAACCAGCAGGTGTTCCGGCAGCCGGAACACGCCGTCACCGCGCTGGCCGATGCCGCGGCCGCGGGCGACGTTGCGGCTTTGGAAGCGCTGCTGGGATCGGATGCGCGCGAGGTGCTTTCTTCCGGCGACCCCGTGGCTGATCGACGAGGCCGAGAGATCTTCGCAGCGGCCGTCAACGAGCGATGGTCGCTCGAACGGGTCGACGGCGATACGAAGGAACTCATCATCGGGAATGAGCATTGGCCTTTTCCGATCCCCCTGACCAAGGACCGGCGCGGCTGGTGGTTCGACACGGCCGCCGGAAAGCAGGAAGTGCTCGCTCGACGGATCGGTCGCAATGAACTCTCGGCCATTGGGGCGATGCACGCCTACGCGATCGCGCAGCGCGAATACGCCTCCGCAAGCCGAGACGGGAAACCCGCGGGCCGGTTCGCTCCAAAACTGAAGAGCGATCCGGGGATGCGCAACGGCCTGTACTGGCCGCAGGAAAGCCCGACCGACCCGCCGAGCCCCATCGGCCAGTTCGCCGCGCAAGCCGCCGCGGAAGGGTACAACTCGCGGGGAGAGGAAGGCGCCACCCCGTATCACGGATACTACTTCCGCATCCTCACCGCGCAGGGATCGCACGCGCCGGGCGGCGCGGCCGAGTACATCGTGAACGGCGAGATGACCGGCGGGTTCGCGATGATCGCGTTCCCGGCGGAGTACGGGAACAGCGGAATCATGTCGTTCATGGTCGGGCCGGACGGCGTCATCTACGAAGCGGACCTCGGCCCGGATTCCGTGGCCGTCGGTTCAACAACGAAGTCGTTCGACCCCGACAGCGCGTGGAGCATTCTCGAGTAGCCTGGTCGTTGGACCACGGGACATCCGGATCAAGCACGCGATCTCGGACGGCATGAAGAACACGATCATTGACGCGACGGAGAACTCGCTTGAATCAGTCATCGCGAACTGCTCGTTCGACACTCTCGACGGCCGCACTCGCGGCGACGGCCTTGGCCGCTCCCCTGTCGGCGCAACCGGACGGGTCACCCCCCCCACCACCCGCCGCGTCGACTCCGGCGCCCGTCCCCGCGGCGGATGCGGCGCCGCAAGGCCTGCTGCCAATCCCTGATTACTCGGGCGATATCTGGACACGTTCGTGGATGCTCGGCGACCTCAACGGCGCTCGAACGGATCTCGCCAACCGAGGCGTCCAGTTCGGAATCGACTGGAACAACACCATGCAATCCGTCGTGGATGGCGGGCGCGATTCCAAGACCGCCTACGGCGGCACGATCGATTACAACCTCACCCTCGATCTGATGCGCATGAAACTGCTCCCCGGCGCCATGATCAAGCTCCGGGGCGAGTCGCGTTACGGCGAGTCTGTCAATGGCGACACGGGGTCATTCCTTCCGGCCAACCTCGATTTCTTCATGCCGCTCGATGATGCGCCGGACGCCGGCGTGCCCATCCTGCTCACCTCGTTCACCTACTTCCAGTTTCTCTCGGAAACGTTCGGCGTGTACGCCGGAAAGTTCGACACCTTGGACGGCGACGGCAACGAGTTCGCATCAGGGCGAGGCCTGACGCAGTTCTCGAATCTGAACTTCGTTTTCAGTCCGGCTCCACTCCTGATCGTGCCGTACAGCACGCTCGGCGGAGGAATCATGTGGAAGCCGGCGCCCAACATCACGCTCAACTCAAGCGTGTTCAACACGACCGACAGCTCTACAACAAGCGGATTCGAAGACTTCGGCGACGGCTGGACCTGGGCCAGCGAGCTCGCGGTTCAATACCGGCTTGGGTCGCTCCCGGGCGGCTTCAACGTCGGCGGGTCATTCGCCTGGGACAACAGTTTCCTGAGAATAGGACGCCGCTTTGTGTTTCAGCCCGGCGAGGGCATTACGCTCACCCCGACCGAAAGCGAGTCTTGGGCCATGTACGCGAGCGCCTGGCAGTACCTCGTGGCCGAGGAGCCCGCCGAGGGAGGCGATGCGCCGCTGAACACACAGGATGGCAAGCCGGACCGCAAGGGCTTCGGTCTGTTCGCTCGCATCGGCTTCGCCGACAAGGACACCAACCCGGTTGATTTCTCGATGAGCGCGGGTGTCGGCGGCCGAGGCGTCGTTCCGGGGCGCGACGACGACATCTTCGGCGTTGGCTACTTCCGCAACGAATTCCAAACCCGCCGCCTCACCACGCTGCTCGGCGCTCGTGACGTGGCGCAGGGATTCGAAGCGTTCTACAACATCGCGATCACGCCGGCCGCGGGGCTCACGCTGTCCGCGCAGGTCGTCGAGCCCGGACGCACCACGCTCGACACCGCCGTCGTGCTTGGCGCCCGGTTGCTCGTTCGATTCTGACCGTCCTCGCATTCGAGGCCGCACAGCATGACGCCCACCCCGGAGCAACTCGCGCGCGCCCTCATCTCGTCGCAGCGAACCATGGTGCTCGGGACCGGGGACCCCGACCCGTGGACCGCGCCGGTGTTCTACGTCCACCACACCGGGCGATTCTGCTTCTTCTCAAGCCCCACGAGCCGCCACATCGCGGCGATCGAGCTCACCGGCCGCTGCGCCGCCGCCATCTTCCGCGACAGCGACGACTGGACCGAGATCGAAGGCCTGCAGATGAGCGGACGCATCGCGCAGCTCGACGAAGCATCCGACGCGATGGCGGTCTTTTCCGCGTACGTCGAGCGATTCCAGACCGTCAATACGTTCTTCGACGGCGCGTTCGGGCTCGACGAGTTCGCGGCCCGCTTCCGCAGCCATCTCTACGCCTTCACTCCGGACAAGGCGATCTACACCAACAACAAGGCGGGATTCGGAACGCGGACCGAGATTCAGCTCTCGATCTGACCCTCCCCGCGGACCGGCTCGGTTGAGGCGGTCGTGGCCCTCGCAGCGCGTGGCTCCCCCCACCGTCGAAACAACCGATGATCGATCTCGAAGTAATCAAACACCTTTCCGATCGACTGATCCACGATGTCCTCGATCGTGGTCGGCCGGTGGTAGAACGCCGGCATGGGAGGGATGAGATGCGCCCCGGCATCCGCGGCCCTCACCATCAGCTCCAGATGGCCCTTGTGCAGCGGCGTCTCGCGCACCATGAGCGCTAACTTTCGCTTCTCCTTCAGGCACACGTCCGCGGCCCTTGTCAGCAGATTGTCCGCGTACGAATGCGCGATGCCCGACAGACTCTTGATGCTGCACGGGATCACCATCATGCCATCGGATTTGAACGACCCCGAAGCGATCGACGCCGCGAGATTGTCCGGTCGGTGCGCGACATCCGCCATGGCCGCGACCACGTCCGGATCGAACGTCGTCTCGGCCCGCACATTCACCCGCCCACCCTCCGTGAGGATGAGGTGCGTCTCAATGCCTCCTATCGCGCGAAGGTGCATGAGCGCCCGCACGCCATAGATGACGCCCGACGCCCCAGTGATTCCTACGATGATGCGCCGGGACATGCCTGATCTCCGCCTGGAGCGTCACGCTCAACGGAACGCCTCGTACTCCTTGCCGCCAAGCAGGCGCGAAGCGATCTTGAGCTTCATGATCTCATCCGTTCCCTCGTAGATGCGGCAGACCCGGACGTCCTGGAGGTGACGCATCGGTCGATACAGCTCCGACCAGCCACGCCCGCCGAACACCTGCACCGCACGATCCGCGGCCTCCCAGGCCGCGTTGCTCGCGTAGAACTTGGCCTCGGCGACGCGGAAGTCCGCCTCGGCGCGCAGCTCGTCGCTGGACGGATTCTCATCGGACGCCTGCTTGGCGTGCGCCGCTCGCTCGATCATCGCGTCCGACGACGCCCGAAGAATCTCGATCATCGCGATGTGATCCTGCACCAGCTGGTGCTTGCCGATCTCTCGCCCGTGCTGCTTGCGCGACCGCGCATACGTGAGCGATTCCTCGAGGCAGTCTTCGATCGACCCGAGGCATCCCGAGGCCACCGACAGGCGGCCCGACACCAGCGTGTGCATGGCGATCCGAAAGCCGTTGCCCTCCTCGCCGAGCATGTTGTTCAGCGGGACCGGGTGATCGTTCAACTGGAACATCGCCGTGTCGGCGGTATACATGCCGGGCTTGGCGTGCAGCGCCTCCTTCTCGAACGTCTCCCCCGCCGTATCCACGATGAACGCGGACATCCGCCGGTCCTTGCCCGTCTTCCCCTCCGGGAACGCGAACACGATAACCGCGTCCGCGATGGACCCGTTCGAGATCAGGTACTTCACCCCGTTAAGAAGGAAGCGATTCCCGTCGCGACGATACGTCGTCGTGCCTTCGAGCGGGTTCGAGCCGGCCTCCGGCTCGGTCAGCCCGAACGCCAGCACGCACTCGCCCGAGCAGGACTTCGGCAGATACCGCTTCTTCTGCTCCTCCGTGCCATACCGGATGATCGGGTACTGACCGATCGATGAGTGACCGGAGAAGAACGTCCGAACCCCCGTGCCCTCCCGATTGATCCGCGCAAGCGCACGTGCATACGTCAGCGCATCAGCCCCACGCCCGCCGTACTCCGTCGGCACGAGGATCCCCAGCAGGTTGTGCTTCTTGGCCAGCGTGATGATCTCTTCGTTCCGACGGTGCTCCAGATAGCACAGCTCTTCGCCGGGACGCAATTCCACGCAGTACTTCTCGACATCCGCAAGCACGCTTCGTCGGTTTTGCTCGAGAGTCGTCGTCATCGTCACACATCCTCCTGATGTCGGTCGCGCAAATCAGTTCGCCGCCGCGATGTCCGGCGCGATCGGCCCCCCCTTTCGTCGAGGAGATTCTGCCGCGGCGATCCGCGCTTCGACCGAACGCCTCAAACCGGCGCATCGTCATGGGGACGAACATCGCACGAACGGGCGGACATGATAGCCGGTTCATTGGCGCACCGCCGCGCAACCACGCGCGCGTTTCAAGCGGCCGTTTACAGTCGTGGATCGACCACCCCGCGCCCCTCAATCACCGCTCGAACCGCGGTTCGAGCCGATGCCGACGCATCCCCGGGCTATCATCCCTCTCGCGCTTTTCATGAAGCCCGCCCCCTCCGATTCTGCTTCGAAAGGACGACGGCATGCCCCCGACGATCGACGCATTCACCGGCGAAGAATCCTTCTCGACCTCGCCCGAAAGTCTATTCGCGGCCCTCACCGACCCGGACTCGCTCGCGCTCGCCGTCCCCGATCGAGTCTCGCACACGCGCATCGACGACCGAACACTCAAGTGCGTCGTTCGCCCCGGCTTCTCGTTCATCCGCGCGAACATGCAGCTCACGTTCTCCATCGTCAACGCCGTCCCGAACAGCGAGGTGGCGATCGACGTCTCCAGCCAGGGCATCGGCGCGGCCATGCAGATCGAGTGCCGCTTCCAGATCGAACCCGCCGGAGACGGCTCTCGAATCCTCTGGACCGCGCGCGTCGCCAAGCTCAGCGGGCTCATCTCCGCCGTCAGCCCGAGCCTCATCCGCAGCGCCGCCGAGAAGGTCATCGGCGCCGGGTGGGACGGGCTCCGCACGCAGGTCGAGGGCGCGGCAAAGGCCTGAGCCTCATCAAACTCAACCGCCTCGACGCGCGCCGCATCAGGAACGGGTCACACGATCGCATCGCGCGCAGTCGCCAGCATGCGCTCCAATGCGCCCGCGAACGCCTCCCCCATCCTCGGCCCCTGATCGGGATACAGATACGGCTCAATCACCTCAAGCTCCATCACCGCCAACTCCCCCTCCCGATCGCGGACCATGTCCACCCGCGCGTACAGCAGCGGCCCATCCACCGCGTCCAGCACACATTGCGCCAATGACAGGTCCGACTCGCTCGGCCGGTGGGCGCGCTCGCTTCCCCCGAACATCGATTGAATGCGGTAATCCCCGTCAGCGGGCGTCTTGAGCGCGCAGTGCGAGAACACGCGGTCGAAGTACACCAACGAATACTCCCCCTCCTCCGCGATCGCGGGCAGAAACGGCTGAATCATGGTCGCCGCGGGCGGAAGCAGCTCGGGATGCGGCAGCGGCTCCCCCCGACGCAGTTTCACCTGCCGCCACGCCGCCGCGCCGATCTGCGGCTTGATCACGATGGCATCCGTCTCCAGCGCGTCGAACGAACGCGCGATCGACTCGCCGTCCGCACGATCGTGCCACAGCGTGCGCACGATCCGTGCCCCACGGGCGGCGAGATCGTTGAGATACCCCTTGTGCAGGTTCCATCGCACCGTCTCCACCGGATTCAGCAGCGGCCGACGCGCGGCCAGCCGATCCAGCGTCGACAGAAACTCCCGAGGCCGCGAGGCGTAATCCCACGTCGTGCCGATCACGAACGCCTCGAAGTCATCCGGCTTCAGCTCCGGATCGTCCCAGATCACTACGCGCAAGTCGATCCCGCGATCCTCGCAAGCACGTCGCATGGGCACATACTGACGCTCGTGCTCCCACGCGTCCGGGCGAGGCGAGGCGTGGGTCTCGAGCATGTTGGCGGCCGTGAGCAATCCGACACGAATCATGGGGCGGATGGTAGGGCGCCACGCTTCCCGCCCGTCGCGCGGTACCGTCTTGCGCATGACCACCGAGCAAGGACTCATCGGCGCGTATGCCCTGGACGGTCGAGGTGGCGGTCGATCATTGTCCTGGGCCGACATCGAGCAGGGGCTCCCGGATGACGCCCCGGCCTGGGTGCACCTGGAGCGAACGTGCGAGCGAAGTATCGACTGGCTGCGCACCGCGAACGGGCTCGACCCCATCATCTGCGACGCGCTGCTCGCCGAGGAGACCCGCCCCCGCGCCGAAGTCATCGGTTCAGGCCTGCTGGTCATTCTCCGCGGCATCAATCTCAATCCGGGCGCCGAGCCGGACGACATGGTCTCGCTCCGACTCTGGGTCGACGAACGCCGCGTCATCTCGCTGCGTCATCGGCGCACCGTTGCCGTTCAGGATCTGCGCGATCGCCTCGAACGATCTCAGGGGCCCGATCGGACGGGCTCCCTGCTCGTCCAGATCGCCGCGAGCCTCATCGATCGCATGCAGAACGCCATCGATGTGGTCGACGATGGGCTCAGCGCGATGGAGGAGCGCATCGCCGCGGGCGAGACCGCCCACATGCGCCATCACATCGCTGAACTGCGCCGCAACGCGATCGCTTATCGGCGGCACTTCGCCCCGCAACGCGAAGCCATGACGCGCCTCATCACCGCCAACCTCCCATGGCTCACCGATCGAGACCGCGCCATGCTGCGCGAGGACGCCGACCGGCTCACGCGCTACATCGAGGAACTCGACGCCGCGCGCGAACGCGCCGTGGTGATGCACGAGGAAATAATGGCCCGCGCTGCCGAGCAGATGAATCGAGCCATGTACGTGCTCTCCCTGGTCGCCGGGGTCTTCCTGCCCCTGGGCCTCATCACGGGCCTGCTGGGCATCAACGTCGGCGGCATCCCCGGCGTCGACCATCCCCTCGCATTCCTCGTCGTATGCGCCGTCCTCCTCTTCATCGTCCTCCTCGAACTTTGGATCTTCAGACGCTTTCGCTGGCTCTAGCCCCTCTTCGAGCCCGCCCTTCACCTCGGCCGATGCCTCACCGACCGCATCGGCTCAACGCAGGATCGCGACGACTTCACGCAGACCGGGAGCCTTTTTCGTCTCTTCGACGACGTTCGGCGCGACCGCCTCACCAGGCGCATCGCCGGCGTCCTCTCTCATGCCCGCCGCCAGGTCCAGCTCTTCCGCTTCTCCCGTGCCGCCCCCGATCGCGGCGCCGGCTCCGCCAAGAAGCCCGCGCACACCCCCGCGAAGATCTGACCGTCCGCGCGAGGAACAAGCGACATCGCCATTCCCCGAGGATCCAAGAGGCCGCCCGGCCGCGAGTCGGGAGGCCCACGGTTCTGCGCCCGCTCAATTCTTGAACAAGAACACCTTCAGCAGAATATCCCCGATGCCCACCAGCGCGGCGCCGGCGATCAGCCCCGCGCAGATCGGCTCCTGCGTGTCGATCCACAACAACTTCCCGCGCGATTCCTTCTTCTCCGCGAACATCCGGCCCATCACCCAGAAGAACATCGCGCCCGCGAACATCGCCATCGTCGACTCCGGGGGCACCAGCACGCCCAGGCCGATCGCCAGAGGCGAGATCGGGAACTTCCCCCGGCTGAAGATCCGCACCACCTCCATCACCAGCCCGACCCCGGCCGCGATCCCCATCGACCACGCGATCGACGTCGTCAGCAGCTTGCCCTCTCCCCCTCCGAACAACGACGTCACCAGGTCCGACACACCCTTCCACTGCACCGCGGACGGGAACGAGAACTGCCCCCCCTCCGGCGCCATGATCTTCTGCACGTGCTCCGCATCCGCCGCCGCCTTTCCCGCGTCGTAATCGCTCAGGAAGAGCACGAAGAACAACGGCGTCGAGGCCAGCGCGCCCGCCATGATCCCGATCATGTGCCCGATCGCCTGCTGACGCGGCTTCGCGCCCAGCATGTACCCCGGCTTGATGTCCATCAGCAGGTTGCTCGCGTTCGACGCCACCTCAACGCACATCACGCCCGTCATGAGGTTCGTCGCCGGATGCTTCGGCGCCGCGGCCCCGAAGATGAACTGCGGGATCTTCGACAACGAGCCGGTCGGCGTGATGCCCGTCAACGCCGTGCTGCTCGACGCGATCAGCGTCAGCACGATGATCAGCGGGATCGCCAGCGCCCCCAGCACCCACGACACCCCGAAATACGCGTGCGCCATCCACACGCCCAGCGCGCCCACGATCGGGATCCCCACGAACGAAACCTTCAGCGGCAGCTCGATGTGCGCCACCACATCCTCCGTCGCGGCCTTCCCCTTCCTCCCGAACACCGCGCGGAACGCCTCAACGAACACCTTGGGCTTGGCGAACAGCGACACCATCGACGCCATCACCATGATCGAGATGCCCCACCAAAGAGACCAGTTGTTCAGAATGTGCGCCCGTCCGAACACCGCCTCCCCCGTCACCGCGTTCACCGACTTGGGCTGGATCTCCCCGATCGAGATCATCCACGGCGCGATGATCGCAAAGTTCAGGATCATCCCGATCATCAGGCTCGACGCCGCTCGGATCCCCATCAGCCCTCCCGCGCCCACCATCGCCAGATCCAGCGCGGGGCTCAACGCCAATTGCCGCACATCCACGTTCGCGATCCGGGGAATCGGAACCCAGTTCTTCTTCACCATCCAGTAGTACCAGGCGTCCAGGTTGTGCGGCAGATGCCACGCCTTGGTCATTCCGAACAGCCGCTCCTGCAGCAAACGCATGTAGTGCTCGCCCGAGATGAACGAGATGAACCCCGCCGCGCCCGCCGTGATCGCCAGCGCCTTGGCCTTGAACAAACCAACCGCCGCGTCCGCCGTGTACAGCGTGTCCAGCACCACCCCGCACGCCCGACCCTCCGGGAACGGCTGCTGCTCGTCGTTGATGAACCGGCGCTTCATCGGGAATGCCACCAGCACCCCGAGAATCGACAGCACCACATTGAACGACATCATGTGCCACCAGTTCATGGGGCGGTTTTCCACCCACATGTACGCGGCCATGCCCGAGATCAGCGGCCCCGTCATGTAACCCGCCGCCGTGGCCACCGACTGCGAACAGTTGTTCTCCAGAATCGTCATGTCCTTGGCGCCGAGGCGCGACATGATCCGAAACATGGCAAACGCCAGGATCACCGACGTCAGCCCAACACCCAGCGTCCATCCCGCTTTCGCGCCCACGTACAGGTTCGTCGCCGACAGCACCCCCCCGAGCAGAAACCCCGTGAGCGCCGACCGCAGCGTCAGCTGGGGCATGTCCCCCCGAAACACCGTCTCCAGCCACCAACGGTCCTTCTGCTCACGGGTCCACGTTCGGATCTGCTCGTCCGTCAGGTGGGGAATGGCCATGGGGCCGAAAGGTAGCGTCTCGCCCCGTCAATGGAAGCACAAATCCCGCGCTTCGCGCACCCCGGCCCCGACGCATAGGCTCACTCGTTCCATCACCCCCCGTGCGCCGCGCCATGATTGACGTCGCCACAGCTTGGTTCCGCTCCAAGGGCTGGACGCCCTTCGACTTTCAGCGCAACACCTGGAGCGCCTACATCGATGGACGCTCCGGCCTCCTGCACGCCCCCACCGGCGCCGGAAAGACCCTCGCCCTCTGGCTCGCGCCGCTCCTCGAGCAACCTCCCGTCGCTGCCCCGGAGCCGCTGCGTGTCCTCTGGATCACGCCCCTCCGCGCGCTCTCCAACGACACGGCGCAAGCCCTCCTCGCGCCCGTCCGCGATCTCAATCTCCCCTTCACCGTCCAGACCCGCACGGGCGACACCGCATCCTCCCTGCGCGCCAAACAACGTAAGTCCCCGCCCTCCGCGCTCATCACCACGCCCGAATCACTCTCCATTCTCCTCTCCCACCCGGAATCCACCACCTACTTCTCAACCCTGCGCGCCGTCATCGTCGACGAGTGGCACGAACTCCTCTCCACCAAACGAGGCGTGCTCACCGAACTCGCCCTCGCGCGCCTCCGCACGCTCGCGCCCGGCCTGCGCACCTGGGGGCTCTCCGCAACGCTCGCCAACCTCTCCGACGCCGCACGCGCGCTCGTCGGACACCGCGCCCCCCAGCCCACGCTCATCCACGCGCCCGCACGACACGACACCATCATCGAGACCATCCTCCCCGACGACATCGAGCGATACCCGTGGGCCGGGCACATCGGCATCCGGCTCCTCGACCGCGTCATCGATTCCATCCTGGCCGCGCGCACAACGCTCCTCTTCACCAACACCCGCTCTCAATCCGAGATCTGGTTTCGCCAGATCCTCCGCCGGAGCCCCGATCTCCTGGGCCGCATCGCCCTGCACCACGGCTCGCTCGACCGCGACATCCGACGACGAGTCGAATCCCTTCTCCGTGCCGACGGCGCGCCCCACTCCGCGCTCCGCTGCGTGGTCTGCACCTCATCCCTCGACCTCGGCGTCGATTTCGCGCCCGTCGATCAGGTCATCCAGATCGGCTCACCCCGAGGCGTTGCCCGCCTCCTCCAGCGCGCCGGCCGAAGCGGCCACCGCCCCGGCGCCGTCAGCCGCATCCTCTGCGTCCCCACCAACGCGCTCGAACTCCTCGATTTCGCCGCCGCGCGCGACGCCGCAGCCGCTGGCCTCGTCGAACCTCGATCCCCTCTCCACAAGCCTCTCGACGTCCTCGCACAACACCTCGTCACCGTGGCGTCCGGCGGCGGCTTCGACGAACCCGCCCTGCTCGACGAAGTCCGCTCCACCGCGGCGTACGCCGATCTATCCGACGAGGAATGGAAGTGGGTCATGGACTTCTCCCGTCAAGGCGGCCCCTCCCTGCACGCCTATCCGCGCTTCGCGCGCATCACGCCGCGCAACGCGCGCTGGCACGTCGCCTCCTCCACCATCGCCGCAAGTCATCGTCTCGACATCGGCGTCATCGTCTCCGACGCGGCCGTGACCGTGCAATATCAGAACGGCCGCACCCTCGGATCCATCGAAGAGTCCTTCATCTCCCGCCTCGTGCCCGGCGATCGATTCGTCTTCGCCGGGCGCACCCTCGAGCTCATCCGCCTCCGACAGATGACCGCACACGTCCGGCCCGCGAAGTCCGCCGGCGGCGCCGTCCCCCGATGGAACGGCGGCAAAATGCCCCTCTCCTCCCACCTCGCCGCCGCCGTGCGACATCGCCTCGCCGATGCCGCACGCGGCGAGTTCCAAGGCCCCGAGATGGCCCTCCTCCGCCCGCTTCTCGAACGCCAGGCCGCCGTCTCGCGCATCCCAACCGCCGATGAGCTCCTTATCGAATCCCTCAAGACCCGAGAAGGGCACCACGCCTTTGTCTTCCCGTTCGCCGGCCGCCTCGCCCACGAAGCCCTCGCCCCGCTCGTGGCCTGGCGCATCTCCCGGCGCGATCACCGCACCGTCCGCGCCGTCGTCAACGACCTCGGCATCGAGCTCCTCTCCAATCTCCCCCTCACGCTCTCCGAACCAGACTGGCGCGCCGCCCTCTCTCCCGACAATCTCCTCGTTGACCTGCTGCACGCCATCAACGCCGGCGAACTCGCACGCCGACAATTCCGCGAGATCGCCCGCATCGCCGGACTCACCCCACAGGGCTACCCCGGCCGACCCTCCCCCGCGCGTCGACTCCAGGCGTCCTCAGAAATGTTCTTCGACGTGTTCACCGAATTCGACCCCGAGAACCTGCTCCTCTCACAAGCGCGCCGCGAGATGCTCGAAGGACAGTTCGAAATCGACCGCGTCCGCGCATCCCTCGAGTGGATGTCCAAGGCCCCCCTCCTGCTCATGCAGCCTCGAGGCCTCACCCCGCTGGCCTTCCCCCTCTGGGCAGAGAGCCTGCGCGCGACCACCGTCTCCTCCCAACGCTGGGAAGATCGGGTCCGCGATATGGTGGTGCGCCTCGAACGAGCTCACACGCCCACAACGCCGCGCCGACGATCGTCACGACATGCCAAGCGCGATTGACATCACGTTCGCCGACGAACCGCTCACCCTCCTCCACGAGCGCGCCGTCCTCCACTCCCCCTCCTCCACCCTCTTCCTCTCCGACCTCCACCTCGGCAAGCCCGCCTCCTACCGCGCGCTCGCCGCCCCCGTCCCCGAATCCGTCACCGACGCCGACCTCGCTCGCCTCTCCTCACTCCTCGCGCAACACCGCCCCGAGCGCCTCTGTGTGCTGGGAGATCTTTTCCACGACTCCCACTACACCTCCCCCGAAACCCTCTCACGACTCCTCGCCTGGCGCGCCGCGCACTCCGCGCTTCAAATCTCCCTCATCCTCGGCAACCACGATCGCCGCGCCGGCGCGCCACTCCCGGATCTCCGTATCGACACGCTCGAAGCCCCCCACCCCTTCCCGCCCTTCACGCTCCTCCACGACCCCGCCGACGCGCGCCGGGACCATTGCTCCCTCGCCGGCCACATCCACCCCGCGGCCCGCCTCTCCCCCCTCCCACGGTTCGGCCCCTCCTCACTTCGCGCGCCCTGCTTCTGGCTCTCCGAACACCTGCTTGTGCTCCCGGCGTTCTCTCGATTCACAGGCAGCGCCCTCGTCAGCCCGCGCGCCCGCGACCGCATCTTCCCCATCCACGACAACGCCATCCTCGAAGTGGCCACGCTCGACGCGATCCCGCGCCCACGCTCCCGCGCACGATCCTGACGCACCGGAGCCGCCCCCGGCCGTCAACCCTCAGAGCGCGTGAAGAGCAACGCCCCGATCGTAAATCCCGCGCCGCCGATCCCCAGCAGCACTCCGCACGGCAGAAGCATCTGCGCAGGCGTGAAGCCGCGCCACACCGCCCCCTCCATCGCCAGGATCCCCCACTTCACCGGGCTCACGTGGCTCACCGTCTGCATCCATCCGGGCATGATGAACAGCGGGATCATCCCGCCGCCCAGCATCGCCATCACCAGCAACACCGCCCACCCCGCCCCGCCCGCCGCGGCCTCCGTCTTCGCCACCGTCGCCATCAGCATCATGATCCCCACAAAGCACACCCCGACACTCACCACCGCCATCACAAACAACCCGGGCGACTCGATCCGCAACCCGAACACCGTCATCGACACCGCCAGCAAGAACACGATCACCAGCGCCACCGTCGCCCCGCACGCCACCGCCTTCCCCAAGAGCACGTCCGCCCGTCGAACCGGCGCCGCACGCAAACGCACCAGCGTCCCCTTCGTCCGCTCCGTCACCAGCGACATCGCAAACCCCGCCGTCGCGCCCAACACGCCCCAGATCGCGGCCTGCGGGAACGTGATCCCGAACGGGTTCTTCGGCCCTCCCCGCTCCTTTCGCGCGCGCGCGACCTCCACCTTCTCCACACGGATCGGCTCGAACCCCTGCATCACCCCACCCGCGTCCGTCCCGCTCGCCTCCTGCTCCTCCACGCCCTTGAAGAACGTCTGCATGCTCGACAGCATCGGCGTCAGAATCGACCGAACACCCGCCGGAATATCCGTGTCGCTCTCCGCAGCCCGCATCGCCTCACCCATCTGCGCCTGCATCTGCTTCGGATCCGAAAACGTCCCCTGCATCTTCTCGAACGCGCTCTTCAGCACCATCCCTTCCAGCATCCCCGCCTCGGCCTTTCTCGACGGATCCACCGCCAGCTCCACCGTCGCCGGCTCCCCCCAGAACATCTTCTCGCTCCGCTCGCCGAACCCCAGCGGCGTCACCACCGCCGCCGTCCGTTTCCCACGCCGCACCAGGTCCAACGCCTCGTCCCGCGTCGCAACCTCGCTCACCTCGAGGTCACCCGACGCGCGCAGCGACTCCACAAACGATGTCGAGCCCGCGCTCCGATCCACGTCCGCCACCACCACCCGGATCTTCGCCGTCTCCCCACCCTGCCCCGAGAAGATCATGCCGAAGAAGATCCCGTACATCAGCGGGAACACGAACACGAAGAACATCCCGATCTTGTCGCGGAACTGCAGCAACAAATCCTTCCAGGCCAACGCCAGCACCGCTCGCATGTGTCAGTCCCTCAGGCTTCGACCCGTCAGCTTCAGAAACACGCCCTCGAGGCTCGCGCGCTCCACGCGCACGCCCCGCACATTCCCTCTTGTGAGCGACTCGCGCACCACACCCACCGGATCGTCCGTCGCCACGCGCTCCTCCCCCTCCTCGCGCTGCACCACCACAATGCTCTCTCCGCCGTGCTGCTCAATCAGCGAGTCCACCGTGCCCAACGCCAAGAGCCGGCCATGATCAATCACCCCCACCCGATCACACAACCGCTCCGCCTCCTCCATGTAGTGCGTCGTGTACACCACCGACACCCCCTCCCCCTTCACCCGCTCGATCGATTCGAAGATCGCGTTCCGGCTCTGAGGATCAACGCCCGCCGTCGGTTCATCCAACAGCACAAGCCTCGGCCCGTGCACCATGGCCGCAACCAGATTCAGCCGTCGTTTCATCCCGCCGGAAAACGTCTTCACCAACTTCCGCTTCCGATCCTCCAGCCCCGCCAACGCCAGCATCCGGCCCACACCGTCCCGCAGCGCCGGCCCCCGCATCCCGTACAGCCGACCGAAGAACGAAAGATTCTCCTGCGCGGTCATCTCGTCGTACACCGCCAACCCCTGCGGCGCCACGCCCATCAGCCGTCTCGCGCCCGTCTCCATGGGCGAACCCACCCCCTCGATCTCCACCCCGCCCTCGTCCGGAGCCATCGACCCCGTCACGATCCCGATCGTGGTCGATTTCCCGGCCCCGTTCGGTCCAAGCAGCCCGAACACCTCTCCAGCCCGCACCTCGAGCGAGAGCCCGTCCACAGCCAGCGTTTCCGCCCCGTAACGCTTGCTCACCCGAGAAACGCGAAGCATCCAGCCTCCAATCACTCCGAGCCGCAGCCCAACGACCGACCCCGATCCACCCTGACCCTGTATCATGCCTTGTTGGGGATCGTTCCCCCGAGGTTACTTCAACGGGTCGCAGGATTCTGATCCACCGCCCTCGGAGCTTCCAAGCTGAGCGTCGCAACGCCCATCCCCACGACTCTGGTCTATCCGGAAGACCTTCGCCCGGACGAGTCGGACCCCAAAGTCCGTACTCCCGTCCGTGTGGACGAGATCGGGCGGGGTGAACCCGTCGTCTTCCTCCACGGCCTGCTGGGCGTCAACGAACACTGGTACCCCGTCGCACGATCACTCGCCCCACGAGCGCGCTGTCTCATGCTCGGTATGCCACTGCTCGAACTCAAGGGCCAGGCCTGCTCCGTCGACGGCGTCACCAAGCTGACCATCGCCGTCCTCGAAGCCGTCGTCGCAGGTCCGGCCGTCCTTCTGGGCAACTCGCTCGGCGGGCACGTGGCGCAACGAATCGCCATGGAGCGGCCCGACCTCTGCAAAGCGCTCGTCCTGGCCGGGTCCTCAGGTCTCTTCGAACGAACCCTCGAACGCGGCGTCGAGCACCGTCCCTCCCACGACTGGGTTTCGCGCAAGATCAAGGGTCTCTTCTGCGACGAAGACCGCGTGCCGCCCGACCTCATCGATCGCGCCTACGAAGAACTCTCCCAACGACACGCCGCCCGCGCCGTGGTGCGACTGGGCCGATCCGCCAAGTCCGACCACATGGGCGACCGCATCCACACCATCCAGCATCCCACCCTTCTGCTGTGGGGGCTGCAGGACACCGTGACGCCCCCCGAAGTTGCCGAAGAATTCCACGAACTCATCCCCAACTCACAGCTCGCCTGGATCGAGCGCTGCGGCCACGCCCCAATGCTCGAACGGCCCGACGAATTCGCGCAGGCCATCCACACCTTCCTTGATCAACTCCAGAGCGGCGAGTTCCCCTCCCGCCCCCCGCGCACCTGACCCATGCTCCCCTCCTCACTCCGCTCCCTCGTCGGAGTTGGTCTCCGAGCCGCGCTCCATCGACGCGCGCAGCTCCTCGCCGATCATGCCCACTGGGCCGCGAACTCCGGGAGCATCCAAGCCACGCAACTCAGACGGCTGCTCCGAACCGCCTCGAACACCGAGTTCGGCCGAGCGCACGACTTCGCGCACATCGCCTGCATCCCCGACCCGCGCGAATTCGTTCTCGCATATCGCCGGGCGGTTCCCGTGGCCGAGCACCAGGCCTTCCGTCCGCGCCTCGCGCGAATGCGCGACCAGGCCGAGCCCGGCGTGACATGGCCCGGGGTCATCCAGGATTGGGCGCAGACCTCCGGCACCACGGCCGGGGACAAGTTCATCCCCGTCTCCCGCGAGATGCTGCGCCACAACTTCCGCTCCTCGCTCGACATCTTCGCCCACGCCATCAACGCCGGAGTCCCGCTCCCACACCTCTACGCCGGCCGCTTTCTCTTCATGGGCGGCTCCACCGACCTCACCACCAACGACCACGGCGTTCGGACCGGCGATCTCTCCGGCATCGTCACCCCCCTCATCCGCTGGCCCCTGTCCGAGATCTACCTGCCCGGACGCGACATGGCCCTCATGTCCGACTGGACGGCCAAGATCGACGCCATGGCCCGCCTCTGCCTCAACGAAGACCTGCGAGGCCTCTCGGGCATGGCCTCGTGGGCGCTCGTCTTCTTCAACCGCGCCCTCGAACTCGCGCGCGAGCAGGGTCGCGATGCCGCCTGCCTCCGAGACCTGTGGCCCAACTTTTCCTTCTTCATCCACGGCGGCGTGAAATACGCCCCCTTCGATCCAAGGGTCCGACAGGCCTTCTCCGGGAGCTCCTCCGGCCCGCGCTCCGACATCCCGCACCGCGTCGAGGTCTACCCCGCCTCCGAAGGCTTTATCGCCATCCAGGACATTGCGGGCGACCCCGCCCTCCGCCTGAACATCGACCACGACGTCTTCTTCGAGTTCGTCCCCTTGGACGCCTATCACGAGGGCGACCCGGAGGCCTTCACCTGCGACACGGTGACGCCCGGCGTTCGTTACGTCGTCGTGCTTTCCACCTGCGCCGGGCTCTGGCGCTACACCCTCGGCGATGTGGTCGAGTTCGATCAGGCCCCCCCCCTCGGCCCGGCTCGCCTGCGCATCGTCGGCCGACACCGGCACTTCATCAACGCCTTCGGCGAGAACCTCATCGTCGAGAACATCGAGCAGGCCGTGGCCCATGCCGCGCTCGCCACCGGCGTCGCCATCGGCGAATTCTCCGCGGCTCCGGTGTATCCCGACGCCGCGGCCGGAATCCGCGCCGGGCTCGAACTCGCCGTCGAATTCGAGCAAACCTGTCCGCCCGGCCGGGCACTCGACGCGTTCCGACACGCGTTCGACGCTTCACTGAAGCAACAATGCGTCGATTACGGCATTAAGCGCAAGGACGATCTGGGCATGGCGCCGCCCACGATCACCGCGCTGCCGATGGGTTCGTTCCATAACTGGATGGCGTCGCGCGGCAAGCTGGGCGGGCAGCACAAGTGCCCCCGCTGCGCCAATCACCGGGACATCATCGCCCCCGTCATCTCGCTCGCTCGCACTTCACCCCTCGCATCACGCTGACGCCCGCTCGGCCCGACGTCGCGCCATGAATGCCGCGCTCCTCATCCTCTGGATCGCCGCCACCTACCTCTCGCTCGGGGTTCTCTTTGCCGGCGTTTTCGTCGCCTACTTCCTCCATCGTGTGGACCACGCGGCGCGGGGCGCGCCCCTGACGTTCCGCCTGCTCATCCTCCCCGGCGTCATCGCGCTCTGGCCGCTGCTGCTCGTGCGCTGCGTTCGCCCCATCACCGACGGCGCCGAGCCGTTTCGGAAGATGCACCTGATCGCGTGGCTCGCGCTCGCGATGCTCGTCCCAGCGCTTGTCGCGGCGGCGCTCTTCGCCCGCTCCCCAGCGCCGGCCGCGCCGGTGAGTGCGACGCCATGAGCGTTTCCTACACCACCGTCGGCTGGAACCGCGCCAAGAAGCGCTACGACGGCGTGATGCTCGCGTGTGTCGTCACGTTCCTCGCGCTGTTCATCGCCCTCGGCTCACTGCTCGTTCCAAACCTCTCCTTCGAGATACTCCTCATCCGCGCGCTCGCCGTCTGCGCCTTCCTCATGCTCCACGTTGTTCTCGCCATCGGCCCCCTCGCGCGACTCTCGCCGTGGTTCATGCCCGCGCTCTACAACCGGCGCCACCTCGGCGTCGCTACGTTCATCATCAGCCTCTTCCACGCCGCGCTCGCCACCGGCTGGTACCACGCCGGCGGCGACGTGAATCCGATTCTCTCCCTCCTTACCGCCAACACGCGCGTCGATTCGCTCCGCGATTTCCCGTTCGAGTGGCCCGGCCTCGGCGCGCTCCTCGTCCTCTTCCTGATGGCCGCGACATCACACGACTTCTGGCTCGCCAACCTCAGCCCGCGCGTGTGGAAGACGCTCCACATGACGGTCTATCTGGCGTACTTCTTCCTCGTCGTGCACGTCTCGCTCGGCGCACTCCAGACCGAACGCTCGCCCCTCTACCCAACACTACTCGTCCTCGGCGCATTCACGCTCGTCGTCCTTCACCTCGTCGCGGCACGCAAGCAACGACATATCGACCGCGAACTCGATGCGAACACCACCGACGGCTTCGTCGACGTCGGTGCGATCGACGACATCCAACTAAACCGCGCGGTCTCCATCTGCGTGCGCGGAAAACGCATCGCCGTGTTCAGACACGGCGAGCAAGGCGCGAACATCTCCGCGGTCGCCAACCGC
Source organism: uncultured Phycisphaeraceae bacterium (assembly GCA_964638515.1). Classification (GTDB taxonomy): domain Bacteria; phylum Planctomycetota; class Phycisphaerae; order Phycisphaerales; family UBA1924; genus CAYPGJ01. The sequence goes on from CAZWZL010000008.1 coordinate 33,743, forward strand.
TGCGCTCACCAGCACGGACCCCTCGCGGAAGGAAAGATCATCGACGGGTGCATCACGTGCCCCTGGCACGGCTACCAGTACGTCCCCGACACCGGCCGCTCCCCACCGCCCTTCACGGAGTACATCGACACGTACGCCGTGCGGATCGTCGGGGGGAGAGTGTTCGTGAATCCGAACCAGTGTGCTTCACCGGCCGCCCCGAATACGATCGCCACACGATGACCGGCACAGGATCCGAGCTGCGCGACGACTTCTTCGTGGGCTATTCCGCCACTCTTCGCCGTGACAGCCCATATACGCGGGTGATGCGCCGATTCGTGGAGATGCTCGCGCTCGCCGCCGTCCTCCTCGGGCTCATGATCCCCTTGTTTCAGGGGAGTCCGGGCGATGGGACATATGACGTCGAGACGACCACCATGACCGGAGTGGTGCGCGCTTGGCCGGCGCCGCTGCTCGAGGTCGAACGCGAAGGGAAGACGAGCTGGGTGCTGCTGGTAAACGAGTTCAAGCGAGGCGCCGCCGACCGCGTCGAGCCCCTGCGCGACCGTCGCGTGACCGCCACGGGCTATCGAATCGCGCGCGGCGGGGTCGAGATGCTGGAACTGCTTGACGGCGAAAAGGGCCTGGAAGAGGGCGAAGGCTCTGTAGTGGAACAAAGCGCCCCAGCGCGACTGGTGGAAGGTGAAGCGGAGCTGCTCGGAGAGGTGATGGACTCGAAGTGCTATCTCGGGGCGATGCGCCCGGGGAATGGAAAGACGCATCTTGCCTGTGCCGCGCGGTGTATCGAGGGGGGCATTCCGGCATTGCTCGTTGCTGACAGAATCCGAACAGATGGGCGAGCGTGGGATGGGCCGAGGCATTACCTTCTTATCCGCGCGGACGGCCGACCGGTTGGCGCGAGCGCGGCACGGATGGCTGGCGCGCCCACGAGGGTGCGTGGCGAGGCGTACGGCCTGTCCGGATCGGCGATAGGAGTTTTCCGAATCACTGGTTCGGAGGACGGTTGGGCGAGTCGGTAGGCGCGTGGGGAGCGAAGTCGAGGAGCGCAAACAAGATCCATGAACGGAACAACAGCAGGAGAGCGGAGCGCGGTGGAGGTGAGCGGCGATTGCGCTTCGACAGCCAAAGCGGCCTGCACGATCCTGGCGCAGTGCTCGGCCTTTCTGAGGGCCGTGCCGGACGGGGCGTACGCGAAGCCGTCCTCACGGACGTTCGGGTCCACGATCGGCCAGCACGTACGGCACTCCCTGGATCATTTCGAAGCGGTGTGTTCCGGGCTCGATGGGAGAGCCATCGTGTACGACCACCGGGAGCGCGGCACGTCGATCGAGACGAGTCGGCAGGCGGCGCTCGACATGATTGCCCGGGTGTCCGATCGGCTCGCGGGGGTGAGCGCCGGCATGGCGTCCAGGCCGGTTCGGGTCGAAGTGATGCTGAGCGCTTCGGGGGACGAGGCGACGCTCGCTTCGACGCTCGGGCGGGAGCTGGCGTTCGCGGCGCACCACGCGATCCACCATCATGCGATGATGGCGTCGCTGGGTGAAGAGATGGGCGTGGCGTTGACACCGGGTTTCGGGCAGGCGCCTTCGACGCTCGCGCACGAGTCGTGCGGCGGGAAGTGCTGATTCGGGCTCACGGGAGAGCGACGTTCGCGCATGTGCACTCTGACGATAGTTCCGTTGCAGGACGGGTACCGATTGGTGGTCAACCGTGACGAGCTCCGGTCTCGCGCGCCCGCGCAGGCGCCGCGCGAGCACAGGGTGGACGGTCGGGCGTGCGTTTGGCCGGTCGACGGGAAAGAGGGCGGCACGTGGGTCGCCGTGTCGGAGTCGGGTCTGGCGCTCTCGGTGCAGAACGTGAATCCTGATCCGCGCCCCGCCCTGCCCCGGGGCGTGGTGTCGCGCGGGCACATCGTCCCGCCGATGATGGGCATCTCGAACGCGTCGGACTCGCTGCTCGCGCTCGAGAACCTGGCGTTGGAGACCTTTGCGCCGTTCCGGCTTGTGGCAGCCGACTCCCGCTCCATCATCGAAGCGCGCTGGAATCGTGAGGCGCTGTCGATCACGCGTCGTCCCATGCAGGCGGTGTGCTTCACGACTTCGGGGCTGGGCGACCATCTGGTGACGGATCGGCTCGGCCTGTTCGACGAGTTTCTGCGCGAGCGCGGAGCGACGGCGGAAATGCAGGACGCGTTCCACGCGCACTCATGGGTGGATCGCCCGGAGGTCAGCGTGCGTATGGCGCGCGGGGATGCGCGAACGGTGTCGGTGACGTCGGTGACGGTCGCGCGGGCGCCGGCCGGGACGCGCTGCGAGATGTCGTATTCGGATGACGCGGGCACGGCCCGTATCACGGTCGGCGGAGCCGCGGCGAACCTCGCCCTGAGCGCCGACGGGCGCGGGACATGGTGAGCGCGGAACGAAGGGGGCGGGTCGCGAGAGCGCGCCGGCGGCGCGCGCGACGTGGACGGGCGTGGCGCTACGGGTTTCTCCTGTGGGCCGTGCTGCTCCTCGCATCGATCGCGGCGCAGTGGGGTTGGTCCAAGCGGGCGGAGCCGCCGGTGGAGGGGGCTTCGAGGCAGACCGACGAGGTGCGCGTGCGGGACAGAGCCGGGGCGATGGCGCGCGTGGGCGTCTCAAGCCTGCGCTGGTCGCCCGAGGAGGCATTCCACGGCAAGGCGCCGGTCGTGCTCGTGCACGGCAGCCCCGGGGACGGTGAGGGTTTTCGAGCGTTTGCGTCGCTGCTGCGCGGCGCCGGGTACGAGGTCTATGCGCTCGACATGCCCGGGTTCGGCGGCTCCCAGCGATGGACGGATGACTATTCCATCGAGCGCAACGGGCATCTGCTGCACGCGTGGCTTGATGCGCGGGGCATTGAGCGTGCGCACCTGATGGGTTGGTCGCTGGGTGGGGGGAGCGTGCTGCACGCGGCCGCGGACGATCCGACGCGCGTCGCGAGCATCACGCTGCTGGCGTCCATCGGGACGATGGAGGCCGAGGGCTCGGGCTCGTACGGGTTCGAGCGGGCCAAGTACGGTTTGGGGTTCCTCGCGGCGGTGGTGATCCCCGAGCTCGTGCCGCACTTTGGTCTGCTGGGGGATCGGGCGTCTCGGTTCGCGTTCATCCGATCGTTCTGGGACACCGACCTGCGACCGATGCGTCGGCTGCTCGGGCGTGTCACGACGCCGACGCTCATTGTGCACGGGCGCCATGACTGGCTGGTTCCCGCTTGGGGCGCGGAGCTGAACCACGAGCTGATCCCGACGTCGCGACTGGTGATGTTGGACGCGAATCATTTCCTGCCGTTGGACATCGACCCGCCCGGCAAGAAGATGGATGGGCACGCGTCGGAGACCTTCGCGCACGTGCTGCCGTTTCTGGCGCGGCACGACGCGCCGGGAGCGCCGGCGTTGGCCGGGGGAGCGGACTTCGCGCCGGTGGCGGACACGGGGCGATCGGACCTCGGGGTGTTCGAGGTGTCGCGCGGGATGGCGTGGTGGCTGATTCTGCTGCTGATCATCCTGGCGACCTTCGTAACGGAGGACGGGACGGTGATCGCGGTGGGGCTCGCGATCGCGCACCACCAGATCGACTGGGGTGTGGGCTTTATCGCGTGCCTGATCGGGATCGCGGCCGGTGATGGCGGCCTGTGGCTGATCGGGCGCGTGTTCGGGCGGCGCGCGCTGCGAATGCCGTTCCTGCGGGGCTGGTTGCCGGAGTCATCGCTCGAGCGTTGGGGACGGTGGTTTGATCGGCACACGATCCAGGCCGTGTTCTTGGCGCGGGTGATTCCCGGCACGCGTCTGCCCACATATCTCGCGGCGGGCCTGCTCTCGCGACGCGCGCAGGGGTTCCTGTTCTGGGCGGCGATCGCGGCGTTCGTGTGGACGCCGCTCATTCTGCTGACGGTGGTGCTGGTGGGGCCGGGGGTGTTCGAGGCGGTTCGATCGGTGTTCTCGGGACCGGTGGCGATCGTGGTGTCGATCGTCGTGTTGTTCGTGGGCATCCGGACGGTGGTGTACATGTTCACGTGGGAGGGGCGCCGGCGGCTTGGGCGGGATATCGCGCTCGCGCGTCGGCATGAGTTCTGGCCCGCGTGGATCTTCTATCTTCCGTTAGCGCCGTACGTGCTTTGGCTGGCGTTGCGGCACGGTCGCCCGATGACGTTCACGTGCATCAACCCGGCGATCGCGCACGGGGGCGGCACGGTGGGCGAGAGCAAGTGGGACATCCTGGAGAAGCTGAGCGCATCGCGGGAGTGGGTGATCCCGACGGCGCTCATTCCCGATCACCTTTCGGCGGACGATCGCGCGGCCCGTGTGGACAAGATGGTGACGGGGGAGGCGCGATTCGGCGGGTATCCCGTGGTGCTGAAGCCCGACGCCGCGCAGCGCGGGCACGGGTTCAAGGTGGTTCGATCCAAGGACGAGGCGGCGCGGTATTTCCGTGACATGACGCGATCGGCGATCCTGCAGGCGTTTCACCCGGGCCCGCACGAGGTTGGCGTGCTGTGGTCGAGGAACGAGTCGGGGGAGGGCGGTCGGATTTTTTCGATCACGCGGAAGCGGTTTCAGACGCTGCGTGGGAACGGGAAGGACTCGCTGGAGCGGCTGATCTGGAGTCATTCGCGGTACCGGATGCAGGCCGAGACGTTCTTGAAGCGATTTGACGCGCAGCGGGATCGCGTGCTGTCTGACGGGGAAACGCTGCACCTGGCCGTGGCGGGCAATCACTGCCAGGGGACGCGTTTTGAGGACGGGGCGGATCTGATCACGCCGGAGCTGGAGGCTCGATTCAATGAGATATCGCTCTCGTTCGCGAACAACGGGCTGGATTTCGGGCGCTATGACGCTCGTTACGAGAATGAGGAAGCGTTCCGGCGGGGTGAGGGATTCGCGATCATCGAGCTGAACGGCACGATGTCGGAATCGACGAACATGTACGACCCTCGGCGCAGCCTGTGGTGGGCGTACGGCGTGCTGTTTCGGCAGTGGCGGGCCATGTTCCGGCTGGGCGCGTGGCGGCGGGCGAAGGGAGTGCGGCCGATGCGGCTGATGGAGCTGCTGGAAGCCGCGCGGGACCACTTCCGGGGGCGGCCGGGATCGAGCGTGGCCGATTGAGTCGGGCGCGTTGACTTTGGGGGGGGAGCGAGCGCAGGATCGTCGTGCCGAATCGACCCGGCGCTGATGTGGAGGCGATGACTATGGCGGTGCAGATGGAGTTGTCGCGGATTCTGATCCGTGAGTTGAATGACTATCAGCTGATCGAGCTGCGCGAGGTGGACGGCGATCGGTCGTTCCCGATCGTGATCGGGCTGCCGGAGGCGCAGGCGATCGAGCGGCGGCTCAAGGGGATGGAGATCAAGCGGCCCCAGACGCACGAGCTGCTCGCGAGCGTGATCGAGCACCTGGGCGGCACGCTCGAGTGCATCGAGATCCACGATCTCTCGGACCACACGTTCTTTGCGAAGCTGAAGATCAAGCGCGGCGCCCAGACGCTCGAGGTGGATTCGAGGCCGTCGGACGCGATCGCGCTGGGCGTGGCCACGGGCGCGCCGATCTTCGTGGCGGAGCACGTTCTTGCGGCGGCGCAGCAGGACGCGGCGTGAGCGGCGCCACGGACGCATTGCCCTCGGCGCTCGTGACGGGCGACCTGCCCGGCATCGGCGGGCGTCTGCGGGAGCGCCCCTCCGACTTCCTCGTGGACGAACTGCCGCTGTACGAGCCCTGCGGCAGCGGCGAGCACCTCTACGTCTGCGTGCAGAAGGAGTTGCTGAACACCAACGATGCGGCGCGCCTGCTGGCGCGTCATTACGGCGTGCGCGAGCGGGACGTCGGCTTTGCGGGGCGGAAAGACAAGCACGCGATCACGCGTCAGGTGTTCTCGGTGCATCTGCCGGGGCGGTCCGGCCAGCCGATGCCGGAGTTCTCGCACGATCGCATGGGCGTGCTGTGGACGGACTGGCACACGAACAAGCTGCGCCTCGGGCATCTGGCCGGGAATCGGTTCGCCATCCGCGTTCGGGGGGTGGACTTCACCCGGGCCCGGGCGGCCGGGCTCGTGCTGCGGGCGCTCGAGGAGCGAGGCTGCGCGCATCTTGCGGGCGACCAGCGGTTCGGGATGCGCGGCAACAACGCCGCGCTCGCGCGCCTGGACATTTCGGGCGATGCGAAGGGCCTGCTCGATGAGCTGCTCGGGCCGGACCCGAGTCTGCCCGCGTTACAGCCTGAGGCTCGCGAGGCGTATGCGCGGGGGGAGTTCGGCGAGGCGCTGCGGCTGTGGCCCAGAGAGATGCGCGTGGAACGGGGCGCGCTGCGGGCGCTGGTTGATGGCGCGAGCGCGGAGGAGACGGCGGGCGTGATTGACGCCACGCAACGTCGGTTCTGGGTGTCGGCGCTGCAATCCGAGGTGTTCAACGGGCTGGTGGCCCGACGGCTGCGGGAGGGGCTCTTCGACCGGTTAATCGAGGGGGATGTGGCGCGGAAGCGCGTGAACGGCGCGATGTTTGCGGTGGACGGCGCGCTGGCGGAGGGGGAGGAGTTGCGCGAGCGGGTGCGGACGTTTGAGGTGGACGCCACGGGGCCGATGTGGGGGCCGAGGATGATGCGGGCGCGTGGAAGCGTGGACGAGATGGAGTGCGAGGCGTTGGCGCGAGCGGGCGTGACGCTGGAGGCGCTCTCGGCGCACGCGGATCGGCTGGGTCAGGGGGTGGCGGGCGAGCGGCGGGGCGTGCGCGTGGCGGTGACGAACGCGGAGGTGGAGGGAGGAACGGACGAGCACGGGCACTATGTTCGGTGCGCGTTCGAGCTTCCGGCGGGCGCGTTTGCGACGGTGGTGATGCGCGAGATCATGAAGGGCGACGGCGGCGAGCGCGGCGTCACTGAATGATGAGGCTCTTGTTGAGGCGGCCCGCGCCCTCGACGTCGATGAGCCCGACGCGGATGCGTTTGTTGAGCAACGAAGGCGCGGCGCCGGGAAAGCGGAATCGTCGCACGGCCGTCTCTCCGGGCCCGAGCGCGGAGACGGGCGCCTGCTCGCGCGGGAAGCCGGGCGCCATGGCAAAGACCTGCATGGTTTCGGGGCTCTGGCCGGAGTTGGTGACGGAGAGCGTGATGACGACGTCCGGGGGGCCGCCGGAGGGATTGGGCACGATGGCGTAGGAGGGCGAGAGCTGCATCGCGGCGAGCCCGACCTCGAGGGGAGCGGCCAGCCGGATGCCGGTGTGCCGACGATCGGCCTGGATGTCCGCGTCGGCGACGATGTGCTTGAGGCCGGCTTCCTCGCCCAGCCCGAAGGAGAGCTCGGCCGGGATTCGCCGCTCGCCGCCCGCGGGGATGTCGAACGAGATGACGCGGGGCTCGATCTTCCAGCCCTTGGGGTCGGTGATGCGGAGCGTGCCGGAGACGGTCATCGGCCAGGGGTTGGAGAGCACGAGCTCGACGCTGTGCAGCGAGGCCTCGGCTTCGACACGACCCGGCTCCACCACGAACGACCCGCGAAAGAGAGCAAGAGGAACATCGATGCCTTCGACGAAAACGGGAGTCTCGGTGAGGGGCACGTGATCGAGGCCGCCGGTGCGCTGCACGGGGCTCTCGTTTCCGAAGAGATCGACCACGCGAACGGGATCTTCGGCCAGGCGCATGTGGATCGCGGCGTCGGCGGGCTCGGCGTATTCGTTCCAGGCGAAGAGCGCGCCGCCTCGAGGGCCTTCGAGGACGAGGGCCTTGGCTCCGACCGCGAGCGGGAGTTCCCCGACGATGCGTCGCCCGCCGAGACGCTCGGCGAGCTGTCGCCAGACCGCGAGGGAGGGGTGTGGGTTGAGATCGGGCTTGGTGGGGGAGCGCCAGTCCCAGGCGTTGCGGATGGAGAGGCGGTTGGGCGCCGCGGCCCAGGCGGAGACGGCGCGCTTGGCGGTGTCGATGATGGTGGCGCGCGGGCCGTAGAGCGATTCTTCGAGCGGCTCGATGACGATGGTGGCGCCGGCGCGCGACACGGCCTGCGCGACGAAGGACGCGATGGACTCCTTCGAGGCGGCCGGGGGCGCGAGCGCGGACGCCCAGCGGGTGGAGGAGAGCCGGTCATCGACGCCCTGATCGATGCTCCAGGGGACGACGATGATCGGGCGCGGGGCGAGCCGGCCGAAGGCGCGCTCCACGGAGGCAAGATCGTCGGACAGGGTCGGGCGCCAGAACGCGAGCGGCTCGGAGATAAGGCCGATCTGCCAGCGGCGCACGCGCTGGCCGAATTTTGAGAACACGTCCCAGAGGTAGGGCCCCCAGGGCGCATCGGCGTCAGGCGTGGCGGGAGGAGCGAGGAGCGCATCCCACACGGCGTGGGGATCGTTGTTGAGATTGCGCCGGAGTTCCTCCGGGACACGCGACAGCGCCAACGTGACTTCCTGCCCTGAGGCGATGGATCGCTCCACCGCCGCGTCGAGCTTGGCGATGTCGGCGCGGAGCGCCTGGCGGGTTTGCCCCCCGTCCCACGCCGGGAGCACGATCGCGCCGAGCGCAAGCGCGCGGGCCACATCGGGCAGATCGCGCAATTGGGAGAGGTTGGCGTCGTCGGCAAAGATCCCGAACTTGGCCGATTCGCGATCACCCACGGCGAGCGAGTCGGCGCGGGGCAATGGCGGCAGCCAGACGGCCGACGACGTGGAGCGCGCCACGACGCCGGACGGGCCTCGAACCTCGAGGTCCAGGCGCATCCAGCCGTAGCCGGGGAGCTTCGGCGTCCAGACCAGGTGGTGACCGGCGTCGGGGGCGCTCGCTTCGAGCACGTCGATGATGCGACCGTCGATGTCCGTGGCGGTCATGTGCACGACCAGCGGCTCACCCGTGAGATCGCGCACCTCGAGTTCGTAGCTGGGCGCGTCGGGCGCCGCGGCTACGCTCCCGGCGATCTTCGATCGCAGCCGCACGCGGGGCACCTGCATGACGGTGACGTCATCGAACGACGCGGAGCCGGTGATGTCCTCGAAGATGGCGAGATGAGGCTCGATCGGCGAAGCCGGATCGTCCGACGACCGCATTCCCGCGCGCTCGCGCTCCATCTCTCGAAGCTGGACCAGCTCGAGGTCGATCTGGATCCACGCCGCGCCGACCGCATCGCCGTCCAGATCCACCTGCACCTCGGTCCACCGGCCCTCGGACCGGATCGGCACGGACGCGGCTTCGCTGGACGGGATGACTTCCAACCGCTCGTCGAGAAACCGGGCTCGAAGGCGCGCCCCTGCATGGGAGATGCCGTCGGTCCGCACCTGCGCCGACACGGCGTAGTCTGCCGTCGGGATGGCCGCGAGCACGCCGCCGCTCAATCGCAGGGAGGTTGAGCCGCCCTGCGTAGGCAGTCGGAGCGAGTGCCGGGCGCTGGTGGCATGCGTCGTGTCGAACGCGGCCTGATTCCACGCCGGGAATCCCGCCCGCTCGCGTGACGGTGGATCGTGCTGGGCGCGGAACCAGTGCTGCGGCACGGGTTCGGGGTTCCAGGGCCGCTCCTCGAAGTCGAACACGCGCACGATCCGGCGCGCGGCTTCGGGCCGTTCGCCGCTGTCGTTCTCGGGATCGGTCGCCTTGGCCTTGGGCTTGGCGGGCTCGGGCGGCTTGGAGGGGGGCGGACCCAGTGAACGGGGCGGCTGTAGCTGCGCCACGCCTCGGCCCGCGAGAGCCATCGCCAGAATCGCCAGGAACGTCACGAGCGGCCGCACCGGTGGTTTATCGACCGGTCCGGCGGCGCGCCTTGCACGGGGGCGTCAATCCTCGAGGGCGCCGAGGGCTCGTGGACGGAAAACGGCGGCCACGGCGGTCTGCCCGTGGAGGTGTGCTTCATCTCCGACGGGTCCGATCTCCCCGGCCGCGAAGAAACCCGCGATCGCGGGCAGGCTCCCGGAATCGCCCCGCAGGCCATCCGCGAGGGCTTTGGCGTCGTGATCAGGGGCATCGAACAGCCGCGTCCCCCGCCCGTTGCAGGTGAGCAGCAGCGCGCCGGCGGGCTCGCGCTTGAGGCGCTGCGCGGCCAGCAGCATGCGGAGGTCCTCGTCCGCGGTGGTGGCGTCTCGCAGGTGGAAACGGACGGTCTGGCCCACACGAACGAGATCGGCCACGGCGAACGCCCCACGGGCCTGATCGACGCCGAGAATGTTCCGGATGAGGTAGTCCCCGCGTCCGAAACGTTCCTTGTACTCGTTGACGACGCGCCCCAGGAACACGCCCTTCCCGAGCTGCTCTCGCTCGCCCGGCGCCAACGACTCGACCGCTTCGTGCAGGGCCTGCACGGCGGGCTTCCCCGAGAGCGTCGTGATGACGTTGTGGCGGGCCGCGGTGACCACCATGGTGGGGCCGAACGGCTTGCACCCCTGCGAGACCACGCCGTCCACCGCGATGTCGCCGGAGATCACGGCCCCAACCGCGCCGGTGCGCGAGAGCCGCTTGTTGACGATCAACCCGTTGACGCCCGGCTTGCTTCCGGCGCTGGCCATGCCGCCGAAGATCGGCGCGCGGGTGAGCCCGAGCACGTTGCGGCACATGGACGTGAGCGCTGGAAGCAGTCGCACCATGGGCGCGGAAAAGGGGTCCGCGAAGAGCAGGATCGCGCGGATGTCGTCGGTAGCGGCCAAGGTCTCGGCCAGTTTCTCGCCGGCCCGCTGGGAGTCATCCTCGCCCGCGGGAAGGTCCTCGGATGTGAACGTGCGGACCGTCACGCCGGGCAGCCGACCGACCAGCATGGAGACTCCCGGCTTGCCCTCGAGCTCCGTCTGCCCCCCGATGACGCCCTCGGCGCTCACCGCCAGCAGCGTGGCGGGCGCGAGACGTCGGTGCACGACGTCTCCCACGGCCCCCATGAGGTCCGCGTGATGGGACGAGACGAACACGAGCGCCAGATCCGCGTCCGGGCCGTCGCGCAATGACTCCATGGCCGCGTCGCACGCGCGCTCGGCGGCGGTCACGGCGTCTTCATGCGCGCCGAGCCCGGCGCCCATGGACAACACACTTACGGGCGTGTCTGACATCAGCGCAAGTATACGGGGGCCGCTCGAGGATTCCGGATCACCGCAGCTCGACGGACCAGTACGCGTGGTCGAGGAAGGCCTTCCACGAGGCGTACTTCTCCTGCCCGAGGCGCAGCGCGATCACGGGGTTCCGGCGCGGGCGCACGGGCGGGGTGATGAGCGACATGCGGGCCTGATCCGGGGTTCGCCCGCCCTTGCGCGCGTTGCACCGCACGCACGCGCAGACGAGGTTCTCCCACGAGTCCGCCCCTCCTTGCGCGCGGGGGACGACGTGATCGATGGAGAGTTCGCTCGTCGGAAAACCTCCGCCGCAGTACTGACACCGGCTGCGATCCCTTGCGAAGAGGTTTCGCCGGTTCAGCTTCACGTGCTGCTGCGGGAGCCGGTCGTAGCCGAGCAGCCGAACCACCTTGGGCACCGCCAGATCGAAGCGAACCGTGCGCACCCAATCCGTGCGATCCGCGTCGAACGACCGCCTCGCGATCGAGAGGTCCGCCCACGACGAGAAGTCGTACGAGAGATACTGCCCGTTATCGACATGGATGACCTCGGCCAGGTCGCGCACCAGCAAGGAGAATGCGCGGCGAGCCGAGATCACGCGCAGCGCCATCCACGCCTTGTTGAGCACGAGCACCTTGGCGTCGAGCCCTCCCGAGATGGACGAGGCACAGGCCGCCTCCGCGTCATCGGCCAGAGACGCTCGCGCTCCGTGGCGCGGCAGCGATCCCTCAGCCGAGCGCTCGGCCTGCAACGGGCCCGTGTTGCGACGTCCAGAACCGGACATACGCGCCTCCATCGACCACCTTCCGCCGGTCGGCCCGGCGGGGTGTTCGGATGCAACAGTATGAGCGAAATCCGGCGGTTGGCAACGTCTCCCGCGAATCCCCTCCCACCCCTACACTCGCCGACCATGACCTTCGCCTTTCATCAGCGGACGCTCCCCAACGGCCTCACCATCCTCGCGGAGACCTCGCCGGAGTCTCCGTCCGCGGCCGTCGGCCTCTTCGTCCGCACCGGCTCGCGGGATGAGCGGCCCTCCCTGATGGGCGTTTCCCACTTCCTCGAGCACATGATGTTCAAGGGCACCGATCGGCGCTCCGCCGACGATGTGAACCGGGAGTTCGACGAGATCGGCGCGAAGTACAACGCGTACACGTCGTCGGAGATGACCTGCTTTCACGCGCAGGTGCTCCCGGATCGGCTGCCCGCCGCGACCGACCTCCTGGCGGACTTGCTCCGACCGGCGATCCGTGCGGAGGACTTCGACAGCGAGAAAGGCGTGATCCTCGAAGAGATCGCGATGTACAAGGACAACCCGTTCTGGGTCCTGTACGAGCAGACGGTCGAGCGACACTACCACCCGCACGGGCTCTCGCACCGCGTGCTCGGCACCAACGAGACCGTCGCCGCGCTCTCGCGCGATCAGATGAAGGAGTACTTCGACGCGCGCTACTCCGCCGACAACACCGTCGTCGCGCTCGCCGGAAACGTGGATATCGACGCCGCGTGCGATCAGATCGGCTCGCTGACGCGAGCCTGGGGAACGACGCGCCCCACCCGGGACTCCTCACGCCCCGCTCCCCCCCGGGGCGAGACGTTCACGATCCACGATGAGAAGGTGAGCCGCGCGTATTGGCTCATGCTCACGCCGGCGCCGGCCATGTCCGATCCTCGTCGGTACGCGGCCATGATGCTCGCCCTGGTGCTCGGCGGGCCCGACTCCTCCCGCCTGCACTGGTCGCTGATCGAGCCGGGCATCGCGGAGGAGGCGCAGGCCTCGTACGACGCCCACGACGGAACGGGCGATTACTTCGTGTTCTTCTCGTGCGATCCGGAGCGCGCGGACGAGACGCGCGACATCGTGTTCCGCGAGATGGACGGGCTCATCGGCTCGCTGCGCGAGGACGATCTCACACGCCTGCGGAACAAGCTGGCCACGAGCGTCGCGCTCGCCGGGGAGCGCCCGGGCGGACGCATGCAGCGGCTGGGCCGCCTGTGGACCTACGTGCGCGAGCGGCTGTCGCTGGAGCAGGAACTCGCGGCGATCAACGCGGTGACGCTCGATGATCTGCGCGCGGTGCACGCGGCGTTCCCCTTCGCGCCCCGCACCATCGGGCTGCTCAGACCGCCGGAGTGACTCGGGATCGTCAGGAAGCGAGCGCGTCGCGAATGGAGCGCATCGCCTTGGCGCGCTGCTGATCGGCCGCGGCCGCGCTCTTGCGCCACATCGAGCGCAGGGCGAACGGCAGCGGGATGGCGGTGAGCGGGATGTACCACCACCACGTCTCCACGCGCGCCGTGAACCAAGGCCAGTAGGTCTCCAGCATCGAGTCGGTGAGCCACACGCCGGGCCAGATCGCCACGACGCACATCACGCCGGCCACGACGGGCCAGAGAGGCATCACGCGCTCGCGGAGCGCCACGGCGCTCCCGCCGTCGGCGGTCCGGGCCCGTCCTCGAATCTCCCGGTCAAAGGGCTCGCCCATCAGGCGCACTCGAAACTCGCCGGCGCGCGGCCCGGCATGAAAGCCCGGCAGCTTGCCCCGGCGCGACGCCTGCGCGAGCCGGTCCACCACTTCTCCGGGCGGGCAGGGCGCGGAAAGAAGCACCCCGTTCGCCGGTGGAGCGGACGGCGCGGACTTCCCGGACTGCGGTTCGGAAGGGGACATGCCTGCTGCACTCTACTGTCGGACCGGCTCTCCGGTTCGCGAGGGGTCGGCCTCGGCTCGGGGGCGTGTGATTCTCGGACCATGGGCGGACCAGACTCCCCAAAAACGCGCGTGAACATCCTGTCGCCCGTGACCCGCGCGGCCCGGGCGTGCGTACAAGTTTGCACCGATGTTCGGCGACGCCATCATCCCGCACCCCACACTTCGGCTCTCGCAGCGCCCGCTGCGCATCGAGCCGGCGCCCGGGCATGAGCCGGGAGCGTGGCGGCGCGAAGCGCGTGCACGTCTCGACATCGCCGACGAGAACATGTCGTCGAGCGCGATCGGCGGCGAGGATGCGCGACGCATCCTGGCCACGCGCGTGGGAGAGTGCCTGGAGGGCGGTCGAGCCGCGATCCTGACGCCGATGCGTCGGCGTAGGGTCATGCGTCTCGCGCACATGCTGGGCGTGCGCGACTTCGACGCGCACCTCGTGATCGCCATCGTGCAGGACGGGGCTCGACAAGGCGAGCCGACCTCCGCCGCCGCGGCCGATCCGCGCCTCGAATTGTTCGTCGGGGAGAGCGGGCAGCCCGAATCGACCCGTCGGCGGCTCGCGGCCGCCGGCGCGCTGGGCGCGGGCGTGCTCGGCGCGCTGCTCCTGTGGTTCTTCGCGCCGTGAGTGAAGTTTGATGCGTTACGTCGTCGGCTGGCCGGCGCTCGCGCGGCGTTCGTCGCGCCACACGCCCCACACCTTGACGCCGCCCCAGAGCGCGAGCACGCCCGCGAGCACCGGCAGCAGCCACTGCAGCACGGGGCCGATCAGTGCGCGCTCGAGGAATCCGGCGCGCTCCACGAGCCGAGCCTTGCCGTCGGGACCGATCGCCACCTCCGCCGAGCCGTCGAAGATGCGGTCCGCGTTGGCCGCGAGCACCGCGCCCGCGGAAGCGATCAGGAAGAACTTCGGATGCTCATCGAGGAACGCCGCGGCCCTTGCCGGCTGCGCGGCGATGAGCTTCAGCACGCCGCCCCGCTGGCCCGGGGGCAGGGCCGCGATGTCGTCGGCGTGACGCAGGAAGCTCACGGCCTGATCCGGGTTGGCGGCGCGCATCACGCCCATCCCTTCCGGCCCGAGGCGACCCATGAGTGAGGCGCCGACGCCGGGGTGGCGCGCCGCGGCCTCGAGCGCGTCGGGCCCGAAGCGCATCGTCAGCCCCGCGAGCGCCTGGCCCTCGCCCGGACGCGCGAGCGCCCGCAGCGCCGACACCTGAAACTCCGCCGGCGTCGAGTCGATCGCGCGAAGCACCGTGGGCGCCTGTCCCGGCGACACGGCCCGCAGCATCCGCACGCCGTCCATGCCGTGACGCTGCACGAGCGCGCCCGCACGCTTGACCGCTTCCTCGCCGCCCTCTCGCGCGATGCGCTCCACCGTCTCGCGCACCGCGGCTTCCCCCCCCACCTCGGCCAGCTCGCGTGCCAGAGCTTCCGCGCCCTCGCGCCCGGCCCGCTGGGAGAGCGATTCCATCACCTCGCGCGCTGCTGCCTTGACGCCTGCCGCCGCCGCGCTCCCCGCCTGCCCGAACGCCGGGCTCGTCAGTCCGAGCCCTGCCGCCGTGACCATCACCGCCCAGCGATGCCGTCTCATCGCGCTGCCTCCTCGATCGCCCGTGCCAATGCCTCGCGCCGCATCCGGCCTGCCTCGTCGACCGCGCCGACAAAGCCCGCACGAATCCCGGGCGCGCCATCACTACCATCGACCACCGAGCCCTCCAGACCGTCGAGATACGCGAGCGTTTCACCCGCGACCCGTTCCTTGAATCGCTCCGTCATCCACCAGTCGATCCCCGCGCCGACCGCCAGACCCACGCCCAGGCCCACGGCCACGCCCACGGGCCCGGCGGCAGCCCCAGCGCCCCCGCCCGCCCCGGCCGCGCCCGCCGCCGCCCCGACCCCGACACGGGCCAGCACCTGCGCCACGGCCTGTTCAGCCACCACCGAGCCGGCCGCCCCGGCCATGAACGCCGCGAGCCCGCTCCCCACCGACGCGCCCGCGTGCGCTCCGAGCGCCTCCTGAACGGTCTCCTCGAACCGGGCCCGAGCGCCGTCAACCTCTCCAAGGTGGGCGGCGGCGCTGCCGACCGAGCGCGCGAGCGCCGCGTCCAGCCGAGCGCGCAGCACGTTGCGATTGGCCTCGAGGTCCTGCGCGAGCGCCCCCGCGGCCTGGGCGATCGCGGCGTGCACGCTGCCGGGCGGCACGACGTGCTGCTCGAACTTCTCGCGTGCGTAGGACTCGATTGAGGCTTTGCCGCCCCCGGAAACCCAGCCGCGAACCGTGCGCTTGACGACGCCGGCGCGGGTGCCCCAGGAGGCGAGGTCGTCACAGAACGCCGGCACGCCCCGTCGAAAGCCCTCGAACGCCTCGTGCACCGTGACGAGCGCGCGGTCCACGGCCCGCGCGTCGGCCAGTTCCGCGTCCGCCAGCGCCGGCTCCACCTCCTCGCGCGACCATGCCTCCCATTCCGCCCGTGACCATCCCGCGTCCACCACCGACGCCTCTTCCCCCGACGCTCGATTCACCCCCCTCGTCCCGTGCGCCCAAAGCAGGAACAGCCCCGCGCTCAGGAGGAGCGCCAGCCAGCCGCTCCACGCGCGACGACGCGCGATCTTTGAAATGTCAGGGGAATTCCTCATGCGCTCTGCCCGATGCACGCCGCAGCCCTCTCCCTCGGCCGGGCGACGCCGCGCGCGTGATTCTTCAGACGCACCCGCCCCCGAACCGGTTCACGCGAGTTCGGCGCGCCGGGACCATTCAAACTCGAGGGGTTCGAGTTCGGCGAGGGCTTTCGTGCGTTCATCGCCGAGCCTCGCGGATTTGGCCGCATCGCGCCACACATCCGGATCCGCCAGTTTTGCGTCGATCTCGCGGATCCTCTTCTCGACCGTCTCGATCTTGGCCTCGAGCTGTTCGGTGGTCATCCGCTCCAGCGAAGATCGCCCGCCCCGACCTCCGGAGCCGGTCGGCGCCGACGGCTTGGCCCGTTCCGCGGCCTTGCGGGCCTCCTCCGCCGCGCGACGCTGCTTCTCCGCCTTCTCGCGCATCTCGCGCTCGGCCAGCTCGGCCTCGCGCGCAACCTTCTCGCGCGCCCCGCGCGCCCGATCCCACTCCGTGTAGTTCCCCATGAAGATCGACGCGTTTCCCGCGCCGTCGAGCACGACGAGCCGATCGCACAACGCATCGATCAACGCTCGATCATGGCTGATCAGGATCAGCGTCCCTTCAAACGCGCTCTCCGGCGCTTCCTCGCCGCCCTCGGTCGCCGTGCGCTCCCGCACACGCGACGGCGGCTCGCCGATCGCCTCCTCGATGCGCTCCGCCGAGGGAATGTCGAGATGGTTCGTCGGCTCGTCCAGCACCAGCAGGTTCTTGGCGCTCGCCAGCAATCCCGCGAGCACCACGCGGCTGCGCTCGCCCCCGCTCAGCACCCCGAGCCGCTTCTCCTGCTCATCTCCCGAGAACAGGAACGCACCCGCAAGGTCCCGCGCCTTCTGCTCTGACCACTGCGCGCCTGGGTTCTCTTCCGACACGCGCTTCTGGAGATACCGGAACACCTGCGCCTCGGGATCAAGCCCGTCATGCGTCTGCCGGTAGTACCCCGGAATGACGTTGGCGCCCAGCCGCGCCGTGCCCCCGTCCGGATCGATCTCCCCCAGCATCGTGCGCACGAGCGTGGTCTTGCCCGCGCCATTTGGGCCGATCACTCCCCAACGCTCGCCCCGTGCGATCGTCAGATCAAAGTCGCGGAACAGCACCCTCGTGCTCCCGTCGAGATTGGTGTACTGCTTGGTGAGCCCGCGAGCGCTCGCCACCATGTCGCCCGATCTCGGCGCCTCGGGCAGCGCGAGCCGCATCGCGCTCACCTCCATCGGCCGCTCCAGCGCCGAGTCGGCGCGCTCGCGATCCAGCCTCGACTCGCGCCCCTTGGCCTGCTTGGCGCGCTGCCCGGCCCGATACCGATCTATGAACGCCTGCTCCTGCCGAAATTTGGTCTGCTGCTTCTCGTACGCCCGGAACTGCGTCAGCCGACGCTGCGCACGAATCTCACGGAACGCGTCGTAACCCCCCGGGTAATCGATCAGCCGCCCCCGCTCCACCTCCACGATCCGCGTCACCACGCGCTGCAACAGCCTGCGGTCGTGCGACACGATCACCGCGGCCCCGCGAAACTCCTCGAGCAGCCACGACTCCAGCCACTCACGCCCCTGGATGTCCAAGTGGTTCGTCGGCTCGTCCAGCAGCAGCACATCGGGGCTCTCCAGCAGCAGACGAGCCAGCGCCAGCCGCCCTCGCTGCCCGCCCGAAAGCCCCCCGACCTTCACGCCGAACTCCGCGTCGGTCAGACCAACGCCGTGCAGCGTGGCGTCGATCGTGTGATCGATGGCGTACCCGCCCAACGCCTCGATCTGACGCTCGATCACGCTCTGGCGCGACATCAGCCGCTCCAGACGCGCCGCGTCGTCTCCGGCCGCGGCCATCTCGTCGAAGAGCTTGTGCTGCTGCGCGTGCAGCGCGTGCAGCTCCGCGAACGCTCCCTCAGCCGAGTCGCGAAGCGTCTCCGTCGGATCGAACGTCGGGTCCTGCTCCAGCCGACCGACCCGCCGCCCCCGCGCCAGATTCACCTCCCCCTCATCCGGCGCCAGGTCCGACGAGATGATCTTGAGCAGCGTGCTCTTGCCCTCGCCGTTGCGCCCCACCAGCCCGATGCGCTCCCCGGCCTCCAGCGACAGCGAGACGCGATCCAGGATCACGTCGACGCCGAAGATCTTCTGCACATTGACCGCGGCAAGCAGGGGCATGGGGCCGCGATGATAGACCGCACGCCGCCCTCAGCCTCGCGTCCGCTGCGTCTCCAGCCAGCGTCCGTGCACCCCGACGCCCATCCGCTCCACGAAATCACACAAGCGCGTCACGGCCTCGCTGCCCCCCTCCTCCCGGCGCAGCCGCTCCAATCGCCGGGAAACCGTGTCCTCTTCCCCCTCTCCGCGACGCTCAGACCGCTTCCGGAACAGCGCCCGGAACGATCGCTTCACGCGCTCGACTTCCACCTCGTCCCACCCCCGACGCGTCATCGCCACCGTGTTCACCTTGCGAGGCTCCGCCGGGCTCCCCTCCACCACCAGGAACGGAGGCACGTCCTTCACCACCCGCGCCAAGCCCGCCACGAAAGACAATCGCCCGATCGTCGTGAAGTGATGCACGGCCGCGGCTCCGGCCACCGTCGCGCCCGTCTCCACCACACAGTGCCCGCCCAGCAGCACGCCGTTCGCAAGAATCACGCCGTCCTCGAGCACACAATCGTGCGCCACGTGCGCGCCAACCATGATCAGACAGCCGCTCCCCACCCGCGTCTCGCCGCCCCCGCTGGCCGTCCCGCGATGCAGCGTGGCGTGCTCGCGGATCACGTTGCGGTCCCCGATCACCAGGCGCGTGTCCTCCCCACGGAATTTCAGATCCTGCGGGTCGGCGCCCAGCACCGCGAACGGAAAAACCTCGTTGCCCTCACCCAGCGTCGTGTTCGCCTGCACCACCACGTGCGCGTGCAGCACCGTGCCGCGCCCCACCCGAACGCCCGGGCCAAGCACGCAGTACGGCCCCACCCGAGCCCCGTTCTCCACCACCGCGCTGCCGTCCACCACCGCCGTCGAATCGATCTCCGGCGCGCGCGACGACAACGCCTCCACTTCTACCGCCCGCGACTTGGACGCAACGCCCCGCGTCATCCCTCGGCCTCCGCATCCACCATCATGAACTTCACGCGCGCTTCCGCCACCACCGTGCCGTCCACACGCGCCTTGCACTGCACGTCCCCGAATCGGTCCGAAGACTTCACGGCCTCCGTCTCCATCACGAGCTGATCGCCCGGCGCCACGGGCCGACGCAGCTTCACGCGGTCCATCGACAGCAGCACCGCGATCTTGCCGCGACGATCCAGCCGTTGGCTCAGCATCAGCCCCGCCAGCTGGCTCATGGCCTCCACGATGAGCACCCCGGGCATGATCGGCGCCCCCGGATAATGCCCCTCGAAGAACGGCTCGTTGATCGTCACGTTCTTGATGCCCACCGCGCGACGGTCCGCCTCCATCTCCAGCACGCGATCCACCAGCACCATCGGATAGCGGTGCGGCAGCACCCGCAGCACCTCCCGGATGTCCATGGCGGGCCGACCATCCCCCGACGGCCGCTTCGCGATCCGCTCCCGCCGACGAACCTGCTCCACGAGCGCACGCGCCAAACGCTGATTCAACGCGTGCCCCGAGCGACTCGCCATCACGCGGCCCTGGATCGGACGACCCACCAGCGCCAGATCACCCAACAGGTCAAGCAGCTTGTGACGCACCGGTTCGTCGTCGAAGCGGTACGCGTTGTCCACCGGACCACGGTCCCCGATCACCAGCATGTCCTTCGGCGACACGTGCGAGAACAGGCCCTTGGCCCGCATCGCCTCGGCCTCCGACAGCAGCGCAAACGATCGCGCCGGCGCGATCTCCCGGGCATAACGCTCCGCGCCGCGCCCCAAGCCCGAGCCGTTCGTTCGCGCCGGGCTCTCGTGCCACAGCGAGAACGCCGCGACCTGCCGCTTCAGGGGCGACTCTCCGCCGTAATCAAGGTCGTACACCAGCTCGAGAGACGGGCTCTCGTTGGGCGCCGCGATGATCACGGCCTCGCCCCCGTCGGGCATCCCCGACGGCGAGCGCACCGTCACCGGCTCCGTCACCACCAGCGGACGACGCGGCGCGTCGAGGTCCTTCAGCCCCGCGCGCTCGATCGCTTCCACGAAGAACTGCGAAGAGCCGTCGCCGATCGGCACCTCCTCCGCGTCGATGTCGATGCACGCATTGTCGATGCCCAGCCCGGCCAGCGCGCTCAGGCAATGCTCCACCGTCTCCACCACCGCCTCGGAACGACTGTCCCCGTCCTCATGCTGCGGCGTCGGCGCGCGCAACGCCGTGCGACGCAGCCGGTCCACCACGTTCTCCACGCGAGCCGGGATCGTCGGCGCTCCCGGGAGATCCACCCTGCGGAACACCACCCCCGAATCCGCCGGGGCCTCACGGATCGTCGCCGTGGAACGCTGGCCCGTGAACAGACCGACACCCTTCACCACGACGGGCGATGCCACGGTTCGTTGGGGCTGTTCGATCGTCTCGACGGTCATCTCAGGGCGTGGGGCCGGACTTGCGCATCAAACGCCGAACCTGCTGAATGAGGTCCGGCAGCTGCCTCTGGGCAGCCACGATCCGCATGGTAGTCCGCACCGGCTGCGCCGGATACCCCACCCAGTCCTCACCGGCGGGGATGTCGTGCATCACACCCGAACGCGCCCCCACCTTGGCCCCCGCGCCGATCGTCATGTTATCGGCAACGCCCACGCCCCCGCCCAGCACCGCGCCGTCCCCGATCGTCACGCTCCCCGATATCCCGCACGCCCCGCAGATGATCACGCAGCGGCCCACACGACAGTTGTGCCCGATCTGCACGAGATTATCGATCTTCGTCCCCGAGCCGATCGTCGTCGGCCCGAACTTGCCGCGATCCACGTTCGCGTTCGCGCCGATCTCCACGTCGTCCCCGATCTCAACGTGCCCCGCGTGCGGGATCTTCACAAGCGATTTCCCGTCCGCGCTCGCCCGATAGCCGAACCCGTCCGCCCCGATCACCGCGTTGGCGTGCACGCGCACCCGGTCCCCGATCGTGCACCGATCCTCGACCACGACTCCCGAGCGAAACTCGCAGTCGGCTCCGACACGCACCCCGGCCCCGATGCTCACGCCCGCGTGCAGGGCCGTCCGCGCCCCCACCACCGATCCCGCCCCGATGCTCACCGCCGGCCCCACGCGCGCCGTCGAGTCCACGCGCGCCGAGGCGTCGATGTGCGCCGTCGGGTGCACGCCCACCGCCGGCAGGCTCGTCGGCGGCGTGAGCGCCTCCAGCATCTCGATCAGCGCGCGATCCGCGTCCTCCACCACCAGCAACGCGCGACCCTCGAGCGCCGAGACCTCCACCCCCTTCGACACCACCGCGGCCGCCGCGCGGCTCTCCCGCCACAGCGCCGCGTACTTCACGTCGCGAATGAACGTCAGCGTCGTGCGGTCCGCGCGATCGATGGCGTCGAGACGCGTGATCGCCAGGTCCGCGGGTCCTCGAAGCTCCGCGCGCAATCGCGACGCGAGCTCTCCGGTGGTCCAGCGCGTCGTTCCGTTGCCTTCCGCCATCTCCGCAATGCGCCTCCGAACGACTCCGCCGGAACTCAGCGCTTGTTCGCGCCCAGCCGGTGCTCGTTGTTCATCGTCGAGATCAGCTCGTCCGTGGCGTCCAGCGTGGGCGCCGCGAACAACGTCCGACGCGACGCGATCAACGCCCGGATGTTCCCCTCCGAAACGTTCTCCGGCACACCCTCGCCCGCGTCGTTGTTGAGCACGACGTCATACCCGTTCTGCGTCGCCAACCGACCGGACGCATCCAGCACCTTGCGGAAGATCTCCGCCCAGATCGCCCCGCGCTTCTCGTCGATCAGCTGCACCGA
This sequence comes from uncultured Phycisphaeraceae bacterium, assembly GCA_964638515.1. Taxonomy (GTDB): domain Bacteria; phylum Planctomycetota; class Phycisphaerae; order Phycisphaerales; family UBA1924; genus CAYPGJ01. The sequence continues at coordinate 55,980 of CAZWZL010000008.1, forward strand.
GATGTCCCCCTCCATCTTCAGCTCCACCGTCAGTCGGCGCGCCTCCTCCCACTTCTGACGGTACTCCGGCGACTTCTGCGGCAGCAGCTTCAACGCCGCCTGCGCGTCCGCCAACGCCTTGTCCTTGGTCTGCACCCGGGCCTTGAGCGATTCGCGGTACGCGTTCAACTCCTGCTCGCGCTCCGCCAGCTCGTCCAGGCTGTTCACGACCTTCTGCACGTCGATCGTCGCGATCGTTGCCGCCCGCGGCGCCGTGCGCGACCCCTGTCGCGCCCCGGCCGTCCATGACGCCGCCGTGGCCGCCACCAAGCCCGCAACCACCCAACCAGCCGTCCCAAGCGTGCGCTTCATGCCTGCCTCCATACGGATGCTCGTCACAACCCGCGCCTCCGGCGCGCTCCGAACCCGACATCATACAGACCCCGGAGTCCCCTTCCCGTTCCCCGTCCCGGCTCAGAACGGCAGATCGAGGCTGAAGCTGAACGTCTGCTCCTCGTCCCCGGTCACCTTCTTCAGCGGGAACCCGAAGTCAAACGCCAGCGGCGCCTGCCCCAGCTGCGGGATGTACAGCCGGATCCCGATGCCCGCCGACACGCGGTAGTCGTCGAAGCCCGGGTCATTCACCACCGTGCCCGAATCCACGAACGTCACCAGCGAGAACACCTCCTCCCAGATGGGGTGCTCATACTCCGCCCCGGCAAAGAACAACCACGTCCCCCCAACCGGATCCCGCCCCAGCGTCCCCGTGTCCGCACGGATCCCCTTGGGCGAAATCGTCCGGTAGTCAAACCCGCGAAACGACCGCCCTCCCATGTAGAACCGCTCGTACGTCGGCGTGTCCTCCGGCCCCTGCGGGATGTACCCCACCCGCGTCTTGAAACTCAGCACGCCCTTGCGCCCCAGGTAGTCCTCCCACACGGCCAGCCACGCCTGGTGCTCGAGATTCAGCCGCGTGAACGTGAAGTCGCCCCCCAGCGCGCCCGCCTGCTCCGCCCCAAGCTCCAGACGAGTGCCACGCGTCGGCCGAAACCGCTCCGTCGGCGGAACCGACGTGCGCGTCAACTCGAGCCCCAGACCCGTGATCAGGTTCTGATCAGCCACGGCAAACACATCAACGGGCGCCGAGGGATCCACATCCCGTAGATTCACCCACTCGCCCCGCGTCGTGGCGGCCGCCGTCCAGCGGTCGCCGAACGCGCGCCCGAAGCGCGCCCGCCCGCCATACCGCCGCTCGTCGTAGATGTCGAAATCGCGGAGCCGGAAGAACGCCGTGCCGCCCAACGAGTAATCCGAGTCCAGCACCCGGGGCTCGGTCAGATTCGCCGAGTAAGTCTGCACTTCCGTGCCCGGCGCGATCTCCAGCGAGAAGATCTGCCCGCCACCACGGAACGCCTCTCCGCGAACCATCTCATCGAACGACTCCGGAGTGTCGGACAGGTCGAAGTTTCGCTGGTTGAGCGTGATCGCCCCCACCACGCCCGAATCCGACCCCAGCGCGACGCCGAACGCGAGCGAGCCCGTGTTCGTCTCAGCAACCTCCACGAGCACGTCCCGATACCCGGGGTTCGCCGGGTCCTCGGGCTGGATGGCCGCGCGAGGCGGGTTCTGCACACGATCGAAAAGGTTCGACGTCGCGATCCGAAGCTCCGACTCGTCCACCGCGCCCCGATCGAGCGGACGGTCCGGGCGAACCTGAATCTCCCGTCGAACCACCTTCTGACGCGTGATGTCATTCCCGCGGATCACCACCTCACCCGTGCGATACCGCGCGCCTTCCGAAACCCTCAGCCGCAGGTCCACCACGCCCGCGCCCCGCGCGGGGTCCCGCAGCTCCTCGCGCCCCACGAACACGTCCGCGTAGCCCATCTTCCAATACGCCGAGCGGACCTCCTCCACCGACCGCTGCACATCCCGAACCGCGTACACGTCCCCCGGCTTCACCGCCATCAGCCCCACCACCTGGTCTCGCGACAAAACCAGCGGCCCGCCCTCCTGATCCAGATTCTCCATCGTCACTTCCCGCAGCGTGTACAGCGGGCCTTCATCCACCACGAACGTGACGATCGCTTCCTTCCCGTTCGGGCTCGGCTGCACCCGGTGATCCGCCCGAACATCCAGAAAACCGCGGTCCTGATAGAACCGCACCAACGCCGCAAGATCCCGATCCATCACCGCGTCATCCACCGGCCCGCGCTCGAACAACCCCGCCGTCTTCGTGCTCAGCGTGCGCCGCAACTCCTGCGGCCTGAAACTCGCGTTCCCCTCAAACCGGATGTCCGTCACCTTCACCCGAACACCCTCGCGGATGCGGAACAGCACGATCCCCGATTCCCTCAGCTCGCCCTCATCCACCTCAACATTGACGAGGAAGTAGCCCTTGTTGCGGTACAGCTCCTCGATCGCGCGAACCGCGCGACGCAACTGAAACTCATCCACCGGAACCCCGGCCTGCATCCCGACCCGGTCCGCCAATTCCCCGTCCGAAATGCTCCGGTTACCCACCACCTGCACGTCCTGGATGATCGGCGCCTCGACGAACGAGAACACCACCACCACCGCACCCCCCTCCACGCCCTCCACCCGCGCATCCACGCTCTGGAACTGCCCCAGCGAAAACGCCCGACGGATGTCCGCCCGAGCCTCATCCTCGCTATACGCCTGCCCCGTCTGCACGCGCAACTGATTACGCACCAGCTGCGGATCCACCCGCGACAACCCCAGCAGCCTCACCTCGACAATCGGCCTTCCCTCGTACGGCGACACCACCTCGCCCGTCGCCGCGGGGTCCTCCACGGGCTGCGACCACGCCGCTCCCCCACACACGCCGGCGCTGATCGCCAACCCCCACACCCCGACCACGCCCAACCGCGCGGCACGCAACGCGCGCCGCCCGCCACTGCTTTCTGATCGGCTCATCAACCGGCGCATCGTCGGGCCGGGACGATACACCCCCACTCTCACCCCCACAACCGCACGCGACGACCCGGTTTCCCACAATCTGCCCGCGCCTGTTGCCTCATCACCCCGCACGCCGATACTGTCCCTACATCTCCGTTGGCCACGTCGCCAACCACCCAACATCCTGAAATGTCGTTCGCTCCGGCGCTCGCACATCCCCGCGGACCAGCGCCACGATCCCACTTTCACCCGCGTCGCGCTCAAGGCCACGCGTTTAGAAACGAATCGAAATGACCAGAATCGCCGCCGTCACCCGACAACCAACCCTCGCCATCGTTTGCCTGGGGTCCATCGCCGCGGCCGGCGCAGCGCTCTGGACATTCCTTTCACCCGAAACAATCCCCCTCACCACCACCGGCCGCCTCGTCGCGCTCCTGGGCCTGTTCGTCCTCCCCGTCGCAACCCTCGCGCTCTCCGAACTCGACCGCCGACGAGCCCCGCGCCACTCCGGGCCGCGCGCCGACCCCTCGCCCTCCTCAGCGCCAAACGCCGACGATCTCCCGCCCCCCACCTACTCCTTCACTCATGCGCAAACGACGCTCGCTCGATCCGCACCGGCACCCGCACGCTCCGCCCACCCCCAATAGCCGGGCTCACGCCTCCCATCCCAACCAGCATCGTCGCACCGCCCGATCCGCCACCCGCGTTCGACGGCTCGAACACCGCGCGCGCCTCCGACCCCGCCGGACGCTGCAACGCCGCGAGCAACTCCCGCAGCCCGCTCGCGCCGCCATCCACGTCCACCCACACCAGCATCGAGCCGTCACGCAGCGTCGCCGCACGCACCGAACCAATCCCCTCCGCTCGCGCCGACAACCCCCGCACCCCAGCCTCCACGGCCTCCGGGTCCGTCGCCATCACCCGCAACGCCAATCCATTCAACGCCGCCAGACGCAACGCGTCCTCGTAACTCGCCGGCGCCACCGTCGATCGCAACGGCTCGCGGTCCGCCATCATGGCCCGCGTTCGCCCGCCGACCTCCATCGTCTCAAAGCCGCGACCGCTCCACGTCGCGCGAGGCATCGAATCCATCGCCTCGATCGCCGCAATCACCGGCCCCGCCAAAGGAGTGATCATCCCCACCTGCTCAGCCGTGGCGTCAGTGCCCACCTCCGCCGCGAGGCTCGACACCGCGCTCGCCATCGAAATCGGCCGCTCCTCCACCTCAACAACGGCAACCGCCGTGTCCCCGATCTCAGCAGCGCCATCAATCGCCCCCTGTTGCGCCATACCACCCGACCCCGGCGCGGGCGCGGCTCCAGGCCGCATCACAACCCATGTCCCCCCCACCACCAGCATCAGGCTCGCCGCGACAGCCAGACCCCGCACCACACCCCAGCCACGCCGCCGAGCCTCCACCTCGAACGACCAACCCTCCGCCCCGACAATCGTCTCCCGCTCCGCACGCTCGATCGCCTCGCGCACCATCCCCGACGGCGCCAAAAGCCGCTCCGCCCCCGACAACTCCCGAAGAAGCGCGCGATCCTCACGCATGCCCCGCGCCAGCCGAGCCAACTCGCCATCCCCCTCCATCGCGCGCTCGAACGCCGCGCGCGGTTCGCCCGACAGCTCCCCCTCCACCCAACCCAGAATCTCTTCGTCCCGCCACGTCATCGTTGCTCGGTCTCCCGCTTTGTCGCGCCCTCGCCACCACCCATCCGCTCAACCACCCCTCGTAACGCCTGCCTCGCCCGGAACAACCGGCTCTTCACCGTCCCGACAGGCACCTCCAACGTGTCCGCTATGTCCTGATAGTCCAGTCCTTGCATGTCTCGAAGCACCAGCACAGCCCGATGCTCCGGATCCACATCCGCCATCGCCCGCAGAATCAGCGAGCGGGCCTCATCCGCTTCGACGCGATCCTCCGCCGTCGGTTCCGTCCCCTGAGCCAGCCCGTTCCACATTCCCCCTTCCTCACGACCCCCACCGCCCGAAAACCGACCCCCACCCCCGCTCGGCGCGTCAAGGCTCGCGTGCCGCCGCAGCTTCTGCTTCCGCAGATAACTCAGGCACACGTTCATCGTGATCCGCGTCATCCACGTCGACAGGCGCGCCCGCCCGTCATAACTCCCGAACCCGTGCATGACCTTCACCATCGCGTCCTGCGTCAGATCACGGGCCACCTCCGGATTCCGAACGATCCGGAAACACACCGCGTACAGCCGGTCCTCATACGCCGTGAGCAACTCGGCCCAACTCGTCCGCGCCCCCTCCCCCCCCCCCCGGATCGACTCCACGATCCCGGCCTCCCACGGGTCAGGCGATGGCGTCGCCCCCTCCGGCTCCTCCCAACCCTCCTCAAGTCGTCGAGACTTCGCCATGCTGAACCAATCCTAATCGGCCCGCGACCCGCTCTCTCCCCACCCTCTATCCTCATCCGGCGATGCCACAGGACCCCCTCACCTCGTATACCTCACCCCTCGCCTCACGTAACGCCTCGCCCGAAATGCAGGCGATCTGGTCCCCCAAACGAAAATTCGAAACCTGGCGAAAAATATGGCTCGCCCTCGCGCAGGCACAGAAATCCCTCGGCCTCCCCATCTCCGATCAGCAACTTGACGAACTCCGGGCCGCCCTCCCCGTCACGCAAGCCGACCTCGACCGCGCCGCGCACCACGAGCAACGCCTCCGCCACGACGTCATGGCCCATGTCCACGCCCTGGCCGAGCGCGCGCCCGCGGCCAAACCCATCATCCACCTCGGCGCCACCTCGCAAGACGTCAACTGCAACACCGAACTCACGCTCCTCAGAGACGCCCTCACCCTCACCTGCGACAAGACCGCGCGCGTCATCGACGCCCTCTCCACATTCGCACAAACACACCGCGACACCCCCTGCCTCGCGTTCACCCACTTCCAGCCCGCCGCGCCGACCACCCTGGGCAAGCGCGCCGCCACCTGGGCCTATGACCTCTCCCTCTGCCTCCAACGGCTCGAACGCACACGCGACGACATCCGCCTCCGAGGATTCCGAGGCGCCACCGGGACACAGGCCTCCTTCCTCACCCTGCTCCCCGACAACCCCGACGCGCCAAGCCTCCTCGACGCCGCCCTCGCCCGCGATCTCAGCTTCAACGAAGGCCACACCTACACCCTCACCAACCAGACCTACCCGCGCGTCGTCGACGCCTTCATCCTCTCCGATCTCGCCTCCCTCGCCGCCGCGCTCCACAAGACCGCCACCGACATCCGACTCCTCGCCCACCGACGCGAACTCGACGAGCCCTTCGAAAACGAGCAGATCGGCTCCTCCGCCATGCCCTACAAGCGCAACCCCATGCGCTCCGAACGAGTCTGCGGCCTCGCCCGATTCGTCATCTCCCTCGCGCAGAACGCCTTCGACACCGCCGCCACCCAGTGGCTCGAGCGCACCCTCGACGACTCCGCCAACCGACGGCTCTCCCTCCCCGAGGCCTTCCTCGCACTCGACGGCGCCCTCGACACCACCCACAACGTCGCGGCCGGTCTCATCCCCAACACCCACATCCTCCGCGCCAATCTCGACGCCGAACTCCCGTTCCTCGCCACCGAGCGCCTCATGATGGCCGCCGCCGCGCTGGGCCGCGACCGCCAGGACACCCACGAAGCCATCCGAAAGCACACCCACGCCGCCACCGCGCTCCTCAAACAAGGCAAGCCCTCCGACCTGCTCGACCGCCTCCGCGCCGAACCGCTCCTCAAGGGCGTGAACATCGACGCCGAACTCGATCCCGCACGCCACGTCGGGCTCGCGCCCCTCCAGGTCGATCGCTTCCTCAAGGAAATCGCCGCGCCCCTCCGCGACCGATACAAGGGACGACTCGCGCCCCCGCCGGCACTGCGCGTCTAACTCGCGCCGCGCACGGTACGATCATCACGTGCCCGACCCGCACGACGAGCACAAGCCGCCCTTCATCGACCCCGCCGCCGATTCCTTCGACGATCCCGGCGACGAACAGTCCGTCGTGCGCATGCCGGAACAGCTCTCCGAGCCCGACGCCCGCGTCGCCAAACTCCTCGAATCCGAATCCGCCACCACCGAGCAGCTCGCCTCCGCCATCGAAGAGCAGGAGGCCGCCGACGCCGCCGACACCCTCGAAGAACTCGACCCCGAACAATCCGCCGCCGTCCTTCAGGAGATGGAAGAGGAATCCGCCGCAGAGGCGCTGGCCCACATGGACCATCACCTCGCGGCCACCGTCCTCGCCGACCTCGAGCCGCACGAGGCCGCCGAGTTCCTCCTCCTCATGGACCCCGACGACGCCGTCGACACGCTCCAGGCCCTCCCGACCCACGAAGCCGAGCACATCCTCCGCGCCATGCCGGCGCCAAACGCCGCAACGCTCGGCAAGCTCGCGCGCTACGACCCCGACTCCGCCGGCGGCCTCATGACCACCGAGGTCCCCTCGCTCGACGCCTCACTCTCCATCCCGCGCGCCATCGAAGCGCTCCGTGCCAATCACGCCTTCACCGACGCCGAGCAGCCCCTCCCCTACGTCTACTGCGTCGATCACGACAACCACCTCGTCGGAACACTCGACGTCCGCCGACTCCTCATCACGCACGGCGAAAAAACCATCCACGAGATCATGGACCACGAGGTCGACGCGCTCTCCCCCACGCTCGACCGCGAAGACGTCGCCCACGAGTTCGAACACTACGACCACATCGCCATGCCCGTCGTCGACGCCGATCGACGACTCCTGGGAATGGTCACCATCGACGACGTCATCGACATCATCCGCGCCGAACAGACCGAAGACGTCATGAAGCAGGTCGGCGCCGGCGCGCGCGAGTCCGTCCGCACCTCCCTTCGCGAAAAACTCGCCGGCCGGCTCCCCTGGCTCGCCCTCAACCTCCTCACCTCACAGCTCGCCGCCGTCACCGTCCTGGGATTCCGCGACCTCATCCACCACGTCGAGATCCTCGCCGCCCTCATGGGCGTCATCGCCAATCAGGCCGGCAACGCCGGGCAGCAGGCCCTCGCCGTCACCCTCCGCGCACTCGTTCTCGACGACATCCGACCCGGAAAACGATTCGCCGTCGTCCTCAAGGAAGTCGCCGTCGGCGCCATCTCCGGGCTCCTCGTCGGAACGCTCCTCCTCATCGCAGCCGCCATCGCCGGACACCTCGGCCTCATCGAAGACCTCAACTGGAGGCTCGGCGTCGTCGGCGCCCTCGCCATGACCGCCGCCCTCACCGTCGGCTGCCTCGTCGGCTCCGCCGTCCCCATCCTCATCGATCGACTCGGAAGAGACCCCGCCACCGGCTCAACCATCTTCCTCACCATGGTCACCGACACCGCGGCCTTCATCACCTTCCTCGGCCTCGCATCCATCCTCCACGCCTGGATCATGGGCGTTCCGCCCGCCCCCGGTTGACGCACCCCCCTCCCCCGGCCACACTCCACCCCCGCGCGCCACGGGAACACCTCCCGCCGCGCCCCCGTACCCTCTTCCCCCTCCTCACTCCCTCCCCCCCGCCTACGCCCCGCCCCAAACCCTCTCTCGGAGTCCCCGCCCATGGCGGCACGTTCGTCCTCCGGTGGCTCGATCATCGCCATCGTCGTCCTGACCCTCTTCGCCGTCGGCTTCTTCGTCGGCTTCGTCGTCTTCCTTGCGCGCGCCCAGAACGTCCAGACCGAACTCGCGCAGGCCCGCGCCGACTACGCCCAGATCATCTCGCCCGCCGAACGCAACAACGACGCCGTTCAGAACCTCCTCGCCCAAGCCCAGCAGAACCGTGGCCAGTCGCTCGTCAAGTACCTCTCCGACTCCCTCAACACCACCATGCGCCGCGTCGCCGGCAACGAGCGCGAAACCGCCTCCTCCCTCTCCGGCAAGCTCGACGCCATCCCCGGCGCCGACGCCTCGCCGCTCCTCTCCGTCCTCGCCTCACGCGATCAGCAGATCGCCTCTCTCCGCGCGCAGCTCGACGACGCCAACCGCGCCGCCGCCGCCGCCCAGCAGGATCTTCAGAACGAGGTCGAACGCGTCAAGACCCTCCTCGCCGATCACCAGTCCACCATCGCCGGCCTCAACGAGCAGGTCGGCAAGTACAAGGCCGAGGTCGAAGCCTTCCGCGCCTCCACCAACACCACCATCGCCGACAACAACAAACGCGTCGATGACATCCGCCAACGCGCCTCCGCCGAAGCCGCTTCCCTCTCCGACCGCATCAACAAACTCTCCTCACAGAACCAGATCCTCGAAGGTCAGCTCTCCGCGTTCCGCGAGCAGGCCCAGTCCGATCTCGTCAAGCCCGAAGACGAGGCCGCACGCGTCGACGCACGCGTCGTCTCCGTCTCCCCCGCCGAAAACCTCGTCTTCATCGACCGCTCCGCCGCCGACCGACTCGTCCTCGGCATGACCTTCGAAGTCTACGACTCACCCGCCGCCATCCGCCCCGACAAGGACGGCAACTACCCCCGAGGCAAGGCCTCCCTCGAAATCGTCCGCATGGGCGTCGACGCCTCCGCCGCACGCATCACCCGCGAAATCCGGGGCAACCCCGTCGTCCCCGGCGACGTCCTCGCCAACGCCATCTACGACCCCCGAAAGGTCTACAACTTCGTCGTCGCCGGCGAGTTCGATCTCAACCGGGACGGCGCCGTCTCCGAAGCCGAACGCTCCGAAGTCACCGCCGTCATCGCCAACTGGGGCGGCAAAGTCACCGACGACATCGCCGGAAACACCGACTTCCTCGTCCTCGGCTCACGACCCTCCCTGCCCCCACAACCCCCGCCGGACGCACCCATCGCCGTCATCCAGGAATACATCCGCCTCCAGCGCGCCGCCGCAGAGTACGACCGCCTCTTCGACACCGCACGCCAAACCGGCATCCCCGTCCTCAACCAATCACGACTCATCACCCTCACCGGCCTCCGCTGAGCCGCTCGGCGCCCCGCGCGCCCTCCCCCCGTGCTCCCCAACTGGGCACACACCCCCGCCTACTACACCGCCCGCGCCGCCATCGCCGCGCTCCAGGTGTTCCCCGTCGATCAAAACCTCCGAACCATGCGCGCCGTCGGCGAACGATTCGCCCGCGCGCCCTTCAACCGCGATCGACTCCAACGCGCCGTCGACAACCTCGCCTGGTGCTTCCCCGACTGGCCACCCGAACAGCACCACCGCTACGCCGTCGACGCATACCGCAGACTCTTCGCCCTCGCCGTCGAAGTCGCATACACGCCAAGACTCATCACCCGCGACGGGTGGCCCGCGCGCATGGTCATCGACGACATCCAGCCCCTCGTCGGACGCGTCCTCCACGCTCGCGAAAATCACGGCGGACCCGTCATCTTCATCACCGGACACTGCGGCAACTGGGAAGTCCTCGGCTACACACTCGCCGTCCTCGGCTTCCCACTCCACGCCCTCTACCGACCACTCGACCTCAAACCGCTCGACCAGTGGCTCCGAGAAACCCGCGAACGACAAGGCCTCATGCTCCTCGACAAGTTCGGCGCCACACAACGCGCACCCTCCATCCTCAACAACAACGAACACCTCGCCTTCATCGCCGACCAGAACGCCGGCGACAAGGGCCTCTTCGTCCCCTTCTTCAACCGACTCGCCTCCACCTACAAGTCCATCGGGCTCCTCGCCATGCAGCACCGCGCGCCCATCGTCTGCGGCGTCGCCCGCGCCATCGGCCACGATGATCGCGCCTCACCGCCCATCGACGCACAACTCTTCCGATACAAGCTCGACCTCGTCGATCTCATCAACCCCGAAGACTGGGACGCCCACGAAGACCCACTCTTCTACCTCACCGCCCGATACCGACGCGCCATCGAAACCATGGTCCGACGCGCGCCCGAGCAATACCTCTGGATGCACCGATACTGGAAATCACGCCCAGCCCACGAACGCGCAGGACGCCCATTCCCCCCGGCCCTCCGCGAGAAAATCGCCTCCCTCCCCTGGATCACCAACGACGACCTCGAACGCATCGTCCACCGCTCCAACCACGACGCCGCCGAGCTCGCCGCCCGACGTTGATCCACACGCACTTCCCCGCCATACTCACCCCCCCAACCATGCCACGTCTCCGACAACTCGTCCTCCACAAGCCCTCCGTCGAAGGCAGGCAATCGCCCCTCGGCACGCGCTCCGAAATCATCAAGGCCCTCTCCCCCTACAACACCGCCCCCGACGGCTCGGGCGACACCTCCATCGCCTTCGGCCCCGGCTACACCGTCCAGTTCCCCCTCACCGACCCACGCGAAGACATCAACCAGTGCCTCATCGCCATCGTCGAAGAGGAAATCGCCATCTCCGTCCTCCTCAGGCTCTGCAAGAACACCGGCTGGGCGCTCCTCGACCCCGACTCCGGACGAACCTTCGGCATCGCCTCCCAACCCTGAACAACCCCACATGCCCCAATACATCCAGCCCAACCCAGAGCAACCCCACGAGCGCGCCATCAACCCGCCCCCCGCCAACTCCCTCCAAGGCCTCGTCGCCACCCGCGACGACGAACGCGCCCTTCTCGCCGCCCTCGAACAAGCCTTCGACTATCGCGGCGACGTCACACTCACACTCACCTCCGGCGACACACTCACCGGCTACATCTTCGACCGACACAAGGCCGCCACCCTCGCCTCCTCCAGCCTCCGCATCATGCCCGCGCCACCACACCCCCGCGCCGCCGACAAACTCACCATCCCCTTCAACCACATCGCACAAGTCGAGTTCACCGGCAAAGACACCGCCCACGGCAAGACCTTCGAAACCTGGGTCAAGAAGTTCACCGAGTCCCGACTCGCCGGCCAACGCGCCGCCATCGACAACGATCCCCACTGACCATCGCTCACCAATCCCCCGCGCCCATTCGTTCCGCGCCCGTTCGTTTCGCTCCGGTGCGAAAATCGCGGCGTGCCTCGCCTTAACCCCTCCCTCCGCTCGCGCAGCGAGCGCGGGGGAGGTGGCTCGGCTTTGCGAGCCGGAGGGGGGCGATTCCAGAATGGCTCTCGCCTCTTCGCGCCACTGCCTTAACCCCTCCCTCCGCTCGCGCAGCGAGCGCGGGGGAGGTGGCTCGGCTTT
>CAZWZL010000009.1:0-46140 GCA_964638515.1 uncultured Phycisphaeraceae bacterium
GTGATCTGGAGGCACCGCGGAAATCTGGCTCGATTGCGAGCGGGGACGGAGCGGCGGATCGGGGAGCGGGTAAGCGTCGAGGCTGAGGGGCGATAACCGGGTTCCGGCGGAACTGGGGCAAGGCGCAAGGGTTGCGCGGGGGGGCTGTTCATGGGCTGGAGGGGACCGGGGTGATGTTTGAGCGCGGCGGGGCCGATGTGACCTTGTCACGTAAGGCGAGGAGCTGCGCGTATGCACGGATTGCGATTTCGAGGTGTGGATGTGGACGGGGACCGGTCGGGGACTGGGGCGTTGGCCTTCCCGGGATCGGTGCGGGATGTACTGACACGTCCCGATCCGAAGCGGATGAACGCTGAGGAGTTGGCGACGTCGATGGAGGCCACCTTGCAGCGGATGGAGGCGAGCCTTGATCTGCTTCGGCAGGAATCGGACTCGTTGTTGATGCCGGGGCTGGGCCGTGACGATGGCGGTCCGCCTCGCGCGGCCTGAACGGACGCGGGCTGCCGCGCGTCGGCGGAGCCACCACCCAAGATCACGCGAGCGGCGCTTGTGTTGAGGGCGTCGCTGCTTTCCAATGTCGGGGCATGAGCGATTCACGTGCGCGAGAGCGGGTGTGCGCGGCAGCGGCCGAGGGGTTGCGGGCGGCCGACCTGTCGTCGTTCCGCGCTGTCGTGGGCTTTGACGGGATGGTGGACACGATCGCCCGCGCGGTGGACCGTCGCGACGGGCCCGGGTCGTTCGAGCCGATGCGGGGGATGCGCACGTTTGCCTCGCGCGTGTCGGACAACGCGGGAACGTCGATCAACATCGAGATGACGGTGGAGCGTGTGAAGGTCGGCGGGAACGGCGCCATCCTGGCCGATGCGCTGGCGACGGTCGGTGGGCGGGTTTCGTTCATCGGCGGCGTCGGAAACGGAAACGGGGCCGGGGTGCACGAGGTGTTCCGCGGGTTTGCGGAACGCTGCGCTTCGGTGCACGTGACATCGCCGCCGGGGCTGACCGACGCCTTGGAGTTCGAGGACGGGAAGGTGATGTTGGGGAAGACGGCGGCGCTGTCGGAGATCACGTGGGCGCGGGTGGTCGATGCCGTCGGGGGGCTTGAGGCGCTGGTGGGGATGCTGGACGGCGCATCGCTTCTGGCGCCGGAGTCATGGACGATGGTTCCGCACATGAACGAGATCTGGGCCGGGCTGGCGCGAGAAGCGCTGCCGCGGATCGCGCGCGAGCGGCGGCCCGGGGTGTTCATCGATCTGGCGGACCCGGCGAAGCGATCGGATGTGGAGGTGCGCGGCGCCTTGGAATTGTTGCGGGAGATGCAGCGCGTGACGGATGTTGTGATGGGTTTGAATCTGGCGGAGTCGCGCCGGATCGCGGGGGTGGTGGGCGCGAGGTCGCCGGAGGGGCTCGCCGACGCCGCGCGCGTGGTGCGCGACTCGTTAGGCTTGGCGTGCGTCGTTGCGCATCGTCGGGAGGGGTGCGGCGCCGCGTGGGACGGGGGCGAAACGACGTTTGAGGGGGCGTTCGTGAAGCGGCCCGCCATGAGCACGGGCGCGGGGGATCACTTCAATGCCGGGTTCGCGCTGGGCTGGCGTTTGGGGCTCGGGTGGGATGAGGCGATGGCGGTGGGCTCGGCGGTGGGCGGGTTGTACGTGCGCAGCGGCGCGTCACCATCGCGGGCTGCGGTCGTCGAGTTTCTGGAGCGGATGCCGTTGCCGGAACGGTGAGCCGGCGGGGCGCGATTCACATCGCTGAGGGGAGGCCCATCATGCGGCGCCAGGCGCTGATCTGGCCCAGGTGCATCATGGAGTGGCCGCCCAGAAGGAAATCGAAACGCGAGCCCACCGTGGGGAAGGACTTGGCCCAATCGTCGGTGAGGGCTTTGGTGAGGCGGGCGTCGTCGGCTTCGGCGAGCGCCTTGATCGCGGCGTCCGTGCGTTCGAAGTATCGCGCGGTGATGGCTTCCATCGCGGGGTAGATCGAGCCGGAGGGATCATCCTTGCACGGCTTGCCGTTACCGAAAAGATCGTTGAATCGAGCGTCGGGCTTGGCGAGATCCTTTCGGTCGAGCATCTCGAGGAGCATGTCGGGGTAGATGGACAGATGGCCGTAGACCCAGGCCGGGTGATTGGTTTGGACGCCGTTGGGAAGGCGGGCGAAGTCGGCGGGCTTGACGTTCTTGAGGATCGATTCGGCGTAGCCGCGGGTGAGTTTGGCGGTGGGGAGGATCGAAGCGCTGATGAGGCCCATGGTTGGCTCCTTCGGGGTTAGAGAACGGGGAACGATGCTAGGCGGGAGGCCGCGGGCCTACTGTTTAGACATGAAGCAGACGCGGCGCATTGCTTCAGCGGCGTGGCGGCGTGTGGTGGCGCGGGAGTGTGTTTGCGCGCTGGGGGTTTCACTGACGGCGGGCGCGGCGTTGGGCGGGTTTGGCGCGGTCTGCGCACGATTGATCTGGGCGAGCGATACGGGCACGGCGTGGGTGGCGCTGGGGGCGGGGGTCGGCGCGGGCGCATTGGCGGGGCTGGTCGTTGGGTGGGTTCGCGCGCGTCGCATCGGAGTGTCGGGGGCGACCATCGAGGTGGATCGGGCGCTGGGGTTTTCGGATCGGCTGAGCTCGGCGCTGACGTTTGATGCGCGCGAGGACGAGGCGTTTGTGGCGCTGGCGCGTGCGGACGCGGAGCGGGTTGCGCGGGGCGCGAAGGCGCGACGGGCCGTGCGTGTGCGATTCGGATCGTGGTGGGGGGTGTGGCCGGTGGTGGTCGCGGCGGGGCTGGGGGTCGGGTTGTGGGTTCCGGCGATGACGTTGTTCGACTCGGGCGCGAAGCAGGAACGGCTGCGGCTTGTGGCACTCCAGCAGGAGCGGCAAGACGCGGCGAAGGATGTGCGGGCGGCGCGCGAGGCGCTGCTTGAGGCGCCCGAGGAAGCGGGCGCGGTTTCGGAGGAAGAGCTTCGGACGCTCGAAGAGATCGAGCGTGAGTTGGAGCGGGGGAACACGGGTGGCGAGGAGGCGCGGGCGATCGCTGCGGCGGCGCTTGAGGAGATGGCGCGCGAGCGCGAGGCGCTGGAGCGTCGCGCCCAGGAGCAGGTCGAAGAGATTGCGTCACGGGTGGCGTCGTCGGGCGGCGGCGGGGATCGGAGCGGGCGCGCGGCGGAGCTTCGTGAGGCGATGGCGCGGGGCGACCTGGCCGCGGCGGCCGAGGCGCTAGAAGCGCTGGAAGAGCCCGGTGCGATGAGCGAGGAGGAGATGCTCGAGCTGGCGCGCGAGATGGAGGAAATCGCCAAGGCGCTCGAGGGGACTGGCGAACAGGACGAGAACGCTTCGCAGGACGGAGCCGATCAGGGCGCGAAGGAGTTGTCCGAGTCGCTCAAGGAGGCGGCCAGGGAGGTCAACGAGCAGTGTGAAGGGGGAGGGGAAGCGGGCGAATCGGGCAAGTCGGGGGATAGCGAAAAGTCCTCGAGCGGCAGCGCTTCGACCGGAGGTGGGAAGCGGAGCGGCTCGGCGTCTTCGGGCCAGCAGGGGGAGGGTGGTGGACAGACGCCCAAGGGCGAGCCGAGGGGTCAGGCCGGTCAGGGGAAGAAGGGCGGGGAGCGTGCGAGTTCGGAGAGTGTGCGGCGCGCGCGTGAGGCTCTGGAGCGGCTCGGGCAGGAGCAGCAGGGCGCGAGTGAGGCTGGGCAGCGGGCCAAGGATCTTCGCGGCGCCGCAAAGCGATTGATGGCGGGCGAAGCGGACGAGTCGGGTGAGGAGATGGACACGGGCGTTGGCGCGGCTGGCGGGCAGAAGGGGCGGGGGGCCGGGAGCGGTTCGCAGGGCATGCTGACGCGCGAGCCGGTCGAGGCGCCGCCGGTGCGCACGGCGGATGTGGATGCGCGCCATGAGGGCGTTGAGAGCGCGGGCAAGTCTCGATCGTTCGAGTGGTACAACCCGAATGCGCGGGAGGGGCGCGGGACGGTGGACGGGCGGGTGGCGGCGGAGCGGCTGCGCGAGGCGGCCAAGAGCGCGGAGCGCGCGATCGAGGATCAGACGTTGCCCTCGAAGTACTCGCGGCTCTTGCGGGAGTACTACCGACGCATGCCGGACGCGGTGAAGCCGAGCGAGAGTGAGTCGGCGCCGGCGGAGACCAAGCCGGCTGACGATTCGACGCCGAAGTCCGAGTAGGTCGGGCCGGGAGAATCCGGGGGGCGCGGCGCGCGGCGGACCCTAGCATGTAGGCGTGAGCGTTCGGTTTGCCGATCCTCTGTGGCTGGCACTGTTGGCGCTGGCGTTGCCGACGGTGTGGGTGGCGGCGCGGTGGCTGCACGCCATGACGCGGGCGCGATCGTGGACGGTCGGGCTGGCGCGTGTGACGTTGCTGGCGTTGATTGCCGGCGCGTTGGCCGGGGCGAGCGCGGTCACGCGATCCGACCGGGTGGGCGTGGTGTTCGTGGTGGATGTGTCGGAGTCGGTGCGGCGTTTCGCGCCGGGGGCGCGGGACGCGGAGGGGGGCGAGATCAG
Source organism: uncultured Phycisphaeraceae bacterium (assembly GCA_964638515.1). Taxonomy (GTDB): domain Bacteria; phylum Planctomycetota; class Phycisphaerae; order Phycisphaerales; family UBA1924; genus CAYPGJ01. Next base: position 4,493 of record CAZWZL010000009.1, read on the forward strand.
CGTTGAGCGAGTGGTGGGGGAGTGGATCGAGCGCGCCAGCGAGGGGCGGAAGGCGGACGATCTGGTCGGGGTGGTGGCGTTTGATGGGAGCGCGATCGCGGTCGCGGCGCCGAGGGGGCGTGGGCTCAGCGCGGACGCGTTGGACCTGTCGGTACGGATGACGGAGGGGACGGACATCGGGGAGGCGTTGCGCTTGGCGTCTGCGCTTGTGCCGACGGGCGTGTCGCATCGCATCGTGTTGGTGTCGGACGGAGCGGAGACGACCGGTGATGCGCTCGCGGCGGTCGCGGAGGGCTCCGGGGCGACGCCGATCGACGTGTTGGGGTTGTCGTACAGCGTGGCCGGCGAGGTGGTGGTGGAGTCGGTGGATGTTCCGCCTCAGGCGCAGGAGAGCGCGACGGTGGCGGTGCGGGTGAGTCTGCTGGCGACGGGGCGGGCCAAGGGGCGGTTGACGTTGCTGCACGAGGGTCGTGCGATGGACATCAACGGCGCGGAGCCGGGCGTGAGCCGCGCGCTGGAGTGGGGGCCCGGGCGGCGCGTGGAGGTGATCCCGGCGCCGTTGTCGGAGGGGCGTGTGCATCGTTTCGAGGCGGTGTTCGAGGCGGACGAGGTGGGGGGAGCGCTGGTGGGGGACACGTCGACGATGAACAACCGGGCTGGCGGCGTGGTGATCTCGCCGGGGAAGGGGGCGGTGCTCGTGGTGGATGGGGTGTCGCGCGCGGAGCCTGGGGGAGGGGGCCGGACGGTGGCGCGGGCGCTCGAGCGCGCGGGGCTGAACGTGGAAGTGGTGGCGCCGGGGGGGTTCCCGTTCGATCCGTTGGCGTTGCAGCGGTTTGATCTGGTGATGCTGCAGAACGTTGCGGCGGAGGACGTGCCGGCGTCGGCGCAGCGCGCGCTTGCGGATTTCGTGCGTGATCTCGGCGGTGGGTTGGTGATGATCGGCGGGCCGGATTCGTTCGGCGCCGGAGGGTGGAAGGGCTCGGTGGTGGAGGAGTTGCTTCCGGTGCGGCTGGACCTGCCGGAGGAACTGATCATCCCGTCGGCGGCGTTGATGATCGTGATGGATTCGTCGGGGTCGATGGGCATGCCGGTGATGGGGAGCGCCAAGTCACAGCAGCAGATCGCCAACGAGGGCGCCGCGCTGGCGGTGATGACGCTCGACCGGCAGGACCTGATCGGGGTGCTGTCGTTTGACGGCGAGACGCACGAGGTGGTCGGCCTGAGGAAGAACACGGATCCGGAGCACACGGCGCGGCGGATCCGCGGCATATCGCCGGGTGGTGGGACGAACATGTACCCGGCGCTTCGGCGGGCGGGGTCGATGTTGCTGAAGGTCGAGGCGCAGGTCAAGCACATCATCGTGCTGTCGGACGGGAGATCGCAGGGCGATCCGGCGGACGGGTTCGACACGGCCGCTGCGCTCGCGGCGGAGGGGATCACCGTTTCCACGATCGGCGTGGGCGATGGCGCTGACGAGCAGACGCTGTCGCAGATCGCGCTGGAAGGGGGCGGGCAGTATTACCGGGTGACCGACGCCAACACGCTTCCAAGGATCTTCCTGAAGGAAACGCGCATCGTGCGCAAGCCGCAGGTGCGCGAGGCGGACTTCACGCCGGTGGACACGCGCTCGGGCTCGCCGCTGACGCTGGGGCTGCCGTCGGAGATTCCGCCGTTGGGGGGGCTTGTGCTGACGCAGGCGCGAGCCGCGGCGCCGGGTGCGCCTCCGGCGATCATCGACATGGTGGCGCCGTCGGGCGAACCGCTGCTGGCGCATTGGCGCGTTGGGCTCGGGCAGGTCGCGGCGTTTACGTCCGACGCGCACCGCTGGGCGTCGCGCTGGCTCGACTGGCCGGGGTATCAGGTGATGTGGAGCCAGATCGCGCGCTCGGTGTCGAGGCCGCCGTTCGGGCGCGATTACGACGTCACGATGTCCACGGAGGGGGAGCGCATCCGGGTGCGCTTGGAAGCGCGGGACGATGAGGGGGCGCCGAGAGATCTACTGACGATTCCCGGGGTGATATACGGTCCGGGCGGCGCGCGGGAGACGATCGTGCTGCGCCAGACGGGGCCTGGGGTGTACACGGGCGAGGCGTCTGCGCCGGAGGCGGGGGCGTATGTCGCGGCGCTGACGCCGAGGGAGGGCGGGAGGCTGCTGGCGCCCGCGGTGGTCGCGGCGACGCGGGAGTCCGGGCCGGAGTTGCGGGTGCTGCGGTCTAATGACGCGTTGCTGCGCGAGATCGCTTCACGGAGCGGTGGACGCATGTTGTCGCTTGACGATCCGGTCGGCGCGGCGTTGTTCTCGCGCGAGGGGATGCCGCCGACGGTGGCTGCGTCTCCGCTGTGGCGGTCGCTGCTGATGTGGGCCGTGGTCGTGATGCTGCTGGACGTGGCGACGCGTCGGGTGGCGTGGGATCGGTTGATCACGCGCGAAGCGGCGGCGGAGCTGGCTCGGCTCGCGATGTCTCGCGGGAGGAGCGAGAAGGCGCCCGAGGCGGTCGGCGCGATGCGTCGGGCGAAGGAGCGGGCGGATCGGCGAGTGGGTGAGGCGAGGTCGAAGTCTGTGGCGAGCGCGCGGGGTGGAGAGCCCTCGCGGGGCGAGCGTGGCGCGGCAAGCCCGTCGAGCGAACGTGTTCGCCCGGAGCCGGCCGGGGATCCGAAGGAGGATCGTGCGAGTTCGAAGGTCGGGCAGGAATCTGAGGGTTCCACGTCGGGTTTGCTGGCGGCCAAGCGTCGGGCGGCCCGAAAGTTCGACGAGCGGTCTCCGGAAGGCTCCTGATCGGCGTGGGGGACGGGGAGTGGGGGGTCCGGAAACCTCGGGCGGGGTGGGGGTGTATAAGGCTCTGCGACCCGGAATCGCGGCGGTGTAAGTGCGCCGACCCGCAGCCGGGGTATCCGAGGCCCAGCCTAGTGCCACCAGGCGCACCCCCGCCCCAAGGCCCGCGCTGGCGCCGCAGCGAGCAGAGGAGCCGACCCATGGTGGACCAGACATCACGAGAGAGCGCGGGGAAAAAACGAAACATCGGGGCCGTGCGCGTCGCGGCGGCTCTTTTGGCGCTGAGCGGGCTCGGCGTTGCCGGTGTGGCCTCGGCCTGGGCGCAGAGCGGGAGCGAAGAACAGCCGGCGATCCCGCCGGAGGCATTGGCCGCGATGAAGGCCGCGCAGGGCGCGAGCAAGAACGGGGACGACAAGAAGGAAGACTTCCCCAAGTTTGATGAGGTGATCAAGGAGTACACCAAGGTGGTGTCGACGGCGGACGGCGCCGCGAGCATGTACACGCTGTACCGTCGCGACAAGGACAACCAGCTGCTGGCGGAGCTGCCGCGAGACTTTGAGAAGCAGAAGCTGTTCGTGGCCACGACGATCGCGGGCGGATCTCCCACGGCGGGGATTCAGTTCGGCGACACGTTCGTCAGCTGGAAGCGTGTGGACAAGCGCCTCATGCTCGTGCAGCCGAATCTCGGCGTTCGTTCCACGGGCGATCTCGAGTCGCAGAAGTCGCGCGACAACCTGTTCACCGATCGTGTGCTTCTGGACGTGGCGATCGTGACCATGAGCCCGGGCGGCGGGCCCGTGATCGACATGGACGACCTGCTGGTCGGCCAGTCGGAGAAGTTCTTCGGATCCATGACCAAAGGCGTGAACAAGTCGCTGGCGGTGCTGGACAAGGCCAAGGCGTTCCCGCAGAACGTCGAGATCGCGTTCCGGATGCCGCTCGCCACCGCGGGGGGCTCGCTGACCACGCTGCACTACTCGTGGAGCGTGCTGCCGGAGAACACGGGCTACAAGCCGCGCGTGGCGGACTCGCGCGTGGGTTATTTCACGACGGCGTTCCGGGAATTGGGTCATCCCGGCTCGGACCAGCCGTTCACGCGGTACATCAACCGGTGGAGCCTCGAGAAGGCGGACTCCAGCCTGAAGCTGAGCCCTCCGAAGCAGCCCATCGTGTTCTATGTCGAGCACACCACGCCCGTGCGGTATCGCCGCTGGGTGCGTGACGGCATCCTCGACTGGAACCGCGCGTTCGAGAAGGTGGGCATCGTGAACGCCGTGGAGGTGTACCAGCAGGACGCCCGCTCCGGCGCGCACATGGACAAGGACCCGGAAGACGTTCGATTCAACTTCTTCCGCTGGAACTCCAACTCCATCGGCTTTGCGATCGGGCCGTCTCGCGTGGACCCTCGCACGGGCCAGATCCTCGACGCGGACATCGTGATGAACGACGGGTTCATCCGGTCGTACGCGCGGACGTTCAAGAATCTCGTGCCCCAGGTGGCGATCGAGGGCTTCGGCCCCGAGACGCTGCGTTGGCTCGACGCCAAGCCGCAGTGGGACCCGCGCCTGCTGCTCGCGGACGGCGAGGAGCGGCAGCGGCTCATGATCGAGCGGATGCAGCGTCTGGCTTCCGGTCAGGTCGAGGGCATGCCGACCGCGGCCATCCACTCCGACGAGCCCATGCTGCTGGGCGCGGGGCCGTACGACGGGCTCGCCAATCGCATCTCCCAGCTCAACGGCGGGTGCGCACACTCCACCTTCAAGGCCATGGACGTGTCGCTCATGCGTCTCGGGTTCGAGTCGCTGGATTCGATGCGTCTCGCGTCCAAGCCGGGCGGAGAGGGCTCGCCGGGCGGCGGCGACGGCGATGATCTGCTCGATGGTCTCCCGGAGGAGTACATCGGCGAGCTCATCAAGGAAGTGACGGCCCACGAGGTCGGGCACACGCTGGGCCTGCGTCACAACTTCAAGGCGTCGTCGATCTACGACATGAAGGACGTCAACTCCGCCGAGTTCAAGGGCAAGGCGCAGGTCGGCTCCGTGATGGATTACAACCCGGTCAACATCAACTTCAATGACGGCCCCGTGCAGGGCGACTGGGTGACGCCGGTGATCGGCCCGTACGACTACTGGGTGATCGAGTACGGCTACACGTCCGAGAGCGACCTCAAGCCCATCCTCGCCAAGTGCACGGACCCGATGCTCGCGTACCTCACCGACGAGGACACGTGGGGGCCGGACCCGTACGCGAGGCGGTTCGACTTCGGCAAGGACCCGATCGGCTGGGCCGAGTCGCGCATGCGGCTCGTGCAGCACCTGCGCTCCAAGATTCTCGAGCGCGCGGTCAAGGACGGCGAGTCGTGGGAGAAGGCCCGCACGGCGTACCTGGTCACGCTGGGCCAGCATGTCACGGCGTTGTCGACCTCGGCCAACTGGATCGGCGGCTCGTTCATCAATCGTGATCGGAAGGGCGACGTGAGCGCTTCGACGGGCAAGGGTCGTGATCCGATCGAGAACATCCCGGCCGAGACGCAGCGCCGCGCGATGCGCCTGATCATCGAGAGCGCGTTCAAGGACGAGGCGTTCGGTCTGACGCCCGAGCTGCTGGCCAAGATGTCGTTGGACAAGTGGTGGGACGAGGGTGGGATGAGCGGGATCTTCGAAGACCCCACGTTCCCCGTGCACGAGCGGATCGCGTCGATCCAGTCGTCGGCGATCACCATGATTCTCAATCCGACGACGCTGGCCCGGGTCTATGACAACGAGTTTCGCGTTCCTTCGGGCGAGGATGCGCTGACCGTCGCGGAGATCATGTCCTCCACGACCGACGCGATCTGGACGGAGCTGGACGGCCGGTCCAGCGGCAAGTACACGCCCCGCCAGCCGATGATCTCCAGCCTGCGGCGCAATCTGCAGCGCGATCATCTCAATCGCCTGATCGATCTCACGATGCCCTGGGCGCTGGGTGGATCGGCCGCGGAGAACGCGGTCGCGACGCTCTCGGCGCTCAAGCTTCGGGAAATCCACGCGAAGATCGGCAAGGCGCTGGGCAAGGACGAGGCCGGCGCCGGGCTCGACCCGTACTCCATCGCGCACCTGATCGACGCCAAGAAGCGCATCGAGAAGGCGCTGGATGCGCAGTACATCGCCAACAACAACCCGTTCGGCGCGTTCGGCGGGTTCATGTTCTTCGGCCAGCCGGCGCCGGCGGGACGCTGATCCTCCCGCGACGCTGATCGTCGGACGTACACCAGCGGGCCGCGCTCCACGACGAGCGCGGCCTGTTTCTTTTTTGATCGAGCGTCGGGAGCGGCGCGAGACCGCGTTCCGTCAGAGAATCGAGCCCATCCGCAGCGCGCGGCGCAGATCGGCGATCTGACCCGTGTGCATGCCGTTGTGGAACACCATGCGGAACACCAGCATGCCCAGGGGCTGCTGGCCGGCGCCCCAGGGGACTTGGCGCTCGAAGTCGGCGTCGGCGGCGTTGCGCACGGCGCGCGCCAGACGGGTGCACGCGCTCTCGTAGGCATCGAGACATTTCGAGAGCGGCGGGAACTCATTCGGGTCCGTGGCCGGGGTTGAGCCGAAGCAAACCCCTTCCGTTCCGAATCGGTGCGCGTCGCCTCGGGTTGATCCTTCGATGAACAGGTCCGTCGGAAGCGGCCGGCCGTCGAAGTGCTCGGCGACGCGGTGCATCGTGTGCGCGAGGTGGCCCAGCGACCACGCGACGTGATTGGGCAGCGAGGGCGCCTGGGCCAGACGGTTGTCGTCGGTGAATCCCTTGAGGTACCGCCTGACAAGCTCTTTCGTGCTTTCCACGCCCCGGGCGAGGTATTCCTGTGCGCTAGCCATGGGTCATCGCTCCTTGAAGTTGCAGAGCGATCGTACGCGTCCGCTCACGCCGCGGGGTCGGCTCGTTGGGAGACCTCGATCAGCCTGTGCAGCGAGGCGCGGGCCTGACCACGCTCGATCGCTTCCCGGGCCAGCGCGAGCCCCTCTCTCGGCGAGCGCGCGGCTCCCGCGATCGAGAGCGCTACGGCGCTATTCACCTCAACGATGTCGCGAGCCGGGCCGGGCTCGCCGTCGAGCACGCGCCGAAGGATGTCCGCGGCCTCTTCGAGCGTGGTCGCCGCGAGTGATTCGATCGTCGCGCGCGGGATCCCGAGAGTCTCCGGGTCGAATTCCTCCGACCAGACGCGTTCGCCCTCCGCGTGCGCGATGCGCGTGGGGCCGAGCGTCGAGATCTCGTCCATGCGTCCGGCGCCGTGCACCACGGCCGCGCGTTCCGAGCCGAGCCGTGCGAGCGCACGCGCCATGGGCTCCACGAACTCGGGGGCGAACACGCCCAGGAGCTGGCGGGGCGCGAGCGCGGGGTTGGTGAGCGGGCCGAGCAGATTGAAGATGGTCGGAAACGCGAGCGCCTTGCGGACCGGCGCCACGTGCCGCGTTGCGGGATGATGATGGATGGCGAAGCAGAAGCACAGCCCGGCCTCTCGGAGACACGCGGCCTGAACGTCGAGCGAGGCATCGACATTGACCCCGAGCATGGCGAGCGCCTCCGCGGACCCGCGACCCGTGCGGGAGCGATTGCCGTGCTTGGCCACGCGCACGCGCCGAAGACTCGCGGGAAGCGTCGACGCCGAGGCCGTGACCAGCGCGCTCGCCGTGGAGATGTTGAACGTCTTGGCCGCTCCGCCCGTGCCGCAGGTGTCGATCACGACTTCACCCTGAGGGGGCTCGTACGGCACACGCGCCACGCGCTCGCGCATGGCCCGCGCCGCGCCCACGAGCATGTCCTCGCTGACGCCCCGGGCCTGCATGAGGGAGAGCAGGGCGGCGATCCGCGCCGGGTCTTCCTGTCCTTCCAGCATTCGATCAAAGACGGCGCGCGTGGCGTCCGCAGTCAGCGTCCCGCCGGCCAGGAGGGTTTCGAGGGCCTGCTGCATCGTCCGAAGCCTATCGGCCCCTGACGTCGGAAAGTTCCGGGGATCGGGCGTGAGATTCATGAAACGCGGCGGCAGCGTCGAAGAACCCTGACTCAGCGGGGGTTCCCGCCGCGGGTCCTGCCCTCTCCGAGCGGACGTACCATCCGCGAACCCGAAGGGGGAGTGTGCGTCGTATCCCCCCGGGGTGCTTCCCGTGAAATCGAGTTCTCGGCCCTCGAGGCCGGTGTCCCAGCAGCAAGGAAACGATCGAATGCCGCGTCTCGCCCGTCGCCGTTGTGTTTCTCGAAGTGTGCTCGCGCTGATCGTCGGCGCCGGGTCGGCGTCGCTGGCCGACGCCGCGCTGCCGAAAATCCTGGATCACACGCCGCAGGGCGCCATGGCGGTGATCGGGGCCCCCAGCCTCGATCGACTGGACGCGGGAGCCGCGGGCGTGCTCGGCGCCATCGGTCAGGCCCCGGCGGGCCTGAAGGGCGCGCTCGAGATGCTCGGCCTGGCACAGGCGATCGACATGACGCAGCCCGTCGCGGTGCTGGTCATGCCGACCGCGAATCCCGAGGCCGCGGCTGAGGCGCCGCCCATCATCGCGCTGCTTCCCGTGGGCAACTTTCAGGCCATGGCCAAAGCGCTGGGCGCCGCCGATCCGGCCGCGCCCATGCCCGAGATTTCGATCCAGGGCGAGACGTTCTACGTGAAGCCCCTCGGGGAGCATTACGCCGCGTTCAGCCCCATGAAGGACCTGCTCGAGAAGTTCGACGGCGCGCCCGGCAATCTGGCCGTGCACGCGGCCAACCTCGGTCAGGCCGGCGAACGAGTCGCCTCGTCGGCGGACGTGTTCGTGATGTTCGATCCGTCCAGTGTGCTGCAGATGTCGAAGGCGGGGCTCAACCCGTTGGCCGGCGCGTTGCAGAAGCCGCTCATGGCCGCGGGGCTGGGCGGGCTGGGCCAGGGCGGGGGCATGCCCGGAGAGCGTCTGATGCAGGACGCCGTGGGCGGCGTGCTCGCCCTGCGCCGAGCGCCGGGCGGGCTGCACCTCGATCTGGCGATGAACTACAAGGCCGGGGGTGAGCGAGCGAACATGCTGAGCGCGGGTGAACCCTCCGCGCCGCTGCTGAAGACGCTCCCCAACGATCCGTTCCTTCTCGCGTACGCCGTGGATCTCTCGACGCCCGGCATGAAGGCGATCGTGCGGGCGTTCGGGGGCGACGATCCCGCGGCCGCCGCGTCGCAGCCGCTGCTCGCGCTGGGCGCGGCCGTCAGCGGTCAGGCCGTGGCCATCTATCCAAACCCGGCCGGGCTCTTCGGCGGGCTGCTCGCGCGCTCCGTATCGTTCTACGCGGCCCCGAATCCCATCGACTTCAAGCAGTCGTTCAAGACGTTCATCACCGGGCTGAACGGGCAGCAGAGCGACGGCGCACAGATCGCCACGACGTACACCGACGGCGCGCTCGCCGAGGGCAGCGTTAATGCGGACGGATACTCGCTCAAGGTGCTCGCCGGGGGAGGCTCCGGCTCGCCGTTGGCGTTGTTCTACGGGCCCAGCGGCGGCCCCAACGGCCACGTGTCGCCCGGCGAGAAGGGCGTGTACGTCACCACCGTCGCCGATGCGAAACTCATGGCCAAGGCGCTCGGCACGAAGCCGGGCGAGTCGCTCGGCAGCAACGCGCTCATCGCGCAGGTTGCGGGCAATCTCTCCGCAAACCGAACCGGCGAGCTGTACCTCGGCGTCAAGCCCGTGCTCGACCAGATCCTGCCCCTGATGGCCATGGCCGGCATGAGCGCCAACTTCACGCCGCCGGCCGACCTGCCCCCTCTGGGCATCGCGTTCGTGCCGGAAGGCGGCGGGTTTGCCATCGAGGCGTTCGTGCCGAACGAGGTGCTGCAGGCCGGGCAGGCGCTCGGCGCAGCGCTGCAGCAGGGCGCCGCGAATCGGCAGGGCGAGCCCAAGAAGCCCGCGTTCTGATCCGCATCGAGCGGTCGATCAGCTCGCCAACGAGCGGCTCATCTGCTGCGCGCTCGCTTTCGCCGCGATGGGCGCTTCCGTCTGCCCGCCGACGACGCCCAGCCGCGCGAGCGCGTCGGTGTGCGCATACACAAGGGCCCAGCCGCCGTCCGATTGTGGCTTGAATGTCGCTTGCAGATGGTCGCCCGCCGAAAGATGGGCCCAGCCATTGAACGGGTCGATCACCCATTCACTCTCGATCATCATGGAGGGGCTCAGCGGCGTCGCCCCGCTGGAGCGTTCCTGCTCGCCGCGAATGACCACGCGCCCCGAGCTGCCGGGCTCGATGATCCAGCGCAGGGTCCAGCCCCGCGCATCATCCGATCCTCCCACCCTCCACTCGATCGCCAGTGGCGCGTCGGCCCAGCCCACGAATGCGCGCGGAGCGTTCATCGGGACCGCCGCCTTCGAGGAGCAGGACCCCCGACGTCCCCGTTCGAGCCGCGCTCCATCACTTCGCCGAGCGTCCGCGCAGCATCCTGGAGATCCGATCCCTCCTGCGAGACAACGCGTTCGGCGAGCGTCTCCAGAAGCGTTACGAACGAAACCATGATGTCCAGACGCGCGTTGTGCGCTCGAGCGGGCCCTTCGTCCGCGCCCGTCATGTCGCGGATCTCGTGCAACGATGCGAGCAGCGGGTCCAGCTCCCGCTTCTTGCGCTCACGGAGGATGGTTCGAAGCATGGACCACACGTCCGAGTCGGCCCGGAAATACTCCTTGCGATCGCCGGACTTGTGCACGCGCTGCACCAGACCCCAGTCCACCAACGAACGCAACGTCATCGACGCGTTGCCTCGGCTGATCTGCAGCCGATCCATCACGGCGTCGGAATTCAACGGCTCCCCCACGATGTAGAGCAACGCATGGGCCTCGGCCATGGTGCGCCCGATGCCCCATGCCCCGGCCATCTGGCCCCACGCGCGCACAAAGGCGTCTTGCGCCTTGATGATCCCGACCGGTGCGCTCGCCGTCTTTCGTTCCATCACGGATCTCCGTCGCCATGATAATAAGTTCAGAACTCATTGAAAATCCACGGCGTGTCAATGACCCGGCGCAGAACACGAATCTGTGCGATGAACACCACCATTCACCCAAATCTGTGCGAATCAGCCCCAGTTCGAACCCAAAACTGCAAAAAAGAAAAAAGGCGGCGAGCCGCCGAAGGCAGTCTCGCCGCCCTTCCGGGGGCTGAGTAAGTACGAGAAATATACCCCGACGCCACTTCGCCCGCCACATCCCGAGAGATCTTTTTTTCCTGTCAGACAGTAAACGACCGCTAGCCAGCCAGGTCCAAGGCTCCCGCGGCGCCTACTCCCAGAGCCACCAGCCCATTGATCACCCCAAACGAGAGCGGCAAGCCCGCGATCCCTCGCCGGGCCAGATGCACGTGCTCCCACACGAGCAACCCTCCCGCCCCAATCACCGCCGCGACGAACACCACCCCCAGCCGAGCGTCCTCCCGCCAGACGAGCACGAGCGATCCCCAGGCCGCGACGTGCAATCCACGGCTTATCCACCTCGCGCGAGCGCCTCCCCATCGCGACGGGATGCTCTGAAGCCCAGCGCCTCGGTCATACCCCTCATCCTGCAACGCGTAGAGCACGTCAAACCCGCCAACCCAGCAGAGGACCATCCCCGCGAGCCACCACAGCGAGGCGTTCCCCAGAACCTCGCCGGGATCCACGCCGATCCCGGCCGCAATTGGGCTGGCCGCCAGCGCGCTCCCGAGAAAGACGTGTGAAGCCCACGTGAATCGTTTCGTGAACGAATAGAACGCGATCCAGCCCAACGTCGGCAGGCTCAACCACGTCGGCCACGGATTGTCGAACACCACCCAGAACAACCCGCAAGCCCCAAGGAACCCCAACCCCGCGCCCATCGCCATGGCCGCCGCGTCGCGCACTCGCAGTTCACCCGACGCGACCGCCCGACCGGCCGTGCGCGGGTTGGCCGCGTCGAACCGCCGGTCCGCGATGCGATTGATCAGCATGGCCCATGTGCGAGCAGACACCATGCACACGATCACCAGCGTCAACTGCCCCCCGAAGTCGCGCCACGCGTCGGCGCCCCTCGGGCCGTCCGCGCGGAAGGCGGGGCTCACCAGGCACGCGCCCAGGATCGCGAACGGCAGCGCAAACACCGAATGCGCGAGCTTGATGTCGCGCGCCGCCAGCGCGAGCCGTCCGCCGAAAAAACGGTCCCCGCCACGAACCCCACTCGACGCTGACGCTGTGGACATGCACCGGAATGGTACGAATCACGTCGCTCTCTGCCCGTGCCGCCGCCCGGACCGCCTCACCGCAGGTACACTGCACTGCCGAATCGACAGGAGTCTTCGATGTCCACCGCACGCCGTACGCCGACTGTGCTCGCCCTTCTCGCCGCGTTGATCGCGATCCCCGCCGGCTGTGTCGGCGTGTCAACCAACCCGTCGATCTACGATGACCCCAACGCGCGTCCGGTCGCGGCCGCATCCATCGTGGAGATCACCGCGGCCGCGGTGCGCCACGTCGTCTCGCGATACCCCTCCAACGGTCCCTACGCGCTCAATCTCCCCTCCTCGATCTCCGACCATCAGGCCTCGCTCATCGTCAAGCGACTCGCGCCGTCCGACGCGCATCTCGTCACCGAAAGCTCGAAGTCTCTCCCCGTCTATCACGTCGAATCCGTGCGCGTGCTCGGCGATGAAGCCACCGTGCAGGTCCACAGGCCCATCGCCGTTCCCGCAGGCGAAGGACAGCCCGTCACGCAAGCCATCGAAGTGAAATGCCGAGGCGGGGTCCAGCCCTGGCGCGTCGTGGCCACCCGCGGGCTGATGCTCGGCGCCATCCCGCCCCCGCCGCTCTACCTCCGTTCCGAGACGAATTAGGTCCCGATCGCGCCCGGCGACGACGGATCACTCACCGTCGAAAAATCTCCGTCCGTCGGCGAAGCGATCGGTCGATCCTCCGACAACACGATCTCGTGCGGACGCACGCCCAGCGCGATCAGCATCGAAGCGTCCAGCACCATCGTGCACCCGGCCAGGAACACCCCGTCCATCACTTCCGACACGTGCGTCGGCATGATCAGCACCGAACCAAGCTCCACTCCCTCAGCAACGCACACCAGACGGCTCACCCGCCGCTCCTCAACCCGACTCGAACACAAAAGGCCGAAGCCGCCACGACTGACGTCTCGAATGTGCACGAGCTGCCCGGGCTTCTCGGCCCCGAGCTCAAGATGTGGATCAAAGATCAGGGTGCCCTCGCCTCGAACGCGGAACCGCGAATGGACACGACGATCACGAACGGCCGCTTCCTCGGCCATCTCGTCCAGCGCGCGAAGTGCTTTCAGCAGGCGTGTAGCCCCGTCGTGACTCATGGCAGTTCTCCCATTCGCTACCGTGGCGAATGACACCATCGCTTACCATCGGCCTCCCCGATACACCCCATCCACTCCGAACCGCTTTCCAGATGAATTTCTCAAGTCGTCGCACAGAAACGAGCGGCCCATAACTCGGCTACCGCCCCTCGCGCCACGTGGCCGCCAGCACTCTCCCGTCCAACGCCGTGAAGCGGATCGTCAGAGCGATCCGACCCGAAGCCAGAAGCCCCTCCGGCTGGTCCTCGAGCGTCGCGCCATACATCCCGGTGATGCGGTCAAACTGGGCGGTGTTCGCCTCGCCCGTGCGCAAGTCCTTGCGCCACACCGATCCCGGGACTTCCGATGACCCCGTGCGCGCTTCAAACTCCAGTCGGCCCAGCTCACGCACGCCGATTCCATAACGATCCAGCAGCTCAAAGTGCGCCTCGATCCGAATCCGACCGTCCGCCGCCCGAACCACGCGCGTCAACGGGTGAATGACGAGGCGCTCGGCTTGGAACGCGTGCGCTCGCCCGGCCGCGCCAGCAGTTTCCCCGGCGCGCGGCGAAGCGCAGCCCGCCAAACAGCACGCACACAACACCGCCGCGATCACGCCGCAAACTCGGGTCACGCGCTCAGTTTACCTCCCGACCCCGCCGGCTCGGTGGATGACGACCTCGCGCTCCCCCTCGCTCCAAGCCGCTCGATGAGCCCCACCAGCGCCCTCTGGCCCGCCTCCATCGCCGTCACGGCCCGCGTGCTCTCTCGAAGCGCCGCCAGCAACGCATCCAGCTGCACACGCTGCTCCATCATCCGCTCATGAGCCGCGCTTAATTGCGATTCGCGAAGCGACGCGTGCCGCCGTTCGGTCAGCCACATCCACCCCATCAGCCCCGCCGCGCCGAACTGCGCCGCCTCCGTCAACACCGACGCGTCCATCCCGACCTCCTCCTACGTCAGCCGCACGTAGTCCGCCTGATACGCCAGGCTGATCGCCCTCCCCCGATCCACCCGCTCGTGCGGCCGGAACGTCAGCAGCGTCATTCCCGCCCACGACCGCCCGTTGTTGTCCACCAGCGCGCCCGTCAGCTGCGCCTCGCAGCGCGCACGAATCGTCTCCACCTGGGTCCACAAATCCGATTCGCTCGCGCCGATCAACCGGCCCGTCTGCGCAATCTGCACCTGCAGATTCGCCGCGTACACGACCACCAGATCCTGAAGCCCGTCCAGACGCAGAGGCGGCACCCACAGCTTGCCAACCGTCTTCAGCGCAAACCGGTGCGGCCCAGAGTTGAACAACGACTGTCCTCCGATCGTGCTCATACCAGCGCCTCCGTCACCGGGTCCGCCGCGCCGTCCAACGAGATCGCCGCCATCACGATCCGCTGCGCCGCTCCCTGCCTCACGCTCAGGTCATGCTCGACGCTTTCCACCACCACGCTCGCCGCGAACTCGCGCGATCCCGCGTCCGTTCCGCCCGACCGCCGCCAACGCAGCTCCCCCGCCTCACCCACGCGCGCCGGCGTCGCCTCGTCCGAGGTGAGCAGACGCTTCACCCGAATCACAACCCGCTGCTCCGGCGCATCAGCGAACACAACGTGCGGCCCCCGGTCCGATCGCTCCAGCGCAAGCCCCCCCGACAGCCGATCCACCGACAACGCCTCCACATTGTCAAGCGCCTTTCCCAGCAGCGTCACGCTTCCCGGCCGAATCACCAGCATCGCGCACCTCCCGTCACGCCCGCGTCAGGCGCATGACGTTCATGCGCCTCGTCGCGTCCGCCACGCCGTCGCCATTGAGATCGATCAGCGCCGCGACGCGCTGCCGCTCCTCCCGCAGCCGCTCCCTGTACATCTGCGCCTTCGCCCACATCGGTGACGCCTCCCCCACCAACGCGCTGGCGCTCGCCAGGATGGCATGCAGAGCGCCCAACGCCTCCACGCGCACGAGCGCCGCTCCGTTCACGATCGAGCCCTCACCGACCACCCCCAGCCCCGCCGCCGCGCCCGGCTCGATCCCCAGCGAACGCAGCACCTGCGCGTGCGCCGTCGCCAGCTGAGGCCGGAACGTCATCACCACCAGCGCCGCGCCCGCCATCGCGCCCGGCGCGATCGCGCCGCCGCTCGACTCCTCGCGCAGCCGCGACACCGTCAACTGCGTCGCGCTCAGTCGCGCCACCACCTCCAGGGGCGCGCCGTTCACCAAGACCACGTGCCCCGAGGTCACTCCCGCGCCGACGAAGTCGCTCCCCGCGCTCGTCAGCGTCGTCCCCGACACGCTCACCCCGCCCGATTCGACCACGCGCTGCGCAGACCAACCAACGTCCCGAAACAGCCCCGGCTCCAACACCAGCAAGTCCCGATCCGTCGCAAACGACATCTCGCTCTCTCCCTTCCGCGCTCCACCCCGTCAATCCCGCCGGCAGCGCCGCGGCGCCGCCGACGAGCCCGCGCGCGAGGTCCCCCACCCGCGCGCGATCCCCCCCTCCCCTCCAGCTCAACTCGTCGCCAAGCCGCTCAGCGCCCCGTGCGCGTTCTCGTTGCGGAACTCCAGCGTGTATTCGCCCAACACCTGACCCGCCTCGCTGTCACCCGTCACCGCGTGCGGCTTGTACTGAAAACTTCGTCCCGCCAGCGGCAGCACATCCACGCGCGATGAGTCCAGCAGCAACAGCGTATCCGCCGGCATCCAACGACTCAGGATCACGCGAGCCACGCCGAAGTCGCTCTCGTACACGCCCACCAGCTCGCGAAACTTCGTGTCCCCCGGCGTGTACCCCACGTTCCCCGTCACAAAACCGTTGATCTTCCGCTTCTGAAACCCACCGACCACGATCGTGTCGATCTGCCCCGCCGAGCTCTCCCACACCCGCCGCAGCGCGGCATTGAGCAGGTCCTCCGTCAGCCCGTTGTTGCCCCCGCCCGTGCCCTGAGGCAATCCGCCCACGCCCGGCTGAAACTTGTTCGTCGAGATCGACGCCAGCACGCCCCGCATCGTCCGTCGAACCGTGGCCGAGCCCTGCGGGTTCGCCGCCGGCGCCACGCCGTTCAGCACGCAGTTCTCAAGATCGCGCAACAGCTCGCGCACACGCTCCTGCTTCTGGTAGTCCAGCTCGTCCTGCACCCCGATCGACTTCACCGCCAGCTGCGAACCCGAAACCTCCACCGCGGAAGTCAGAATCTGCGTCCAGTTCTGCTTGCGCACGCGGCTCGTGAACCGCGCCGTCGGCCGAGCATCGCCCTCCAGCGCCGCATTGCCCAGGATCAGCAGCTTCATGTCGTCCGCCAGCGCAGTCGGGGTGGTCGCCCCGTATCCGCGCTGCACCGTCAGCACGTTCCCCACCACGCCCGTCACCAACATCACCTCGCCCGACGCGCCGGGCCGCACCTGATCGCCCGCCTGGAATCGAGCGCCGTTGTCCACCGTGACGCTCGTCGCCGTCGTCGCGCTGGGCGAAAAACTCGACTGATTGATCTGATCGGTGTTGGGCAGCAGCGCATCCTCCACCCACTCATGCACCGTCCCTCGCGCCACCCGCGCCGGATCGCCCAGATGGTCCAGCAGAGGCGTCTCAAACGGCGACACGATCCCGATGATGTCGCTCACATCCTCCGCAATCTCCGGCAACTCCGCCCCCGCCCCATACGTCGCTTTCCCCGTAAACGGCATGCCCTCTCCCTTCTTCGTCCTCGTCCTTCCACAACCCTCCCGCGCGCCGGGCACACGCCCGCGCCGATCCCCTCACTCACCGCCCGCGCTTCAACCGCAAGTACCGCAGCAGCGCCGACCGATCCCCCGTCACCGCGGCCTCCTCCGCCGCGTCCTCCAGCGCCGCCCCCCATCGCTCCGCCGGCCTCACACTCATCACCGATCCGGCTCCCTGCGCAATCTCCGCCCCACCACGCCTAAACAGCCAACCTCGCGTCCGCTTCAAATCCTCGATCGCCAACGCCACATCCGGCGCGTCCATCTCCGCCACCGCGGCCTCCGTCAGCAATCTCGCGGCGCCCACGTCCACCGCGCCCGCCTCCGCCAGGCAACACTCGATCTGCCGCTTCCGCTCGCTCGCATCCAACGCCTCGCGCGCCGCTTCCAAGTCCGCCAATGCGCTCGTCAGTTTCCCCTGTAAGTCCTCCACCATGGCCTCCGCATCCAGCGCGCGCTTGCGCCAACGCTGCTCCTCCGTCGCCGTGACATCACTCCCCGACTCCCCTCCACCCCCCGTCCCCTCCGGCGGCCCCTTGCCTCCACCCTCTCCCTCGCCCTCACCCAGACCCTCTTCACCCGGCATCGCTCACTCCTCTCTCGCTCACTCCGCGATCACACAACGCCCTCATCGCCCACCCCGTACCCAAGCTCGGCCAGCACCACGTCCCCCGCCACGCCAAGCTCACGCTTCAATCGCGCCTCCTCCAGCCGCTCCCGCTCGCTCCGAGGCAGCGGGTCCGGCCACACCACCCGCACCGCGCGCTCCGACTCGCTCGTGCGAAACACCCCCATGCCGTCCAGCGCCGCCAGAGCCATGCGGCTCATCGCCGAGATCCCCCGCCCATACGTCACCCGCTTCCGCGCCGTCTTCGTCAGCATCCCCTGCAACGTCACACGCAGAGCGTTCTCGCTCGACAGATTGCCGACCTTCGACAGCACGCCCGTCACGATCGGCGTCACGCTCGAAGCCTTGTCCATAGCCTCGCGCAATTCCCGGATGTGCGATTCCTCCGACGGCGACGCCGCATCCCCCCCGATCGCGTCCACGCTCGCCTGCTCATTGTCCGTGGCCCACACCATCCCCGCGCCGATCGGCGCCCCCGCAAACCCTTCCAGCCCCTTCGCCAGGTACATCTGAAAGCTCTGCATCGTCACGCGATGCGCCCGGTCCGACAGCCTCGTGTTGAGCTCGTCCTGCAGCGGAATCAGCGGCTCAACCTCGCTCAGCCCCTCATATTCCAGCGGCTGACTGATGTTCTGAATGTGCGCCACCGGAACCTCGCCCAGCCCGTGCTCTTCCTCCTCGCGCAATCGGCCATCGACGTACAACTGCCGCGCCCGCGCCGAGAACACCTCCACCACCTCCTCGCGCCCCCGCTGCGCGCTCGACCTCCAGCGCGGCCCCAGGCGCGAGAGCCCCGCCCGCCCGCCGTCCGCCTCGCGCGTCACCCTCGTCGTCTCCCGCTCAAACCGCACCACGAACGCGTCCAGCGTTCGAAAGTCCCGCGCGCTCACGAGCGGAATCCCCCGCGCCGGCTCCACCACCTCCACCCGCACGCCGCCCGTACCCGTCCGCAACAACAGGTCCACGTGCCCGTACACCGCGCCCAAGAGCGCCATGTCCTGGAAAAGCCCGATCCCGCCCGACGCCTCCCACACCCCGTCAAGCACGCGCCCGATCTCACGCCGACGCGACGCATCCTCCACCTGCGACACCACCGACACCGCCCGCCCGAACATGAAGTCCACCATCGCGTGCACGCGCCACGCGATGTCGTTCTCGATCACGCGCTCGTTCTGATCGTCCCGGTCATCCCCGTCTCGCCGCCGCCCCCGAAACCGCAGCGGCAACCCCTCCTCCTGCGCCAGCCTCCCCAGCCCCGCGCCATCCAGCCGCATCGCGTTGCGGTAGTACGCCCAAAGACGGCGCAGCATCGGCGTCCGCCGCCGCGCATGATCCTCGATGAGCGCCCCCAGCAGCGCCTCGTCCAGCCCAATCTCCCCGAACGGCTCCAGCGAATACGCCACGCGCGACTCCTCACTCTGCCCGGGCGCCGCATGCGCCCGCTCACCCTCCCCGTCCCGCGTCCCCCCGTGCGCGCACCAACCCCGCACACGCCCACCCCCCACGCGCGCAAAACCACCGCCGCATCAGCGAAAAAAAGTTCTCAGCGATCCCAATTCCCCAGCCCCCGCCCAGCCGCCCCGTGCGCACCGCCCAGGCCAATCACCCCGCCGCCGCGTCCGCCTCCTCCAGCAACTCAACGCGGCTGTACCGGTCCAGGTTCACCACCACCCGCTCCCCGTCATCCTTCCTGAGCTCCAGCCGGTCCAGCCACAGCTTCGCGTCCTTGCTATGCGCAAACCACGACCCCGTCTTCTGCTGCCCGAAGCGCACCACCACCCCGTCGACATCAATGGTCATCACATCCTTGACCCGCGGGATCTGCTGCGTCACGCGCACCCGCTGACCAACGCGATACTCATGTGGCTCCAGCGCTCGTCCCATTCGCCCCGAGTCTACACCCCAGCCCCCGCCCACGCGTCACGCCAGCAGATCGACGTCCCGCGACAACGCGTCCACCGTCGCGTCCAGCACCTCACTCGAGTCATACGCGCCCGTCGCGATCCGCTCTCGCGCCCGAGCGATCACGTCCTCACGAACCTCGGGCAACTCCCGGAGCTTGGCCAGCAGCAACGCGCGCTCAGACAACTCCACCCGGTCCTCCCCAACGCGAGCCGCCGAAGGCCCGGGCGGCACGATCGCCCCCGCGCGATCCAGCCGGCCCGCCGGACGAACCGACTCAACCCGCGAAAGAACCGCCTCGTGCACGCCATTGACCGTAAAGTCTGACATGTGTGTTTCGTCTCTTCATCAGCATGCGCTCGTCCCGCCTCCGACGGGCTCGGCACATCGACTCGCCGCTCCTCCTGAGCAGCAAAACGCATGACCCCACGCTTCGCGTCATCCCGCGATCCGGACTCGCGCCCGCCTCGCCGTGACACACAGACTATCGTCCCCCCGACCGAGAACCCTGCAACCTTTCCCACCTCCGCTCCACCATCGCTAAACCCATGTAAAGCACCCACTTACACCGAATAACACGCCCCGGACCAGGCCCCCTTTTTCTCGCCGAAAGCACTCCCATGACCCCTCAAATCGGCCCAAATAGATTCCGAACATCAATTCTCGCCCTGCTCGCCCTTCTGGCCCTCGGTCTTCCCCTCAATTCCGCCCTCGCACAATCCAAGAAAAAGCCCGCCGACGCCCCCTCGGCCGCCGCCCCCGAAGGCTGGACCATCGTCCTCGTCACCTACGCCGGCCCCGAACACCCCGCCTTCGCCAACGCCGCGCTCGAGCAGGTCCGCACCCTCACCGCCCTCAAGGACGCCCGCGTTCAGCCCCGAGGCAAAGGCTCCGCCATCGTCCTGGGCAACTTCACCTCCCCGGCCGACCCCGCCGTCCGAACCACCCTCCAAACCGTCCGCGCCACCCTTGTCGAAAACCGACCCATCTTCGCAGGCGCCTTCCTCGCGCCCCCACGAACGCCCTCGGAACTCGACCCCGCCTCGGCTGCCCCCTTCGCCCTCAACACCGCCCGCGCCGAGTTTTCCCCACGAGCCCGCTACTCACTCCAGATCGCCATCTACGAAGCCCCCAACATCGCCGACGCCCGCAAGGCCGCCGAACAGGCCGCCATCCAACTCCGACGAGACGGTGAGCCCGCCTTCTACTACCACGGCCCGAACGCCTCCCTCGTCACGCTCGGCGCCTTCACCGACGCCGACGCCGGCATCTCCAAGCCCATCGAATCCCCCCTCCTCCACGAACTCCGCAAACGACACCCTCACAATCTCTACAACGGCAACCAGCAACTCCTCGAGAAGACGCCCGGCTCCAAATCCAAAAACCCCCAACCTTCCTTCCTCGTCGAAATCCCCTCATAATCGCGGGTTTCCCCCGCCCGTCCGGAAACCGCCAAACACGCATCGCTTCACCAATTTCTCTTGCAGACCATGCGCCCGCAGGTATGCTCCATCAGTCTTGCCATGCGCCTTGCACAGGGACGTGGCAGTAGCGAGTAGAGAGAGCGCTGCGGACAGCGCGCCCGGGCTACGCCCAACGCGCATCCTCCACAGGATGCGCGCTGCGTCCCGTGCACCGCGCTGCGAGCACCACCCCTTTACCAAACGCGCTGCCACCGCAACGGCATCCGTTCCCGCGCGCCGCACACGCGCCGGAACCACAGCGTGGCAGAGCCGACCGGCCCGTTAACTCGGCCCGGAAGGCTTCACGTCAGGCGACCTGGGGCGTTGTGGCCCACAACACGGGCCAAGGTAAGAGGGACGCGTAGTGATCCCCAGCGCACCGCACACTGCCGCCTGACGAATTCACGCCGCCACAGGAACACTCCTCTGGCGGCGTTTTTTCGCGCCGTACATCCGCAAAAGAGCATCTCGCCCCGCCTTCCGGCGCGCCATCAAGACACGACGCTCGGCGCCGCGGAACGCGACTCCTGATCAACACATCCGCCCCAGTCCCCCCTCAAAGCCCCGAGCCGTCGATGGTGGTCGCGACCGACGACCCGGAGAGCAGCCCCGAACGGTCCGCCGAAGGCAAGGCTCGCCGGCCCGCCTCACAAGGAAGCGGAACTGGGCGAACGAGCCCACACACCATCTTCGTCCGAAGCGGGTCGCGACGATTCCATTTCACGCCCACGCCCGCCAACCCATGTCCGCGCCCCCCTCACCCTGGAAAGCGCAAAACGCTCTTCTGCGCCATGGAAAAACACGCCCGTTTCTCAATTCTTTTTCTCGACCCCTCGGCCCCCGGCCCCCGGCTCAGCCCCGACCTCCTCGCCCCCGCCCACCGGCAATCGCCCGAACCACACGCACCGCCGCGTACAAGCCCGCCACCTCTTCCCGCGCCACAACCCTCGGCCCATACCGGCTGTTCAGCGGCTGCAACCGGATCCGCACCGCGTCCTCCCCCTCCCGCTCGAAGTACACCCGCTTGAACGTCGTCTCGTCGTCGCGCTCCAGGCGCACGAAGCAATCGTCCCCGTCCACCACGCTCCGCTCCGGGCTGAACACCACGATGTCTCCCTCCTCGTACTCCGGCGCCATCGAATCGCCCACCACGCGCGCGGCGAACGCGTCCGCGTCCGACAGCTCCGGCACGCTCACGTGCTCGTCCGACACGCGCGCCGGATAGCCGAGATCCGTGAATTCCCGCGGGTATCCCGCGGCCACGGAGTTGATCACCGGCACCTGCACCGGCAGCCCGATCAGGTCCACGTCGCCCTTGGCGCCGGCGGGCTCGGTCAACCGATCAACGAGCGTGCGCAGCTCGCCCGATTCCCAGGCCCTATCGAGCGTTCTCGCACGCAACAACTCGGCGAGGCGACGCGCGACGTCGCGCTGCTCGTGCAGGTGGCGCACCTCGCGCTGCGCGGCCTCGGGCAGCGATTCGAAACTCGCCATCGACACCAGCCGCCCCGAGTCGATGCGGAGCGATCGCTCGAGGCGCGCGAGCAGCGCGGGCGAGGGAGCGCCGCTCGTCTTCCCGTTCTCGATCTGGGACAGGTAGGACTTGTGACAGCCCACGGCGTCGGCCAGGTTCTGCAGGGTCAGCCCCAGCTCCAGCCGCCGAGATCTCATGTGTTCGCCGAGACGCCCCATCGACCGCTCCTGTGCGCTTCTTCGTGGATATACCAGACAGATGCCTTGCAAACAGAAGCACTTGCGATAAAACTACGCCCGATGAGTTTACTATACGATAAACTCAGTTCTGTGTCGAGGGGTTTGTCGAGTGTCCGCACACATTTCTGATGAGGGGCCCATGATCCAGCAGAGCACGGCGTGGTCGAGTCCGGGGCGGAGCGCGTGGCGGGAGATGGACCGGATCGACGCGTCCTCCTTCACGGACCTGCGCCGTCGGCACGGGCGCGAGGAGGTGGAGGCGGTGCTGGCGTTGGCGGAGCACGTCAGCCCGGAGGAGCGGTCTCTGCTGCGGGCGGTTTTCGAGAGCGGCCTGCCCGTCGGGGAGATGGCGCGCGTGCGGGGGTGCTCGGCGAGAACGCTGCGGCGCGAGGTGCGTGCGTTGGTGCGGCGGGTGATGGACCCGCGGTTCGTGTTCGTGCTGTCGAGGCGGGACCTGTGGGGCCCGAGCCGCAGGCGGGTGGCGAGCGCGTGCGTGGTGCAGGGATTGACGATGCGTGAGGCGGCGCAGGTGGCCGGGATGAGCCTGCACGCCGTGCGTCGGCACATGGGCGCGGTGGAGGCGTTGTTCGAGTCGGAGGGCGCGGCGTGAGCGAGCGTGTGCTGCGGGTGTGCTCGATGTTCGGACTGGATCCGCCCGCGGGTGATGCATGGGGCGCGCCGGAGCGAGCGGTGCTCCTGGGGAGGGAGATCGAGGCGCGGGCGGGGACGATCACGCTTCTGACAGGGGCGAGCGGGTCGGGGAAGACGAGCGCGCTGCGGAGCGCGGTGGGCGCGCTGCGGGCGAGCGGGAGAGAGGTGGTGGAGGCGCGGGCGGCGCGGGGGAGTGCGGCGCAACGCGCGAGTGTGGAGATGGTGGGCTCGGGAGATGGCGAGGAGGGCGTGGCGCGGGCGATGCGTCGGCTGTCGCAGGTTGGTTTGGGGGAGGCGCGATGCTTCGTGCGGAGCGCGGGGGAGATGTCGGAGGGGCAGCGGGAGCGGCTGTGGTTGGGGCTTGCTCTGGAGCGGGCGTCGAAGCGGGCGGGGAGCGTGATCGTGGCGGATGAGTTCCTGGCGCGCTTGGATCGGGTGAGCGCGCGAGTGACGGCGCGGTGCTTTGCGCGGGGCGTGCGGGGCGAGGGCGTGAGCGCGATCGTGGCGACGGCGCACGATGACCTGGAGGGCGCGCTGGGGCCGGATCGGATCGTGCGATTCGACTTGCACGGCGGCGCGCGGGCGGAGGATGGGAGCGGGGAGAGCGAGCCGCTGCACATCTCGTACGGCGAGGCTGACTGGAGCGCGTACGCGGGGCTGGAGGGTTTTCATTATTGCGGCGGACGGCCGGCCACGGCGGCGCGTGTGCTCGCGGCGCGGAGTGGGGGAGCGGTGGTCGGCGCGCTGGTGGTGTCGATGCCGACGTTGAACGGTGTGTGGCGGAGGCTGGCGTGGGGGGATCGGTATTCGAGCGGCGATCGGAGCGTGTGCGCGAGACGGTTGAACGCGGAGGTGCGGTGTGTTTCGCGGGTGGTGGTTGAGCCGAGGTGGCGCGGCGTCGGCATCGCGAAGGGGCTGGTGCGCACGTATCTCTCGGACGCGATGACGGAGCGGACGGAAGCGGTGGCGGCGATGGGGGCGGCTTGTCCGTTCTTCGAGCGGGCCGGCATGCGGGCGATTCGGATTCCGGCGGGGCTTCGGGACGCGCGGGCGCTGGACGTGTTTGCGCATCTCGGGCTGGAGGAGTGGGAGGCGTGTGATGCGTCGCGCGTGCTGCGCGCGGCGCGGGAGCGCGGTCTTGAGGGGTGGCTCGAGATGGAGCTGCGACGCTGGGCGGGAGACGGGCGGGGACGGGAGATGGCGCGGGGGTTGGAGGGCGAGGGTCTGGCGCGGGCCGCGTGCCGGTGTGTGTCGTCGGAGCGTGTGGCGTACGCGTTCGGGTGATCGGCAAACGGAGGGAGGGAGATGCGTCGAGGAGAGCGTGGTGGCGAGTTGCTGTCATCGCTGACGGTGTTTCTGACGGCGTCGGAGCGTCGTGAGGCGTTGGGGGTGATGCGGCGGTTTGATCGGGAGCGTGATCGGGGGTTCATGGGGATGGCGCGCGCGGCGGAGCGCGCGTGGCGGGCGAAGGGGAAAGGGGGGGAGTGTCGTGGCGGTGAACAGGGGCGTGCGGGGGTCGGAGTCGGTGGACGCGGACGCGTTGAGCGCGCGGGTGTTGCGGGACGTGTATTCGATGGTGCGGGAGGCGCCGGAGATTGCGGCGCGGCACGGGCTGACGATGCGGGAGTTGGCGTCGTGGGCGAGCGCGGAGGAGCAGGGGGCGACGGTGGCGGGGTTGTGCCGGCTGGAGGATGCGCGTGCGGAGCTGTTGTTCCGGAGGGCGCGGGTGAAGGCCGTGATTCGGCTGACTCGATTGACGGGGGAAGCCAGTGGTGAGGAGACGCGACGGAAGTCGTGCGTTGACCTGCTGACGTTGGAGGGGTCGTTTCTTTCGCGGAAGTCACGGGCGGATGAGGGGGAGGGCGCGATGGTGGTGTTGCAGGAGGGGCCGGAGGCGGAGTCGATCCGCGCGGCGTTGGAGCGGAGCGGATCGCGCGCGTTGGGGGAGGGCTGACGCATGGGCGTGGTGGTGTCGCGGCGCGCGTTGGTGGGTGTGCGTCCCCGGACGGACAACCAGTTGTGGGAGTGGATGCGGAGCGTGCTCGGGGTGGAGACGGCTCGGGTGGCGCTGCTGGCGGGGAGTGATGCGCCGTTTGCGTACGTGTCGCACGCGTTCTTTGAGGAGCGAGGCGAGAGGGACGTGGTGGTGTGGGCGAATCGGGGGGGAGGCAAGACGTTTTATGCGGCGGTGGCGACGGTGTTGGACCTGGTGTTCAAGCCGGGGATCGAGGTGCGGGTGCTGGCCGGGAGTGTGGAGCAGGGGCAGCGGTGTCATGCGCATGTGCGGAAGTTGTTTGAGCGGGCGGGGCTTCGCGAGTTGGTGGAGGGGAAGCCGACGGGCCGGCGGTTGCGGTTGACGAACGGGAGCGTTGTGGAGGTGAGCGCGGCGTCGGAGTCATCGGTGCGGGGTTCGCGGCCCGTGAAGATGCGTTGTGACGAGGTTGAGTTGTTTGATCCGGAGATCTGGGACGCGGCGCAGCTGGCGCCGAGAAGTCGGCGGTGTGGTGGCGTGTGGGCGCGGGCGTCGGTGGAGGCGTTGAGCACGATGCATCGGTCGTGGGGGTTGATGCACGAGATCACGCGGGATGAGGGGCGCAGGCAGTTTCGTTGGGGGGTGGTGGATGTGTTGTCGAGGTGTGAGGACGAGCGGTCGTGCGCGGGTTGCTCGTTGTGGGCTGAGTGCGGGGGGAGGGCGAAGGGCGTGCGGGTGTGGGGGCATGTCGGGGTTGAGGATGCGTCGCGGATGAAGGGGAGGTGTTCGGAGGGAGTGTGGCGCGCGGAGATGTTGTGCGAGCGACCCCGGAAGGACGGGCTGGTGCTGGAGGAGTTCGATGAGCGTGAGCACGTGTTCGAGGGCGAGGCGGAGGGCGCGCTGGTGTGCGGGATGGACTTCGGGTTTCGCGCGCCGTCGGTGGTGCTGTGGGCGCGTGTGAGCGCGGAGGGCGTGGTTCGGGTGATCGAGGAGCGGGTTGTGGCCGGGGAAGTGCTGGAGGCGCATGTTCGGTCGATCGTGGAGAGCGCGCACGGGCGGGCGAGTTGGGTTGGGGTTGATCCGGCGGGTCGAGCGCGGAACGAGCAGACGGGCGTGAGCGCGGTGGGGGTGCTTCGGCGCGCGGGGCTGGAGGTTCGATCGCGTCGGGCCGGGGTTGAGGCGGGTCTTCGGTCGGTGCGCGCGCGATTGCGGCCGGCGATGGGCGGGGGCGCGCGGTTGTTGGTGCATGCGCGGTGCGTGGCGTTGCGGAGGGCGATGGCGACGCATCATTACGGCGCGCCGCGCGGGGGTGACGCGGACGCGGCAATGCCGGTGAAGGACGGGAGCGATCACGCGGTGGATGCGCTGCGGTATCTCATCGTGAATCTGGATGGGGTGGAGTGGGGCGGGCGGTCGCGGTATTGGACGGGTCAGGAATAGAGGGGGAGGAGGACTTCGGTGAAGATGTAGATGGCGGCGCCGAGGCCGATCATGGCGAGCACGATCTGGGCGGTCATGATCGCGACGTGTCGGAGAAAGCGTGGGAGGGCGAGTTCGGGCTCGGGGAGTCGGACGGCTTTGTAGGAGAAGGAGATGAAGAACGCGAGGGGGAGGAGGAGGGTCCACCAGAGGTCATGGATGGGGATCGGGTCGAGGAATGGTCTGTAGGCGAGGAGGAGGTCAGGCATGTCGCGGCTCTGGGCGTGGTCGCGGGGCGTGCCACGCGGCGTCGATGATGGCGATGAGATTGAGCAGGCCGGCGAGCGTGCAGAAGAGGGCGCCGATCTCGTTTGGTTTGGCGATGGAGACGGAGTACGGCGGGAGTGGCTCTCCCGGCGCGGCCGGGGGCGGCGCGAGCAGCCTGCCGGTGTGTGGGTCGGGGGTTTTCATGGACTGGTGGAGGTGATCGACGCCGAAGGCGACGGGGCCGACGAAGGCTTGTCCGAGGAACCACCACTTGTCTTCGCGTCGATCGACGACGTCGACGCCGCCGACGAGGAGCCCCGCGGCGAAGAGACCGAGGACGCCGAGGGCGATGAGCAGGGCGCGACGGGGCTGTGCGAGGACGAGATGTCCGAGTCCTGGGAGCGCGAACGCGAGCACGGCGGCCACGGGTTCTGCGCGTTCGGCGGGATGGGTGGAGGTGGTCATTCGGATGGGGGCCGGGACGCGGTTGACAGGGGGGTGACGGGGAGTAGTGTACCGCCCGATCGCGGGCCAACGGGTGTGTTCGCGACGGTGTTCGGTGGGAACGCCGAGGCCTTGGGAATGGAGAGAACTGCCATGTTGCTTCTGGATGAGACGATGGGACTGGCGTTGCTGGAAGAGGAGTCCGCGGAGGATCGGTGGGACGTCGGCGTCGAGGTCGTGATGGAAGAGGAAGAGGATGAGGACGACGACTTCCTCGACGACGATGATGATGACGACGACGATGATGATGAGGACGACGAGTTCCTCGACGACGACGACGAGTTTCTCGAGGACGACGAGGAAGACTTCGAAGAAGATGACGACGTCGAGAGCGACGACGAGGACCTGTAATCCACGCTTCGGGCGGGGCTGGGGGGGAGTTGGTTCAGAGGGGGTCGCGGGGGGCCGATGTTCTCGGCATGGATGACACGCTGGATCGAGCTGTGCCGGGCGGGGAGAGTTCGTCGGGGGCTGGGGAGCCCGTGAAGAGTGGCGGGGTGCTGGATCGACGCGCCGGGCTGGACCGTCGCGGGGCCGCGCGGTTTGCGGCGGGGGCTGCGGAGGGCGAGAGTCTGGATCGACGGCGCGGGGCGGGTCGTCGGCTGTCGGACTTCACGCGGAGCGCGGAGGAGGGGGAGTTCACGAAGGAGCAGTTTCTGTTCGTTCAGGCGGTGGAGGCGTTCAAGCGCGCGAACGGGAAGGCGTATCCGTCGTGGACGGACGTGCTCGAGGTGATCCGGCTGCTGGGGTATCGCAAGACGATGCGGAGCGAGATCGAGCTGCGCAGCGCGGAGGACTGGCAGGAAGCCTGGGACACGGAGGCGGGTGTTCGTCCGGATGGGTGGGAGCGACGCGTGACGGGCGCGCTGCCGAAGGGTCGTCGTCGGGGCGAGGCGGCGTAAGCGGGCTGTTTACTTGTTGGCGTTCTTGTAGTAGTCGGCGTTGATCTGGACGTAGTGGCGCCATTCGTCGGGCAGGTCTTCCTCGGGGAAGATGGCCTTGACGGGGCACTCGTCGACGCAGAGGCCGCAGTCGATGCAGGTGTCGGGGTCGATGTAGAGCTGCTGTGCCGGGGCGTGATCCTTGCCGGACTTGGTCGGGTGGATGCAGTCGACGGGGCAGACGTCGACGCAGGAGGTGTCTTTGGTGCCGATGCAGGGTTCCGCGATGACGTGTGGCATGGCGCTTGGTTGATCCGGGTGGATGGTGCGGGGTGTGAGTGGGCTTGGGTGGTAGATGGGATGGGGTGGAGACTATAGAGGGTGGGAGGGGTGATGCAAAAAAGACAACGGGGCCGAGCGTTTGCTCGACCCCGCGTGTGATCTGTGGCGCTGGGGAGGGAGGGCGATCGCGTCCTACCTCCACCGCGGCTCACCTCGGCGCATCGAGGCGCACAAGGGGAGTTGCGGAACCCCGTGTGCGGGGTCACATCATCATCATGGGAGCGGCCGAAGCCTTCTTCTTCTTGCGGCGGGCCTTCTTCTTGCCGGCCTTCTTCTTAGCGGCCTTCTTCTTGCCCTTCTTCTTGGCAGCCTTCTTCTTGCCCTTCTTCTTGCTGGCCTTCTTGCGGCCGGCCTTCTTGGCGCCCTTCTTCTTGGCTTTCTTCTTGGCTCGTTTCTTGGCCATGGACTGAACCTCCTCTAATGGAGTCGGAGCGTGAGGAACGTCAAACACGAACGAGTCAGCGCCACTTTCCGCAGCCTCGTCGCATCACAGTGTACGGCTTTATCGGTGTGGTGTCGCGTCCATCTTCAATAGGAAGTGGTTGTCGGGGGGCGAGGGGCGAGGGGTGGCGATAGACTGCGCGCGTGGTGTGAGGGCGTGCGTGGTCGAGGAGCCAGGAGTGGGCGTGATCGAGACGTACCGGTTGTCGTGCGGGTTGTCGGTGGTGGTGGAGCCGATGGCGAACGTCGGTTCGGCCGGGATTTCGTGGCTGATTCCGGCGGGATCGGCGCTGGATCCGGCCGGGCGCGAGGGGTTGAGCGCGATGTGGTCGCACCTGGTGCTTCGGGGCGCGGGGGATCGGGATTCGCGGGCGCAGGCGGACGCGTTGGATGCTCTGGGCGTGAGTCGGGGGAGCGACGTGCAGACGTTCTCGGTCGAGGTGACGGCGACGATGCTGGGGGCTCGTGTGGTGGATGCGTTGCCGCTGCTGGTGGACGCGGTGCGGCGGCCGAGGATGGAGGGGGAGGGTGTTGAGGCGGTGCGTGGGTTGTGCTTGCAGGCGTTGGAGGGGGTGCAGGATGATCCGCAGGAGCGTGTGATGCTGGCGCTGCGGAAGCGGCATTCGCCGGACCCGATCGGGCGCGGGCCGTACGGGACGGAGGAGGGGTTGACGGGGGCGAGTCGGGATGAGGTGGTGGAGGGATGGCGCGCGCGAGCGCGGCCTCGAGGTGAGGGGGCGGTGTTTGCCGTGGCGGGGGCGGTTCGCGGGAAGGACGTGGTGGAGGCGCTCGAGCGGTTGACGGCGGGGTGGGAGGGTGAGGCGGCGAGGGTGCAGGAAGGGGCCGCGGCGGCTCGTGGGTATGAGCACGAGGAGGACGAGACGAACCAGGTGCACATCGCGATGGCGTTTGATGCGCCGCCGGAGGGGAGCGAGGACAGCGCGCTGGAGCGGGTGGTGGGGGCGGTGTTGTCTGGGGGCATGTCGGGGCGGTTGTTCACGGAGGTGCGCGAGAAGCGGAGCCTGTGCTACAGCGTGCACGCGACGTACGGGGCGGACAAGACGTACGGGCGGATGACGGCGTACTCGGGGACGACGCCGGAGCGCGCGCAGGAGACGCTTGACGTGCTGTGGGGCGAGATGTCGCGGCTCAACGGGAAGGGCGGGGGCGTGACGCGCGAGGAGCATGGTCGGGCGGTGGTGGGGTTGAAGTCGAGGATTGTGATGAGTGGGGAGTCGACGGGCGCGCGTGCGGCGGCGCTCGCGCAGGATTGGCGGAAGTTGGGGCGTTGTCGGACGTTGGATGATCTGGTGGCGAGCGTGGACGGGGCGACGTGGGAGAAGGTGAACGCGTATCTCGAGCGGCGGACGCTGGGGAGGGCGACGGTGACGACGATCGGGCCGCAGGCGCTCAGGCCGCCGGCGGGGGTGTGACATGCGTGGCGCGCGCGCGGCGTTCGGGGCGGGCGCGGCGGGGGGGTTGTGCCATGGCGTGGTGATGGCGCTGGCGTTTGCGCCGGTGGGGTGGTGGTGGATGGCGGTGGTGGCCACGGCGCCGCTGGCGTTGGTGGCGTGGAAGGCGAAGCGGGCGCGCTGGGCGGGGCTGGGTGTGTGTGCGGGTGTGAGCGCGTGGTGGTGGTGGAGCCACCGGTGGATATGGGAGGTGTCGAGCGCGGGGCTGCCGGTGCTGGTGGCGTACATGAGTGTGTACGCGGGGGCGTTCGTGGTGATGGGGGTGATGTGGCGGAGGGTGGTGGAGCGGAAGGGGTGGGGGGTGTGGAGGTTCTGGTGGGCGCTGCCGGTGGTGTGGTGCGGGCTGGAGATGTTCCGCGGGAGCGTGGTGTGGAACGGGTACGCGTGGTTCTTCGTGGGGCATCCGCTGATCGATGCGACGTGGGTCGCGGGTCTGGGGAGCATGGTGGGCGCGATCGGCGCGAGCCTTGTGATCGCGGCGATCGGTGTGTGGGTGGTGTGGGCGGGTGTGGCGGCGCGTGAGCGGGAGAACCGGCGGGGCGCAGCGGAGATGTTGGTGTTGCTGGTTCTGGTGATGGGTGTGGGATGGGTGGCGGGCGCCAGGTCCAGGATCGGGGAGCGCGAGAGATTGAGTGTGCGTCTGGGGCTGGTGCAGACGAACGTGGCGCAGAGCAACAAGATGGGGTGGGGGATTGAGCAGCGGCTTGCGGACTTTGCGCGGATGGAGGCGCTGACGCGCGAGGCGAGGGCGGAGGGCGCGGAGGTGATCGTCTGGCCGGAAACGATGTTCCCGGGACTGGCGCTGAACAGGGAGGCGGTGGAGGCGGAGCGCGAGGCTGGGCTGCGATACGCGGGGGGTGTCGACAGCACGGTGTTCCACGACCGGTTGCTTGCGCTGCAGGAGGAGATGGGCGCGCCGCTGATGGTGGGGGCGATCGCGATGGAGGGGGTGCGGTTTGAGGTGGATGAACAGGGCGTGCGCGTGGAGCGGGACGCGACGTACAACAGCGTGTTTGTGGTGGAAGGGGGCGACGCGCGTGAGGAGCGGTATGACAAGGCGCGGCTGACGCCCTTCGGGGAGTACATGCCGTACATCTCGAAGTGGCCTTGGCTGGAGCGGCAGCTGCTCGCGTTGGGCGCGAGCGGAATGTCGTTTGATCTGAAGGCGAGCGAGCGTGTGCGGACGTTGCGGGTTGATCTGGGCGGGGGGAGGTCGGTGCGGATCGGGACGCCGGTGTGCTTTGAGGGGAGCGAGGCGGGCTTGTGCCGAGCGATGGCGCGGCAGGGGGTGGACGGACTGATCAATGTGACGAACGACGGGTGGTTCGGGAACGCCGCGGGGGGTCGGGAGAATCACCTGATGACGGCGCGCTGGCGGGCCGTGGAGAACGGGGTGTGGGTGGCGCGTGCGGCGAACACGGGGGTGTCGTGCCTGATTGACCAGCGGGGGCAGGTGTCGCGGGAGCTGCCGGCGAACGAGGAGGGGGTGCTGGTCGTAAAGGTGAGGGTCGATGAGGGCAGCCAGACGCTGTACCGCTCCACGATGGGAGATTCGATCGGCTGGCTGTGTCTTGCCGGCACGGCGGTGATTGGGATCGGAAGCGTGCTCGGTCGGGAGAGGAAGGGCCGAGTGGCCGATAGCAAGGGATGATGATGGCGATGCTGGTTCAGCGGCTGGAAAGGAGCGGGTCGATGGGACGATGGATGCGGGTTGCGTCGTGCGTGGCGTTGGGCGCGGGTCTGGCGTGCGGCGCGTGCGTGGCGCAGGCGGGTCAGGGGGCGCCGATGGGAGAGCCGGGCGGCACGTCGTACACGAACCTGGTGGCGCGATCCGAGCTGCGTGAGCGGGCGATCCTGATGCTGGGCGAGTTGTCGCGATCGAGCGCGGCGATCACGCGTGCGAACGCGTTGGAGGCGATCCAGAGCGCGCCGACGCGCGCGGGCGACATCGTGGCGCCGGGGCTTCAGGACGCGAATCCCGGCGTGCGGTTTTCGGCGGCCATGACGGTTGGGCGCAAGAAGCTGTCGGGTCTGGTGGAGAGCGTTCGTCCGCTGCTGCGGGACCCCTCGCCGGCGGTGCGGGCCGCGGCGGTGTACGCGCTCGGCGCGTGCGGGGAGCCGATCGATCCCACGCCGCTGGCGTCGATGCTCGAGTCGCCGGACGTCGGGCTGCGGGGAAACGTGGTGATGGTGCTGGGCGAGATGGGCGATGTGTCGGCGGCGCCGATGCTCAAGGGCGCGGCGAACGACCCGCGCGCCACGGGCACGCTGGTGGAGCAGAAGATCGTGCGACTTCAGATCGCGGAGGCGCTGGTCAAGCTGGGGGATCGGGACGCGGTGCAGACGATTCGCGCGGCGTTGTATCCGTCTTCGGCGGCGGAGGTGGAGACGGCGGTGTTGGCGGCGCAGATCCTGGGGACCGTGCGAGACACGGCCTCGGCCCCGGAGTTGATCGGACGGATCCGCGAGAAGATGAGCCCGGTCGAGAACGCGGGCGGGGAGGACGTCCTCGACCCGAAGAACCCCTATCTGTGGCCTCCGGAGCTTCGGCTCGCGGCGGCTCGTTCGCTCGGGCAGATGGGCCGGCGAGAGGGGGTGTACGTGGCGGACCAGTACGCCCGCGATCCGGACCCGATGGTCCGGGCGTTGGCGGCGTTGGTGTACGGCGACACGGGATCGGATCGCGATCTTCCGAAGTTGGAGGCGATGCTGGGGGACTCGTCTGAGGGGGTTCGCGTCGCCGCGGCCGCGGGGGTGATCCGCGTGGTGGAGCGGGTGTCGGGGGGCGCGGGGGGGCGCTGAGCGCGGGGGAAGGCTTGACGGTGAGGTGGCAGGGGGGTATCACCCGCGTTCGCTGCGGGCAGGGAGGTCCTCAGCGAAGGCTGATTCTCGTCCTCGCGGGCAACCGCAGGGCGGGGGTGAGTCGTACAGAGGAAGCCCGACCGATGGCGCAGGTGGAGGATGTTCTCGCGCGTGCGGGACGTTCGATGCGTTTTCGGGAGCGGGAGGCGAGGCTTCGGGAGGGATTTCCCGGGTCTCGCAGGTGGACGAAACCGGAGCCCAGACGCCGTGCATCCGCTGACCAAAGTGCTGGTTGTTCTTGCCGCCCTGCTGTCGATCGCGTTGTCGGCGCTGACGATTGCGTTCACGGCGAACGCGGATCGCGTTCGGCGCGAATTCGAGGGGGAGCGACAGCTGCGCATCGCCGCGCAGGACTCCGTCGATCGTGAGCGGAACGCGCACCAGACGGAGAAGGCTCGGCTTGAGACGGAGCTGACGTCCCTGCAGGGGACGAACACCGGGCTGGTCGGCACGGTGGCGGACCTGCAGCGCGACAATGCCCGCATCCTGGCCGATCTGAAGTCGCTCGAGGCTACGGGCCTCTCGACGCAGGCGAAGATCGATCAGCTGACGGCCATGAATCAGACGTTGACGAGCCTCATCGCGAAGTACCGCGAGGAGGTGACGACCCTGCGCGAGAACGAGCTTCGGTTTGCCCGGCGCGAGATCGAGCTGGGGGATCGTCTCGCGGACGTGACGGGCCAGCTCGAGGTCGCGGTGGAGAACAACCGCGCGTTGCAGGAGCAGCTGGTGGAGTTGCGGGATCAGCTCGCCACGGCCCGGACGGGCGGCGCGGGTTCGTCGGGCGGTGAGACGGTGGTGAAGGCGACGACGCCGGTGCGGGCGCGGATCACGGGGGTTCGGAAGGACTCCTCGGGCGACGTGCTGGTGCAGATCGACGCGGGGTCGAACTCGCAGCTTCGGGCCAACATGGAGTTGTCGATCGTTCGGGGCGAGAAGTTCCTGGCCAAGGTGGTGGTGCAGGCGGTGGATTTTGCCGAGGCCGTGGGGCGAGTGGATTTCCTGGGCCGGCAGGGCCTGGAGATCCGTCCGGGCGACACCGTGATCAGTCTGGTGCAGTAACCCCCAGCGGAAGCGACGGAGGCGATCGAGATGAGCCAGTTGGGGATGCAATTGCCCGGGAGCCAGGCGCGACGCGTCGGCTCCATGAACGTGTACACGGCGCTGCTGGTGGTGGCGGTGGCGTGCCTTGTCGGGGCGGTGGGGATGGTGTGGGTGCAGGGGACGAAGGTGGCGCCGAAGGGCCAGCCTTGGCAGGTGCACCCGGCGGGCCAGCGGCTCGATCTCAAGCCGATGCCGGGCCGGTGATGGTTGGCGGGCCGGGGTCGTTCTGATCCGATAGAGTGGATACTTCTCGGACGCTGGGCCCTGTGCCGGGTCGGGAGGCGGTCGGAGTGTTTCCGTCTGCGCTTCGTCCGGACGTTCGCGTTCGGGGAAGTCATCGGGCGCGGCAGCGCGAAGGAGCGGGCGTGCTGGATCGATTGCTGGGCTGGTTCAGCGTGGACATGGGCATCGACCTGGGCACCTGCAACACGCTGGTGTGCGTGCGGGGCGAGGGGATCGTGCTGAATGAGCCGAGCGTGGTGGCGGTGCGCAAGGGCACGAACCGCGTGCTCAACGACGGCAACGCGGTTGGATGGGTGGCCAAGGAGATGCTGGGCAAGACGCCGGGGAGCATCACGGCGATCCGCCCCTTGAAGGACGGCGTGATCTCGGACTTTGAGATCACGGAAGCGATGCTGAGCTATTTCATCCGCAAGGCTTCCGGGCGGATGAGCGTGATCGGGCCCAGGGTGGTGATCTCGGTGCCGAGCGGGATCACGGCCGTGGAGACGCAGGCCGTGAAGAACTCGGCGCAGCGCGCCGGCGCGCGTCAGACGTACCTGGTGGAGGAGCCGATGGCGGCGGCGATCGGCGCGGGGCTTCCGTGGACGGAGCCGACGGCGTCGATGATCGTGGACATCGGGGGCGGCACGAGCGAGGTGGCGATTCTTTCGCTCGCGGACATCGCGGTGTGCGAGAGCGTTCGCGTGGCGGGTGACGACTTCGACGAGGCCGTCATCAACCACATGAAGAAGACGTACAACATGATGATCGGCGAGCAGTCGGCGGAGCGGATCAAGATCGAG
This sequence comes from uncultured Phycisphaeraceae bacterium, assembly GCA_964638515.1. Lineage (GTDB taxonomy): Bacteria > Planctomycetota > Phycisphaerae > Phycisphaerales > UBA1924 > CAYPGJ01. Next base: position 39,906 of record CAZWZL010000009.1, read on the forward strand.
ATCGGTTCCGCGGCGCCGGTGGGCGACGAGACGACGATGGAGGTGCGGGGGCGCGACATGATCTCGGGCCTGCCTCGCAAAACGACGATCACGAGCGAGGAGGTTCGCGAGGCGTTCCAGGAGCCGATCTCCGCGATCATCGAGGCCGTGACGCGGACGCTGGAGCGCGCCGAGCCGGAGCTGGCGGCGGACCTCGTGGAGAACGGGATCACGCTCGCGGGCGGCGGCGCGCTGCTCCGCGGGCTGGACAAGGTGATCCACAACGCGACGGGGCTGGAAGTGCGCGTGGCGGATGACCCGCTCACGTGCGTGGCGCGCGGCACGAGCACGTTCCTGGAACACCTCGAGACGTGGAAGGCGACGCTCGAAACGGACATGGACAGTTGAGGCCGGACGATCGGCCCGTGGAACGACGCTGAAGGATGCGGCGAGGACGGATCACACCCAGGCGCGCGATGGCCGTCAGCGTGGCGCTGCTGGCGGGGTTGGCGTTGCTGCCGGCGCGATGGTCCGGGTGGCTGTCGGGCGTGCGCGAGCCCGCGCTCGCCGTGCTCACGCCGGCCTCGGCGCCGGCTCGGGCGCTGGGGAGGATGATCCGCCCGGCCCGCCATCGGGCGGACCTGAGCGACCCCAGCGTGCGGCAGATCGAGAGCGAGCGGGATCATTTTCAGATGCTCTGGCGCCAGTCGGAGCAGAAGATCACGGACCTCGAGAAGCTGGTCGCGGAGCTCCAGCAGGGCCACGTGCTGCACTCGGGGCTGGACCTGGTGCAGATGGTGGCGCCGGTGGTGGGTGCGGCCACGGACCTGACGGACGGCACGCTGCAGGTGCGGGGCGGGCGCGACCGGGGCATCAGCAAGAACACCGTGGCCGTGATCGAGGGCGTGCAGCTTGTGGGCCGGGTCGTGGAGGTGCACGCGACGACGTGCTTCATCCGCCCGGTGACGACGTGGAGCCCGAGCGCTCGCCCGGTGTACTTCCGGGCGGTGGTCGACGTCGGACAGAGCGCGCCGGTGGCGAGCCTGCCGATGTGCCAGCTGACGGCGCAGTCCGACGGGACGCTGCGTGGCGAGCTGGACGCGGACGCGCGCGGTGTGGAGGTGGGCCAGGTGGTCCGGCTGCGCGACCCGGCGTGGCCGCCCGCGGCGCAGATGAAGGTGCTGGGGCTCGTCGTCGAGGTGAAGCCCAAGGAGACGCAGCCGCTCCGCAAGATGGTGACGGTGAAGCCGGACCTCGATCTGCGTCGTGTGAGCCAGGTGGTGCTCCACACGCCGAGGATCGACGCGCCCGCGGAGGGCGCGCCATGAGGTGGCTGGTGTTCGCGCTGGCGGCGTGGGCGCTGCTGGGCGTCGACATGGGTCTGAAGGATGTGCTGCAGATGGGCGCGGGGCCGGTGGCGCCGAGCCTCGTGCTGCCGCTGGTGGTGTTCGTGGCGCTGCACGCGCCGGCGCTCACGGCGGCGGCGGCGGGGCTGGTGATCGGGCTCGCGCTCGACCTCACGCACGCGCACCAGATCATGGGCGTGCCGGAGACGGTGGTGATCGTGGGTCCGTACGCGCTGGGGTGCGCCGCCGGGGCGTACGGGGTGGTGGCGCTGCGGTCGGTCGTGATGCGTCACAACCCGCTGACGTTCGCGTTCCTCGCGGTGGCGATGGCGATGCTGATGCACGTGGTGGTGTCGGCGATGCTGGAGCTGCGTTCGATCTACGACGTGACGACGTTCGACGCCGGGCCTGAGCTGCTCGCGCGCCTGTGGATCAGTCTCTACACGGGGGTGGTGGCGCTGCCGCTGGGCTGGCTGCTGCAGAAGTGCGAGCCGCTGTTCCGCTTCGCGCCGATGGGGAGCGTGCGCCGGCGGTATTGAGACGCGGTTTCCACGCCACGAAATCAAGAGGCCGATGTCCGCGGGAGGCTATACTTTTGGCGGTGTTTTCGCGCCGCTCGGCGCGAGGGTTCTTTGGCAGGAGGCGCGGCGATGGGGATGAACAGCAAGAGCATCTGGCACGCGGTGATCGATGGTGACGAGGCCAAACGCGCGCTCGCGGCCGCCGAGGCGGCTGACGATCCCTTGATGCCCGCCGACCAGATCGACATCGAGAAGATGGTCATCACGCAGCGGCACGAGAAGTACTCCGCCGAGGACCACGAGGTGTGGTCGTACCTTTTCAAGAAGCGCATGGAGCAGCTCGAGACGCACGCGAGCGAGGTGTTCCTGTCGGGCCTGCGCGCCATCAACCTCTGTCAGGACCGTGTGCCGAACCTGCGCGAGGTCAACGCGAACCTCGCGAAGATGACCGGCTGGGCGAGCCGAGGCGTGCCGGGGTACCTGCCGCCCAAGGTGTTCTTTGCGTTCCTGGCGAAGAGGCAGTTCCCGACGACGCTCTCGGTGCGCCCCAAGACGAGCATGGACTACCTGCCCGAGCCGGACATCATCCACGACGTCTTCGGGCACGTGCCCCTGCACGCGGACCCGGTCTTCGCGGACTTCCTGCAGACCTACGGCCAGGCCGCGCTGCACACGAATGATCCCAGGCACACCGAGCGCCTCGCGCGCCTGTTCTGGTTCACGGTGGAGTTCGGGCTGATCCGCGAGGACGGGCGCATCAAGCTCTACGGCTCGGGGCTGATCAGCAGCGAGGGCGAGGGCCACCACGCGCTCGAGAGCGACAAGGTCGATCGGCGGCCCTTCGAGCTGGAGCGCGTGTGCGACACGGCCTTCGAGATCGACCACTACCAGCCGATCCTGTACGTGCTGGAGTCGTTCGAGCAGCTGCGCGACGCGATGAACTCGTACGCCGAGATGCTGCTGAGCCAGCCGGCGGGTCGCTGACGCGGGCGCGCGGTCAGCAGGCCGCGTCGAAGAACGCCAGGACGATGTTGAGGTCGGCGAAGTTGACGACGCCGTCGCCGTTCGCGTCGCCGGGGAGGACCGGGCCGGTCTGGCCGAAGAACGCCAGGACGAGGTTGAGATCGGCGAAATTCACGGCGTCGTCGCCGTTGAGATCGCCCGGGCAGGGGACGAATGCATTCTGATACCAGGCGACCTCGAGGGCCACGGCGCTGAGGACGTCGAGACGCCCGTCGGCGTTGATGTCGGCGACGTGCACGGACTCCGCGATCGGCGCGAAGTCGTCGATGACGCGTCGGACGAAGGACGGTCCGGAGGGGGAGGGGAAGTGCTGGAGCCAGTTGAGCTTGTGATCGAGGTAGGACGCGACGAGCACGTCGAGGTCTCCGTCGGCGTCGATGTCGGCCGTGGCCAGCGCTGAGGGTCCCTGCGGCAGCGTCGAAACGACTCGGCGCTGGAACAGCGGCGCGGAGTTGGCGCCCGCGACGTTCTCGAGCCATGCGGTCTCGCCGAGGAGGAAGCGCGCGGTGAGGATGTCGGTGTCGCCGTCGAGGTCGAGGTCGACCGCGAGGGCGGCGCGGATGCCGTCGGGGACGGTCTCGAGCGTCCGCTCGACGAAGCCCGGGGGCGTGGCGCCGTCGTTCTCAAACCAGGCGAGAGAGGAATTCTCGTGCTCGGAAGACACGATGAGGTCGGGGCGGCCGTCGGTATCGACGTCGGCGATGGTGGCGCGGAGGGCGCGCGTAGCCGAACATGGCACGACGTGCTCGACGAAGGCGGTCGGGCCGGCGTCAGCGATGCGGTTCTCGAACCAGCGGAGCGTGGCGACGCCGAACTGGCCACCGATGACGACGTCAATGTCGCCGTCGCCATCGAGGTCGGCGAGCGCGATCGCGTCCGCGCCTTGCGAGTCGGGCGTGATGACGTGGGAGTTGAACGCGATCCCGCCGCCCGGCGTGGGCGTGTTCTCGAGCCAGATGAGCTGGTCGACGGGCGAGGTTGCGCAGAGGAGGTCGGTGTCGCCGTCGCCGTCAAGGTCTGCCGAAGCGAGGGCGCGCCCTCCGAGGCCGGGCAGGTGGATGGATCGGCGTGTGAAGGACGGCGTCGTCTGGCCGGAGTGCTGGAACCAGGTGATGGCGCCGTCGAACATGCCCACGGCCGCGATGTCGAGGTGGCCGTCGTTGTTGAGGTCCGGGGCGACGATGGAGATGGCGCGCTGGTGGTTGGAGGAGAGCGTGTGCTCAACGAACGCGGGCGGCGCCGCGAGAGCCGCGACGGGCAGCAGCGCGAACACGGGCAACGCGGTGGTGGCGCGGGAATCGCGTCGCATAAGGAACCCCTTTCCGAGTGAGTGTTGATTGAACCGTATCGGACGATCAGGCTTGTTCAAGGGGTTCGGCGCGACCCACGGGGGTATCGCGGGACTTCCCTCGAACGCTCCGTGCGCTCCTCCCTCAGAACCCGCCGACGCGACAAGGAGCAGCGCGAAGTTCACGACGCCAAGGTCGTCCGTGCCGGTGAGGACCCCGTCTTGGAGCTCGTTGAGGCCTTGACTCGCCTGAGCCGGTTTGCACCGGCGATTCTCCGCGGATTCCGCTGGACTCAATTGAGGATAGATGTATCCTGATAAAGGCCCATGAGATCGCGCCTCCGCAATGGCGAGCGTCTGAGGTCGTCCTCTTCGCAGGAACGAGCAGGCGTGATCGCGCTGCCCGTACTGCAGGTGGAGAAGCGAGTCTCCCCGCCCCGCCGCCGCCTCCCCAACGTCAAACGGTGGCGCATCTCGGCCCTGATCGCGCTCCACGTCCTCATCGCGGCCCACCTCATCCACTGGGCCGTCTCCGGCTCCAGCGTGGGCCGATTCGTTCTCTCCGACTCCATGAAGACGCTCGAGCAGGGCGTCATCAATCCCGGGTTCCTGCTCTTCGCCCTCGCGCTGCTGGTCACGCTCGTCTTCGGGCGTTTTCTCTGCGGCTGGGGATGCCACATGGGCGCCCTCCAGGACCTCAGCGCGTGGGCCTTGCGCAAGTGCGGCGTGCGCGTGCGCCCCTTTCGCGCGCGCCTGCTCGGCTACGCGCCGCTCTTCCTCGCCCTCTACATGTTCGCCTGGCCCTCCTTCAAGCGCGAGGCGCTCATCCCCGCGCTGCGCGCGTGGTGGCCCGACACGCTTGCGCACGTCCGCCCCGTCAGTGAGTTTCCGGGATTCTCCGCCGCGCTCACGAGCGACAACCTGTGGGACGGGCTCCCCGGCGCCCTGCTGGCCGTGCCCTTCCTGATCGCCTGCGGCTTCGCCACCGTCTACTTCCTCGGCGGGCGCGGGCTCTGCCGCTACGTCTGCCCCTACGGGGGCGTGTTCCGACCCGTCGACCGGCTCTCCGTCTGGCGCGTCCGCGTGGACGCGGACCGCTGCACCCGCTGCGGGCTGTGCACCGCGGCGTGCGGCTCGGGCGTCTCCGTCCTCGACGAGACCCTGGCCAACGGACGCATCACCACCAGCGCCTGCACCCGATCGCTCGACTGCGTGAGCGCCTGCCCCCAGGGCGCGCTCTCCTTCGGCCCCGCCATGCCCGCGCTCTGGAAGGGCGGCGTCCGAGGCAAGGCGCCCGTCGGCACGGACATGACGTGGGTCGAGGAGCTCCTCGTCGCGCTCACGTTCATCGTCACGCTGCTCGTGGTGCGCGGGCTCTACGGGCGATTCCCCCTGCTCATGAGCGCGGGCGTGGCGGGCTCCTTCGCGGGCGTCGTGTGGGGCGCATTCCGCCTGCTCCGTCGGGGAGACGTGCGCGTCTCGGGCGTGTGGCTGCGTCGCCACGGTCGACTCCGTCGCGCGGGCTCGGCCATGGTCGTCGCGAGCGCGGTGGGGGGGGTCTTCCTCGCGCACTCCACGTTCATCCGCGCGGCCCAGTGGCGCGCAGGCGTCCTCGACGGGCACGTGCGCATCGCCAAGGCGCAGGTCTTCGCGCCGGGCTACACGCCGAGCGCGTCGGACCTCGACACGGCTCGACGCGCACTGCGGTGGTACGCGCTCGGGGGCAGCGTGACGGGCGGCGGCGCGGGGCTGGCCGAGACTCCGTCGTCAGAGGTGCGGCGCGCGTGGCTGCACCTGGTGGCGGGCGAAACAAAGCAAGCCGAAGTGAGGCTGCGCAGCGCGCTGGCCATCGAAGGCCTGAACGATGCGCTCGTGAGCGAGCTGGCAGGCGTGCTGCTGCTGGACGGACGCGCGGACGAAGCGGAGCATGAACTGAACCGGGCGATCACTCGCCGCGCGACCCTCGCGCAGACGCGACTCGCGCTCGTCGGCCTGCGGCTGCGTCAGGGGCGCGCCGGCGAGACGGAATCGCTCCTGCGCGCCGGAGCGGATATCGAGCCGAGGGGCGACGTGCGCAT
>CAZWZL010000009.1:46240-67592 GCA_964638515.1 uncultured Phycisphaeraceae bacterium
CGGAATCGCTCCTGCGCGCCGGAGCGGATATCGAGCCGAGGGGCGACGTGCGCATCCGCTCGGCCCTGGCGTCGGTGCTCCTGCAGCAGGGGCGCGCGGACGAGAGCGAGCCGCTCCTGCGCGCGTGCGTCGAAGAGCGCCCTCGGGACGTTCACCTGCGGCGAGGGCTCGCGGCCGCGAGATTCATGCAGGGCCATGCGGACGGCGCATTGGACGAGTTGCTCGAGGCCATCCGCACGCTCCGCACACGCGGGGCGAGCGCGGGGGCGGGCGCGGAGCAGACCATCGCGGCGCTCATTGGCGAGGGCTCGGCCATGCTCGAGCGCGCGGGCCGCGCGCACGAAGTCAACGCGTGGGAGGTCCTGACGCGCGGGCTCCCGGATGGAACCTGACCCTCGTCACGCCCTTCGTCGACGCCCGCCCGTCAACCCGAGCCCGAGCATCGCCAGCGCCACGCCGGCGGGCGCGGGCACGGGGTTGATCGGCGCCGAGCGCCCGAAGTCCGACAGCACGTGGTTCAGGTCGAGGAAGTCGACGACGCCGTTCTCGTCCGCGTCGCCCGCGAGCCCGACGCCCGACTGCCCGAAGAACGAGAGCACGTTGTTCAGGTCGAGAAAGTCCACGACGCCGTCACGGTTCGTGTCCGCGAGGATGCGCACGCCGATCGTGAACGCCGAGGCCGTCTGCGTCCGCCACCAGCGCAGGTTCACCGGGTCGGAGAGCGTGGGCAGCACGAGGCTGGACATGTCGCCGGTCAGCGTGCCGTACGAGAGGATGTTGAACGTGTCGCCCCAGTCAGGGTTGAATCCGCCCGTGAGCATGAGATTGATGTCCGAGCCGCTGATGCTGGCGTTGCCCGTCACCGTGATGCGCCCGTATCCCGCCGTCGGCGACGCCGAGGCCAGCTCGAGATCGATCGTCCCGTTCGTGGAAGCCGAGAAGCCGTTCGCGAAGTTGAGCCGCCCGCCGGTGCGCGCGGTGAGAGGGTCGCCGGTGTTCGACGTGAGCCCCCCGCTGCGCGAGATCGAGATGGTCCCGCCGTTCTCGGCGAGGATCGTCCCGGTGTTGTGGATGTTGGTCCCCGCCAGCGTCACCGTCCGCCCGGCCGTCTGGCTCAGGATCGCGCCGTTATTGGTGAGCGACCCGAGCTGCCCGACGTTTCCGCCCTGTGCTCCGGTTCGAACGGTGATGTTCTCACCGATCACGAGCGTGCCGGAATTGGCGCGCACAAAGGCGTTGCTCGACGTGCCGTCGAACACCACCTCGCCGCCGCCCCCCAGCGTCTGATTGCCGACGCCGAGCAGGTCCAGCACCGTGAACCCGCCGCCGCTGCCCATCGTCACCGTTCGCCCCGCGTTCAGAGTCAGCCCGCCGTTGACGTTCAGCGTGTAGGCCGGACCGACGGTCATATCGGTGTCCAGCGTCACCCCGCCGGAAAACGTCCCGCTCGAGAACTCCGGCGTCAGCAGCGTCGCGCCGCCCGCCGACTGGATGGTGCCGCCGTTGATCGTTCCCCCCATGAGGTTCATCGACCCCGTCATGGCGTCGAGCGACATCGTGCTCGACGTGTTCGTGGCCGTGCCCGTGAGATTCACCGTGCCGCCCGTGCGATCCCAGCGCGCCGGCGCGATGGCCGCGGTCGCGAACGTCCCGCCCAGGTTCATCGTGCCGCCGTCCACGAACAGCGTGCCCGTGTTGGTCCACGGGCCGGTGAGCGTGAGCGTGCCGCCGTTGGAGGCCTCGAGCACGCCCGTTGGCGCGTTGGTCCACGTGCTCGTGCCGGTCACGGAGACCGTCCGGCCGCTGGAGCGCGAGGCGATCGTGCCGTTGTTGAGCAGGGAGCCGAACTGTCCGATGTTCCCGCCCTGCGCGCCCGAGCGCACGGTCGTCTTCTGGCCGATCACCAGCGTGCCCGCGTTGGCCCGCACGAAGCCGTTGGGCGACGTCCCGTCGAACACCACCTCGCCCCCGCCGCCGAGGGTCTGCTGGCCGGCGCCCAGCATGTCCAGGATCGTGAATCCTGCGCCCGCGTTGATCGTCAGCGTTCGCCCGGCGTTCACGACTAGACCGCCGTTCACGTTTAGCGTGTAGGAGGGCCCGAGCGTCATGTCGCCGCTGAGCGTCACCCCGCCCGAGAACGTGCCGCTGGAGTTCGCCGGCGTCGTCAGCTGCGCGCCCCCGCCGGTGCTGATCGTTCCACCATTGATCGTGCCCCCGCGCAGCTCCATGGAGCCGGTCTGCGCGTCGAGCACGAGCGTGCTGAGCGCGTTGTTCAGCGTGCCCGTCAGGCTCACCGTGCCGCCGGTGCGGTTCCAGCGGGCCGGGGTGATCGACGTCGTCGAGAACGTGCCGCCCAGGTTCAGCGTGCCGCCGTCCACGAACAGCGTGCCCAGGTTGCTCCACGCGTTGTTCAGCGTGAGCGTGCCGCCGCTGGAGGCCTCGAGCGTGCCGGTCGCCTCGTTCGCCCAGCCCGAGGAAGCGCCCACGTTGACGGTCCGCAGATTCGTCCGACTCGCGATCGTTCCGTGATTCGCCAGTATCCCGAACTGACCGACGGTCCCGCCCTGCGACCCCGAGCGCACGGTGGTTCCCGCGCCGATCACCAGCGTCCCGCTGTTGGCGCGCACGAAGCCGTTGGACGACGTTCCGTTGAACACCACCTCACCGCCGCCGCCGATCGTCTGATTCCCCGCGCCGAGCACGTCGAGAATCGTGAACCCACCGCCCGCGTTCATGGACAGCGACCGGCCCGCGTTCACCGTCAGCCCGTTGCTGATATTCAACGTGTAGCCCGAGTTCACGTTCAGATTCGTGTCGAGCGTGACCCCCGAGAACGTCCCGGTTCCGCCCGACTGCGTCGAGAACGTGTTCCCGGCCAGCACGGCGTTCGAGAGCGTCCCCCCCGTGAGGTTGTACGCCCCCGCCAGCAGGTTCAGCATCCCGCCGTTCAGATTCAGCGTGCTCGAGGAGTGCGACACCGTGGCGTTCGCCGCGTTGATCGTCAGCGAAGCTGCGGAAGCCGCCATCGAAATCGTCACCGTGTACGGGCCGCCCAGCAGGTCGATCATGGCGTCGTCCGCCAGCGTCGGCGCCGAGTTCCCGACCCAGTTCGTGCCGATCGCCCAGCTCCCGCCCGCCGCATTGCCCCAGAACACCGTCGGCCGAGCGCCCGCGCTCAAGGACATCGCCAGGCCGCTCGCGGCCACGCACGCAACAACAACAGAACGCGACATACAGTCCCCTTGCAACCCGTGGTTCAATGATCGCTCTCGAATCGACTCCAAGGCCGCGAGGTCGGTGCAGGACCATCGCGCCGGCGCCCAGCCTACCGGCCACCACGGCCGATTCAAGAGGAATCTCGCGCTTCCAACCCCACTTCCCCGAGCCCCCGCCCATCAACAAATACGCCCCCGCGCCCCTCTCAACGGCCCGCCGCGAAGAACGTCCGCAGCGAATCATGGATGTCGTCCCGATTGTTGACCCGGGATGTCACCAGCCTCGATCCAAGGCTCGTGGCCTCCGGCCTTACCGGCCGCTTGTCCGTTGCGCAGTCCGGGTACGCCTCGTGCAGCACGTTGATGAAGTTCCCCGACCCGTACGCCGACGCGACCTGGCAATACCCGAACTCGTTGCACACCGGCAGCAGGTTCTCATTCAGGAGTTTCACGCACAGCCGGTTGTCCGCCTCCGACGAGTTGTCCCCGTCGCTGAAGTGGAACAGATAGATGTTCCAGTCCGAGGGCGAGTAGTGGTGGTCGAGCAGGTCGCGCGCGCACTGGAACGCCGAGGAAATCCGCGTGCCCCCGTCCTCGCGCAGCGAGAAGAACGTCTGCCGGTCCACCTCTTTCGCGTGCACATCGTGCACGATGTACCGCGAGTCGATCCCCTCGTAGTTGCGCCGCAGCCACGTGTCGATCCAGAACGCCTCCAGCCGCACCAGCTCCTTCTGCTCGTCCCCCATCGAGCCCGACACGTCCATCATGTACACGATCACGGCGTTCGACTGCGGCTTCTTCACTTCCTTCCACGAGCGATACCGCCGGTCCCGCTTGATCGGGATCACGATCGGGTTCTCCGGGTCATATTCCCCCAGCGCGATCTGCCGCTTGAGCGCCTCCCGGTACGTCCGCTTGAAGTGCCGCAGCGACTCTGGACCCGTCGGCCGAACGCCCGAATACCGATCCTTCACCGTCGTGATGTGATGCTCGCCCCGGGGCTTGATCCTCGGCAGGTGCAACTCCTCCGCCAGCAGATCCGCCAACTCCTCCAGCGAGACGTCCACCTCCATGATGTGCTGCCCGGGCTTCTCGCCGCCCTGCGATGCGCCCTTCCCCACGGCGTCCCCCTCCTCGCCCTCGCCCGAGCCCACGCCCATCGAGTTGTCGCCGTACCGGAACGTCGGCAGATCGATGTCGTACACCGGGATCGAAACGAACTTCCGCCCCTCCTTGCCGATCAGCTCGCCGCGCTGAAGGAACTTGCGCAGGTCCTGGCGGATCTTCCCCTTCACGATCTGCCGAAAGCGCTGATGATCCTGTTCGATGCGGCTCAGCATGGGCAAACGGCCCCTCCGTGTTCCTATACGTCGGGCCGAGGAGGGGGGTCTGTGGAATATGGGCAAAACCCCGGGGCGCGCTTGCCCCGGCCCGTGTTCATGCGTCCGAGAAGATCGACCGGCCCGAACGCGCGGATGGGCGTCCGCGCGAGCGGCGAGGCGAGCATGAACCACTCCACGATTCGTTTCCGGTTGTACGAATCCGAGTTGTTCCCTACCGTCCGCTCGCACCCCGTATGGAGCCTCCCGTGCGCACCGGACCCGGCGAAAGACCCCCCTCGGCGAACACATCGGGTTCGACCGAATCCACCCGTCTCTGGTCCATCGCCGGCATGGGCACCGAGCTCGCCGGGGGCATCATCGGGATGCTCCTTGTCGGCTTCCTGCTCGACTGGTGGCTCGGCACCAAGCCCTGGCTCACCATCACCGGCGCCGCGCTCGGGCTCGTCGGGGGCGGATACAACTTCCTCCGACGCGCGTTCAAGGAAAACCGCGACGCGGCCGCTCGTTTCAAGTCCGCGCACCCCGACGGCGTGCCGCCCCTCCCTGACGCTGCCGAGACCGACGACGATTGGGACCAGTCCGACCAATAGAGCCGCCCGTGGCCGAGAGTTCACCCAACCCACCCCCGACGCCCCGTCCAAGACCGGCTGATCCGTTCAGCTACGGCCCGTCCATTCGCCTGCCCGTGCGGTTCATGCTGCTTTGGGCCTGTGGCGCGGCGATCGCGGTGGGGGGGATCGCCGCAGCCATCGCGATCGCGGTTCGGCCGGGCGCGGCGTGGAGCGTGGTCCCGGGTGTGGGGGCCGTGTTAGGGGCTGTGGTGGTGTCGGCGTTGTCAATCCTTCCATGGCGGGCGAGGCCGATGGGCCGGTGGGTCGTGGCGTGGATGGGGGGGCGGCTTGTGTCGCTTGCGGGGGTGTTGCTCTTTGGGGCGTTGCTATACTTCTCCTCCCCCTCTCGGCCGGACATTCCGGTGATGGGGCTGACCCTCGGGACGTCTTACTTCGCGGCGGTGGTCGCGGAGGCTTGGGCGCTTTCCCGACGGCTGAAGGAATCGCCGACGCTCTTCGATCGATGAGCAAGGCGGGCTCCGAGTTCGATTCGCCGACGATGTGTCGGCGCAGCGAGCGTGGCCCGCTTCGATGATTCCTCCGCTGAAGGTCAGGTGGTTTGCCCGCGCCGCGTCGGCGTCGGGCCGTGAGCAGGACCTTCGCGCCGATGAACGCAACGATTCTCTTAGCCGCGGACAATCCTCTCGGGCACGTCGTGGACAAGGTGCTGCTCCGCACCGCGGACGGGACGCCGATCCTGACGATGCACATGGTGACGCTGGTCGCTTCGGCGCTGATCGCGTTCGCGGTCCTGTGGCAGGCGGGCCGGCGGATCGAGACGGGGCATGAGAGCGAGGGGGCGGACCGGTATCTGACCAGGGGCCGCATCCCGCAGGTGATCGAGGTCATCTGCCTGTACCTGCGTGAGAAGGTCGTTCGGCCTCAGCTCGGCGCGGCGACCGACAAGTACATCTCGTACCTGTGGGCGACGTTCTTCTTCATCCTGCTGAACAACCTGTTCGGGCTGGTGCCGCTGATGGACCTGCAGCACCTGATCGGGGCGCTGGGGTGGAACGACTCGCACTTTGCGGTGATCGGCGGCACGGCCACGGGCAACATCGCGATCACGGCGGCTCTGGCGCTGATCGGGTTCGTCATCATTCAGGCGCACGGCGTGCGTGAGAACGGGATTGCCGGGTATCTGAAGCACCTGACCGCGGGGACGCCGCCGGCGCTGTGGGCGATCATGATCCCGGTGGAGATCCTGGGGACGTTCATCAAGCCGTTCGCGCTGGCCATTCGTTTGTTCGCGAACATGGTGGCGGGCCACACGCTGCTGGCGACGCTGCTGATGTTCACGAAGATGTCGCTGGAGGGGGTTGGGCTGTTCGGGGGGGCGCCGATCACGCTGGTGGCGGTGGTGTCGGCGGTGCCGATCATGTTCCTCGAGGTGTTCGTCGCCTTCCTGCAGGCTTTCGTGTTCATGTTCCTTGTCACCGTGTTCATCGCGCAGCTGTCGCATCATCATCACGACGACCACGCGCACGACCATGACCATTCGCACGCCCCCGAGCCGTCGCTCGCGGGCGGGGCGCATTGAGCGTCTCTTGAAGTACCGACCGCCGGACGCGAGGGCAGCCCGGCGGCGAATCCAGAGGGTTTCAGACCCATTCACCGTCGCTGCCCACGACACGCACCGTTTCCCGGAGATTTGATTCGATGCAGACCAAGACTCTCGTCAAGTTCGCTCTCTCCGCCGGCGCGCTCGCCGCGTTCGGCAGCGCCGCCTTGGCCGCTCCCGAGGCGGGCGACGCCGCCGCGGCGGCCGTGTCCCAGTACGCTCCGATCGGCAAGGGTCTGGCTGCGGGTCTCGCGGCGGGCCTCGCTGTGATCGGCGGCGGGCTGGGCATCGGCAAGATCGGCGCCTCGGCCGTGGAGGCGATTGCTCGCCAGCCCGAGGCCGTGGGCCCGATCGGCACGAACATGATTCTGACGGCCGCGCTGGTCGAAGGCGCCACGCTGTTCGCGGTGGTGGTCGGCCTGCTGGGCATCTTCCTCATCTGACGACAGGCTCCCGGGATTCTCCCGGCCCTCGCTGGCGCGAGGGCTCCGGCGTTTACGGAAGCGTCGGTCAGCCCCCGCGCCTTCGATCCGGCGATTCACGGGAAAGGGCGATTCGCATGACACGTGTTCGATCGATGTTGGTATTCGGCGCGATGCTCGCCGCCCCGGCCGCGCTCGCGGCGGAAGAGGGCGCGGTGGCGAACCCGATGTCCTTTCAGCTGGCGACGTTCATCGCCGGGCTGGTGGTGTTCGGGGTGTTCGCGGTGCTGTTCGCGAAGCTGGTGGCCCCGAAGATCGTGAAGGGGCTTGCGGATCGTGAGGACAAGATCCGCAGCGAGATTCGCGCGGCTGAGGAGGCTCGTCGTCAGGCGGCGGACTCGCTCAAGCAGTACGAGAAGTCGCTGGCCGAGGCTCGGGCCGAGGCGCAGTCGATTCTCGAGCGGACGCGAGCGGACCAGCAGAAGTTCGCGGCGGAGCTTCGTGCGAAGGCGGACGCGGAGCTTTCGGGCTTGCGTGAGCGTGCGATGCGGGACATCGACGCGGCGCGGCGCGAGGCCGTGAATGACATCTACAGCCAGGCCGTGGTGCTGGCGTCGGAGATCGCCGGGAAGATTCTTCGTCGTGAGGTGAGCCCGGCGGATCACGCGAGGCTTCTGGAGGAGTCGATCGGCGAGCTGGAGACGGCGCGCCGCTGATGCGTTCGTACGAAGTCCATCGTGAGGCCAATCGCTCATGCCGATGATTGAAACCCAGCCCGACGCCCTTGCCCGCCTGTACGCGACGAGCGTGTTTGAGCTCGCGCAGGAGCAGGGGGGGCAGGCGGCGATCGAGGACATCGCCGAGGAGCTGACGGAGATTCTCGAGCTTGCCCGGGCGGACAAGCGCTTCGGCGAGTTTCTGTCGTCCCGCATCGTGCCGACGGCGAAGCGCCGGGCATCGCTCGAATCGATCTTCAAGGGGCGCGTGTCCGATCTGACGCTGAAGTTCCTGCTGGTGCTGAACCAGAAAGACCGGCTGTCGAATCTCGGCGCTGTGGTGGCGGCGTACGACGAGGCCGTGCAGGAGAGGTTCGGGCGTGTGGAGGTTGATCTCTACACGGCGACGCCGGTGGATCGCGCTGCTGTGGATCGGATCACGGCGACGCTGCGGAAGATCCTGGGCAAGGATCCCGTCGTGCACCCCTACACCGATCCGACGATGCTGGGCGGGCTTCGTGTGCAGGTGGGCGATCAGCTCATCGACGCGAGTCTTTCGACGCGGCTTCGTCGGATGCGCGAGCGGCTGACGGGCCCCGGCGCGGCCGCGGCCCGAGCGCAGTCTGACCGGATCATTGAAACGAAACCCTGAATCCTGAATCACAGCACATCCTCCCTGTCCTTTCAACGCGGACCCGAGAGCGAGCCATGAAGATCAAGACTGACGAGATCACGAGCATCATCAAGCAGGAGATCCAGCAGTACGCCGCGGAGCTGGAGGTGTCCGAGGTCGGACGCGTCATCACCGTGGGCGACGGCATCGCGCGGATCTACGGGCTCTCGAACGCGATGGCGGGCGAGCTGCTCGAGTTCCAGACCGGCGACGGCTCGGTGATGGGCCAGGTGATGAACATCGAGTCGGACACGATCGGCGCGGTGATCTACGGCGACTACCTGGCGGTGGAAGAGGGCGCGCTGGTTCGATCGACGGGCCGGCTGCTCGAGGTGCCGGTTGGCGAAGCGATGCTGGGTCGCGTGGTGGACCCGCTGGGTCGCCCGATCGACGGGGGCCCGCCGATCCGGACGACGGAATCGCGCAAGGTGGACATCATCGCGCCGGGCATCGCTGAGCGTCAGCCGGTGCACGAGCCGATGCAGACGGGCATCAAGGCGATCGACTCGATGATCCCGATCGGTCGCGGGCAGCGCGAGCTGATCATCGGCGACCGCAAGGTTGGCAAGACGGTGGTCGCGATCGACACGATCATCAACCAGAAGCAGTACTGGGGCACGCCGGACGCGATGGTGTGCATCTACGTGGCGGTCGGTCAGAAGGAATCGACGGTCGCGGCGACGGTGGAGGCGCTGAGGAAGGCGGGCGCGATGGACTACACCATCGTGGTGTCGGCCGGCGCGTCGGACCCGGCGCCGATGCAGTACATCGCGCCGTATTCGGGCTGCGCGATGGGTGAGTATTTCATGTGGCAGGGCAAGAACGGGAAGACCCCGAAGCACGCCCTGTGCATCTACGACGACCTCTCGAAGCAGGCCGTGGCGTACCGCCAGCTCTCGCTGCTGCTGCGTCGTCCCCCGGGCCGCGAGGCGTATCCCGGCGACGTGTTCTATCTCCACAGCCGCCTTCTCGAGCGTGCGACGAAGCTGTCGGACGAGAACGGCGCGGGTTCGCTCACGGCGTTGCCGGTGATCGAGACGCAGGAGGGCGACGTCTCGGCGTACATCCCGACGAACGTGATCTCGATCACGGACGGGCAGATCTATCTCGAGCCGGAGCTGTTCTTCGCGGGCGTTCGGCCGGCCGTGAACGTCGGCATCTCGGTGTCGCGCGTGGGCGGCAACGCGCAGGTGAAGGCGATGAAGAAGATTTCCGGGTCGCTGCGTCTGGACCTCGCGTCCGCTCGCGAGCTGGAGGCGTTCGCGCAGCTGGGCACGGAGCTGGACAAGGCCACGCAGCGTCAGCTGGATCGCGGCCGGCGGATGGTGGAGCTGCTCAAGCAGGGCCAGTATGTGCCGTACCACGTGGTGGACCAGGTGATCTCGATCTACGCGGGCACGAAGGGCTATCTGGACGACGTGCCCGTGAAGGACGTGCAGGCGTTCGAGAAGGGGCTTCTGAACACCTTCCAGACCGTCAACCGCGCGCTGTGGGAAGAGATCGCCTCGAAGAAGGCGCTCGATGACACGATGGAGAAGAAGCTGGTGGAGATCATCAGCAACTTCAAGGCGTCGTGGAAGTCGGGAGCGTCGAAGAAGTAATCCGGGACGAACCATCGCGGATATATCAGGTGATTCCGAGAGCCCGCGCACGACGCGGGCTTTTTTTCCATGAAGCGAGGGTGATTCAGGGAATCGGGCTTGAGTCGGTCGGCGGGTGATGGCGGGGGTTGTTGCGGGCGCGAGGTGGGATGATCACCTCGCCCTTGGCACAGGACCTGGATTACCTTGTGAATTCGCCGGCGGCGCCCGATGACTGGGCGCACGTGGCCGTGGGGCTGGCGACGTCGGCCTCGCAAAGCGGCGGCGCGGACGCGTCGGAGTATCCCACGGACGAGTTGACGACGGGTGCGCGAGCGGATTGATCAGAACTTCGTGTTGCCGCCGGGCGCGCACGGCGTTGTGAACGCGGACGGCGTTGTCGATTTCCTCAACCTGAACATCGTCTTGTCGTTCTTCGGGCAGGCGTGCTGAGCGTTCGCGCGGAATCGGCCGGGCGCGGGATCTTCGCGCCGTGGTTTCACCTCAATTGGCGGCGAATGGGATGGCGCGCGCGGAACCAGCCCGCTCGTTCGCACGAACTCCGAACTGACCCTCATGAGCGATCTGGTAAGCCAGCACGGGATTGGTTGGCGTCGCCATTCAAGAGGCATATCGGGCGTGTGCGTCGCCGGTGTGGTGACGGTGGCGGGGGCGCGTGTCTGCGCGTTGGACCTCGCGCGCCAGGAAACGCGGACCAATGAGGCTGTTGCGGCGCACGGCGTGAGTGGAGCGGGCGTCGTGGTGGCCATTCTTGATCGGGGGATTGATTGGACGCATCCGGACTTTCGAAACGAGGACGGCACGACGCGGATCAAGTGGATTCTCGACATGACGGGTCAGAATCTGTGCGCTGGCGGTCCGGCGCCGGTGGAGTACAGCGAGGCGGAGATCAATGCCGCGCTGTTCGGGGGGGCGCAGCTCAATACGAGGGACGCGGAGGGTCATGGCACGCTGACGGCGGGCTTGGCGGCGGGCAACGGTCGCGCGCTGGGCGGGCGGTACACGGGGCTGGCGCCGAACGCGGATCTGCTGGTCGTGAAGCTGACATCGGAGGGCGCGCCGGCGCACGGCGGTCAGCCCGCGGAGGCGCCGTTCCAGGGGTGCATCGAGCAGGCGCTCGACTGGGTGGACATGAAGCTGCTCGGGTTGGCCAGGCCTTGCGTGGCCATCATCAACAGCGGAACGCAGTGGGGGCCGATCGACGGGACGTCGGCGGTGAGTCGCAAGATCGACGAGGTGTTCGGGCTGTCGCGCCCGGGTCGTGTGTATGTGTCGCCGTCGGGTGATGAGGGATCATTGCCGACGCACGCGCGCGCCACGTACGACAACACGGTGGACCGCACGGTGCGGTTCATCAAGACGGGGTCGGGCGCGGCGTATCTGGGGCTTTGGTACACGGGCTCGCGACCCGCACGAGTGAGCGTGGTGTTCGACAGCGGCGCGTTCTGCGGGCCGGTGAATCCGGGGTCGTTCGCCGTGCGGGACGGCATCAGCATTGCCCAGTACGCGCCGGGGGGCGCCTTCTACCCGTGGCAGTCGAATGGGCCGGATCGTGCGGTATGGGTCGAGATCGTGGGGAATCAGGGGGCTGGCGAGTTTCGGATACGTGGGACGAGTGCGGGGACGGGGACGGTGGACTTGTACCACGCGCCATCGCAGGGAACAGTGTCGTTCACTCAGCATCTGGTCGCGGGTCGAATGACGGACTATTCGGCGACCCGATCGGCCACGGTGGCCGGATGTCACGTGCTGCGGAACTCCTGGGTTGACATCAACGGGGTGATCCGCACGGACACCGGCACGGGGACGGCGGGGATGTTGTGGGCGCGGTCGTCTGGCGGACCGACGCGGGACGGGCGCACGCCGGGAGTGTCACTGAGCGCGGCGGGGCACAGTGTGTTCGCGGCACAGGCGCCGAACTCGTGGCGAGCGACGTTCGCGTTCAATCAGCCGCTGGGAGGTGGGGGGTGGTACGGGCGTGCGGGCGCGACGAGCGGCTCGGCGCCGCTGGTTGCCGGGGCCGTAGCGCTGATGTTGGAAGCACGACCGACGCTCACCGGAGGGCAAGCGAGACGAATCCTGCGACGAACATCCCGGTCGGACGGGTTCACGGGGGCGACGCCGAGCGACGACTGGGGATTCGGAAAGCTTGATGTCTTGGGCGCGTTGGATGCGGTCGCGTCGTTCTGTGAGGGGGACACGAACGGCGACGGCGCGGTGACGTTCTTCGACCTCAACGTGGTGCTGTCGGAGTTCGGCACGTTGGGCGCGGGTCTGGACGGAGATCTGGACGGGGATGACGATTGCGACTTTGCGGATTTGAACGCCGTGCTGTCGGCATTCGGCTCGGTGTGCTGAGCGCTCAGGCCTCGACGGAGATCGGGGCGCGTTCGCCGGCCGGCGCGGGGCGGGCGGGCGCGGGACGCGCGGCGGGCGGCGTGGGCGCCGCGCCTTCCTTGGCGAGTCGATCCATGAGCATCACCCACGTCTCGCGTTCGAACTCGAGCAGTGAAACGACCTCGTCCACGATGGCGGGGTTTTTCTCGAGATTGGCGTCGACGAGGCGTCTGTACATGTACATGTAGAGGCTTCGGAGCTTGGCGCAGAGGTCCGGGTCGATCTCGTCGCGGAGCGAGGTGGTGAGCTCCATGAGGATGTTCTTGGCGTTAAGGAGGCCGTTGTAGGACTGCTCGTAGTTCTTGGCCGCGAGGCCCTCGCGCCCGACTCGGCTGAACCGGATGGCGCCCTCGATGAGCATAAGGCGGAGCTCCGCGGGGGAGGCGGAGAGCACCTTGTTTCGGAGGTATGCGTTGGTGGTGTCGGTCGTCATGGTGATTTCAAGCATCGACCGGCTTGTGCCGGGACTTCACCGATCAGCGGATAGCCGCGATGGAGCTGAGGGCGCCCTGCTGTGTCTTGAGCGAGGCGATGGCCTTTTCCATGGCGAGGAACTGAGATTCGAGCCGTGATCTCTTCCGGGCGAGCGTGATGTCGAACTGCTCGATCCGTTTGTTCTGGAGCTCGATCTGATCGTTGATGGCCTTGTCGCGCCGGAACAGCGCGCCGTCGGAGGCGTTGGTGAACTGGTCCATGAGCACGGCCAGCTGTTCGGCGACGCCGAGCTTGAGATACTCGGGGCGCCCGCTGGCGGTGGTTGTAACGCCGGCGAGCGGCTCGCCGTTGGGGCCCGTGACCTGCGTGGACGGCTCGGCCTGCTCGTATGAGGACATGAGGTCCTCCACGGCCTGCGGATCCTGGGCGTATGCGTCACGGAACTTGGTTTCGTCCAGCTCCAGCTTGCCGCCCGCGCCGATGCGGAACCCGACCTGTGACAGGTTGGAGTATCGCGCGGAAACGTTGAGCGGAGCGCCCTGCACGACGCGGTAGAGGGCCGAGCGGGTTTGTGCGAGCGTGGAATCGCCAAGCAGCGCGCCGCGTTGCTTCGTGTCGGTGTTGTAGGAGTCGTACTTTGCGACCTTGGTGAGAATCGTGTTGAACGCGCTCACGAAGGTCTTGGCCGAGTCCACGATCCGCGCCGTGTCACGAGAGACGGTGAGCGTCACGGAGGAGGTCGTGGGCTGGCGCAGGTCGATGGTGACGCCTGTGATGGCGCCGTCGATGGTGTTGGTGGACGAGGTGAGCAGGGCGGCGTTGGCGGGATCGGCGGAGCCGAAGAACGCCACGGCGTCGCGGCCCTTCGTCAGGGTCGTCAGGCCGAGATCGAAGCCGTCGGTGTCGATCACGGCACGGCCGACGCGTCCGGAGAATTTCGAAGTGAGCGAGAGTCGGAACGCGTTTCCGCTGGAAGCGTCCACGAGCACGTTGGCGGTGACGCCGACGCCCGCGTTGTTGATCTTCTCCACGATCTGATTGAGCGTATCGTTGTTCGAAAGCTCGATCACGCGCTCGAACGTGCCGTCGATCGTGTTGCCGGCGCCGAGGTCGCCGGTCTTGAGGATGTTCAGCTTGGAGGCGACCGAGCCCGAGACTTCCTCCACTCGGATGGCGAGCCCGCCCGAGGAGGCGTCTTCGAGGAGGATGCCATCGCCGGTGTCGTTGATCCGGGCCTGCACGCCCGACGACGAGTTGATCTTGCGCAAGACGTCGTCGATCGTTCTATCGTTCGCATCGATCGTGACCAGCGTGCTTGCGCCGTTGGAGTTGTAGACGCGGAACTGGCCCGTGCCGATGCCGGTGCGGCCGTTGAGGTTCGCCACGATGCTCGCGCCGCTCAGGTAGCGGGTCTGAAGATTGCCGGACTCGATGATGCCGTCGGCGCGTCCGAGCGTGGCGATGCCGAGGCTTGCCGCCGCAGAGCCGCCCTGGTCCGTGATCACCAGGCTTCCGCCGCCGACGCTGGTGTCCGTGATGCGCAGCCCGTTCCCGGAGGCGTTGAGCGTGGCGGTCACCAGCCCGGCGCCGGTCTCGTTGATCTGCGCGATGATGTCGCGGATGGAGTCGTCTGTGCCCACGGTGAGGTCGTAGGTAAACCCGTCGCGGCGCGTGATCTGGAAGGTGCCTCCTCCGGCAAGGCCGCCGACTCCGCCCGTTCGAAGGCCTCCATTGAGATTCGACGCGAGCGAGTCGTTGATGCCCGCGATCAGTCGCCGGCCGTCCAGCGTGTTCGAAGCAATGCCCGCGGCGTCGGTCAGGAGCCCGAGGTCACTGGCCGTGGTCCGCGTCGGGTCGGTCGATGCTTCGCGGACGATGAGGTTGTTCCCGCCTCCGGTGGTGTCCGTCAGCACGAGCCGGTTCGTGGTCGCATCGATCGAAGCCACCACCTTGCCGCCGTTATTGGTGGCGTTGTTGATCCGGTTGACCACGTCCTGGAGCGTGGCCGCGGACGTCTGCAGCAGCACGTTGGCGTTGTCCCGGCGCTCGCCGATCTCGATCTCGAGCAGCGTGCCGTCGCGCGCCACGATCTCAAAGTCCGCGACGCCGTCGCCCAGTCCGCTGCGGATCGTCACTCCGTTTCCGTCGTTGAGGCTGCTGAGCGCCGTCTGGGCGCCGACATAGTTCACTCTCGAGCCGCGCACGCCGTTGACGGCTGGGCCCGTGGAGCCGACGAGCGTGATGGAAGCGCCCGTTCCCTCGATGCCGAGGCTCGTGGCCGTGGTGTATCCCGCGGCGTTCTGCACGCGCAGCGTGCCGCTGCCGCCCGAGCGGTCGACGATGGTGATCCGATCGCCCTCGACCAGCGCCTCGACGTTGGCGGTTCCGTTCGAGTTGATGGCCGTGAGAACGTCGTCCACGGTGACGGCCGTGGAGAGGTCCACGGTGGCCACGGCGCCGTCTCGGTCGGTGACCTTGATCTTGCCGCGCGCCACGCCCTGTGCGCCGTTGAGCGTGGAGAGCAGTGTTTCGCTGTCGAGCCGGCCGCCGCCGACTTCCACCGTCAGTTGGGTGAGCCCGATCGCGGACTGATCCCGGTTGGCGAACCCACGGGAGAGCTGCTGCTGGGTCGATACGAGGCGCGACACCGTGAACTGGTAGACACCAGCTGCGGCGGACGTGCCCGCCGTGGCGGTCAGCGCATCCGGGTTCGAAGAGACCGCCCGGGATGCCCGGAAGATCTTGTCCGCGCGGAACGACGCGGCTGAGGTCTTGAGGGCCAGCAGAGCTGAATTTACGTCGAGGTAGGCCGCGCGTTGAGCCTGCAGGTTGGCGATGCGAAACTGCGCCAGTTGCTTGGGGCGGCCTTCGACCGCCAGCAATTGCGCGATCAATGCGCCTGAATCAATCCCGCTGAACGGGCCCACGCTCGTGCTGATGCCGCCCATCGTCCTCCTCCTTCGTGGCTCACGCGGCTCGCGCCGTCAACCCGCGCCCGCGTCCCCGGGCGCACGGTTGGTCGAGCCCTCGCCGGCGAAGCGTCAGGGAGTCCACCGCCCATCCTGTCAGAGCGCGACGGAACATCTCCCGCGCTCTCGCCACCGCTTCGTCCGCTCGATTCCCAGCAATGTCGGCCATCGACAGGCTCCTTCCTGTCCCCACCACACGGCGTGCCGCCCCTCAACATCGACCACCGGCCAACCGCCGCATAACTCATCAGAACTCATCGACGTGAAGGCGGCGAACCTCCACCCATAAGGCGCAAAAACACGCCGCCGAAGCGCAAATCGACACATGTCCCATCGCGAAAGGGCGCATTTTCGGACTCGATCCTCGATTTCCAAGAGCTGGCCCGATAACCTTGTCCGATACTGAGCCCACGAAGCGTGAGTCCGCCCGGTGCATCCAAGCCCAGACTCCAACCCGCCGACAGGGATGCATCGCATGTCATCCGCTCCCACGCTCATCGAGACCAAGTCACGCCGCGCCACCGATCGTCCCGGCGCCGCCCTGCGCGCCGACGCCGCCTCGGCTCGGACGCTCCTCGAGACCGAGTGGCTGCTGACAGACGGCCAGGGCGGCTTCTCGATGCTCACCGCGCTGGGAGCCGCGACACGCCGATACCACGCGCTGTATGTGGCCTCGACCCGCCCGCCGTTGGCCCGGATCGCGGTGCTTCACAACCTTGTTGATGAGCTGATGCTCGAGACCGCGTCATCGAGGCCGGTGCGCATCCCGCTCGCGTCGTTCAGGTTCGGGGACGATTTGATTCACCCGGATGCGCACACGCGGCTCGTGTCGTTCGAGCGGCTTGACCCCGTGGCGCCGCGATCCGCTCCGGGCGTCCGTTGGACGTTTCGACACGAGGGCATCGAGATCACGCGCGAGGTTCGGGTCATCCACGGACGAGGCGGCGTGACCGTTCGTTATCGAGTCTCCGGGCTCCCCGCTTCCACTCGCGCCCGGCTCGAACTCCAGCCGCTCGTCTCGCTGCGTGACGCGCACGCCCTTCTGCGGGAGGGAGCCTCGTTCGATGTTCGAACCGAGTCGCCGTCGCGCATACGCGTGGAGCGGGATGGGCATGTGATGCACATGCACGTCGAGGGCGGAGCGTTCGCGCCCGGGGAAGAATGGTGGCGAAATTTCCGCTACGACCATGATCATGCGCGGGGCTATGACTGCACGGAGGACCTGTTCTCTCCCGGACGTTTCACGGCGAAACTCGCGCAGGGAAGCGACGTCGTGCTCAGCGCATCTCTCGATCCTGATGCGCTCTTGCCGTCCCGGCGAGACCCGCGATCCGCGATGCTTCGCAAGTCGGCGGATGCGCTCACCACCGCGCTTGGGCGGCGGGACGGAGTGCCCGCGCTGCTCGCTCAGGCCGCGGATGATTTCGTGGTGATGCGCCCGATCGAGGGCGCGGCCCGACGCTCCATCATCGCCGGGTATCCCTGGTTCGCCGATTGGGGACGCGATGCGCTGATCTCTCTACCCGGCCTGCTTCTGTGCACCGGGCGTTTCAGCGAGGCGAACGACGTGCTGCTGGCATTCGCGGCGCACATGCGGCGCGGGCTCGTTCCCAACTGCTTCGATGACCGTACGGGCGAACCCCAGTTCAACGCGGCGGACGCTTCGTTCTGGTACCTGCGAGCGGCGTGCGAGTTCGCCGGCGCGACGCGCAAGCCGCTTCCCAAGCCCATCCGCGACGCGTGCCTCGACATCATTCGGCACGTCCGCGCGGGAACGGACTTCAACATCGGGCTGGACGGCTCGGACCGGCTCGTGTTCGCGGGCGACTCCACCACACAGCTCACATGGATGGACGCCAAGCGCGACGGCACGGCGTTCACGCCCCGCCATGGCAAGCCCGTCGAGATCAACGCGCTGTGGTCGCACGCGCTGGGCGTGCTGTCGACGATGTTGCCCCGTTCGCTCGCGGCTACGGCGGCCGAGCTCCGCACGCTCGCCAATGACTCGGCCCAATCCATGCAGCGGTTGTTCTGGAGGCCGGGAATCGGGTGCCTGGCCGACACCCTTCGGCCGGACGTGCCCGCGGCGCCCGAGGGATGGGAGCCCGTCGACGAAATCCGCCCGAATCAGGTCATCGCGGTTGCGCTCGAGCAGTCTCCGTTCACCAACGAGCAGCGCAAGGCCGTGGTGCGCGTGGCGCGCGAGAAGCTGCTCACGCCCATGGGCCTGCGCACGCTGGCGCCCGGCGCACCGCAGTATCGCGCACGGTATGAGGGGACCATGTGGGAGCGGGACGCCGCGTATCACAACGGCACGACGTGGCCCTGGCTCATCGGGTTCTTCGTCGAAGCGTCGCTCCGGTCGGAATCGTTCTCATCCGCGGCGCGCGCGCAGGCCCACGCCGACTTGGCTCCGCTCCTGGCGCAGCTCACCCGAGGCTGCCTGGGCCAGCTGCCCGAGATCGCTGACGCCGAGGCGCCTCAGCGGGCGGACGGTTGCCCGGCGCAGGCATGGTCCGTCGCGGAAGTGATTCGCGGGTTGTGCCTGGCGTCTTCGAAGCGTTGAGGCGTGATCACGCGAACGCGCCGGCCTCGGACGCCGCGGCGTAATCCTGCAGCGAGCACACGCCCCACTCGCCCGCGCGCAGCGCTTCGATGGCCCTGACCGCGGCCACCGCGCCGCTGGCCGTGGTCACCATGGGCACGCCCAGCCGCACGGCCGTGGCCCGGATCTTGCCCTCGTCCGTGTTCCAGCCCGTGCGCGTGGGCGTGTTGATCACCATCTGTATCTCGCCGTTGGAGAGCATGTCCACCACATTGGGGCGAGCGCCCTCGGCGACCTTCTTGAGCACGTTGGTCCGCACGGAGTGTCGGAGCAGGTATTCCGCGGTGCCGCCGGTCGTGAACACGCCGAATCCCATCGAGCGGAGCGAGCGAGCCACCTCGACGATGCGGGTCTTGTCGGTGTCGCGCACGCTGAGGAACACATTGCCCTCGGTGGGCAGGTTCACGCCGCTGCCCATCATGGCCTTGGCGAACGCCACCGGCAAGGACGGATCAACGCCCATGACTTCCCCGGTGGACCGCATCTCCGGCCCGAGCAGCACGTCGACGCCGGGGAACTTGCCGAAGGGGAACACGGGCGCCTTCACCGAGAAATACCCCACGTCCGGCGCTTCGCGCGCACCCTGGCTTTCGAGCGATCGCCCGAGCATGGCTTTCGCCGCGATGGCCGGCCAGGACACGTTCTTCGCCTTGCTCACGAACGGCGCCGTGCGCGAGGCGCGAGGGTTCACCTCGAGCAGGTAGATCTCCTCGTTCTTCACGGCGAGCTGCACGTTCATGAGCCCGCACACCTTCAGCTCTTTGGCCAGGCGTCGGCACAGCGCGCGGATCTCTTCCGTGAGCCGCTTGGAGAGCGAGAACGGCGGGACGGTGCACGTGGAATCGCCCGAGTGCACGCCCGCGTGCTCGATGTGCTCCATGACCCCGCAGATCAACGCCGTGCCTCGGGCGGCTTTGCCGGAGGGGTCGAAGTCGGCGACGACGTCAACGTCGACTTCGATGGCGTCGGCGAGGAAACGGTCGATGAGCACGGGCGCGTCCACAAACTCCGAGGCGTCCATCGCGCGGAGCACGTACTGCTTCAGCGCCTTCTCGTCGGGGCAGACCTCCATGCCGCGCCCGCCCAGCACGTAGCTCGGGCGCACCAGCACCGGATAGCCCACGCGCCCCGCAACACCAACGGCCTCTTCCAGTGTCAACGCGATCCCGCTCTCGGGGCGACGCACGCCCAGCCGCTCGAGCAGCGCATCGAACTGCTTGCGGTCCTCGGCCAGGTCGATCGAGTCGAGCGAGGTGCCCACGAGCGGGACGCCCGCCCGGCTCAGCCCGCCGGCCAGATTCAGCGGCGTCTGGCCGCCGAACTGCACGACCACGCCTTTTACCGGCCCGCCCGCTCCGGAAAACCCGCCGGGACCGCCCCCGTTCAGCCGCTCGACCACGTTGAGCACGTCTTCGAGCGTGAGCGGCTCGAAGAAGAGCAGATCCGACGTGTCATAGTCCGTCGAAACCGTCTCCGGGTTCGAGTTGATCATGACCGTCTCGAAGCCCTCCTCCTTGCCCGCGAACGCCGCGTGCACGCAGCAGTAGTCAAACTCGATGCCCTGCCCGATCCGATTCGGGCCGCCGCCAAGAATGATCACCTTTTCTCTATCCGAGATCCGGATCTCGTCCTCGGCGCCGACGTCCTGCACGCCGCCCTGGCCATCGACCACGCGTCGGCCGGTCTCGTACGTCGAGTAGTAGTACGGGGTCACGGCCTCGAACTCCGCGGCGCACGTGTCCACCACCTTGAACACCGGCCTCACGCCGAACGACTCGCGACGTGCTCGAACTGCAAGGATCGTCTCCGGGTTGATCTTGCCCAGGTACAAGTTGGCGAGCTGCGCATCGGAGTACCCGAGCCGCTTGGCCTCCCACAGCAGCTCCCCCGACGCATCCTCCAACCGATCGTGCGCGCAGAGTCGATCCTCGAACCGAACAAGCTGCTGGATCTGATCGAGGAAGAACGGATCGATCCTGGAGAGCTCGTGCACCCGCTCGATGGACCAGCCCAGCTTGAAGGCGTAGCGGATGTAGTACAGCCGGCCTTGCGAGGGTTGCGCCAGCTTGCGCACGAGCTTCTCTTCGGCGATGGGCCATTCCATGGGCCCGCCGTCGCTGTTGCGCAGCCGCTCGCGCTCCATTTCGCCGGCGCGACGCACCATGAGCCACTGGTCGTTGCGGTCGAGTCCGAGCCCGAACCGCTTGACCTCCATCGATCGGATGGCCTTCTGGAGCGATTCCTTGAACGTTCGTCCGATGGCCATGGCCTCGCCCACGCTCTTCATCTGCGTGGTGAGGGTCTGATCGGCCTCGGGGAACTTCTCGAAGTTCCACCGCGGCATCTTCGTGACGATGTAATCGATCGTGGGCTCGAAGCACGCGCTGGTCGTCCCCGTCACGTCGTTGCGCAGCTCATCGAGCGTGTACCCGATCGCGAGTTTCGCGGCGATCTTCGCGATGGGGAACCCGGTCGCCTTGCTCGCCAACGCGCTCGAGCGAGACACGCGCGGGTTCATCTCGACCACCAGCATCTCACCATCCGCGGGGTTGACGCAGAACTGCACATTGGCGCCGCCGGTTTCCACGCCGACCGCGCGCATGATCGCGATCGCCCCGTCCCGCATCCGCTGATACTCCTTGTCCGTCAGCGTCAGAATCGGAGCCACGGTGATCGAGTCGCCCGTGTGCACGCCCATCGGATCGATGTTCTCGATCCCGCACACGTTGATGCAGTTGTCCTTGCGTTCCCGGATCACCTCCAGCTCGTACTCCTTCCTGCCGAGCGCGGAGCGATCGATCTGC
>CAZWZL010000010.1:0-66540 GCA_964638515.1 uncultured Phycisphaeraceae bacterium
AGGGCTGCGGCCCGATGGGGCCGGTCGTCTCCGACCCGCCCCCGCCTCAGCAGGTAATGCTGACTCCCGGCGAGCACACCCTGACCATCACGGCGACGACCAACGACCCGCTGTACCACGTGGGGGCGTGGTATCAGTTTGGGTTGGGGTTTGAGGAGGCGCCTTGAGAGACCAGCCTGCCGCCGAAAGCGCCGGTTTGACGGGGTGTCGATGTGGCGCCACGGTCTCTGGCCGTGAGCGGCGGGTGCCCGTCTTGAACACCGTTGTGCCAGCACTATTCACACCGAAGTCAACCCTCTCCGTGACCGGAGAGGGTTGTTTCGTTCTGGTGGGCGCCGGGGCGTGGGATCGGATCCGAAGGCCGGCGAGTTTGGGGTGGTGAAGGGCGCGCGGGCGAGAAGTCGACGAGCAACGCGAGGGGTCGCGCCCGTCCTTCCGAGACGTCCGCCCTGCCCGTGCACGGGCGGTCTCGAACGCAGCGGGAAGATCCAGCCCAACGAATGCAAGCATCGCGCTACCCGGCGCGCAGAATCTTCTCCATCTTCTTTCCCTTGGCGAGTTCATCCACCAGCTTGTCCAGGTATCTGACCTTCCGCGTCAACGGATTCGTAATCTCCTCAACCCTGTAGCCGCAGATCACTCCGGTAATCAGGTGCGCGTTCCGGTTGAGCGTCGCGTGCTGAAAGAGCTCCTCGAAGGTCGCCTTGGCATCGATGTGCTTCTGTAGCTGTTTGTCATCCAAGCCGGTCAGCCACTCGATCACTTGATGCAACTCTTCCTTCGTTCGGCCCTTCTTCTCGACCT
Organism: uncultured Phycisphaeraceae bacterium; assembly: GCA_964638515.1. GTDB lineage: Bacteria > Planctomycetota > Phycisphaerae > Phycisphaerales > UBA1924 > CAYPGJ01. Next base: position 805 of record CAZWZL010000010.1, read on the forward strand.
TGGCGACGTAGAGCGGATAGACCGAAGAGAAGGTCATCGTCGCCATTCGCTTATCGTGCTCGGGTGTGGTCGTCGGCATGGGTTGAACTCCGCCGGAGGATCCCACTCGCGTGCGGGCCGCGGCTGCTGACCACTATACGGCGGTTCGCGGCGCGCGATGACGCCTGGCGATCATGGATCGAGTTCGGCGGCGCGCGAGGCGCGTCGGCTCATCCATCGCGGTCTCTGCACCCACCACCATCCGATCTCGACTCGTCTCGCTGCTTGGATCGCGGAACCCTGTCCCGACGAGGGTTGCGCCTGCATTATTGCAATACACTGCGGCCCGATTGCCGGCGGGCCGTTTGGTTCTGGGGGTGGCGCGGGGTGGCGCTGAACGCCGCAGGCCTGGTTCGATGCTGCAGGCCGCTGCTTGCCCGAGGACGCGCCTTTGGCCCGCGCAGGAAGTGCAAGCCCGGACTTCTGAGGCTCCGGGCCTCAGGAGCGCGCGGGCTTGGAGTTGTTTCGCACGGTTTGAGACGAGACAGCCGCGGGCGTCCCGGCCACCTGCCGCTGCACGGTTGTGGTAGAAACGGTGCGGTCATATGTGAGTTCTCGCACGAGCGATCGATCCCGAGAACAGTTCCCCGTTCCGGAGCACGGCGCGCGAGCCCGAGTCCCGGGACTGCGGCCGATGCCGGCGACTCCCGCGCCGTGCGCTCTAGGATGTGCACGCGCTGCTCGGAGTAAGCCCGCGCGTCCTGCGTGACGGACGCCGACGGGTCATCGACAGAGCCCTTTCACGCGATCGGGAAGGACGGAGATCATGCTTGCACGTTTCAGATTCCTGATGAACCGCCTCCGCGAGAAGCTGTGGATCCGTCCGCTCCTCATGGCGCTGCTTTCGGTTATCGGCGCGTTCTTTGCCAAGGTCGTCGAAGCCCTTCCGGTCGCGAAGCACATTCCAGCGGTCAGTATCGAGTCCGTTGAGACTCTTCTCATCACCCTGACGGGCAGCATGCTCGCTGTCGCCACCTTTGCCGTCGGGGCAATGGTCTCCTCCTTCTCCTCCGCGAGCAGCAGCGCAACGCCGCGCACCTTTCCCCTCGTCGTCTCCGACGACATGTCGCAGAATGCGCTCTCCATATTCATCGGCGCATTCATCTTCGGCCTGGTCTCGATCGTCTTCGTCAAGAATGATTTCTATGACGATTCCGGTCCCTCCGTCGTCCTGCTCCTCACCGCAATAACGATGTCGGTCGTGATCATCACGTTTGTTCGATGGGTCGACGGCATCGCACGGCTTGGCCGACTGGGCACGACCATCGATAAGACCGTCTCCGTCACCGAACGCGCACTCCTTTCCCGGAGACGAGCCCCGCACATGGGTGGCGCGCGACCATCGGCCGCTACCGCCGCGGGCGAACCCATCCGAGCGTCTACGGTTGGCTACGTGCAGCGTGTCAATATCGGCGCGCTTCAGGAGTACGCGCAGACCCGCGGTCTCCTCATCGCGGTTCATGCGCTCCCCGGCGCGTTTGTCGCTCACGACCGCATCCTCGCCAAGGTCACCAGGGTCGCGAACCGCGCCGCCATCGGCGAACCCCGCAGCGACGAAGACGGACCCTTCGATTCCGCAAAGATCGAAAAGGCCTTCATCATCGGGCCTCGCCGCACGTTCGACGAAGACCCCCGGTTCGGCCTCGTCGTCCTTTCCGAGATCGCCGGACGCGCGCTCTCGCCCGCAGTCAACGACCCGGGCACCGCGATCGACATCACCAACTCGCTCGTCCGCCTCTTCACCGCGTGGGGCCGGCCGCTCGACGACGACGAGCGCTGCCCCGTTCAGTACGACCGAGTTGAAATCCCGCCTCTTGCAGCCCGCGATCTCTTCGACGACGCCTTCACCGCCATCGCTCGTGACGGCGCGAACTCGATCGAAGTCGCGACGCGGCTTCAGAAGGCGCTGCACACCCTTGCGTCGATCGGCGACCCTGAGATCCGCCAAGCGGCAATTGTCCACTCCAGCCTCGCCCTCGAGCGCGCTGAGCACGCCATGACATTGCCAGCGGACATCGAGGCCATCCGCGCGCTCGCCGCGTTTGCACGCGCGCGTTGACCCGGCGATGGTTACCACTGCCTGGAGTCGCTCCCGACTCCCATCAACCAATACAGCCGCTCACGACAGACAGCAGGGTCTTGCGCCGGGGGCGGAGAGATTCGACGGCAGCGGCCTGGTCGAGTGATCTGTCAGCTTTCGGGCGGCCTTGCCGTGGCTGTACACCGCGATGGTCGGGCCCCGCGTCGATCAGTCGCCGTATGCAACCTGCTACGGATCGTGTCCAAACCGTAACCTCCTCCGATTGGCTGAACGTTCTAAAGTGGGTTGCGCACCCACTATTCGTTGTGTGAAAGGGATTTGCGCTCGCTCGCACGTCCCTTTTCTTCTGGCCCGGACGGCCGTTTGGCGCCGAGACTGTGCAGTCAGGCGCGAAACGAGAGCGGCCCCGAGCGATTCATCACGACCCCGGAATTCGCTCGTTCCAAGTCTCTTGAATCGAAACGGCGTGTATTACGTGCAGGTCTGCGTCGGCGACATGCACGATCGGTTCGAGCTCGCCGGAAGAGCCAGGCGAGCAACGGAGGGTCGAGCACGGCGTCAGCGCGGCGAACAACTCTCTTTGGTGGCGGGCGACCCTCGCCGCAGCCACGCGACCCCGTAGAGCACGGTCCCGGTTGCGAGCAACACGGCAGTTGCGATCAGCGAGTCTCTGCTGACGCGCGTGAGCAGAGCGACGCACACGAGCATGGCGACCATGGGTATGACGAGACCCGCGGGAAGCCTGATCACGCCGGGGCCGATGGCCGCGGCGCGCACGCGGGGCATCGACGCGATGCAGGTCATGTAGATGAGGAGCCGCGTGAAGACACTCAGCACCGCCAGCCAGACGAATCCGCCCGTCACTGCGAGCCCGAACGACGCGGCTCCGTACATCACCACGGAGAACCACGGCGTGTTGTGCTTCGGGTGCACCGCGGCGAAGGCGCTCGGCAGCTGTGCGTCGAGGGCCAACCGGTAGGTGAGTCGTGGGGCGGAGAACATCGAGGCGAGCAGATTGCCGCCCACCGAAGCGATGATGCCCAGCACCACGATCGTCGCGCCTGCAGGCCCGAGGACCGCACGACCCGCGTCCACAAGCGGCCGCTCGGAAGCCGCGAGGTCGGGCACGAGGCGCTGCGCGGCGACCTGGACAAGCACGTACAGGCCGGAGCAGATCACAAGCGCGAGCAGCAAGGCGCGGGGCAGGTCGCGCTGCGGGTTGTTTGATTCACCCGCGGGGACGAGGCCGGCTTCGAATCCGACGTAGGCGTAGATCACGAGCAGCATCGCGGCGCCAAGATCGCCGGCGCTCGGGGGTGATGCTGCGGCAGCGATGAACTCGCGGTCGAGACGGAACAGGCCGATGCCGGCGATGGCGAGCAGCGGCAGCAGCTTGAGCGCGGTGAGCCCACCGAGCGATCGCATGGTGGTTTTCGCGCCAACGATGTTCACCCAGACGAAGCCTGCACAGAGCACGAGCATGAGTCCGATGCGGAGCGCGGGACCGACCGAGCCGGGCCAGAAGTAGCTGAGCGAAGCGACCAGCAGGTTGAGGTTGGCGGCGAACGCGGTCAGTCGGGCGATGTAGGTGGCCCAGCCGATCTGAAACCCGACAAACGGCCCGAACGCGGTGCGCGCGTAGACAATCGGCCCTCCGGTGCTGGAAACGGCGCTGGAGAGCTGGACGAAACAGAGCATGATGGGCGCGATGCACAGCGCGCCGAGCGCGAAGATCCAAGGGCTGAAATCGCCTGCGAGCCGCTGGGCGCCCGCGGGCGTTCCGAAGATGCCCGCCCCGATCATGCCGTTGATGATGATGAGCCAGAGCGACCAGAGCCCGAGCTGCCGAAGGAGCGGCTCGGGAGCCGTGGTCGCGGCGGGCGCCGAGCGATCGGGTTGGGCTTCGGGCATCGTTGGGAGCCGTTCAACCGAAGGGGGCGAATGAAACCTCGTGGACCAAGAGGGGCTCCCTCAGCGTGGCGCCTACGCGCGCGACGGTGCGGGAGGGGCCCCTGCTTCCCGATGGATCGCCTTGAACACCAGCGCGGCAACGATTCCGCCCGCGAGATCGCCCGCGAGGTGGATCCACAGATCGGTCCACCTCACGATCCCCATGACGCCGAGCCCGATCGCGACCGCGGGATTGAACGCGCCACCGGACACGGAACCCACGGCGTAGGCGCCGGCGAGCACCACGAACCCGATCGCGAGGCCGAAGTAGGAGTTTCCTTCCGTGGCCTTGGCGGTCGCGACGTTGAGCACGACGTAGCACAGCGCGAACGCGAAGAGGAATTCGGCGAGGACAGAGGGCACGATGGAGAGCGACATGGGCGTCACCACAGGAGCGCCCTTCAGCACGGGGACAAGGAACGCCGCGACCACCGCCGCGACGCACTGCACGACGATGTAGGGCGCGACATCGGACGTCGAGCACTTGCCGCGCAGCCAGATCGCGATCGTGACCGCGGGGTTGTAATGAGCGCCCGAGACGTGTCCTCCGGCGTACACCAGCGTCATGAGCGCGGCGCCGATGGCGAGCGGCGCCAGCGGCCCGGCGCTTCCGGGCTCGAGCACGCACATGCCGATGGTCAGAACGAGGAAGAACGTGCCGATGAATTCCACGAGGTATTTCGACATCGCGTGGCTCCCGTTCGCTTCACCGTTTGACAGGACGCTGCCGAGGCGAATCCGATGACGCGGCGCAGATCGTACGGCATTGGGCACGATTGCGCCAAGACCGACGGACAGTCTCCCGCCCGCACGCGTGGCGCCATCGTGGACGTGGAGCGGTGAACTCGGTTTCACCGCCGGCAGGTACGAGGTTTCCTACAACCGACCCGATGGCGCGCCGGGTCGACTCAAACCGATTGTCCGTCGACCGTGAGTGCGCATGGGGTGGGCTGCGGCGCTGCGCCGCACTCCATCGGCCACTCATCATCCTCGCGGATGGGCACACGATCGGCGTGCATGTCGGAGATGGGCAGCGCCAACACCGCGCCGAGTTCGGTGAACAGACGCACGGCGATGTCGGCCAGCCGGGCGTACAGGTCGAGCGTCGTGGACTGCGTCGGACGCGCGCCGAAGGCCGAGATTCGGTGATCGCTCTCCGCTCCGCCCCGACCCTCCTTCGGATATTGTGGATACTCGCATCCTAATATGCGGACAGGCTCGGCCGACGGCGGCGTTTTTCATCGCCGGGCAGAGCACGCATGGTTGGAGAATCGCTTGATGTTGCCTCAACTGATTCAAGGCGGAATGGGCGTAGGTGTGTCCGGGTGGCGATTGGCCAGGGAGGTTTCGTCCCTCGGGCAGCTCGGCGTCGTGTCGGGAACCGCGCTCGATACGACCCTTGTGCGCCGCTTGGCCAAGGGCGACCTCGGCGGGGACGTTCGTCGCGCGATCGCAGCATTCCCGGCCGCGGAGCGGGCCCAGGTCATTCTGGAGCGCTACCTGCGCCGGGCTCGCCGCACGGGTGAGGGTGCGGACCATCACGGACGCCGAGCGACCAACGGCACGTTCGAGAGCGCGAGCTCGCCGACGCCCGACCCGGACGAGGGCGCACGCTACAAGCTCATCCCGCTGCCTCGCGCCACGCTGACTCCCGAGCGCGAGTGGTTGCTGATTCTCGCGAACTTTGTCGAGGTGTACCTTGCCAAGGAGGGGCATGGCGGAATCGTTGGGATCAACTACCTGCACAAGATCCAGTTCCCGATTCTTCCCAGCCTCTACGGCGCGATGCTGGCCGGTGTGGACTTCGTGCTGATGGGCGCGGGGATCCCCGCGGAGATTCCGGAGGTGCTCGACCGGCTGAGTCGACATGAGGCCGTGAGCGTGCCGCTCGACACGCTCGGCGCGAGCGACGACAAGCCACAGCTGAGGTTTGATCCCACGCCGCTGCTTGAGGAGTTGGGCGCTCCCGCGCTGAACCGCCCGCGATTCCTCGTGATCGTCGCGTCATCGACGCTGGCCCGCGCGCTGCTGAAAAAGGCGCCGGGCGGAATTGACGGGTTCATCGTGGAAGCGCCGATCGCCGGTGGGCACAACGCGCCCCCTCGCGGCAGTCAGCAACTCTCGCACCGTGGCGAACCGATCTATGGAAAGCGCGACGCTGTGGATGCCGCGCAGATGGCGGCGCTCGGCGTGCCGTTCTGGCTGGCGGGCGGGTGTGCCTCCAGGGAGAGGCTTCACGCCGCGCTCGCCGCGGGCGGCCAAGGCGTTCAGGTCGGCACGGCGTTTGCATTCTGCGAAGAGTCCGGGCTCGACCCGACCCTGCGCCATCGACTCCTCCGCGCAGTTTTGCGCGGCGAAGCCGACGTGTTTACCGACCCCGCCGCATCACCCACGAGCTTCCCGTTCAAGGTCGCGTCGCTTGCGGGAACGCTCTCGGAGCCGGTCGTCTATGGCGAGCGCATTCGCCTGTGTGATCTGGGCTATCTGAGGAGGGCGTATCGAAAGCCGGACGGGACAGTGGACTACCGCTGCCCGGCCGAGCCGGTGGCGGATTACGTGCGCAAGGGCGGCGCCGCGGAAGAAACCATCGGCCGCAAGTGCCTGTGCAACTCACTCGTGGCGAACATCGGGCTTGGCCAGCGCAGGGCCGACGGGTACGAGGAGCCGCCGCTCCTGACGGCGGGCGACGACATCGATTGCGTTCGCCCGTTCATCACGGACACCAATCTGTCCTATCACGCGCGCGATGTGATCGCGGCGATGCTCCCAGCGGAGTGAGCCGCGTCGGCGCACGGTCCGCCCGAGCGATCACGATCATGTCGCTGCGATGTCGAGGGGGCTGTTGGTGTCGGCGCTCAGCGCGGCCCGCTGGCGCGAGCCGGCCCGCGTCCCTTTGCTCGCTTGGGGCCGCCGGCGCGATGTCCGCCGCCGTGGCCACCCTCACCGCCGGTGCGTGGGCCACCGGCGGAGTGCGTGCCATGCTTGGACCTGCCACCACGGAACGGGCCCCGATGGCGACGGGGACCGCTTCCACCAGCGCCCCCGGAGCCGGGAGCGTGCCCACCACCGGCATGCGGAGGCCGCTGAGAAGGCGCCGGCATCGCAAGGTCCGGCTCGTTGTCCATGACCTTGAGCTGAGAACCGATCAGACGCTCGATCGCGCGAAGCCCGCTGCGCTCGTGGTGATCACAGAAGGAGAACGCGGTGCCCGACGCGCCGGCTCGGGCCGTGCGCCCGATCCGGTGCACGTACGTCTCCGGATCGTTGGGCATGTCGAAGTTGAAGACGTGGGAGATCTGATCGACGTCGATGCCCCGCGACGCGATGTCGGTCGCAACGAGCACGGACGTTCGTCCGGTCTTGAAGCCGTGCAGCGTCTTGGTTCGCGCGGCCTGGGTCTTGTTGCCGTGGATCGCGCCCGCGTCGATGCCCGACTCGCGCAGCGTCTTCACCAGCCGGTCGGCGCCGAACTTGGTGCGGGTGAACACCAGCGTTCGCCCCACGCTCGCGTCGCGGAGCAGACGCTGGAGCAGCTCCGGCTTGTTCTTGCCGGAAACGTGATACACGGACTGGGTGATCGCCGCGGCCGTTGACGCCACCGGCGCGACCTGGATGAACTCCGGGTCACGGAGCAGCGTGCTGGCCAGCTTGCGGATTTCCGTGGGCATCGTGGCCGAGAAGAGCAGCGTCTGGCGCGATTCGGGGAGTTCCTCCGCGATGCGCCGGATGTCGTGCACGAAGCCCATATCGAGCATGCGATCGGCCTCGTCCAGCACGAGCGTTTCCACGGCGCTCAGGTCGACGTGGCCCTGCTCCATGAGATCCTGAAGGCGGCCGGGGGTGGCGACGATGACGTCGACACCGGTCCGTAGCGCGCGCACTTGGGGATTCTGATTCACTCCCCCGAAGATTGTGACATACCGCAGGCCCAGATGGCGGCCGTAGGTCCGGAAGCTCTCGAAGATCTGCATCGCGAGTTCGCGGGTCGGGCAGAGGACGAGCGCGCGGGCGCGTCCACCGGCCGGATTGTTCCGCGGGCGTGCCCCGGGCTGGGCCGGCGGCGGGGCGAGCCGGCTGAGCACGGGCATGGCGAACGCGCCGGTCTTGCCGGTGCCGGTCTGGGCGCAACCGAAGATGTCCTTCCCGGTGAGAATCACCGGGATGGCCTGTGCCTGAATGGGGGTGGGGGTCGCGTAGCCCTCGGCGGCGATGGCGCGAACGATGGGCTGAGCCAGCCCGAGATCCTGAAAGTTCATATGCGTTGTGTTCTCTGATCCCGATTGAATCGGGGTTCCGGTGTCGTCGAAACCGGAATGTCCCGGACGCGGGCCGCGTCCTGATCGAGCCACCGGCCTCAGATGTGCCCCCGGACGAGCCCGTCCGTGGGAGGCGAAGAGTAGGAGGTCCGGGGGAGAAAGTCCAATGCGCGAGAGAACGCCCCCAGAGCGGGCGCCCGCGCTTCAACGTTCAGGAAAACCCGAACAGCGCAATCGCCAGCATCAGCAGCGCCAGCCCCGTGTAGCCCAGCGGGAATGCCCACCGGCATCGCCGGTCGAGCCGATCCCCCGCCTCGCGCAGGCCCCGCTTGTCCAGCGAGCCCACGCGCAGATTGATGAGCACCGTGGCGCACATCGTCAGAAAACTGAGATTCAAGAAGCCGTGGATCAGCGTGAAGTAATCGATGTCCGGCAGCGTGTCCGCCATCACGATCTGGTACGCCACGCCCGTCAGGATCCCGATGAACGACACGCTGATCCGGTCGCCCAGCGAGGATCGGTCCATCCAGAAGACCGAAAACGACAGGAACACGATGATCATCAGCGGCAGCACAACCAGCCGCACCACGAAGAACGACCCCCGCTCCACGTCAACGCAGAGCACGAACGCGGACCAGGCCTCGCCGCTCCCGGTCGTGTGCGTCGACACGCGCTCCTGGATCGCGGTCACCCGCCACTGCGGCACGCGCAGGGGCTCGGACCGGCGCGCCCGCCCCACCGTCTCCACCTCGAACACCACATCCTCCGCCCGCGCGCCAAGGCACGCAAACCTCGCCTCCAGCTTATGCCGATCGAACGGATACCGACGCATGTCGATGTCCGTCTCGACCACCGCATTGACGGTTTCGATCAGCGTGCACGAGCCGTCCGGAAGGACGCGCAGCGTCACCCCGCTCTTCTCGAACAACCCCGAAGGGTTCAGCAGCACGATCTGCGGGTACCAGCCCGGCGAGATCTCGTCGAACTGAAAGCCCCCTTGAAAGACCTTCTCCGAAACGCCGACGGCCTCCGGATCAAACGCCTGGCGAGCATCCCGCCACCGACTCGTCATGATTCCCGAGAACTCGAACGTCTCGGTCTGATCGTCGATCTCGTTCAGATCGTTCACGTCCATTCGAATCGTGACGACGAGCGGCCCCTCGCCGCCGGGCGGGGACAGCGCCGCTTCCGAGCCGCCGCCCCCCCCGCCGACGTTGCTTTGCCCGGCCGCCGCGGACACGAGCAGGCCCAGCGCCAAGAGCAAACCCAACGCCGAAGGCACTCGTCTCAGCAAGAACGCGCTCCCAAACACCTCTGATTCCACTCCTGCACGTGACCGCCGGTGCTCCCGGCCGACGCTGGTCATTCCCCCGGCTGACAGAAGCACGACGACGTCGGTTGCACGTCCGCCCGAGCCCACGCCTTCTCCAATCGGCCTCCGATCCGCTCGGCCTCGTCCGTCTTTCGCTGCGCACGCAGCGATTGCTCCAGCCCCAGCAGCGACCAGCCGTTGCCGGGGTAGTTGATCTGATCCTCGCGGTAGACCGTCTCGGCCTCGGCGTGGCGTCCGGCGCCCATGAGCAGCGCGCCGAGCGCGTGGCGCACCGGGATCATCCATCCCGGCGGCTCGTCGTACACGAGCGCATCCTCAAGCTCCACGCCCGTCCGCAGCACCGCGAACGCCTCATCCAGCCGCCCCTCCCGGTAGAGGATCTCGCCCTCCAGCATCGCTTCCGCGATGGGCAGGATGTCGTGCACCTTGTTCTGGAACACCCACCAGTCTCCCGGCACGCGCTTCGCGGCGTCGAGAAACAGGCGCTGTTCCTCTCGCGCCTCGCTCGCGCGACCCAGCGCGGAAAGCGCGATCCCGCGCGCGTAGTGGTGCATCGCGATCGACAGCTTCTGAAACCCGCGCGGCCGCTCCATCCCGAGAATCTCATCCCACCTGCCGAACCGGATCAGCACGTGGCGCGACGTTGGCATGAGCCCATCGGCGAGGAATGCGAACGCGCGAAGAAACTCCTCCGGCACTTCTTCGTCGATCCGACGCGCGGCCTGGATTGACGTTTCAAACCGTCCCTCCATCATCGCGGCAAAGGTGAGGAAATGGACGTTGTGGATGAAGTACAGCCGGTAGAACTGCGGCTCGGGCGCCTTCGCGAAATACGCCTCGTCCGCGGCAATCGCCCGCACATTGGCGTCCGCCGCATCCGCGTAGCGGTCCACACGCGCGTAGATGTGCGAGGGCATGTGCACCAGATGGCCTGAGCCGGGGACCAGCGCCTCAAGCCGCTCGGCGGCGGGCACCGCCTTTGCCGGCTCGGGCGAGGCCTCCATCGCATGGATGTAGAAGTGGTTGGCGCCGGGATGATTCGGATAGCTCTCCATCACCCTCTCGATCGCGTACACGGCGTGCAGGATGCGCCCCTTCGGCTCGCCCGTCTTGGTCCAGTAGTTCCACGGCTGCAGATTCATGAGCGACTCGGCGTACAAGGCGCCGACATCGGGGTCGTCCGTGAACTCCAGCCACACTTTCTCCATCGCCTCGGCGTACGCTTCGTCGAGGGGTCGACGGTCCTTCGGCGGCGGAAACGCGTACCGCTCCGCCACCGCGCCGATGAGCGCCTTCTCCACCGGCGTCTCATCGCTTGAGCGCCGCATGGCTTCCTGCGCCGCCGCGTACGCCTGCCGGTTGCGCACCTGGCTCATCGCCGGATCGTTGATGTTGATCCCGTTGGCATAAGCGATGCCCCAGTACGCCATCGCGCACTCCGGGTCGATGGCCGCGGCTTCCTCGAAGGAGCGGATCGCTTCGTCGTGATTGAAGCCGTACAGCAGCTGCATCCCCTGATCGAAGAACCGCTGCGCTTCGCGCGAATGGGTCGTGACCGTGCGCTGATACCCGGAATATCCCTCGTACTCGCGCCCCTGGCTCGCTCCGGGCACGGGCGTGTACATCGTGGGGCGGGAGCATCCGATCGCAACCATGGGCGCGATCACGAGCGCGAGGGTGTGTGCACGACGACGCATGGGCTGGCACTCCTGAAATCAGGGGGCGCCCACGGTATCCCAAACCCCACGTCCTCGCCAGCGCACACCGCCCACCGGCTCAGCAGCTCTGTCCGAACGCGCTGAGCACCCCGTTGAGATCCGCGAAGTCCACATCGCCGTCGGCGTCCGCGTCTCCGGTGATGTAGCCCGGCATGCCCACGAGCCCAAATGATGTCAACACGGCATTGAGATCGCCGAAATTCACAACCCGATCGCCGTTGAGATCTCCCGGGCACGCCGGCCCGGGCACGCTGTTCGGGTCGGAGGGATCGCTGCGGGCCACGATCTCATCGCGATCCAGAAAGCCGTCGCCGTCACGGTCGATGCCCAGGCGCGTCTGCGAGCCCGCCGGGACGAGCGTGAACCACAACGGGCTGACCGGAGACGCGGAGGCGCGCAATGCCGCGGGGCTCAGCGCTTCTCCAAGGACGTCGCTGCGGAACACGTTCGCCAGCCGATCGAACGCGTAGCCGCGCGGCACACCGCCCTGACGGCCTTTGGCGATGAGCCCGACGTTGCCCGTGAGCGCAATGGTGATCATCGTGTCGAGTCGCTGCGACACCGTCGTCGGGAGGGTTGGCGTGTCTGCGTAGACCTGCGCACCGACACCCGCGTGCGTATCCACCGAGAAGCTCATCAGAAACGCTTCGACGTCGCGACGCTGCTGCGCGCCGAGCCCGCCCTGCGCGAAGAGAAACACCGGCAGATTCAGAAAGCTCGCGATCGTGTCGATGTGCCCGTCGTGTGAGAATCCGAAGCCGCGCGTGTTCGACGCGCTCTGGCGCGAGAATCCGGTCTTCTCGTAGAGATCTCGCAGGTGCGGCGTCTTGAGGCTCTGGGACGACGTTGCGATGAGATTGGAGGCCGCCAGCGTCGTGCTCGTCCCGTCGGGCAGCGCGTGGCACGTCACGCACCGAAAGGGCGTCCCCGCCAGTCCGATGACGTTGAACAGATTCTGTCCCGCCACGGCGCTGCCGCCGTTCGAGGACGTGTTCGGCAGTGCCCCGCTCATGGTTCGGAACGGGTTCGGCGGGAATCGCAGCGTGTTGATGTACACCGTAAACGCTTCCATCTCGGCGGGCGTGAGCTGCGTCTCACGTCCAAGCAGCGAGACGAACGCGGGGTTGAACGCCGTGAAATCCTCCCGATCTCCGCGCCAGTGCATGGGCCCGACGTTCGTCAGGCCGAACAGCGTCTGGGTGGAGAACGTTCCCTTCATCGGATGCCAGTCCTCACACGCGTTGCCGAACTGGCAGATCTGATTGAACGGCTTCACGGTCCCGGCCGGGTCCCCCAGGTCCCACACCAACGCGTCCGTGCGCCCGTCGATATGGCACGAGCCGCAGGACGCCTGTCCGAGCCCCGAAGTGCGGTGCGTGTCGAACAGGAACGGACGGCCCGCGCGGATCTCCTGCGGCGTCGGATCGAAGAACGACCGACGCGCCACCTCCACATTCGCGCCCGTATCAATCACCGAGATGGCGCCCTCGAATCGGTCCAGCACGAACAGCCGACCGCTCGCCTCGTGCAACGCGAGACCCGTCGGTCCCTCCCCCACCACCGTCTGCCCAAGTCGCTCCCCGGAAGGCCCGATGCGGATCACGTTATTCGAGCCGAGCCCCGCTACGTACCCGACCGTCCCGGTCGAATTCCAGACGATCGCGCGCGGATCGCCGATCGAGAGGGCACGCTGCTCTGCCGGAATCGTGGGTGTGGTGTAGGTCAGGTGCGGATTCAGATCGATGACCGTCGGCGGAATCGAGTTCGACGGATCGAAGCTCCCCAGCACCACGCGCACGAACACGCTGTTCACATTGGGCTCGAACCGCACATGGTTCAGCGCGTCCGTGCCCACAACGCTCACCCGGCTTCCCGGCCCCACGGCCAAGGCCATGTTCGCATTCATCAGACCGCTCACGTAGCTCACACTCAGCGAGTTCGCGTCGATCACCGCCACATCGTGGTCGAGCAGGTCCCAGGTGACCACGCCGGACCAGTTGCGGTTGTTGTCGTCGCGCCACGTCCCGTCCGCCCCCTTCTTGACCACCAGCCCCACCGGACGCGGCGGCGGATTCCCGGCGCGCATGGGCGGATTGAACGTGTTCCCCGCGTTCGGCGGCGGATTCGGACGGCCCGGATACGGGCTCCCCGGGCTGTTCACGTCCGGCGGCGACAGAATCGTCGACCGGTTGCCCGACTCGAACACCGCCGCAAACACGCGCGCACCGTCCGTCGCCAGGGCTCGAGGATCCTCACCCTGAATCGCGACAACCTGCGCCGGCGCCAAAAGATTCTGAGGGTCAAACACCCGAATCAGGTTCTCCTGCGAGACGGTCACGAACGCGCGCTGCGGCGCCCCGGCGAATACCACATCCGCGGGCTCATCTCCCGTGGACAGCGTGGCCGAGACACTCAGGGTGGTCAGATCCACGACACTCACCGAGTCCGAAACGAGATTGACCACCCATGCTTCGGTGTTGGATCTGGCGCGCACCGTCACCGGCTCAAGCCCCACGGGAATGGACGCGATGGGTATGAGCACCCCCCCCGCTCCCACGGCAAACACTTCCAGCCGATGGTCGGGCGTATTCACCGCGAGCAACCGCATCCCGTCGGGCGTCAACTCCAGCGGATGAACGTGGGGGCTCTCGAAGTTCACGAATGCCTGTCGAGCACAGGCCACGCTGCCGATGAGCCCCACCGTCGCCAGAATAATCATGCGCATGCGCCAGCCTCCAGACCGGCGTAACGCCTCGTTCGCGGTCGTATTGCACTCATGTCGAGACGCCGCTCAGCCTCGTTGCCGACGCGCTCCCGCCGCGCCCATGGCCGCGAGCATCATCCACGTCCCCGGCCCGGGCACGACCCTCAGAACCAGCGCGTGGTCAGTGAACTCGGTTTCAAACGACATCCCCGATCCAAGCGAAAGACCCTCGTATTCCGCAAACGAACCATCGCGCGGGTTGGTGAAGGTGATGATCTCGAACGTGTCGCCCAGCGTCGGTGTGTAGCCGGTCCCGGCCAGCAGCCGCAGCGTACCCGCCGTCCCACCCTCGGGCGCGCCAAACGACAACCCCCCTTCGATCGTGAGCCGATCGAACTCCGTCGCCGACTCGATCTCGAACTCGAACACGGCGCCGGCGTCCACACGAACATCCCCCGTCACCGAGATCGTGCCCGCGGAAGCTCCGGGCGCCAGCGTCCCGCCGATCGTGACGGAGCCCGACAGTGCGCCCGAGCCCGCGAGACTTCCGCCGGCCTGCACAAGCCCGCCGCCGCCCGTGAATTCGATCATGCCGCCGCCCGCGAGCGCAATCGCCCCGCCCGCCTGCGTCAACCCCGTCGCCCCGCCGATGCTGATCGTGCCGCCGTCCACTCGGATGAGTCCGCCCGACAACGACACGTCTCCCGTCACCGTCAGCACGCTGGCGTCGCCCGGCACGGGACCATCGACCGTCCCGCTCGGCCCGACGGTCAGACGCGCCGAAGCGCCCGTCACGCTGAAGGCCGATGTCGGGTTCTCGACCGTCAGATCCCGCCCGCCGCGAATCGTCAGCGCCCCCGAGTCGATCCGCTCGAGCCCCGTGAAAGCGCTCTGGCCCACGCCATTGAGCAACTGCGAATCGTTGCCATCCAGCGTGAGGTCCGCCCCGGCGCCGATCTCCACCACGTCCGCGTTGGACGCCTGCAGCGTGCCCTTCAGGATGATCCCCGCGTCGTTCAGCACGCCCGTGGGCGAGATGTTGAGCAGGTCGAATCCATCCGCCACCTTGAACGTCGTTCCCGCATCGATGTCGAGCAATCCGCCCAAGGCCACGAGCATGTCGCCGCCGGTCGTGAACGTGATCCCCTCCCGAATTGCGAACTTCCCGACGCCTCCGATGGTGTTCGTCTGCGTCGAGGACTGCAGCAGCGCGTTCCCGCCGCTCTCGTTCTGCATCGCGGCCCCGGCCCCGCGCAACGTCACGTCCGCATTCAGCGTCGCGATGTCCGCGCCGTCGAAAACGAACAGGCCACGAAGGTCGTACATGCCACCGGTAAGCGCCTTCGCGCCAACGCTGAAATTCGTCAGGCCCGAGCCCGCCGCCACCCGGAATGTTGAGCCCGCGCCAACCCGCACGGCGCCGTCGTTGGTGAAGGTCGAGGCCGTCGTCAGGCTCCGACCACCCTCGAGCGCAATCACTCCGGCCGCCCCGTTTACCGCCACATTCTCGGTAAACGCGCCAAACGTCGAACCCGCGCCGTCGAGAGTCACCTCGGCCTCGTTGGTCTGCACGTTCCCACCGGACATCTCAAGAGTCGAGCCCGCCCGCACGACCCACTTTCCGCCCGTCAGCGTGCTGCCCGCGAGATTCTGAACCGTATCCGCGGAGAACGTCCCGTTGCTCACCTCCAGCGTTCCGGTGTTGTCCAGCGTCACGCCCACCATCGAGGTTGTGCCGCCTCCCGCCTTGGCCATCGTCCCCACATTGCGCACTGCGGCCGTTCCGCCGACCAGCGTGATCGACGCCGTGCCCGACATCGTAAAGGTCGAGCTGGCGCCGTTGCGGATCTCCCCGCCGCCGCCCATCATGATCCCGCCGTCCCCCGACCAGTTGATCGCGATGCCCTCGTGGTCGATGCACGTGTCGCAGATCTCGCTCGCGGCCGCGCCGATGAAGCTCAGCGTCGCCTGGCTCATGACCGCCATCACGCCGTTGAACGTCACGCCGGACAGGTTCAAATCTCCGTCGCTCCGCATCGTCGCAAAGCCCGTCAACGTCGAGCCCGACAGCGTCGCCGCTCCGGTCACGAACAGCTCGCCGAGCCCGCCCGTTCCCGTGACGGTGTTCGCGCCCTGGGTGAGCGACCCCTCGACCGTGAGCCGGTTCGATAGCAGATTCAGCGTCGCGTCGAGTGACGACATGGTGAAGTCGCGAACCGTGTAGTTCGCATCGAGTGATACAACGTACGGCGCCCCCGCGACCTGCAGAAACGCGTTGAACTCACTCCCGCCGAAGTTGTTCGGAACCGTGGCCGGATTCCAGTTCGAAGCTTCTCCCCACTGCCCATCGGCCGCGATCAGCCAGAACACGTCCACAGGGCCCGCGTGCAGGGCTCCGCTCATGCACGCAGCAGCGCCCGCGCATACCAAGGCCGCTCGCGCAAGCACACAACGTCCACACATCCTGTCCGACATGTCACATCCTCTCGTAGACAGGGGCGGCGCAAGTGCATCGCCGACCCCGCCGAATAACTCCTCCGCACGTGCAACGTCAAAGGTACCACCCCCTCCCGCGGGGGGTCAACGTATTTTTGATGGAGATTCCGGCGAGCCGCCCGCCAGCGCCCCCGCGCGCTCACGCAATCGGCCCAATTCCCGGACCTCATTCGAATCCCGCCCATGCACCCCGGCCTCCACGAGCCGCCCGATCACATCCGCGGCCTCGTCGAACAAAGCGCGAGCCTTGCTCATCCGTGCATCTCGGGACTCACCCTCGAGCCGCTCGCCGTCCAGCAACTCCACTTCCCCGGCCTTCACCAGCCCCACGAACAGATCATGCGCGTGGCGGGGAGTGGCGTCCGTCGAATGGAGCACCCGCCGCACGCTCAGGGATTCGCCGAACACATCGCGCGCCTCCTCCAGCCGATCCGCGTCTCGCAGAGCGTTGCCCCGCTTGTTCAGGCACACCGCAAGATCACGCTGCGCTTCGATGTTGTCCTCATCCATGGCGAGCCTTCGGGCGATCTCCACCGCGCGCTCGAAGTCCACAAGCGCCTGCCGCCCGGCGTCGCGCGCCGCCTCCGCACGTTGCTCCGGCTCGGCCGCTGCCGGCGCCCCGCGAGCCATCCGCATTCGAGTATCTCCCCGATGGTGGAGCGCGATCCAAACATCCCGCTGTGCGCGTCGGTTCGCCGGCTCATCGCGCGCAATCGCCTCGAACTCCGAAAGCGCCTCATCGACGGCCACGCGCGCCTCTTCGAATCGCGACGCCTGTCCCGCCTCCGCCAGCATCAACAGCACGCGCGACCGCTTCGAAGCCAGCGTCCCCAGCGCCCGTCGTGCGCCACCCTCTCCGGCGCGCGATCGCCAATACGCCCCGGCCGCCTCGTACCGGCCGAGCGCCTCAGCCCCTCGCGCCGCACGATGCGCCATGTCGTTCGACTCTTCCGCCAGCCGGAAGAGCAGGTCGCCCGCCCCCGTGACGCACCCGACGCGCAAGGACTCCGCGCGCCTGCGCACCTCATCCTCCGCGTCCCGCACGTACGACAGCGAGCGATCGCACAGCACGATCGCCCGCTCCATCTCGCCCAGCGCCTCCGGATACTTGCGCTCCTGCTGGAGCAGGACGGCGGACCGCTGCGCGCTCTGCGCGACATCCGCGTGCGCCGTGGCGTCCGTCGGAAGCTTCGTCAGCACGATCTCGCGCAGTCGCCTCGCTTCCGCGAATCCGGCGCTCCCTTCCATCGATCTCGCCACGCTCGGCGCGTACATCCCGGCCTGCAGCTCGCCGACTCGATCGTGCGCCTCCGCGAGCTCTCGCAGGAACCCGACATCCTCATCCCCCTGCGCTCGAACCGCCTCGAGATACGCTCGCGATTCTGTCAGCAATCGTTCTCGCGCTCGCGTCGCGCCGCGGAGCTCCCGGGTGTCATCATTGAAGTCCACGATCATGGTGCGAGCCAGCCCGCGCACCGCATCGAAGTTTCGCTCGGCTCGTTCCCGCTCGGCGCGCTCCCCCGCGCGAGCCTCGCGCTCTCCCGCCAATGCGGTCACCGCGTCCCGCTCCGCGCGGGCCGCGCGCCCGTACAACGCCGACATCGAAACGCCCCACCCGATCAGCGACACCAGGAAGACCGCGGCCACGCTCGCCGCGCCGCGCCGCCGCCGCAGCGTCTTGCGCAGCACATACCAGCCGCTGTCGCGCTTGGCCTCGATCGGCTCCCCCGCGAGATACCGGATCACGTCCCGTCCCAGCTCGCCCGCGCTCTGATACCGGCGCTCCCGCTCCTTGGAGAGACACTTGAGGACGATCGTCTCGACCTCGTCGTTGATCTGCCGCCGAACCGTGCTCGGGCGCGCGGGCTCCGCCCGCAGGATGTTGTCCAGTACGTCCCGCATGTTCCCGATCACGCGGTACGGGAACTGACCGCCCGTCAGCATCTGGTACAGGATCACGCCCAGCGAATACACGTCCGTGCGAATGTCGATTTTCTGCGGCGCCCCCTCCGCCTGCTCCGGGCTCGCCCAGGGCAAGCTGCCCACGAACTGACCGGTCATCGTCATCACCCGCAGGTGCGACGCCTCGTCCACCTCCCCCGCCGCCACCTTGGCCAGCCCGAAGTCGAGCACGAACGGCGTGCCCGCGCCGTCTACTCGAATGTTCCCCGGCTTCAGGTCCCGGTGAATCACGCCCTTCAGATGCGCCGCGTTCACCGCGCCGCAGATCTTGCCGAACAGCTCGAGCGTCTCCTCGATGCTGCGCGCCTCGGACTTGATCCACGCGTCCAGCGTGGTCCCGGAGATGTAGTCCATCACGAAGTAGAACGCACCCCCGGGCGCGATGCCCGACTCGTGAATGGCCACGATGTTCGGGTGCGCCATCTGGCCCAGAATCTGCACCTCCCGATCAAATCGCGCACGATCGCGCGACGTGAACCGCGTCCCGTCCACGCTCCCGGCGTGCAGCACCTTGATCGCAACCTTCCGCTTCGTCCCCTTCTGGATCGCGAGATACACCGTCCCCTGCCCGCCCCGGTGAATCTCCCGCACGAACTCGTAGTTCGGCAGCGACAGATTGGGAGGCGGATCGAGCGTCCGCGACCCCGACGCGCCCGCCGGCGTTCCGCTTCCCGGACGCTGCGCCTGCGCGCGAGCCGCGTCGATCAGCCGATCCTCACGCTTGGAGGCGTCGCCCGGCCCATCCGATGCCGGCTTGTTCGGAGGTTCCGTCACGATCGATGCACTCCAAGGAGCAGGCCCGATGTCCTCAAGCGAAATGGGCGCCGGACGCTCACGAGCCGTGAGAGAAAAACCGTGATTCCGGCCCCAGCAGGTCCTTCAGCCGGTCGTGCGCCCGCGCCCGAAGCATGAACACGGCGCCTTGCGTCCGCCCCATCTCCTGCGCGACGTCCGCCGGGCTCTTCCCCTGCAGGTCATACAGCGTGATCACCCGCGCGTAATCCGGCGGCAGCTGCTCGAGCGTCTCGCGCATCAACTCTCCGGCCTCGTCCCGCGCCGCCACTCGGCTCGGCGTCGTCGAAGTGGCGCCCAGCACCTCCACCAGCGCCACGAACGATTCCTCCGGCGACGATGCCACGACGCGCCGCCTCGGATTCGGGCGCTTCGCGCTCTCCAACCCCCGAATCGCATCGGTCAGATTGTTCTCGGCGATCCGACGCAGCCACCCGAAAAACGCCTGCGCCGCGCCCGCCCCTTCGGGCGCACGAAAGCTCCGAACGCGCAAGAACGCCTCGAGATACGTGACCTGCAGGACGTCATCCTCATCAAGCACCGAGCGCCACACCGATCCGACGCGAGACGCCAAGTGCCCCCGCAACCCCGGGCCCGCATGGCGAAGCAACGCCATGAGCGCATCCTCGCTCCCATCCGCGGCTTCGCGGACACGCCCCGCGAGTTCTGCATCCGTCGCGCTCGATTCGGGCATGGGGACGCTCCCTGTTCGCCCGGTACGGCGGGCCGACACAGTCTACCTCAACCGGGTGGATTCTCCGCATCCCAAGCGTGAGCTCGCCGCCCCACTCACGCTCCAAATGCCGAGGAGAGAGAGACCTCGGGCGGGTCGTCGCCAGTCGCGGCCCCCGCCCTTTCTCGGCGGCCAATACGCCCGACGGCGCCCCGCGTAAGCAGGACGCCGCCGGCAGCGAGGGGGTTCCGAACTAAATTGTTACGGGCAGGTCGTTCCGAACCCGCTCAGCACCACGTTCAGGTCCAGGAAGTTCACGACGCCGTCACGGTTCGTGTCGCCCTGCGAGAACGTGCCGGGCTGACCGAAGAACGAGAGAATCACGTTGAGATCCGGGAAGCTCACGACGCCGTCGGAGTTCACGTCCGCCGGGCACAGGATCGAGTCGATGTAATCCACATCCGAGGCCGTCACCCGGCCGTCGCCCGTCACATCGCCCATCGCCCAGCCGCCCGCGTTGCCCAGGTTTCCCTGCGCCATCGAACGATCCGTCGTCGTCACCGAGCCGTCCAGATTCACATCGCCGATCTGCGTGCCCAGGATCACCTGGACCAGCTCCTCGACGTCGTTCCAGTCCACGATAAGGTCGCCGTTCATGTCCGCCGACAGATCGAAGTGCGCGGCCTCGCTCAGATTGCTCCAGTTCGCGGCGCCATCCGTGATGTTCGAGTTGTTCGAGAACTGCTTGAACACGTAGTCAATGTCCAGACCGTTGACCGTGCCGTCCGCGCCGATGGGCGCCCAGCCGGGAGTCTGACGACCAGACAGCCCCGCGACGTCGCCGCGAGCGTCGCCACTCACGTACGACTTGGGCGTCGCCAACGTCGTGCCGAAGAAGTTGCCGGTCGAGACGCCGTCGGCCGAGGCGAACGCAGCGTCGATGCGCGTGAAGCCCTCCTTGCGGTTGAGCATGCCCGTCGTCGGATCGACAGCGAGGCCGTCCGCCCAGTAGCGCACGTCCGCCGAGTTGAACGCGCCGTCGCCGTCGAAGTCGCCCAGGACCTCGATGATCGCGTTCGTGCCGGCCTGCCAGGGAGCGCCGCCGTTGCGGGCTCGCCACGCGTTTACCAAATCAGTCGCGTCGTTCCAGTTGCGCGCCGCGTCGTTGTTGAAGTCACCCGCGATTTTGTTCCGCGTCGAGAGCGCCGAGCCGTACGACACCGCGGCGCCGGCCTGCGTCACGTAGTTCGATCCGTTCACGACGCCGTCCGAGTATGTCGTGCCGGTCGCGCGTGTCGGCACAAGCCC
Source organism: uncultured Phycisphaeraceae bacterium (assembly GCA_964638515.1). Taxonomy (GTDB): domain Bacteria; phylum Planctomycetota; class Phycisphaerae; order Phycisphaerales; family UBA1924; genus CAYPGJ01. The sequence goes on from CAZWZL010000010.1 coordinate 22,077, forward strand.
GTTCGTCGTCGCGTTGAACGTCGCGTACGCCGCGTTCGCCAGAACGTTGCTGTTCAGCGCGAACGTCTGGAGGGCCGGGTTCAGATTGGCGTTCGCTACGTACTGCAGCGGCGACAGCAGATTCGTCACAAAGGAGCGCGAATTGGGAAGGATGAGCTGCGTGGCCAGAAGCTCGCCCGGCGAGAACACCGTCGGGTCGCCCCCCGGATCGCCCTTGAACGCCGCGACAGAAGCCGTCATGTTGTTCAGGTACGCCGCGGCGTTCTGGTTCCGCATCAGCGGGTTGCCGTTCGAAGAGCCGAAGTACGGAAAGCCTGGCGCGGAGGCCTGCGGATCGCCAAAGTGCGCGATCACCGCCGGACCTCCGATGTGGTACCCGTTGGCCCCCTGTGTGAGCACGTTCGAGATCGTCGGACGAATGAACTGCGTGCCGCCCGCCGCGTCGTTCTTCACACCAAGAATCTCGATCTGACCGCTGGTCAGCCAAGATCCCGCGCCGCGCTCGGCGCCCGTGTAGCCGATTGCGAGCCGATGGTTCCGCACTGTGCCCTCCATGCGCGAGGACCCGCCCTTATTGCTCGGACGGAAGTTCGGACCGAGGATGTCCTGCGACGATGTATTGCTCTGATTGCCGATGTTCTCGCCGACGCCCCACGAAGGATCGACGCCCGTCGTGTTGCTGTACCCGTTTCGCGTTCCCGAGCCGGCGTCGCGAGTCACCTGGACGATGTTTTCGCCGGACGGAAGACGGCCCGTAACCGCCGTGTGCTGCAGCTGGCTGATCGTGATCTGCTGCATCCCTGTGCCGAGATTCGTGATCACGGCAATCGGGCCGAACGCCAGATCCGTCCCGTACATCGTGTTCCCGTCGGGATTGCCGAAATTGAAGTTGATCGTGCCCGGGTCCACAAGCAGGTGGTTGAAGTTCGCCGGCGTCCCGTCCTTGTTCACGCACTCGCGTGGATTCAGGCCGTATCCCGCCTGCGTCGGCTGTCGACTCCACAAAGGCGTCGGCCCCGCCGACGTCACGGCCCACGATGTCGGGACGTCGATCGGCGCCAGGTCGATCTGGATGCCCGCAACGTTCCCATCCGTGCTCAGCGACACCTCGTAGGTACCGTCCTTGAGCGAGCGGAACGGCGCCGCGCCCGGATTCAGACCATTCGCGATCCCGCCTGGAGGATTTTGCACCACCCCTGCGACGACATAATTCGTGCGGTTGTTCATCGCGTCGTCCGCCGCCGCACTGCCCGTGATCTCCACACCATCGATGCCCGACGCGTACTGACGGCCGTAGTCAACGAGTTCCTGAAGCCCGTTCAGCGACCCCACAGCGCGGTATTGCACTTGCCAGAGTTGGCTCGACAGAAACGGCACTGTGACGTCGAATGGCGCGAGCTGGTCGCGAATCACGCCGTCGTTGTCGCAGTCCAGGAAGTCATTCGTTGACGCTGGGGCCTTTAGGTAGTTCTTCAGCAGCGTTGCACCGCTGATGTTGATCAGGTACGGCTGCGCGCCACACGCGATCCCCGCCATCCCGCACAGGCCCGCCACCACAAAGCAGTACGTCCGTCCTCTCGTCCGTCTCATCGGTCGTCTCCTCTCTCACACCGGGCGTGAAATCCAGATTCTCGCCCCCGAGCCACAACAGCTCAGGGCGCCGAGTTGTCCATGTCCACGAGATTCAGCCCCGAAATGCTGTAGAATCGATCTCCCCACTTACGCTCCCTGATCGACTGCAGCACCGTCATCCGCTCCACGTGCCCATCCGCGAACGAGAAGTTGGCCGTGCCGCCGAATTCCTTGTCCCCGCCAGGATGGTGCCGGCCGACCGCATTCAACATGGACTGCGCGTCCGTGATGACGCTGTTCGGAACCTGCCTCAACGCGTAGATTGACTCCTCGTTCGGATAGAAGAATCGCGGCCGGCTGCCGAGCATCGGCTCCGCGTACACGTCCGTCCCCGCCGAGCCGCCCACGAACGGCGTCACAGGGCGGTGGCTCTTGATTACGCCGTTGCCGTCCGCCAGCGATTTCCAGTTCTGACGGTGAAAGAACTCCGTCGACAGAATCGTCTGCTGCGGCGCCTGTAGCGTCGCATCCCGCACAAGAACGTTCCGCCGACCACCACCCGACTGCGTAAACTTGTTGCGCGGGAATATCGCCGCGTTGCCCGTGTACGCCATGCGAGGCGCCTGACGATCCTGCGGGAATCGAGCCTGGCTGCCCGCCGTCTGCCCCAGGTCGTTGCTCTGATCCTGCTCCCAGTCGTCAGGCTCCGCTCCCGGGTTCGTTCGCGGCGCGCCGCCGTTCTCCAGCGAGGGACACCGGAACGCCTCCGGATTCGCCTCACCACTCTCGAACAGTGCGAACGACCAGTGCACGTAGCCGTTCACCGGCGAGGGATTGTTTAGGACCTGATCCTCCGGCCTCCACGAGCCACCGGTCTGTCCCGACCCGTACACGTACGAAGGCGGATACTGGCCGCCGGCCGAGTTCACATGGCTCTGCACCGCCTGGGCCACCGTCCTCGAATTGGCCGCGCACACCACTGACTTTCCTTCCCGCTGCGCGGCGCCCAGCGTCGGCAGCAGAATCCCGATCAAGATCGCGATAATCGACACCACCACCAGCAGCTCGATGAGCGTGAAGCCCCTCTCCGACACCTTCTTCGACATGCTTCGATCTCCGAGTGTTGCGTACGTCCTCATCAGTGGGCGGAAGAGTACGAACACATCGCAGAGCGATGTGTTCGCAACGCGCTAGCTTTGCGCTAAGTCAATGCGCGCCGCTGCGCTCGGCACAATCGACCCTCGCGTTCCTGTTCGCAATCTCCCCCGTGCACAGCGCTTGCGCTGCGCTCACACAATCTTTACAAAAGCCGCTTGACGAACACGACCTTGTCGTCGCCAACGTCGTAAAAGTCCACGAGTCGCGCTGATTCCGAATACCCGCACGCCTCGTAAAAGCGACGCGTCGACAGGTACTGCGCCTTTGAGGACGTCTCCACGTACACGGCCCGCCCGCCCGCCTCGCGCACGCGCCGCTCCGCCTCGCCCATCAGGCGCCTTCCCAGCCCAGCCCCCTGCGCTTCCTTCGCCACCACAATCCAATACAAATCCCACGAGCCCTTCGTGCAGGCGATCGGTCCGAAACACACAAACCCGCTGGCCCCCGTGTCGCCCTCGTGCTCGGCGAGCACGAACCGATACCACGAGTCTCGCCCCTTCTCGACACGATCCCGGATCAGCTCCTCCGCAACGGCCACTTCATCCTCTCGAAAGAACCCGGTGCCTCGCGCCATCGTCACCACGCGCGCGACGTCGTCGGCCCGCGCCTCATCCCGCATTACCCAAGCCGATCCGCTCATGGCTTCACCTCGCGCAGCACGTCACCGGCCGCCGCATGCAGCCCCTCGAAGAACGCTCGTGCGTTCTGGCCGAGCGACCCGGTTCGATAGCCCCCTTCCTGCACGATGAGAGTCGGCAGCCCGAGCCCGGCGATCATCGCGCCGTTCTCCCGGAAATCCGACGGCGCCAGGCTCCACGTCCCGGTCGGATCGCGCCGCGCCGTGTCGTAGCCGAGCGACACCACCACAAACCGAGGCCCGAATCGCTTGATCTTCCGAAGCGCGCTGGCCAGCGCTTCGCGGTATCGAACGCCATCGACGCTCTCCGGGAGCGGCATGTTGACGTTGAACCCCTCGCCCTCGCCCTCTCCCCGCTCTTCCTCGAACCCCGTGAAGAACGGATAGGCAAACCGCGGATGGCCGTGGATCGACACCGTCAGAACGTCCGAGCGCCGGTAGAAGATGTCCTGCTGCCCGTTGCCGTGGTGGTAGTCGACGTCGAGAATCGCCACTCTGCCGTGCCGCGAAAGGAAGTTGGCGGCGATGGCCGCGTTGCAGAAGTAGCAGAACCCGCCGAACGCTCGCGCCTCGGCATGATGACCGGGCGGGCGCACCAGCGCATACGCGAATCGCTGCCCGTCGCGTACGATCTCCGCGGCCGTCAGCGAGCAATCCACCGCGCGCTTCGCCGCGATGTACGCGTTGTGGTTCAGCGGCGTGAACGTGTCGATGCAGTAATACCCCGCGCAATACGCCAGGTCCTTCGGCGGACGTGTGGCGTTGCGGATCGGAAACACGTACGGGTACACCGACTTGCCCGGCTCCACCCCCTCGCACACGCGCTTCAAGTACCCCACAAGCGCAGGATCGTGCACGCCGAGAATGTGCGACTCCGCGTACTCCTTTGGCTCAACCCGCTGGAACAGCCCGGTCGGCAGAATGCCCTCCAGGATCGACTTGATCCGCACCGGCGACTCCACGTAGCCGCGCTCTCGAACGTGATGGATCTCGTGCCGATCGTTCACCACCAGCGCGATGAGCGACTCGCCCCTTCGATCGCGCACCGGCTCGGGCACAGGCTTCTTCACGTACCGCGCCTCGCGCAGTCGAATCGGCTCGTCCACCACCGATGCCACCACCTGCTTCACGTACTCCGGCGAGCACAGGTGATCGTACTTGCGCTCGAGGATGGCCCGGATCACGCGTTGCCCCTCGTCGCGCGACAGATCTCGACCCGCCCCGAGGTCGTCGTACACCAGATACGGAAGGTCCTTGTCCCCCGGCTTTACAGCCGATTCGTACCCGGTATTCATCAGCGGGCGCGCGCCGAATCGCTCGTAGAAACGAAGCCGCGCGGCGTTCGATCTGGCAAGCGCCGGGTCCGAGCACGCGTCCGGATCGTCCGGCAGGCACTCGTAGAACAACCCCAAGGCTCCGAGGTCACGCGCAACCTCGCGCACCCGCTGGTAGAGCGCACCGCCCACCCCCCCGCCGCTCATCGATCGAATCGTGGCGATGTACTCCAGCAGGCAGAATTTGACGTCCTGCGCGAACGACACGAGGGCGAAGCCCTGCAGTCGCCCCCGAATGTCATCCGCCACGAACAGCATCGCGCGAAGCCGATGCATCGTCGGATCGATCAACCGCTGCGGCAGCTCGTCCAGCTCGTGCTGCGGCAGCCCCGGCAGCCGCTCCTTGAGAATCGCGCGGACCTGATCGATCTCCCGCTTATTGAGCGGGAGATTCGGATCGGCGATCTGGCGTATGCGAAACATGAAGCCCCCTTACCGAACACCGACACGCCGCGTGCGCATCGAAACGTCCAGGATAGTTTCCACGGCGCCCCCCAATGTCCGGCCCGCGTGCGCACAGGCCGCGACATACCCCGCGTCAGGAGAAAGGCACGGGTTCGCGTTGACCTCCAGCGCCCACACCCGATCGCGGCGATCCACGCGCACGTCAACCCTGGCATAACCCCGCATTTCCAGCGCCTCCCAGGAACGTCGGGCGACGCGCTCCAGGTCTCGCGCGAGCGCGGGTTCGGCCGTGCCGAATCGGCGGACCGTGTTCGCGTACTCCATCGTGTGCTCGGACCACTTGGCGTCGTAGCCGACGATCCTCGGCGCACCGGTGGGCCAGTCGTCGAACGCCATCTCGGCAATGGGCAGAATCTCGACTCCCAAGCCGGTTTCCAGCATCGCAACGTTGAACTCACGACCGTCGATAAACGCCTCGGCAAACGCCTCGCCGCCAAGCCCAGACTCGCGCGCGTCGAGCGACGAGAGCAACTCCGCGGGCTTGCGCGCTTCGACGACGGAATCGCCGTCCAGTCCAAGCGAAGCGTGCTCCCAGACCGACTTGATGATGTACTCGCCCGATTCGAACGGCCTGCTCGATGCGTCCTCGGCCATCGATTCGAGCTCATTCCGCGTGAACGAGGCGGGCGTATCGATGCCCCCGGCACGGAACAGCCGCTTGGAGAGCGACTTGGAGGTGGAGACGAACATGGCCTCGCTGCCGGCGCCCGTGAAGGGAATTCGCAGGGACTCGAGCAGCGCGGGGGCCAGGTGGATCAGGCGGCCCTCGCCTCCCACCGATTCCACGAGATTGAACACACCATCGGGTGCGAGCCCGATGAGTTCCGCTCGGGCGGCGGACAGGTCCAGTTCCAATGGCAATGCCCGCACGTCGTGCCCGAGGGCGGCGAGCGCCCTTGTGACGTGCTCGACCTGCACAAGCGTGTCCTGCTCGTCCGGACGGGCGTTCGGCCGCAGCGCATCATGCAGGACTACGACCCGCACGCCTGGGTCTCCGCCCGCCCCGCGTTGGTCCCGACGCGCTCCATCGCGCTCTCCAGAATGGAGCCGATGAGGTCGGGGTACGTTCTTCCGAGCTGCGTCCACATGATCGGCAGGTCCGATCGTTCGGGGTGCAGCCCCGGGAGCGGGTTGATCTCCATCACCTGCGGCTCCCCGTGCTCGTCGCAGCGCAGATCCACGCGCCCGCCGTCGCGACAGCCGAGCGTTCTCCACGCCCGAATCGCTATCTCCGCGGCGCGCCGCGCCACCTCGTCCTCGGCGAGGAAGTACCTCACGTGCGTGTCGTACTCCTCCTTGTTGAGGTAGGTATACACGTCCGTCGCGTCGGCACGCCCGCGCACCATCGCGATTTCCAGGGATGCCACGCCCCGGGCCCTTTCACCCGTGCCGAGCACGCCGACGGTGAACTCCCGCCCGGGGAGGAATCGTTCCACCAGGACGCTCTGCCGATGCTCACGAAGGAGCCGCGCGCAGAGCGTTTGAAGTTCGGATGGATCTGCGGCTTTGGCGTCCGGCCCGATGCCCTTGCTGGTGCCTTCCGCGCTGGGCTTGGCAAAGACGGGGAACGGAAGCCCGACCAGGGCCGCATCCTCCTCGCGCTCGACGACCGCGAAGTCGCACGTCGGCACGCCCGCGTCTCGAAGGATGCGCTTGGCGGAGGGCTTGTGCAGCGTGACGGCGCACGCGAGCGGATCGGAAAAGGTGCAGGGGATGCCGTACTGGTCGAGCAACGCGGGCACAGCGGCCTCGCGACCAAAGCCGCGCACGCCCTCCGCGATGTTGAAAACGAGATCCCATTGATCGCCCCGCGCAAGTCGGCGCACCAACGACGCGATGCGCCCGATGCGATCCGTCTCGTGGCCCCGCGAGCGAATGGCTTCATCGATCGCGTCGATCGTGTCGACGGAATCGAATTCCGCTGCCTGCTCGGGCGAGAAACCCGCGGCCAGATAGTCATCCTTCAAGTCGTACACGAGCCCGATGCGCATCACGCCTTCTCCGAGGCCTCGGCGCGAAGCTCCCGGTACAGCGCCGCGCGCCAACGCTCCGCGTCCTCTCGCTTCATGTCGAGCACCTTGAGCATCGAGCCTCCGGGCCCCGCGAGTGCCTCGGTCGGACAGTAGCCCGGATCCTCGCCGATGAGCCCTTCCTCCGTGTACTCGTAGGGGTACAGCCGACAGATGAGCGGCCTGGTTTCCTCCGGCAGCACGCACCCGTCGGTGCCGAGAAAGGTGCAGCCGCCGGAGGATCGTTTGAGCATCCGACGCGTTCCATCGTCGAACGACGTGAGCCGGACCCAATCGGGATCGTCCGGATCATGCTCGAGATACGTCGGATCCTCGGGCGGTCGGCGGGAGTGAAAATCATCGCGCCCGAGGCGCTGCGAGATGCGCGCCACATCGCCCTTCGTCACCACCACCTCGGCCTGCTGACAGCAGGTGCGCTGCATGGTCGCGCAGCGGGCGCACGGGTGCATGGTGGTTTCGCCGCCGTTCACGCCCGGCCCGCAGGATCGGGATACCGGAACGTCTTTCCCTCGAAGTTGCGGATCAGCAGATCGTCCCCGTCTCGCCCGACCACGTAATTGGGCGAGAGGGGAATCTTGCCGCCGCCCCCGGGACCGTCGATCACGAACGTCGGCACCGCGTATCCGGTCGTGTGGCCACGCAACGCCTCCATGATCTTGAGGCCCTTCTCCACGGGCGTTCGGAAGTGACGCGAGCCGGGGATCGGATCGCACTGGTAGATGTAGTACGGGCGCACCCTGATCTTGAGCAGGTTGTGCATCAGCAGCTTCATCGTGTCCGGATCGTCGTTCACGTCCTTGGTGAGCACCGTCTGGCTGCCCAGCGGGATGCCCGCGTCGGAGAGCCTTCCGCAGGACTGTGCCACTTCGGGCGTGATCTCGTCCGGGTGCATGAAGTGCACGCTCATCCAGAGCGGGTGATACTTTCGGAGCATCTTCGTGAGAGCGGGGGTGATGCGTTGCGGCAGCACCACGGGCACCTTGGTGCCGATCCGGATGAACTCGACGTGCGGGATGGCCCGCAGACGCGACAGCAGCCACTCGAGCCGATCGTCGCCCATCGTGAGCGGGTCGCCGCCCGAGATGAGCACGTCGCGGATCTCGGGCGTCGCTTCGATGTACGCGAGCGCTTTCTCGAACTGCGCTTGGTTGAAGTGGTATTCGCCCGTCTTGCCGACGAGGCGTGAGCGCGTGCAGTACCGGCAGTACACCGCGCAGAACGAGGTCACAAGAAAAAGGACGCGGTCCGGGTATCGGTGCACGAGCCCGGGCACGGGCATGTCGCCGTCCTCGTTGAGCGGATCCTCGGCCTCGTTCTCCGCCGTCACAAACTCGTCACCCACCGGCACCATCGTGCGCCGGATGCCCTGCGAGGGATTCTCCGGGTCGAGCAGGGAGGCGTAATACGGCGTCACGCCCACGGGCAACCGGTCGCCCAGCTCAAAGATCGTCGATCGCTCGTCGTTGGAAAGCTCGAGCATGCGCTCAGCGCTCGCGAGATCGCGGATGCGCGATCGCAGCTGCCACTTCCAGTCATTCCACTGATCGTCCGAGACGTTCGGAAAGAAACGCTCGCGGAATCGGCGCGTGCGCTCACCGACCACAAACTCCTCGGCGTCCCAAGGCGGTGTGACGGAGATAGGTCGTGATGGGAGGGACTCAGGGCGCGCCGCGAGGCGCGCCCTACTACCGCCAGGCTCGTCGTCGGATTCGCCGGCCGTCAGCACGGAGAGAGACACCGTGCGCCCGTTCTCCATGACGGGGACCGTGATGCGATCTGCTGACATCGTGGGTGAGTTCCCGAGGAGCGGCTTCCTGCCGCCGGGCGTGACGCCCTGGTTTCGCGCCCGCCTCACCGTCGCGGCAAGATCATGCGGGCACTACGGGGGATGACACTAGCACCGGTCCTCACATCGTCAAGCGGAACAGGCGAGCCCGGCGCATTTGATGGCGCGCCAGGCCCCATTGACGCCTCCCTCGACAGGTTGTGCACGCCGGGCAATCGGCTTGTTCCGCGACGATCGAGCGGATGGTTTCGTCCGCATTGCCCCACTACAGTCGTTGTTCCGAAGCCCACTGGAGGACCATGGCCATGCTCATGCGGATGATCTACGACGAACGACTCGCGCAAGCCGCCTATCTGATCGGCTGCCAGCGAACCGGCGAAGCCATCGTCATCGACCCGGAGCGGGACATCGACCGGTACATCGAGCTCGCCAAGCGGGAAGGGCTTCGAATCGTCGCCTCGGCCGAGACGCACATTCACGCCGATTTCCTCTCCGGTTCCCGTGAGCTGGCCGAGCGCATCGGCGCCATGGTGTATGTCTCCGACGAGGGCGACGCTGACTGGAAGTACCTGTGGCCGAAGGGCTTGGACGGCAAGCCCCCCTACCCGCACCGACTCCTCAAGGACGGGGACACGTTCTCCATCGGCAACATCGACTTCCAGGCCGTGCACACCCCGGGCCACACACCGGAGCACATCTGCCTCCTCGTCACCGACAAGGGAGGCGGCGCGTCGGACCCCATGGCCATCCTCTCCGGCGACTTCGTGTTCGTCGGCGATCTGGGCCGGCCCGACCTTTTGGAGACCGCTGCGGGCCACGCCGGGGCAGCCGAGCCCGCCGCGCGCCGCCTTTATGCCTCCGTCAAACGATTCATGGACCTGCCCGACTATCTGCAGGTCTGGCCCGCCCACGGTGCGGGGAGCGCCTGCGGCAAGGCCCTGGGCGCCGTGCCCCAGAGCACCGTCGGGTATGAGAAGCGATTCAGCCCTGCCATCCGAGCGGCCGAGAAGGGCGAAAAGGCGTTTGTCTCATTCATCCTCGACGGCCAGCCGGAGCCCCCGCTCTACTTCGCCCGGATGAAGCGCGACAACAAGGTCGGACCGGCCGTGCTTCGATCCCTGCCTCGCCCGCGACCCCTCACCGCTCAAGAGGCCGCCACGCTCGACGGTCGATCCGTCGCCATTCTCGACACGCGAACGTGGAAAGACTTCATGGCCGGTCACCTCCCCGGCTCGCTCTACACCCCGCTGGGCAGCGACTTCAACACGGTCGCGGGCTCGTATGTTGAAGCAGACGAGTCCATCTATCTCGTGGTCGATCCGTCTCGCTCGGATGAATGCGTCCGGGATCTGGTCCGGATCGGGCTCGATCGGGTCGAAGGTGTCATCCCGCCCTCGACCCTCGCAGAAGCCCGCGCCGCCGGAGCGACGCTCGCGACCGCCTCGGAGGTTTCCGCCGAGGAAGCCAAGCGCCTCGCCCCGGACGCATTCCTGCTCGACGTCCGGCGAGCCGACGAGTTTCGGGAAGGGCACATTCCGGGCGCCACGCACATCGCCCACACCCGATTGGCGGCGCGACTGTCCGAAGCGCCCAAGGACCAAACCGTGCTCGTGAACTGCCGGTCGGGTGGTCGTTCGGCCCGGGCCGTGGCGTTGCTGCAGCGAGCCGGCGTGAAGGCCATCAACGTGGCCGGCGGCTTTACCGCGTGGGAGCGAGCCGGCGGCGCGGTCGAGAAGTGACCCGGCGGATCGACCCGTTGAATCACGGTAGGCTGCACCGACCATGATCCTCGCCATCATCGGCGCCGCGATCGTCGGCGCAACCCTCGGCCTGCTCGGCTCGGGCGGCTCGATACTCACTGTGCCCATCCTGGTCTACCTCGTCGGCCACGCCGAGAAGCCCGCCATCGCGGAATCGCTCGCGATCGTCGCGGCCATCGCGCTCGTCGGCGCCGCGCGCCAGTGGCGCGCCGGAAACGTCAATACTCGGATGTGGGTCTGGGTCGGCCTGCCCGGGATTCCCGGCGCCTATCTGGGCGCCATGCTCTCGAAGCACGTCTCCGGAGCCTTTCAACTCGGCCTGCTCGCGTTGCTCATGCTCGCCGCTGCAGCGCTCATGCTCCGCAAGAAGCCCGCGGCAAGGGCCGGCGAAACGCCCGACCGCCACGCCGCGGCGCTGGGCCTGATCGGTCTGGGCGTCGGCGTCATCACGGGCTTCGTCGGAGTGGGTGGCGGGTTCCTGATCGTGCCCGCCCTCGTGCTGCTGGCGGGCGCGTCGATGCCCGTGGCGGTCGCCACGAGCCTGTCGATCATCACGCTCAACGCCGCGATCGGGTTTCTCAAGAACCTCAGCGTGCTCGACGGGCTCGGCCTGCGCGTGGACTGGGCCACGATCGGGCTCTTCGCCGGCGTGGGCGTCATCGGCAGCCTGATCGGCCAGAGCCTCGGCAAGCGGATCAATCAGGCCACGCTCAAGAAGGTGTTCGCCGTGTTCATCGTGTTGATGGCGGGCTACATCCTCTGGCGCGAGTCTCCGCGCGCGTTCGCGCGCCGGCCCGCGCCCGCTCCCGTGAGCGCGCCGTCCACCACTCCCTGAACAAAGCGAGCCCCGGAGCAACGCCCCGAGGCCCGCGCGCGGTTGGGTGATCGGCTCCGATCAACCGATCGAGATCTTCTTCGAACCACGCTTCTGCGTCTTGGGCAGGCGAACCGTCAACACGCCGTCCTTCAGATCGGCCTTGGCCTGATCTTCGAGCACCGCGCTCGGCAGCGCCACACGCCGACTCGTCGAGCCGAACCGGCGCTCACGCCGGTAGAACGTCTCGCCGGAGTCCTCCGTTTCCTCGGCGTGCTCGGCCTTGATCGTCAGCACGCCGTCATGGCACTCGATCTCCACGTCGTTCTTGCAATACCCCGGCAGCGAAGCCCGAACCAGCACGTTGGCCTCATCCTCCGAAACATCCACGGCCAGCGCCCCCTCTTCTGTTTCCGCGCTCAGCAATCCGCCCTGCGCGAAGAAGGGGTCGTTGAACATCTGCGAGAGGGCTCGACCCAGCGAGTTCGAGGCAAAGGGGTCACGGCGAACGATGTGCATCATGGGTGTGCTCCTTGTCTTCTCCGGCGCGGCACGATCGGTTCCCACACCGAGAGGCCGCGCGATCAAGAGACGAAAAGCAAGTGCGGCGCCGCGCGGGAAACGTCGGAGAAGGCTCGTTTTTCGGCCGGGAGCGGGGATTGTGGCGGCGGCGTGGGGCGGGGGCGCCAAAGCGGCAGGAGGGGCTTCCGGGCATGCAAAAACAACATCGGCGAGCCGTGAGGCCCGCCGATGCGTGATCAGTTCAGATCAGGTCCGAAGGCGTCGGGATTAGCGACGACGACGGATTCCGGCCAGACCGGCCAGCCCGAGGAGGGCAGCCGCGCCGGGGGTGGGAACCGGGCCGATGTTGAACACCGCCAGGGCGCCACCGGGGAGACCGACTTCCAGCGAGCCCGTGCCCGTCGAGGAGCCGATGTTCGCCACCGTGAGGCGGAGAACGCGGAGCTGACCGTTCGCGCCGACCGCAGCCGGGTTGCCCGCGGCAGCGAAGGACGTGAAGCGGATCACGCCGCCGGCGCCGGTCAGGTTGACCGTGCCCGCGAAGCCGCCGAAGGGGTGACCGTTCGTAAAATCATCACCGCCGTACGTCGCGTACGTGTCGAAGCCGACCGCAGAGAAGAACGGCTCCGTGCCGAACGAGCGCTGATCGCTGCCGGCCGGGTGATTGAACACGGAGGCGCCGCCCAGATTGATCTGGTACGGATCAGCGACCGCGCCGCCGATGTTCACGCCGTTGACCAGGTCGCCGGCGTTGCCGAGCAGAACCAGGTCGTACGTCTGCCACGCGGCAGAATTCCAAAGAGCGCCGGCGACGGGGTCAGCGCCCGGGGCCACGCCCGTGGGTGCCCAGACCGCGTTGGGCACAGCGACCCAAGCCGTCCCGGTGATCGCCGCGTTGGCCGCGCCAACGACGCCGAGCAAGGTGCATGCAGAAATGACGCCAAACTTAGACATGAGACGTGTCTCCTTCCCTTCCCAGTTGCCCGCAGGTCTTGCGGGCGGGCCTTTTGAAGCCGATGTGTTTCGTAACCAGCCACCCAGATGCTACTTCAGCCCCCTACCAGACGCAAGCCTTTCGCAAGAATTTGCGCCAACATTCGCCCTTCGGACGGGGTCCGATGGCTGATTCCCACCCCTTCGTGGGAGTGGCTGCGCACCGATGAATTCCCCTCAACCGGCCAGCAATCCAAACACGATACGAACCAAAACTCCCATCTCACCTGGCCGAGCTCTGGCTCTCAAAGAAAAGACGCCGCTGCGGGTGTCGCAGCGGCGCCTGAATCATCGGGGATGCGTTTTGGTCAGGGATCTCGTTAAACCCCATCCCAACCCGCTGGCCCTCGGGAGCAGAAAACCTGATCCCAAGGCGTCTTAGCGACGACGACGGAGGCCGGCCAGACCGGCGATGCTCACCAGAGCGACCGCGCCGGGGGCGGGAACCTGCGGAACGTCGAACGCCAGAACCTGGCCGCCGGCCGTGCCGATCTGCACGCGGGAGCCGTTGCCGCCGAGCGTGCCGTCAGCCACGGCGTTGAACGTCACGCGGAGAACCCACAGGCCGTTCGCGCCGAGCACGGCGGGGGCGCCGGCCGGGGCGAACGAGGTGAACTTGAGTTCGCCGTTCGCGCCCGTCATGTTGATCGAGCCGGCGAAGCCGCCGAACACGCCGTTGGTCGTGGCGCCGCCACCGAACGTCGCGAACGTGTCGAACGGCAACGCGGAGAAGAACCCTTCCGTCCCGAAGTTGCGAGAGTCACCGCCGACCGGGTGATTGAACACGGGGCCGGTCACCTTGATCGAGAACGGGCCGCCGTCGCCGCCGGCGCTGAGGCCGTTGACCACGTCGCCCTGAGCGCCCGTGACGTACAGGTCCCACGTCTGCCAAGGGCCGCCGGCCGTCCAAAGAGCGCCAGCGACGGGGTCAGCGCCCGGAGCGAGGTTCGGGGCGTAGGGGCTGGCCGCGTTGTTCACCGAACGCCACTCAACGCCCGTGATAGCCGCGCTCGCCACACCAGCGCCAATCAACAGCGCGGACACAGAAAGGAAACGAGTCATGCGTGTGTACTCCTCTGTCTCTCCGTCGACGCCGGTCTGTGCATGGACCTAGCGCGACCCCGCCTCGGCTACACCCGCCTTGGCGAGAAGAATCCCAGTTTTTGCTCAGTGGGTAGCGTACGTCGCTCCCGATCCCGATGTGCAATGACAATCTACCACGCCCCGCGACGCATGCAACCCCCTCTCTCGCCAAAAAACACGGAAATCCGCGCCGCCCCCACCCCGCACGGGTCTCTTTTTCGGACCCCGGGTTTTCCCATGTTCTCGGACACCCCCAAGCCCCCCCTGAAAACCGCTCCGGCGCTCGCTCAGCCGGCCTGCCCGAACTGGCTGAGCACCAGGTTCAGGTCAAGAAAGTCCACCACGCCGTCCCCGTTCAGATCGCCCGCCACCGCGCTGGGGCCCGTCAAGGTGTACGCGCTCAGCACGATGTTCAGATCGATGAAATCAACGACGCCGTCCCCATTCGCATCCGCCGCGAGCCCGCGCAGCGGTCCGACAAACAGCGAAACGTCGTACTCCTCGATCGCGCCTCCCGCGCGCTCGTACTGAATGGTCGCGTTGACCACGGCGCCACCGAACGCGAACACGCTCGGCGCGCCGCTCACCGCGCGCCCCGGCACGGTCGACTGCATCAGCGCTCCCGAGTGAAACGCCCCCGCGCCGATCGAATCTTCATCCGCCAGATACAACGCCACGATCTCGTACGGCGCGCCGGAGTTGCGCCCGTGCACCGTTCGCCCCGTGCTCACCAGCAGCTCCAGCTCGTAGCCCGACGCGCCCGGGATGGCGCGGAAGAACCCGGTCTGAACGCGATTGGAGCCGGTCTGCGTCCATCGGCCCACGAAGTACACGTTTCCGTACAGGTCCACGCCCGGCGCGGAGAACGACGAGGGCAGCGTGTGCGTCAGCCGACCGATCTCCGCCCCGCCGGGCCCTGTCTTCACCGGCTGCGTCGGGTGCGCCGCAACCGTCCAACCGTCCGTCGGCGCGCCGCCCGAGAACGTCTTCACCGCGATGAACTCGCGCTCCGCGTGGGAAGCGGCGGACGCATCGAACGCCGTGGCCGCAACGATCGTGCTGCCAGCCGCGCCCGGCGCCGTCTGTCCGACGCCGACCAGCCCGCCCGGCCCACGGAAGTTCGACTGGCTCCGAAACTGCCAGAACCCCGCGCCCCCCGTCCGATTGGCCTGATACGTCCCCGGGCCCACGATCGGGCTCGGCATGGTGGCCAGCGAAGCCGGGCCCGCGAGCTCCGCGAGCAGCGGATTCGACACAAACCGCACGCCCATGACATTGATCGACGTCGGCGGCGCCAGCGAGCCGATGCCCGTCGTCGCGATAGCCGCGAGCGCCCCCGCATTCCCGAACGACTCCGCAAAGCCGAACGACAGCGGGCCGCGCAGGCCCGTCACGCCCGACGCCAGATGTCCCGATCCCGCGCCGGTCGTCGTTGCCAGACCGCGCGTAGCGCCGTTGGTGAGCCGATGCGTCAGGTCGAGCGTGGCCAGCGGCGGCGTGAGCACGCCGGCCGTCGCCGCGTTGGGAACGATCGTCGGCAGCGTAAACGTGCCCGCGCTCGCGTTCTCCGTGGCGCTGTTGTTCACGATGAACGACGTCGCGCCGGAGTCCGTGGCCTGATTCTGTTCCGAAAGGATGTTGATGAACGCGTTGATCGCCGCAAACTGCCCGGGCGCCGTGTTCCGACCGTTCGCGCCCGACAGCGTGATGAACGCGAGATTCTCGCCCTTCACCTTGCCGGCAAACGCCGGCGAGGCCCCGAACTCATCCGCCCGCACGGCCAGAAACCCCGCCCCATCGATCGCGCCCGCCGCCACCGTCCCCGTGTCATCCGGCGGAGACTGCACCAGCCGGCTCGCCAATGCCGTGGTGCGCTCGACATACAGCCGGCCCAGATCCGCCGAATTCTGCCCGACTATTGCCCCCACCACACCGCTCGCCCCGAACCCGTGATCCGAAAAGGCCACGCCGAACTGACGATCGTACGCCGTGCGCGACACGCTGCTCCCGCCCGCGTTGGCCGTCGCGTGCACTCCCGCCCCCGGTTCGGTCCACACGCGATAGGCGCGAGACGGAAACGTCACTCCTCCTCCCGGCGCCCAGTGCATCGAGCTGATCACCGTCGAGCCGAGAATCTGCGTGTTGAAGAACGGGTCGAGCCCGCGCGAAGCCTTGAGCACGGGCGCGACGCCAACCACCCCTCCCCACGAGGTGATTACGGGCGCCAGGTCCACCACGTACCTCGCGCGCTGGGCGCCCTCGTCGTGCGCCGGCAGGGCGTCATTGCGCGCAGGGGACTTCGCAACGCTGTCCTGCGCGCACGCCGCCCCGCACGAAAGCAGCAATCCTGCCACCGCCGCCAACCGGCCCGCACTCGGTCCCGTCTTGCCCATCAGCACGCCTCCTGCCGCCCCGTCCTCTCAAGTCATACGCACAGAGACGCCCGCTCGATCCCGCTCCTTGGCGCCCCGGCCGAGGTCCGAAGGGCGTTATCCCCCCGCGCGCTTGCCGGACAGCTCCGCCTCCACCCGAACCCGCTGCAGCTCCAGCCAGTGCCGCCATTGCTCGTCGGATTCCAGCAGCAACGCCGTCCGGATCCGTTCCAGCGTGTCCGAGGACGCTTTCCCGAACATCCGTTCCGCCCGCACCGAGCCCCGCAACGCCGGCAAGTAGCGGCTGTCGCGCGCCAGGGACTCACGATAATGCTCCATCGCTTCGTTCAGGTACCCGGCCCGATCCCAAGACAGCCCTGTGTTGTACGCCGGGCGTGGATCTCTCGGCGCCAGATCCGACGCCACCCCGAAGCACTCCGCCGCCTCGAGATACCGCTCCGAATCCATCAGGATCACGCCAAGGTTGTTCCATGCCGCCGGAAACTCCCGATACGCCTTGAGCGCCTCCCGGTACAACGCGATCGCCTCTTCGCGCTTCCCCGCCGCCTCGGCCTTCTGCGCGGCAACCGCGAGATCGAACGCCGCAGAGATCCCGGCAGCGTCCTTCGTCGCCGCGGAAGACGCAACCATCCCCGACGACTTGCCGCCGCCGGACCCGCACCCCGCGCCGAACGCGCACATCGCCACGACGCTTATCGCGCCGAGCCTTCTCGCCTGCTTCACGACTTGATCTCCCATCGTGCGAACCGAACCTCCACGCTCCAACCCAGCCGCGTGGGGCGAAGGGCGAATTGCGAAACGTACAGCCCGGGAATGTCCTCGAGGCACTTCTTCAGCCACGCGAACACGGCGCCGGGCTCCTGCCCGTCCGCCCGCGCCGTCACCACCTGCTTCACCAGGGGCGACCCCGGAATATCCTCTCGATTCGGCGGCTGGATCTGCGGCGGCGTCGTCAGCCCCGCGGCATTCGCGGCCTGCGCCAGCTTGCTCAGCATGCTGGCCTCGGGCGCAAACGACGCCAGCGCCCCCGCGCCCTGCGAGCGTTGCTCGCGCATGGCGCGGATCTCCCCGACCGCCCGCTCCACCTCGCGCCGCTGCGCCGCCTCACGCCGAAACTCGCGCGACGCCTCCCGCATCCCAAGCACGTTCCACCCCGCAAACGCCAGCGCCGCCAATAGCAGCAGCACGCTGAACACCACCAGCGCGGTGGGGCGATTGGCCCGCTCCGCGGAGCGCGCCAGCCCGTGCAGCATCGCTTCATGCTCGCGCGGGATCATCGCGGCTCCTCCGTCCACTGCCCGTTGAGACGGTACTTGTAGAGATTCCCGTCCCGACGCTCGAACTGCACGTCCCACCGGATCCGCCCCGCGGCCGCCCGCAGGCGCGCACTGAGCTCCTCCCCGGTCTCAAAGTCCGGCGCGGTCATCGAGCCGCTGGGCAGCCCCTCGTGCATCACGAGCTCGTCGAACTGCAGCCCGCGCGAAGCCAACTCCGACATGTTCTCCAGCAGCCTCGACGCCTCATCGAGAATCGGACGCGCCGGCGGCGGATCCGTGAACGTCGGCTGCTCCTTCCGCATCGCCTCGAGCGCCGACAGCGCCGCCATCCGGGGCGATGCGATGCTCGACAACTCCGGCGCCGTCTCCGCGACGAGCGCCTTGGCCGAGTCCCGCGCGCCCGTGGCCGCGCTCCGCAACGCCTGCGCGTGCTCACGTGCGCGCCAACCGATCGCGCCGATCCCCACGGCGAGCAGCGCGCACGTCGCGCCCACCCCGGTGTACAGCCGCTGGTGCGCACGCCCGCGCCGCCGACTCAGCGCCACCATGCTCTCCCGCGGGTCGTCATCCGAAAACGCCGGCTCTCCGCTCTCCGCGACGCCCAGCCGCTGCTCCACGCGCTCCAGTGTGGCGCCGATCGTGTCGGCCACGTCGTGCGGCGTCAGAACCGTGTCAGGCCAGGAGCCCCCGATAAGCTTCGCCAACTCCGACGAGCGCTCGCCCGCCACCACCGCAATCCGCAGTGGCGTGTCGCCGATTTGCGCCGCCCACGCCAGCCAGTCGAGCGACAGCCGCGCCACCGCCGACGTCATGTCCGGCTCCCGCGCCGCCTCGCCCGCCTCCCCCTCGTGCTTCAGCGGGATGCTCAACGATCCGCCCGTCAGCAGCCGGCCGTCGCGCGCCCAGCACCACACCAGCCGATCCTCATCCCACAGCACGGCCGCCGAGATCTCCCCCGCTCCGCGCTCCTCCTCACCCGTCCATCCCATCGCCATGGCGTGCCACAAACTGGTCACCACGCCGATGCGCACGCCGCACTTGTTCAGCTCGTCCAGCCACAGCCGCACGAGCGCATCGGACGACACGATCACCGGCATCCGCGCGGGCTGCGCCGGTCCGTCTTGACCGGCGATGCGCACGCCGAACACGCGCGTGGCCTTAACCCGCGCCGCGACGTCGCCGATGATCGGCTGCACCGTCGCGCCCGGATCGACCGCCTCCCACTCCTCGCTCCCCTGACGCAGCGCCGCCGCCACGATGTCCGGGTCCGCGCTCGGCGCCGACAGCCAGACGCACGAAGACTCGCTCACATCAACACACACCACCCCGATCCTGCGCGCCGCCCCGCACCGGTGCGCCACCCACCGCCCCGCATCCACCGCCTGCGCCTTCCACCACGACGCATCGCGCTCATCCGAATCGCCCGCCGAAGCGCTCTCGCCCCGCGCGGGCAACGTCCAGGTTTCCTCCGCCCCCAACGCGCGCAGCCGCAGTCCCGAAAGATCCGGCGTGATCAGGCACACGCTCACGCGCCACCCCCGCCGCCCGACGGCACGGGAGTCCCGCGCAGTCCCTGCCGCGCCCGCTCAACGCTCAGCGGCTCGCCCTCAAGCAGCCGTCTTTCCGATTCGTCTCCCGACGCGGTGCGCACACCGCCGGTCGTGGCCTGTCCGGGCAATCGCTCAAAGCGAGGCGGCGCTGTTCGAGGCGTCGCCGACGCCGCGCCGCTCAACCCCCCCGGCCGAGCCGAGGCCTCCAGCAGCACCTCGTGGCGCGCGGAGCCCTGCTCGATCACGAGCCGTTCCGGATCGATGGTCACCACCCGGTACCCCTCTTCAGATCGGAACCCTTCGCGCACGAATCGCTGTCGGCCGTTGATCACCACTAACGCGAGACGTTGCACACCATCCGAGATCGAGCCCAGATACCGCCAAGGCGGCGCAAATCCCCCCGACGTGAATGGCGTCGCCGGTTCGCCGTCAGGCGTCTGAGCCGCGAGCGCCGCCTTCCGCGCCGCCTCCTCCTCCAGCCACAACTGGATCAACGGAGATCGAAGCCCTTGCACCGATGCCGTGATCCCCGGCCAATCCGTCGACACTCCCGCCGACGGAGCCCGCGGGGGCTTCCGTGCGGGCGTCTCCATCGGCGTTCCGGCGAGCCCCGTCAGTTCCGGCGCCTTCGGGGGCGGCAGCATGAAGATCGTCGCCGTGCCCACCGCCGCCGCGAGCGCGCACGCGAACGCCACCCGCGTCCAACGCTCCGCCACGCTCTGTCGCACCGGCAATCGACTCAACGACTCGCTCCGCTATTCCAACCCGCGCTCGAACCCCGCATCCTCGCAGATTCCATCTGCAGAGCCTGCTCCGCGGGCGTCTCCTCCCGCCACTCGTGCAGGGCGGGCATATTGATGCCCATCGCGCCCGCGCGGGTCTCGACCAGCGCGCTGAACGTCCGAATACTTCTATCGTCCTCCTCCGCCTCCACCCTGAGCCGCCACAACGTCGTGTCGTAGGTGATCAACCTCGCCACCTCCCCGATTTCGGTGGCCGTAAAGCCATTGCGCTCAAGAAGTTGCGTCATGGTCGCCTGCGTCAGCCGCGCCCGGTCCCGCTCGGAGATCACCATCTCGGCAAACGACGCGTCGTTCGCCCGCAGCGCCGCCAGCACTTCTCGAGGCGCCGCGTTCACGCTGACCTCCACCGGCCCGACCCGCCGCAGCAGGTCGCCCCGCTCCGGCGCCATCCTCAGCAATGCCGCCTCGAACCAATCCCGCTTCTCCTGCGGGAATACGTCGGTGAGGTCCGCCTTGAGCAGCCCCTGCCCGTCCTCGAGACGCATCGTGATCCGGAGCCCGCCCGGCAGCGAAAACCGGTGCGCAGGCCGATTCGACGCGGCCAACTCTCCCAACTCGATGTTCGTCTTGCGGCTCAGCCAATACCGAATGATCGCTTGAGCGCCGAGCATGTCGTGGTGCCGTCGATACTCCTCCACCTGCCGGCGGGACATCAGTTCCTGCGCCGAGTGCCGCTCCATCGCCACCGCCACGACGAGCGACGCGACCAGCGCGGTGAGGATCACCATCGGCAGCACAAACGCGGCGCGCCTCATGGCTCGGGCCCCATCGAGATGGCCGGCTCGAAGATCCAGTCCGCCTCCACGCCCTCGACCGTCTTCAGCGTCAGCTGAATCGCCTTCGGAAACTGCCCCGCCCCGCGCGCGCGCATCATCGTCCGCCATGCGCCGCTCTTCGCCTCGAATCGGTTCTCCGCCTGATCGCGCGCCAACGCGCGCCAGCCGATCGACACGATGCCCCCCATCAGCCGCACCGGCGCGCCCGCCGGGATGATCGGCGCCCAATAGAGCCCATACCCGTCCAATTCGGGCCGAACCTCGAACGCCCCACGAACCGTGGGCGTCACGGGCTGAACGCCCGCCACGGGCGGACGAAGCAAAACCATCTCCAGCCGTCTCGGCGCCGATTCGTCCGTCCGACCCGCCACCAGCGACTCGAGAATGAACCGATCCCGCTCCACCCGCTCCGCCACGCCCCGCGACTTGCTCAGGAACGCGTTGAACTCGTCGACGTCCTTCTGCTTGAGCGCCTCCTCAGGATCGGTGAACGCTTCCGGCTCACCCTCCGAGGGCGCGCTCGCCTGACCCGTCCCAGCGCTGGACGGCGGCGGCTCGGGCTTGGCGACCAGGCTCTGCATCGCCCGGCGCACCGTCGCGTGCACCACCGCAAGGTCCGAACGCTCCTCGAACCGCACGCTCAGATTCCGATCCGCGCGCTGCAGATACCCGAGCGTCCCGATCGCGGCCAGCAGCACCACCGACGACAGCGACACCGCCAACGTCAGCTCCAGCGCCGTGAATCCGCGACGAGCGTTCATCTCTGCCCACTCCCCGTGTCGATGCTCCGTGGCGTCTGGGCGGGCGGCGTCGGCGGCGCTCCCCCGCTCCCCGACGCGTTCATCTTGGGCAACGCCTGCATCAGCATCTGCTGAATCACCGGGTCGCCCTCGAACATGTCCACGACGTGCTGCATGAACGACTGCGGATCGTTCTCGGCGTCCGCGAACGGGTCATAGATCCTCGAGAGCGTGGCCAGCGGCGCCCTCCCGCGTCGCCCGTGCTCCTCCTCGTACACCTCCACCGTCACCATCGTCAATCGCGCGCGGATGCGAGCCATCGGGTCGAGCGTCTTCGTGTGCGCGCCCTTGCGGATCGAGACGCTCTCCGACTCCGCATCTTCCGGCAGCAGCACGTCCTTCCGCACGATATACCGGTACACGCCGCGCCCCAGCGGGTACGGCGTGTCCTCCTGCAAGGATCGCGGATCGTCCATGAACTGCAGGATCACCCGGTGCGCCACCTCGTGCGCCTCCAGCCGGTGCACGCTCACGGCGCCGAGCGACTCCACCGCGCCCAACGCCGCAACGAACCCGGACGTCGCCACGCCGAGCAACGCCGATGCGAACACCACCTCAAGAAACGTCACACCCCCGCGCGCTCGTGGGCCCCCCCGGACCACCTACTTGATCTCCCACGACCGGACGTCGTCCTCGGTGTCCGGGATCCCGTCCTTGCCGCGGCTGATGATCACGTAGTCGAACTGACCCTGCGGCGCCGGGCTGTAGTAGTCGAACTCGCGCTTCCAACCGTCGAGCGGCGGCTTCTCGAGATACTTCGGGACCAGCGCCATGATGCCCTGCGCCGTCGTCGGGAAGGCGCCGTTGTTGAAGTTGTACGACTTCAACGCCTGCTCGATCACCTTGATGCTCTGCTTGGACGCCTCCACGCGCGCCTCCTGCGCCTGCCCCACGAGGTTGAACGCAGCCACAGAAGCCAGCAGCCCGATGATCACCATCACCAGCACCAGCTCCAGAAGGCTGAACGCCCGACGTCCCGGCCGAACCCGCACACCGCCGCTGTTCATCTCAAGTGCCTCCCGCGTGCCCTGTATCTCGGCCGAATCCCCGCCCTTGTTTCGCCCCGCACCGTGCGAAGCCGCCACGAATACTACGGACCGACGCCCGCCCCGTCCCCCGGTTCCATCCGCTCCTAGCCCCCCCCACGCACTCGGCTGCTCATCGTGATCATCGGAATCATGATCGAGAGCAGCAGCGTGCCGATCACGAGGAACAGGAACACGATCAGCAGGGGCTCCACGAGCGCCATCAGCCGATCCGTCCGCCGATCTACCTCGTCCGTCAGGTCGGCCGCGAGCGAGTCGAACACCGAATCCAGATCCCCTCCCCGCTCCGCCGCGACGAGCAACCGACGCGTCGCCACGGGCAGCGCATCAACCTCCTCGATCAACGCGCGGAACACCCCGCCCTCCACCAGCCGCTGGCGAAGGCGCTCCAATTGCTTGCGGAGCCCCGGCGCCGACACCGCCGAAGCCGCGACCCCCAGCGCATCGGCGACGGGCACGCCCGTGCGCGTCATCGCGCCCATCACCGAAAAGAATCGCGCGCTCTCGATCGTGGTCTGCAGCGCTCGGAACGCCGGCAATCGACGTGTCAACCCGCCCAAAAACGTGAACACACGCCTCCGCCCGGCCACAAGCAATGCCGCCAACCCAGCCAATCCCATGAGCACCCACAGCGCATTGTCACGCAGCCAACGACCAAACCCCACGATCACCTTCGTGTAATTCGGGAGGTCGCCGCCGATCTGCTCGAGCGAGCTGCCAACCATCGGCACCACCACCGTGAGCATGATCCCGGCCGCCAACACGCTGATGGCCAGCACCACCATGGGGTAGATCGTCAGCGTCACGGCTTTGGATCCGATCTTCAGCCGCCGTCGCGCCGACGCGGCCAGCCGCGCCGCCGCCGCGCCAAGGTCGCCCGTCCGCTCCGCCGCGCGATACACCGCGATCGCTATCACGTCGAACCCGCCCACCCGCTCGCACGCTTCCGCAAAGCTCGCCCCCGAAGCGACCTGCTCGCGCATCTTGGTGATCTTCTCGCGCGTCGGCGCCGTCACCACGGCCTCGGCCACCTCCAACGCTTCAACGATCGGCACCCCCCGCGACACCAGCGACGCCAACTGCTCGTTCATCGCCGCCTGGTCCCGCAGCGGCGCCGCGCCCTCCGACGAAGCCCCCGCCCAGTCCGGCAGCCGCCACGAACGCAGCAGCATCAGCCGGTCCCGACGCAGCGCATCCACGAGCGCCCGCTCGCTCGCCGCGGCGCGCATGCCCATCTTCCGCCCGCCCGTCGACGTCGCGGCGACATACAGAAACGATGCCGGGCTCGTGCGCGCCGTGGCCATGCCTTAAGCCCCGCGCCGCGTCAGTGCAACGCGCGCCGGATCTCCTCCTCCGTGGTCAGCCCTCGCCCCACCTTTGCCTGCGCATCCTGCATCATCGTCCGCATGCCCTGCTGCACCGCCAGATCGCGCAACGCCACGGCGTCCGCGCTCTTCATGACCTGCGAACGAACATCGTCCGTCATGCGCATCAACTCGTACACCGCCACGCGCCCGTAATACCCCGTCCCCGAGCAACGCTCGCACCGCGTGCCGCCCCGGCTCTGCTCCCCCTCGCATGACGAGCACACCCGACGAAGCAGCCGCTGCGCCAGCACCGCCAGCAGCGAGGAGTTGATCAGGTACGGCTCGATCCCGATATCCTCCAGCCGAGAAATCGCCGAGGGCGCGTCGTTCGTGTGCAGCGTCGCCAGCACCAGGTGCCCCGTGAGCGCGGCCTGCACCGCCAGCTGCGCCGTCTCCGCGTCGCGGATCTCGCCGACCAGAATCACGTCCGGGTCCTGACGAAGCAGCGACCGAAGTCCCGCCGCGAACGTCACGCCCCGCTTCACGTTCACCTGCATCTGCGCGATGTTGTCGAGGTGATACTCCACCGGGTCCTCGATGGTCATCACGTTCCGCGTCGAACGATCCACGTTGCCGAGCGCGGCGTACAGCGACGTCGTCTTGCCCGAGCCCGTCGGCCCCGTCACCAGGATCATCCCCGTCGGACGATCCACCAGCGACAGGAAATCCCGCTGCGTGTCCGCCGACATCCCCACGGCATCGAGCGTGAGCTGCGTCTGGCTCTGATCCAGCAGACGAAGCACGATCCGCTCACCGAACACCGTCGGGATGCACGACATGCGGATGTCGATCTTGCGTGATCCGATCCGCACCGTCGTCTGACCGTCCTGCGGACTGTGCCGATTCGCGATGTCCAGCTCGGCCATCACCTTGAGACGCGACGAGATCGCCGGCCCGAGGCTCGCCGGAGGCGAGAACGCATCCACCAGCATCCCATCCACCCGGAACCGAATCACCAGCCGCCCCTCGAGCGGGTGAATGTGAATGTCCGACGCCCGACGACGCAGCGCCTCGAACAGAATCATGTTCACCAGCCGGATGACCGGCGTCTGCCGCGCGAGCTGGAGCAGATCCGTGGCCTGCGACACCGAGCCCGCCGCAGACTGGATCGCACGCTCATCCAGCGGCATGTCCTCCACGATCTCAGCGACCAGGTCCTGCTTGCGCTCGTACCCGCGATTGATCAGGTTCCCAACCTGCGCCCGAGGCGAAAGCACCAGCCGGATGGGCGAGCCGAGCTCGCGCTCCAGCGCCGCAAACGCCGCGGGCTGCATCGGCTGCGCCGACGCCACCACCATCGTCCCCCCATCACTCGACAACCCCGCGACCTGCAACCGACGCGCCACCGCCGCCGGAACCCGCTCATAGAACGAATCCCCGCTCCCCGTCAGCGCCGGTTCCGCCACAAACTCCAGCCCCACCCGCTGTCCGAGCCTCTGCAACGCCTCGTGCTCATCCACCCCCATCGTCGCGAGCAGCACATCCCAGGGCTCTTGGTCCGCCCCCGCCAGCCCCGCAAACCCGGCCACCTGCTCGCGCCGCACCCCGAGCGACGCGAATGCGCGCGCCACGCGCTCCGCCGCCGCCGAGTTGACCTCCACCGGCGCCGCCGACGCGCGCTCCTCGCTCCGCGCCGCGCCCGGCCCCTGCTCACCCGCGAACCGCAACATCAGCGACCACCGCCCTCAGGACGCCACTGCACATCCTCGCGCCGCGCGGGCGCAATGCCCGAAACGTTCATCGGGATCAACGCCGGCTCCAGCGGCGGCGTGTCCTGCTTCACCTCCATCTGCTGCATCGGCCCGCGCGTCAGCAGCCGCAGGTCGCCGAACGACGGATCGCGCACGATCACCGGACGAATGAACACGTAGATCGTCGCCTGCGCCGAACTCGTCCGCGTGTCGCGGAACAACTCGCCGATGATCGGAATGTCCCCCAGGAACGGCACCTTCGCCACGCTCCGGCGCAGCGTCTCCGTCGTCAATCCGCCGATCACCATCGTCGCGTCCGACGGCAGCGACACGATGCTCTCGTAGTTTTCCTTCTGCTTCGGCGGCTGCAGCCCCGATTGCCCCGTCGACGCCAGGAACGACGACAGCTCCACCGCATACTCCAGGTTCAGCATCCCCGCCTCGCTGATCTGCGGCTTCACCGTCAGCGTCGTGCCCGCCTCCGCCACCCCGCCCTGGCTCGTCTGCGTCGTGCTCGTCCCCTGCACCGTCTGCGCAAACGGCTCTTCACGCACCGAGATCAGCGTCGCTTCCTCGTTGTCGTTCACCAAGAGACGCGGGCTCGACACGATCCGAGTGTCCCCCACCTCCTGCAGCGCGTTGATCACGATCGGCACCGAATCGCTCTTGATGATCGCCGCCGTCAACCCGCCAAGACCCGTCGCGATGTTGCGAGGATCGCCAGGCCCAGCCCCCGTCCCGGCCGTGGACAACCCGAAGTTCGTGAACAGCACCGCCTGCCCCGGCGTGAGGTGCGTCTCCACCGAGAATCGGAAGTCGTCCGTCGTCGTCACCGCGACGATCTGCGCCTCGATGTACACCTGAGGCCGCCGCACATCAAGCTTCTGAATGATCGACGCAAACTCCGCCTGCTGCTTCACCGGCGCCTTCACCATCACCTGATTCCGCGCTACGTCCGCCAGAATCGCGATGTTCTCGCCCGGCGTCAGCGCCGTCCCATCGTCGCCGCCCACCGCGCCCCCGACCGCGCCATCCGCGCCCGGCGTCGGCTGTCCCAAATCCGCCGAGGCCCGCTGCGATCGCTCCGCCGCGCTATTCGCCGCCGAGCTGGCCGCCCGATTCCGCCCGCGAGACCGCTGGTCCACCGGCAGGAACGGAGACTCCGCAAACTGCATGCTCTGCTCCAGCAAGCCGCCGAGCAGGTCCGCCACATCCTCCGAGTTCGCGTACTTCAGCTTGTAGAACTCCACCACCACCCGCTCCGCGCGCGCCTGCTCCGCGAACGCCTCCACCAGGTCCTTCACCTGCGCGTGCTGCGCCTCCGTACCGAAGTACACGAACGAGCCCCCATCGTCCGACATCACAAACCCAACCCCGGACCCCGTCGGCGTCGGCGTCGACACGGCCGGCGTCCCGAACCCCGCGAACCCCTGCACGCCGCGCATCCCCGATGTGCCCCCGCTCACCGCGCCCAGACCCCGACGCTCGCCATAACTCGCGATCATCGCGCTCGCCGGGCCCGCCGCGTAATGCGCGCCGCGAAGCTTGCTCGGCACATCCACGATCTCGAAATACCGGCTCAGCGACGACGCCTCCTCCGCCGAGCCCCGGAAGATCACCGAGTTGCTCTCCGGATCGACGATCAGCCGCTCACCCAGGTTCGTCAACGCTCCCGACGCCAGCGGCACCACGTTCCCACCCACCGGCTGGTTCGGATTCCCGCGCAGCTGCGTCGACGCGGCCCCGCCGCCGTTCAGCTCCACCACCTTCGACCGAGCCAGGTCCGCGCTCAGATGCGCCAGCTCGAACCGATGCAGGCCCTGCTTCTGCTGCTCCGCAACGATGATCTGCACCAGCTGCTCAACCTGGCGAATGGTCCGAGGCGTGTCGGTCACGATGATCACGCCAAGCTCGTCAACGAACGAAATCTTGCTCCCGGCCACCCCGCCCGCGCCGCCGGCCGCCACGCGCGAGATCGCGCCCGTCACCGCGGCCTGAATCGCCGAAGGCCGAACCCCGGGCGTGGCGATCACTCGAGTCGTCGAGAACTCACCCACACCGACATTCACCTGCACGTCCGCGCCCGGCTTGATCACGAACCACCCCGGCCTGTCCTGCGTGAGCCCGAACCCGCGCTGCTCCAGAAGCAGCGAGAGCAGGTCGAGCAGCTCCGTCCGATGCACCTCCATCGGCCCGTTGAACATCACCGTCTGGCCCATCAGCCCCGGGTCCGTGAAGATGTTCACACCCAGCTCGTGCGCCACCATGTCCACCAGCGCATTCAGCTCGAGCCCGTCCGCGAAAGCAGACAGCACCAGAATCTCGCCCAGAGGCGCATGCACCGCCGGATCGCCAACCCCCTGCTCCGCCTGCACCGGCACGTTCACGCGCACCGGACCCTGCCTCGAGCCCTCCGGCGCGCCCTCCGGAGCCGGAGGCTGCGCCGCCGCGTCCTGCTGCGACTTCCGCCACGCGTCAAACAACCTCGGCTGGCTCGCCGCAGGAGATCCCGGCTCCGCGTTCGGGTGCGTCGGCTCCCCGCTCGCAGGCTGATCGCCCGACGGCGCGCCCGCCGCATCTTCCGGCTGCAACGCCCAAACCCCAGACACGCTCAACCCAAGCCCGGCGCATACCGCCACCAACCATGCCGCCGCATGACCCCGTCGCCCATTTTCTCGCCGCCGCTGCGCTGGTTCCATCATGCTCCTCAAGTCCCCTGTCGCGACGGACATATAACACACGAGTTCCGACACCGCCCCACCCTGATCCCGCCCCAATCAGACTTCTATCGGCGCCAAGGCGCCCCCGACACAACACCGCCCCATACACTCCGCGCCATGCGTGTCATCAGCCTGCTCCCATCCGCGACTGAGACGCTCACCGCCATTCTCGGGTTCCCCGCCCCGGAATCCTTCTCGGACCTTCCCCCCGTCCACCTCGTGGGCCGATCTCACGAGTGCGACCACCCTCACGATGTCCTGGCCCTCCCCGCTCTCACCACGCAAACCACGGACTACCCCAGCCTCGGGGCCCAAAGCACCGATCAAGCCGTCCGCCAATCCGTCCAAGCCGGAAACCCCCTCTACACCCTCGACGCCGATGGCATCCGCGCGCTCCGACCCGACCTGATCCTCACGCAGGATCTGTGCTCCGTCTGCTCCATCGACCTCCACGCCGTCCGAACCCTCGCGACATCCCTCGAACCCACCCCCACGGTGCTCTCCTTCAACCCTACCACCGTGGAAGGTGTGCTCGACGACATCCTCACCCTCGGCCGCGCCATTCACCGCGAGCCCGCCGCGCAAGCGCTCGTCCGACACCTCCGCAACCGGTTCTTCCTCGCCGCTGATCTCGTCGTGCCCTTCGCCGACGGCCCGCGCCTCGCCGTGCTCGATTGGCCCGACCCGCTCTTTATCGCGGGACATTGGACCCCGGCCCTCGTCGAGCGCGCAGGCGCCTCCCACCCCCTGAACCCAACCCCCACACACGCACACACCAACACCACCTCGCTCCCCGCGCCCCCTTCGCGCCGGATCACCCCCGAAGAACTCAAGGCCGCCAACCTCGACGCCCTCATCCTCTGCCCGTGTGGCCTCACCCTCGCTCAGACGCGCGCCGAAGCCGATCGCCTTCTGCAGCGCGACTGGTTCCGCGCGCTCCCAGCCGTGCAGCGCGGTCATGTCGCTCTGGTCGACGGCAACCAGATGTTCAATCGGCCCTCCCCCCGACTCGTCGATGCGTTTGAATGGCTCGCCGCGTGGGTCAACAACCACGAAGATCGCATGCCCCCCGATTTTCCCTGGGCCCCGTTGGAGCCCGCGTCGTGATCGCCTGGCTCGCCGTCTGCGCGGCCGCCCTCACGCAATCCTCCAATCCAGATCCACTCCCGACCATCGAACTGATCGCCGTCGGCCACATCTCCACCTTCACCCGTGCGGACCGGCGCCGCGTCGGCGGCCTGTCAGGCCTCGCCTTCCACAAGGGCCGTTGGCTCGCCATCACCGACGACAAAGAAGACGCCCCACGCCTGTATGAACTCACGATCCGCGTCGATCCTCGCGCTCGCGCGATCGACGCCTCCATCTCCAACGTGCTCTCGCTCGATGCGCAAGACCTCACCGATGCCGAGGCCGTGGCCTTCGCCGACGACGCCCTCTACGTCGCGTTCGAAAGGCCCTGCGCTGTCGCCGCGTTCAGGCTCGAAAACCCTTCACCTCATCAGTCGAACGCCCTGACGGTCCTCCGCCGATTCACCACTCCCGAACCCGTCGCGTCGATGAGCCGCAAGAACCGCGCGTTCGAATCCGTGCTCGTTCGACCAACCCATCCAACTCCCGAGATCTGGGCGTTCACCGAATCCGCCACCAACGCCGACGGGCCCGAAGCGTCCACCACGCAAGGCGCCGTGTCCCGCGCCGTGGTATGGCCGCACGATCGCCCCGATCGCTCGCGCCAGTTCGCCTACGTCACGCTCCCCAAGCCCCCACACACCCTGGCCATCCTGCCCTCGTACAACTCCCTGGTCGACGCCGTCGCGCTCGACGCCGAACGTCTGCTCACGCTCGAACGCTCGTTCTCCGTCGGCGCAGGCTACGACGCCGCCATCCGACGCGTCACCATCAAAGGCGACGAATCCGAGCTCTCAGCCGTCCACTCACTCGTCCCTCGGCCCCCGGGCCTCACGCCGCTCCACACCGACACCGTCGCAACCCTGCAAGCCCTCGGCGCCCCGTCCACGGCCAACTACGAGGCCATGGCGCTCGGCCCGCCCATCGATGACGCTCGCGCCGGGCGACTGCTCATCATTCTCGCGGACGACAACTTCGGCGCGGACGGCCAGCCCTCGAACGTCATTCTCGCGCTGCGCTGGATCGACGCGCCGGCTTCACCGGCTTCGGAGCCGACGCCCGAAGCCGCTCGCTGATCTGCCCCATCACCTGCAACGCCACCTGCGACGGGCCATACCCCCCCGGAAGTCGCACAAACGCCTTGCCGTGCTGCTCGCACATCTTCTGAACCTCTCCGTGCGAATGGCTCGTCCAGCGGATCGCCAGCAACACCACGTCGACATCGGCGCGCGAAACGTCCGATTCAAAGTTCGTCACGGACTCATGCGGCCGAGTCTCCACCCACCGCAACTGCTCAAGACCCAGCGCGCGCTCCAACGCCTCCGCCGCTCCCGGACGGCGGGCCCCCCCGATGAGCACGACGACTTTTCCCCGCAGCAGTTCCTCCGCTTCCTTCACCTCCGGCCCCGGCTCCCCCTCCTGCTCCGCCTCTTCCTCCGCCACGCGCCGGGCCGTGGCGTCGAGAAGTTCCTTGCGCTTCAGCGCCGCTTCGAGCGCGCGACGCTCCTGCTCGTTCAACTCCAGCTCCGCCGGCGCGCGATCCGCCAACTCCATCAGGGGGTCCGTCACCTCTCGCGACGTCGCCGGCATCCCCCTCTGGATCATGCCCTCAATCGAACTGAACAACTCCTCCCAGTCGCGGCGAGCATCGTCCCCCTCCGAGCCCTCCACCAGACGCTGCGCGTGGTGCTTCGCTCGCTGCTTGAGCGCCGACAACTCCTTATCACCCGAACGCGCCGCCGCCCACGAGGAACGCAGCCGCTCCGCACGAGCCTTCAGATCCTCCCAGTTCGACGGATCCGCAGGGTCCTCAAGCTTCATGTGACGGTCGATGAACACGCGCTGCGCAAACGTCCGATCGCGCAACCACGAAAACGAATCAATCTGGTCGCGGTCCGGCCGAACCCCGATGGCCACCAGCCCGGCCCGCAGGCCGGACTGACCCTCGGCCAGCATGTAATACAGGTCCTTCGCCGCGGGGCTCACCGTCTCGCCCGCGATCACCATGTCGCGCGCAAGGTCCGCCACCGTGGCAAGCGCCTCGTAGCACCCCGCCACCCGTTCCAACGCGTCATCTTCAGGAAGCTGCGCGTACGGGTCCAGCATCCACAGGTAGCAGTCCCGGATCCCCCTCCCGCGCTCAACCAGCGCGGCGTCCCGCGGACGGATGTCGTCCATGAACTCCGCCCCCTCTTCCAAAAGATGGCGACGCTCAACCGCCCACCGGCACGCCTCGGCCTTCAACCGACACCGCGCCGAAATAACCTCGAGATCACTCGTCGACGCCGGCGCGCGCTCCACCACCGCTCGAGCCGGAGCCGGACCGCCCCCGTGCTCGCCGCCCCCCTCCGACGCCTCCGTGAGCCAATGTCCCAACGTCCCCAGCGCCTCTCGAACGTCCGCGCGATCCTCCCCCACCTCGCGCAACGCCTCGATGATCAACCGCAACGCATTCGTGATCGTGTCGTGCATTCGATACGCGTGCGCGCGGCCTGGCGCGGACGCTTCTCCTTCACACCCGGTGCGAATTGACGCCCCGCATCGACCCCCGCAGCAGCCGTCCCCCGAAACTACGAGGGACGCGAAATGCGGCACAGGTTTCCCAAAACCGTCGGGGAACAGTATCGCCCTCACCCCCCCGTCGCAACGCCACGCCTATCGCAGCTTCCGCAAGCCCAGTTGCACCCTCCCGCCGTTCAACACCGCCAACGCGGGCGGGTGCTTTCCAACCAGCCTCACCACCTGACTCGCCGTCACACCCAATCGGACTCCGGCCTCACCGGGCTCCCACCCACATTCGGCCAGCACATCCAATGCCTCAGCCAGCAGTGCCGGGTAATCAGCACTCTTTTCCGAGCATCTCACGCGCCGCGATGCCTCATCCGCGTGCCGCATCCAGGCTTCGCTCCGAATCTCCCCTCGCGCCACCGGCTCCCGAACGCCCACCGCCAACGCCAGACGCAGCCTCCGCACCGCCACCTTCCGGTTCTCCTCCTGGCTGCGCCGCTCCCCGGCCTGCCCGATCAGCCCGGTCGCCAGATGCCGGATCTCCACGTGCGTTTCCACCTTGTTTCGATTCTGCCCGCCCGGCCCCGAAGCCCGCCCTCGGATGATCTCACACCCTTTCAATAGCGCATCCTCGCTCCACGTCGCCGGATGCATCCCTCACCCCCCTCGCGCACGCGACAACGTCGCCTGCGCGCTCAGCGTCAATCCGTCCTCGCGCCCGCCCTGCCATGACCACCAGCCCGCCGCCGCGATCATCGCCGCGTTATCCACGCAGTGCTCCATCTTGGGCAGCCCGATCCGCACGCCCCGCCGCTCCCCCAGCAGCCGCAGCTCCTCCCGCAGTCGACGGTTCGCGCTCACGCCCCCTCCCACCACCACCGATCTGGCCCGCCCGCCCATCGACTCCATCGCGCGCTCGATCTTCAGCACCACCGCGCGGCTCGCGGCGCGCTGGAAACTCGCGGCCACATCGGCCCGCTCCTCACGGCTCAACGCCGTGTACTCGCGCTCGAACACCCCACCCGGCGCGGGCAGTCCACGGATCGCGTACAGCGCCGCCGTCTTCAGCCCGCTGAACGAAAAGTCCAGCGAATCCCCTCCCAAACGACTGATCGGAAAGTTGTGCGCGCGGTCATTTCCTGTCTGCGCGAGCGCATCGAGCGCCGGCCCGGCCGGGTGCGAAAGCCCCAGCATCGCGCCGACCTTGTCGTACGCCTCGCCGATCGCGTCGTCGATGGTGTGTCCGATCTCGCGCGCGTCGTCCGGGCCGCGCCATTCGAACAGGCTGGTGTGGCCGCCGCTGACGACGAGGCCGACGGCCGGGGCCCAGTCAGGCCAGTCCTGACGGGGCTGGCCGGGGGATTGGAGAAAGGGCCCGAGGAGGTGGGCGCGGACGTGATCGACGCCCACAATCGGCCTTTGGAGGGCCCAGGCGAGCCCTTTGGCCATGGAAACGCCCACGACGAGGGAGCCGATGAGCCCCGGGCGGTTGCCCACGGCGACCATGGAAACGTCGGAAAGGTCGATGTTCGCGGCGCCCAGAGTGTTCGCCAGAACCCCCGATAGACGCTCCACGTGCGCACGACTCGCGATTTCGGGGACCACGCCCCCGTACTCCTCGTGGAGGGCGTGCTGGGACCAGACGACGGACGAGAGAACTTCCCAGCCGTCGCGCACCACGGCGCAGGCGGTCTCATCGCAGGACGTTTCGATGCCGAGGGCGAGTGACACGCGGCTTGCTCAGGGCGCCTTGGCGGGCGGAGCGTCGGACTTTTCCACAGGCGCATCCATCAGCCAGCGGCCCAGACCTTCGCCGGTGATGCGGAGGCGCGCGATCTCGGCGCCCTTGGCGTCCTTGACGATGAGTTCGCCCCCGGAGAGTTTGACGTTCTCGGGGAGCATGGCCGCGGGCTCGGGCGTGGCGCCGCCGTCTTCCAGCGCGAGCAGTCGGCGGTCGACGCGGTCCATCTCGCGGAGGAGGCGCTCGCGGACCTGCTGGAGGCGGCGCGCTTCGCCGTGCGCGGCTTCCTTCTGAGGCTCCACGCCGCCGACCTCGGGCCACTCGCCGGACTTCTGCTTGGAGCGGAGGGCTTCGACGGCCGCGGCGAGCTGCTTGTCCCTGAGGCGCGCGAGCACCCACGAGGCCTCGCCCCACTTCTCGCCGTTGCTCTCGCGCGGGCGGACGATCTCCTCTTCGCGCCGCGTCTGGAGCATGGAGGAGTATTCCTCGTCGGTCATGGGGACGTAGAAGCCGGGGGTGGGATCGACGCCCCAGACGGTGGAGTCGTCCTTGCGATGGATGAGTCTTCCGGAGGGGAGGTGGTAGTACTGCTCGGTGAGCTTGAGTTGTCCGGCGCCCGAGGGAAGCGCCAGGATGGTCTGCACGCTGCCCTTGCCGAAGGTTCGTTCGCCGAGCGCCACCGCGCGGCCCTGCTCGGCCAGCGCACCGGAGACGATCTCGCTCGCTGAGGCGCTGTGTCGGTTGATGAGCACGACGACGTCGAAGTCGGGGAGTGTGCCCTCCTCGCGCGCGGTGAACTTCTGCTCGCCCTGCGTTCGTCCCTTCGTCGTCACGATCACGCCGTCTTTCAGGAACAAGTCGGCCACGTCCACCGCCGTGGAAAGCAGCCCGCCCGGGTTGAACCGCAGATCGAACACGAGGCCCTTCATGCCCTGGGCCGCGAGCTCCCTGAGGACGCGCTCGGTGTCCTCTCCCGCGGCCTGCGTGAACTGCGTCATGCGGACGTACGCGATCCTGGACTCCTGATCGAGCCAGAAGTCCCAGTGGTCGTTGACGCGGTGGACGCCCTTCACGGTGGGCGTCTGGATCTGCGCGCGGGTCATGGTGACGTCGAAGCGTTTGCCGGCGCGTTCGATGGTGGCCGTGACCTTCGTGCCGGGCTGGCCGGTGAGGAGGGCGACGCAGTCCTCGACGTCCTTGTTCTGGGTGGAGGCGCCGTCGATGGCGACGATGCGGTCCCCCGCCATGACGCCGGCGCGGTAGGCGGGGGCGTCTTCGAAGGGGCTGACGATGATGAGCCAGCCGTCTTCCATGCGGACCTCGGCGCCGACGCCGACGTATTGGCCGCGCATCTGCTTGTCGAACTCGGCGGTGTCGCGCGTGGGGACGAACTCGGTGTAGGGGTCTCCGACGGAGTCGACCATGCCTCGGATGGCGCCCTCGAGCATGGCCTTCTTGTCGGGCTCCTCGACGTAGTGCTGCGTGAGGACGGCGTAGACGTCGACGACGGGGTCGAACCAGGAGTAGGCGGACTGCTTGGAGGCGAGGGAGGCGGAGAGACCGACGAGGAGGGAGCCGAGGAAGACGAGGGCGCCGAGGCGGATGGCTTTGGATCGGTTGGTCACGCCGTGGGTCTCCTTGGCTGCATCACGAGCGGTTCATAGTACGTCGCGCGGGGGGCGCGGCGATCGGCTGGAGACGTGCCGCGTCGGCGGGCGGGCAAAAACAGGGCGACCCGCGCATCTGGGCGCGGGTCGCGGGGAGTATTCGAGCAGGAGGGCTTAGTTGGGGTTCGAGGCGATAACGGAGAGAAGGGTGTCGAGGTCGGTGCTGTTCGTCGCCGAGTCGCGATTGAGGTCGCTGGGGGCAACGAGCCAGTTCACCGCGTCGAGCAGGTTCACGCTGTTGTCGCGGTTGACGTCGAACGCCATGAGCATTTCCATGCTGCAGGCATCGACCAGCGTGAGGGTGTAGGTGAAATCGCGTACGGCGGGAGACAGATACACATCTTTGCACGTAAGGCGAGTGCCGTTGCGCGTGATGCGCTACGTGCCCAGCGGCCAGCCCGTGCCGTTGTCTCGCTCGATCTTGATCTCCCGATCACCCGTGGAAGCGACGGGGAGCGTCTTGAAATCAGACGTGACGTCGGCGTACCCGCCGCCGGTATCGAGTTCGACGGTGACGTCACAGGCCGTGCCCGTGCCGGTGTTGGTCGGCGTGACGGGGCCGTAGAAGCGGAGCGTGGCGGACGTGAAGTAGTAGGTGCACGGCGGGTCTTCGATGATGGAGGAGGGGTCGACGCCGTAGCCCGTCGTGGTCGTCCCGGTGACAGGCTTGCAAGACTCGTCGTGGATCGTGAATCGAGCGACACCAGCGGAGCCGCCGCCGACTGCCGAGGCTGTGTTCATGTATTCGGGCTCGTTGGATAATTGCACATTGTTCAGAAACACCTTTCCAGCCCATGTGCCCGACGTGTTAGACGCGTTGAATATGACTTGACCAACAAGCCCGGCGTCGGGCAGATTGATATCCGCATCTGCATTCAGCGAGCCCGCGACAATAATCTTCCTATCCATCACGCTCTGCATCGTGACGTCCGCCGAGAGACTGCCGCCTGTCACGAAGAGCCCTGGATCAGTCACGCCCGTGAACGTGGTAAATCGATCGCACTTAATCGAACCTGTTACGACACTGCCAGCAGAACCAATTCGACCAATATCACCGGTCACGTTATACTGATTTGCATCGATCGTAGCGTAGATGCTGCCGCCGGCAAGAATTCGCCGAATGTTGTCTCGTGCAAAGATATTGACGACCGAGAATGTCGATCCAATGTCGCCGCCCACATCGACTTCGTCGACGTAGCCGTACGGCGCCGTAACGCTTCCCAGAAGATTGCCAGCGACTTTCAGTTTCGTAATTACGGACAACTCGCCCCCGGCACGTTCCACCGCGGTGACCGGACCGAGACAGTTGCCTCTAATGTCGCTATCGACCAGATTGGTTGTGTTGATGATGCCAACGTTGCCGTCGACCCTCAGCATAAAGATGACCATCACTCTCGTATTGTTAATGCGAGACACTTCGTCGATGCTATCGAACGTGCCAGTCCCATGCTCAATTCGGACACCGGCCGACTGCCCCGCACTGCTGTTGTTGAACACCCGAATGTATTCGATCTTTTCGTTCGCTTGCGTTGCCTGAATTCGCCACTGAGTCGGACTCGAATTGTCAGTGGATGTCAGGCGAATGCGCCACTTGCCATTCACCAGCTCCTGCTCATCGATCGACCCGCAACATCCGTCGATCCGCTGCACTGAGATGCGCGCATGTCCTGCGCTGCAAAGCAACGCAAGCAACGCCACGATCGCCACGCTCCCTCGCACACACGTCATCGTTTTCTCCTTGCTCTCAGGCCGAGACACATCAGGACCATCATTCCAGAACTCGGCGCCGGAACGACGGATGCGATTCGAAACCCTTCTGAGCCGAACGCGGGGCTGGCCGTGCCGTAGACTTCGACACGGTCAACGACGTACGAATACTCCCCCATCCCGGACCGCGACCCTCGGATCTCGCGACCTCGCCCGACCTCTCCGGGCACGGGCCAGCCTTCCGTCCATTCGCGCTGACCGCCGGAAATATCGAGCAAGCCCCACGGCCGGTTGACGTCGGGATACGCGCCGATGGGAATGGGGTCTCCCGGTTCGATGACGGGGGCGCCGGTCTGGGCGCCGGGCTCTCCGGGGCGGCCGCCCACGAGCGGGACGTCGCTCGCGTTGGGATATCGCCAGTAGCCCTCCAAGCCCGGCCCGTAGCGGTTTGGATCGTAGTACGCGGCTTTCACCCACTCGTCGACGGAGGGAATCCAGTACGACGCGCCGGGCGAGCGGACGGCCTGGTCGTTGTATGTGCCGTCGGGATTGCGGGTAAACGTTGAAGTCTCGTACGCGCCGGACTGGAAGGCTTCAACGTGGCTCGCCCTGCCATTGTGAAGCCAGTTGCAGTAGCGCGCGGCGTACCGCCAGCCGATCGTGACCGCATAAGGATGCTCACCCGGAGCCAGCTGGTATTGCGGAACACCATTCGAGAATCCCACGTGATAGATGAACCCGCTGCCCATGAATTCGTTGCGAACGTAGTCGTCGCCGACATAGGGCGCGTAGGCGCGGACGAACTCGAACCATTGGTCGATCGTGACTTCGGTGGTCGCGATGCGATAGGTGTAGCTCACGCCGCCGAGGGACCGATCCGGATTTGTCGGGGTCTCGAAGGGCAGCGTGGCGCGGTTGCCCGGAGCGCCGATGGTCGCCCACTGCCAGTGATAGTCGGGTGGAACGATCGCGCCGGCGCGGGCGGGCTTCGAAGCGAGCAAGCTCGTCGCGGCCAGCCCGAGCGCGAGCGACAGCGTCGCGGCGCCCTTCACGAATCCGGAAGTCGAGATGTGGTTCATGAGTCCCGGCTCCTGTGTCGGAGGGAAGGTCTCATGCCCGTGGTGGGCCGTCGAGAGCAACTTGAACGATTCGTGATTGTGCTTCACGTGATGGGCGAGGCGGAGGTTCGTGGGCATCAGGTAGATCGGCGTGTGGGGGTGAGGGGGCTTGAGGAACGGAGAGTCAGGGGAGGAATGCAGAGGAGCCCCCCTCCGATTCGCGCCTGCGGCGCCAATCACCTCCCCCGCGCTCGCTTCCGTGAAGCGAGCGGAGGGAGGGATTGATGCAGGGCGCGGCCAGGCCCACCTGAGGGGTTCGACCTAGACTCAGCCCTTCATGGCAGGCAAGCAGCACAAGGAGAGGACGTCGCTGTCGGTGGCCGCGGAGCGCGCGGTGGTGGCCGCGGTGCGCCTGGGGGATGCGGCGGACGACGCGGCGTCGCTGGAGGAGCTGCGGTCGCTGGCCGAGACGGCCGGGGCGAGCGTGGTTGGCGAGATGACGCAGCGGCGGCAGAAGCCGGACCCGGCGTCGTACATCGGCTCGGGCAAGCTGGAGGAGCTCAAGGCGCTGTGCGATGAGCTCAAGGCGAGCCTGGTGATCTTTGATAATGACTTGTCGCCGTCGCAGATCGCGAACATCGAGGAGGTCGTGGGGCGGAAGATCGTGGATCGGTCGGAGCTGATCCTGGACATCTTCGCGTCGCGCGCGACGACGCACGAGGCGAAGCTGCAGGTGGAGCTGGCGCAGCTGGAGTACACGTACCCGCGCCTGCGCGCGATGTGGGACCACCTCGAGCGGATCGTGGGCGGCGGCGGGCTGACGGGCATCGGGACGCGCGGCCCCGGCGAACAGCAGCTGGAAATCGACCGGCGGCTGGTGCGGAATCGGCTGGGCGCGTTGCGGCGCGAGCTG
Organism: uncultured Phycisphaeraceae bacterium; assembly: GCA_964638515.1. Taxonomy (GTDB): domain Bacteria; phylum Planctomycetota; class Phycisphaerae; order Phycisphaerales; family UBA1924; genus CAYPGJ01. Next base: position 61,376 of record CAZWZL010000010.1, read on the forward strand.
TCGGGGATACAGGCGCGCAAGCGGCGCGAGGTGCAGAAGCGGAACCAGGACTTCTTCACGGTGGGGCTCGTGGGGTACACCAACGCGGGCAAGAGCACGCTGTTCAACACGCTCACGGCCGGCGGGGCGTACGTCGCGGACAAGCTCTTCGCCACGCTGATGACGCGGACTCGCGAATGGGACCTCGGGGACTCGCTGCGGGTGATGCTGTCGGACACCGTCGGGTTCGTGCGCGATCTGCCGCACAACCTGGTGGCGTCGTTCCGGGCGACGCTGGAGGAGGCGACGCACGCGGATTTGCTCTTGATTGTGTTGGATGTGTCGGACCCGCGGGCCGAGATGCAGTTCGAGACGGTGCGGAAGACGCTGGACGAGCTGGAGAAGGATGTCGGTGGTCGGGAAGAGAAGAGCGAGGACGCGGATGCGCCGCGGTGGAAGCCGCCGCAGCGGCTGCTGCTGCTGAACAAGGTGGACAGGCTGAGTGATCGGTCGGTGATCGCGTTGTGGCAGAACAAGTTCCCCCCCGGAACGGTTGCGTTGCCGATCGTCGCGCGCGAGGCGGGTGGCGAGGGGCACGAGGCGTTGGCGGTGGCGGTGCGGGAGGCGCTGCGGGGGGCGATGGTGGAGCGGACGGTGCTGGCGCCCTTGAACAACTCGAGGGCCGTGGCGGCCGTGGAGCGCAAGACGCAGGTGCTGGAGCGGGACTACACGGAGACGGAGGCGCGGTTCCGGGTGCGGGTGGGGGCGAGGCAGATTGATCAGTTGTTCGCGGCGGGGGCGACGGTGCTGCCGGAGAACGGGGCGGTGGGCGGCGCGACGGCGCAGTTCACGGCGTGAGAAGAAAGAAAAGCCGCCCGGCTTCGTGGCCGAGCGGTCGTGCGGGGGATCAGATGAGGGCGAGGCGGGGACTCGCGTGGACGCGGCTCAGCGTCGACGGCGGAAGGCGACAACGCCCGCGAAGCCGGCAAGGCTCAGGCCGAGCGGCGTGGGCAACGGGATCACCGGGAAGTCGCAGAACGATGCGCCGGTGAGCACGATGTCGTAGTCGCCGCCGCTAAACGACGGGCCAGACCAGTGATCGAGTGGTCCGGCGCCCGCGAACGGGCCGTACACGGGCGGGAATGGAAACGTCTCGAAAATAAGCGCGCCGCTCGCGTCCCGCGGATCGTAGTCGTACGCGGAGATCGCCAGCAGATAGTGGCCCGACAGCCCGGAGTACAGGGCATTGCCGACCGGCAGGATGCCGTTGCCCGCAAGGCCACCGCCGTCATCGTTGGCCGCGACGCCGACGCCCGCCATTGTGAAGAGGAACAACTGCGAGTCCCATGTCCCGCCTCCGGGCCCGGCGAGTGCCACGCCCTCGGCTGAGAACGTCGCGCCATCGATGTAGATGCAGTACATGTCGGCGTGGCCTGTGGCGAGCGTCCCGTAGATGTTGGTCAGCGCGCCAACACCGACCGGCACCTGATGCGTGGCGACGAGTTCACCCGCATCGCCGACTTCGGTCCAGGTCGTCGCGGTCGCGACTCCTGCGGAGACGACCATCGCTGCACACGCGCCAAACTTCATGAACTTGCTCATGAGCACCGCTCTCTTTCTCTTCGTGGCGACCACCCCGTCGCCAAAGTAAGCCCGTCTTTGTGGGCCGCAACATCACGGCCCCCAAAACAGGCCCCTTTAAATTTAGGGACAGCAAGTTCCAGATCCTAGGGTTTTCTCTACGAGAAGTCGGTAATCCACTCGGAAATGTGCGAGCTGATACCAAACTTTCTACGAACATATCTGCCCCGAGCGCGGTTGTGCGTGAAGCGCACGCCGGTCGACCGCCGATCGAACGATCTTCCGCGTTCCTCGAGCCGGTTGAGTGGACAATCCCCCGATGACCGCCGATACTCCCGCCCCTTACCGCCACCTTAGCTCAGTCGGTAGAGCGGCGCTTTCGTAAAGCGCAGGTCGCCGGTTCAAGTCCGGCAGGTGGCTTTCGCCCCCCTCGGCGACCACCGCACGCCGCCCCCCTCGGGCAGCTTGTGTCGTTTTGGGAGGTTGCGTGAGTGTGGGCGGGGCTTTCCGCTTGTGAGGCAGACGCCGAACGCGGCGCTCCACACACCTCACGGAGACCTCCCATGACCTGCACCCGATTGAACCCGTTGCTTGCACGGCTCGGCGCCCTGGCGCTCGTGGCCGGCGCCGCGCACGGCCAGGCCGGCACGCTGCCGCCCTGCAACGGCGACGCCAACGTCGATCGCATCGTGAACTTCCTCGATCTGAACATCGTGCTCGCGGACTTCGGGCGGTCCGGCGGGGTTCGCCCGGGAGACCTCAACGGCGACGGACGCACGGACTTCCTCGACCTGAATCTGGTGCTGTCGAACTTCACGCGCGAGTGCCACGCCGCGTACATCAACGCGGTGGACCACGTGGTGGTGAAGCCGGGGCACTCGGTGAATCTGCCGTTCTCGTTCGCGAACCCTTCGAGCGTGCTGAACTCGCGGTATGACTTCACGTTCAGCAAGGCTGCGGGCTCGCCGACGGTGACGTTCTCGCCCGCCGCGGGCAACGCGACGCTGGCGCCGAACACGTTGTACTCGTCGGCGACCTCGGTTTCCGTGCCGAACACCGGCAACGCGACGGACGATGCGACGATGGTGCTCACGGTGATCTCGAGGCCGGGCGCGGGGGGCGCGGCCACGGCGGTGCAGGTGGTAAACGCGAAGGCGGTGGTGATCCCGACGGGCGAGACCACGGCCTCCAACGGCTGGGGCGCAGGGGGCGCCGTCACCGTTCATCGTTGGCAGATGACGCTCACGCCCGGAACGACGAACTTCCAGGGGCGAAGCGTGACGGAGCAGAACCCGGGCGGGGGCGGGCCGGACACGTGCTGGTTCAACGGCTCGACGTACGCCAGCTGGACGGCGATCACGGGCGGCACCTGGGCCGTGGGCGCGAACAACGTCTGGGGCGATGACTTCGTCGGGTGGTTCTCGGCGGCGGTGAACTACTACCGCGCGCAGGGGCGAGCCCCGTGCCAGACCACCTTCCCGCAGGACATGCACATCAACGGACAGGGCAGCCCGCGGTACCGCACGAACACGCTCTCCTGCGGCTTCACCGCGACCAACGTGTGGAGCACGCGAGACGGCGTGACGCGGAACAAGGCTTGGCCTTGATTCTCCCGGCCTCGCGCGTGAGCGCACGGACCCGCCATCGCTTGATTCCTCGGCCTGACCCACGACCCACCATCGAACACACCTGAAGGACAGCCTGCCATGACACGCCTCACGATCGCACTCGCCGCACTCCTCACCGCCCCGGCCTTCGGCGCGGACCAGCCCGCCAACGCGAACGCCGATCAGGTTCGCGTCGCCCTCGCCGCGGACGACCCCCGCCCGCTGGCCTCAGCCATCGTCGAGCTGGAGTTCCGCCACGGCGTCTCCATCAGCTACGAGGACGCTCCGATCGTCTTCGCGGGCGAGATGAAGGACGTCACGCTCGAGGTCCGGCGCGACCTCGCGGACTTCGCCCCTGGGCAGGCGCCCCGAGTGATTGTTCCCAGCGGCGGCGCCTTTACGATCTTCTACGACGTGGCGGCCGATTCCGGCAAGCCCGCTTCGATGCGAGACGTGATCCAGAGCGCGATCGACGCGCACGCGGCGGCCCGCCTCGCGGGGCGATACCGGGTGGTCGAGTCGGCGCTGGGCTACGTCGTCGTGCCGGTCGCGCACACGGACGAGAACGAACGGCTCGCGGCGATCGCGCCGGTGCTGGATGCGCGAATCAGCGTTCCTGCTTCCTCCAGAAACGCCATCGACGCCCTTGACCAGATCTGCCGCGCCGTGTCCGTCGCGTCGGGCTCGCCGGTGGTGATCGGAACGGCGCCCGCCACGCTGCTGGGCCGTCACACGACCACCATCACCGCCGACCACGAGCCCGCTCGCGACGTGCTGGCGCGCCTGTTCAAGGAATTCAATGTCGGGATTTCGTGGCAGCTGTTCCACGACCCGGCGGGCGACTTCTACGCCCTGAATCTGCACACGCTCGAGTGATCGGGCGCTTCCAAGGACGTTCCTTTCGCCACCGGCCCCCGGGCTCGCCACGCCCGGGGGCCGTTCGTGCGCGCAGGAAAAAACCTGGCGTTCCGCCACTCGCGGAAATCGCCAGGCCTCGTGGGGTCTGGGATGGTCGCCCGGAACTCCCCAGAATGTGCGCTGCTCAGCCGGGCGCGGCTTCCATCCGCTTGCTCATTTCGCGGGCCAGGCGCTTGGCCTCGCTCCGCCCCCCCACGGCGCTGGGAGGGACCCCGAAGGCCTTGGTGAAGGCCCCGGTGAAGTGGGCGTGGCTCGAGAACCCGAGTTCGAGGGCGAGCCCGAGCAGGTCTCCCCGTCGAGTGCCCAGCTGTTCGAGAGCCGCACGCACGCGCAATTGCTCGACGTACCCGTGGACGGTGAGCCCTGCGGACGCGCGGAAGACGCGGCAGAGGTGGTACGGCGAGACGTGGGCCGAGCGGGCGACCTCGTCCAGACCGATCCGTTCGCGGAAGCGTTGGGAGAGGAACTCCTTCGCAAGATCAACGGCCTCCGCGTGCGCCCGCCTTGTGTCGGCGCGGGATCGGCGCGATGCGTTGGCCCCGCGGCGCCGCCCCGACCCGAGCGCGATGCGCCGAAGGAGCGCGATGGCCTGCTCTTCGATCCAGACCTGCTCCACGCCGCCGCGTTCCGCGGCCTCGAAGATGGCCCGCTGCCACGCGTAGACGCGAGCGTCGACGGGCGCGCTGGCCAGCGCCCAGACGCGATCGCCGCGATCCCGCACCTCGGGGTCGACGTCCTCGACGGCCGCGGCGATCGATTGAGGCGAGTAGGAGAACCAGTCGGCGCGCTCGCCCTCGCCCGCGACGTGCTCGCGTCGATAGACCTGGCCCTGGTTGTAGAGCATGGCGCGGGTGCTGTCGGCGACCTCGCTGCCGCCGTGCTCACGCCGGATGCGCACGGGAGTGCGCGCGAACACGATCTCGGGGCCGTCCTCGATCACGTTCTCGACGCGCCACAGCGCGTGCCCCTTCGGGCATCGAAAGGCGCCGATGCTCACGACGTTCCCCCGGTACACCCAACTCGATGGCGATCGCTCCCGCATGCCCGCCCGCTTCCCTCTGGTTCGCGCGAATGTCCCCC
>CAZWZL010000011.1:0-66439 GCA_964638515.1 uncultured Phycisphaeraceae bacterium
ACGACTACTACCAGCCCGAGGCCTACATCCCCCAGCGCGACATCTACATCGAGAAAGACTCCTCCCGCAATGACGACCTCGACCGACTCCGGCTCGCCGCCACCAGCAACCTCCTCTCACGCCCCGACTCCATCGTCGTCGCCTCCGTCTCCTGCATCTTCGGCCTCGGCTCCCCAGACCTCTACTCCGACAAGGTGCTCGCCGTGCAGGTCGGCCAGACCATCGTCCGCCGGAGCTTCCTCCTCAGCCTCGCCGACATGCAGTACAAGCGCGACGAGATCGACTTCAAGCGAGGCACATACCGCGTCAAGGGCGACGTCATCGAAGTCTTCCCCGCCTACGAGCAGTTCGCCGTGCGCTTCGAGATGTTCGGAGACGACATCGAGGCCATCGAGCTCATCAACCCACTCACCGGCGAGGTTCTCGCGCACGAGGAACGTTTCTTCCTCTTCCCGGCCGTGCACTACGTCACGCCCGAGGACACCATGGCCTCCGCCCTCGCCGGCATCCGCGCCGAACTCGACGCCCGCGTCCTCCAACTCCGCTCCGATGGCAAACTCCTCGAAGCGCAGCGCCTCATCGCACGCACCAAGTACGACCTCGAACTCCTTGCCGAGGTCGGCACGTGCCCCGGCGTCGAGAACTATTCCCGCTGGTTCGACGGCCGCCAACCCGGCGAAAAGCCCTTCACCCTGCTCGACTACTTCGAGCGCAACCCCGGCGCCAAGGCCCATCGTGAGGCCGCATCACGCAACGGAAACGGTGCGACGCAAAACGGCAGTGGCACGTCCGGGGGCGGAGGCGGAGGCGGGGGGTGGCTGCTCATCATCGATGAGTCCCACGTCACCATCCCCCAGGTCCGCGCCATGTTCAACGGCGATCGGCACCGCAAGCAAACGCTCGTCGAACACGGCTTCCGTCTGCCCTCAGCCCTCGACAACCGTCCGCTCCGCTTCGAGGAATTCGAGGCCGCCGTGCCGCAGGTCCTCTACGTCAGCGCCACGCCCGCCCCCTACGAGCTCGAGAAGACCCACGCCGAGGTCGTCGAGCAGATCATCCGCCCCACCGGGCTCGTCGACCCCGAGATCGTCATCCTGCCCGCCTCCGGCCAGGTGCCCGACCTTCTCGCAAAGTGCAAGGAGCGCGCGGCCAAGGGCGAGCGCGTCATCGTCACCGCCCTCACCAAACGACTCTGCGAACAACTCGCCTCCTACCTCGACGACGCCGGCCTCCGCGTCCGCTATCTCCACTCCGACATCGAAACCCTCGACCGCGTCGTCATCCTGCGCGACCTCCGCCTCGGCGAATTCGACGTCCTCGTCGGCGTCAACCTCCTGCGCGAAGGCCTCGACCTCCCCGAGGTCTCCCTCGTCTGCATCCTCGACGCGGACAAGCAGGGCTTCCTCAGAAGCCCGACAAGCCTCGTGCAGCAGATCGGGCGCGCCGCGCGCCACCTCTCCGGCACGGCCGTGCTCTACGCCGACCAGATGACCCCCTCCATGCAGACAGCCATCGACGAGACCGAACGCCGACGCGCCAAGCAACTCGCGTTCAACAAGGCCAACAACATCACCCCAACCCAGATCACCAAGGCCATCCGGCGCGGCATCGAGACCGAACTCCGCGCCCGAAAGACCGCGCGCGACGCCGTGCGCAAGTCCGAAGACGCCTACGAACGCGATGAGCTGCTCGCCGACCTGGAACAACAGATGTTCGAGGCCGCGGAGAACCTCGAGTTCGAGAAGGCCGCGCTCATGCGCGACAAGATCGCCGTCGTGAAGCAGCTCGCCCCCGAAGACCCCACCGGCGGCGCCGACCCCGACGCCGAGAACGGGCCGACGAAGATCAGGCTCTCCGACGTCGACCGCGAGATGTTCGGCGAAGAGGGCGCCAAGGCCGTGCCCGGCAAGCCGGGAACCAAGCCCAGAAAGCGCAAACGCAACCTCGGAAAGCCCCGAAACGGCTGATGCTGGCTTCCTGCCGCCATCCAATCTTCAACCCGTCCAAACAGCGAACGCGCGGACCCCAGGCCCTATGATCGGCCCGTTGAGATCGCGCTTCCGCCATTCAGCACATCCACCGGGGGAACGAGAGACGTCCCCTTGTCGACAGACCCCACCACGGTGACCACCCCACTCCCCGAGCCCAAGGCCGCGTCGCGACGAAACCCCGACGCCACCAAGCGCCACATCCGCGTGCGGGGCGCCCGCGAGCACAATCTCCGCTCCATCGACGTCGACCTTCCGCGCGATCGCCTCATCGTCATCACCGGCCTCTCCGGCTCCGGCAAATCCAGCCTCGCCTTCGACACCATCTTTGCCGAGGGCCAGCGCAAGTACATGGAGTCCCTCTCCGCGTACGCGCGCCAGTTCCTCGACCGGATGCAGAAGCCCGACGTCGATGACATCGAGGGCCTCCCCCCCACCATCGCCATCGAGCAACGCTCTTCCGGCCACAACCCGCGCTCCACCGTCGCCACGTCCACCGAGATCTACGACTACCTCCGCCTCCTCTTCGCCCGTGCCGGACACCCGCGCTGCTGGGCGCCCACGAAAACAAAGAAGGACGGCACGGTCATCGAACGCTGCGGCCTGCCCATCTCCAGCACCTCCCCCTCCCAGATCGTCGACAGTCTCTTCGCTCCAACATCGCCCATCTCCGAAGGCTCGCGCCTCATGGTGCTCGCCGCCGTCGTTCGAGCCAGGAAGGGCTTTCACCGCGAAGTGCTCGAAGACCTGCAGCGCCAGGGCTTCGCCCGCGCGCGCGTCAACGGCCGCGTCATCGACCTGCGCGAAACCCTCCAGAAGGAGGGCGAAAACCCGCTCGATCTCGGCCGGTACGAGAAGCACACCATCGAAGCCGTGGTCGACCGCATCGTCCTCAAGCCCGACGCGCGCCAACGGCTCGCCGAGAGCATCGAGACCGCGCTCAAGGCCGGAGAGGGCGTGGTCATCCTCTCCGTCGAGCGAAGCGGCGCTGCGCCAACCGACGCCGATGCGTGGCAGGACCACGTCTTCTCGGAGAAGCACTCCTGCTCGCAGCACCCCGAATGCGCGCTCGAGGAACTTGAGCCCCGCCTCTTCTCCTTCAACTCCCCCTTCGGCGCCTGCCCGGACTGCGGCGGCATCGGCACCCGCATGGAGTTCGACGAATCGCTCTGCGTGCCCGACCTGAGCCTCTCGCTGAGCGAAGGCGCCGTGGCCGCGTGGTGGAAAGCCGGTCCCATGCGCCCCTGGTTCTCGCGCAAGCTCAAACGATTCTGCCAGGACTTCGGGGTCTCCTTCTCCAAGCCGCTCAAGGACTGGAGCAAGGACGACGTCGCACTCCTGCTCCATGGACCCGCAAAGTCCGGCGGCAAGGCGCCCACGCGCGCCCGCAAGAAGCCGTGGAAGGGCGTCCTTCCCTCCCTGCAGGAATGGTGGGGCAAGACCGAGAGCGAGTACGTCAAGGAATGGCTCGCCCAGTTCATGACCGATGCGCCCTGCCTCGCCTGCCGAGGCGATCGCCTTCGAATCGAAGCCCTCTCCGTGTACCTCCGAACCAGGAAAACCAAGGACGCTTCCCTGCCCGCCGAGCTCGTCTCCCATCGCGCCACGCACGCCCTCTCGGCCGATCCCCACGACCTCACGATCGCCGACCTCACCCGCCTCACCATCCGCGACGCCCTCCGCATCGCCGACGCGCTCGAACTCTCCGAAGAAGCCCAGGCCATCGCGGCCCCCATCTTCCGCGAGATCCGCAACCGGCTCGGCTTCATGGGCTCCGTCGGGCTCGACTATCTCTCACTCGACCGCAAGACCGCCACGCTCTCCGGCGGTGAAGCCCAGCGCATCCGCCTCGCCACGCAGGTCGGCTCCGGCCTCGTCGGCGCCTGCTACGTCCTCGACGAGCCCACCATCGGCCTCCACCAGCGCGACAACGACCGTCTCATCCGCACCCTCCGCCACCTCACCGACATCGGCAACACCGTCATCGTCGTCGAGCACGACGAGGACATGATCCGCTCCGCCGATCACATCCTCGACATCGGCCCCGGCCCCGGCGTCCACGGCGGGCGCGTCTGCGCCGAAGGCGCTCTCACCGACATCTGCGCCTCGCCCGATTCCCTCACCGGGCAATACCTCTCCGGAACACGATCCATCGAGATCCCCGACAAACGCCGCGATCTCTCCGAAAAGAACGCCATCACCATCAAGGGCGCGAAGCACAACAACCTCCAGTCCATTGATGTCGCGTTCCCCCTGGGCGGAGTCGTCTGCGTCACCGGCGTCTCCGGCTCAGGCAAGTCCACCCTCGTCAACGACATCCTCCTCGCGGCCGTCCGCCAGAAAGTGACCGGCGCGCGCGTCAAGCCCGGCGCCCACGATCGCCTCAATGGCGCCCACCGCGTCGATCGCATCGTCGAGGTCGACCAGACCCCCATCGGCCGCACCCCACGCTCCAACCCCGCCACCTACACCGGAATCTTCGACGACATCCGCAACGTCTTCGCCCAAACCAAGGAAGCACGCATCCGCGCCTACAAGCCCGGCCGCTTCTCCTTCAACGTCAAGGGCGGACGATGCGAGGCCTGCCAGGGTCACGGCCTGAAAAAGATCGAGATGCACTTCCTCCCCGACGTCTTCGTCCCCTGTGAAGTCTGCAAAGGCGCGCGCTACAACCGCGAAACCCTCGAAGTCCGCTACCGCGCCCGCTCCATCGCCGACGTCCTCAACCTCACCGTCGAGGACGCGCTCGAGTTCTTCGAAAACCACCCGAAGATCGTCCGCTACCTCCAATGCCTCACCGACGTCGGCCTGGGCTACATCCGCCTCGGCCAGCCCTCCACGACGCTCTCCGGAGGCGAAGCACAACGCATCAAGCTCGCCTCCGAACTCGGCGCCGGCGCCACCGAACGCGCCCTCTACGTCCTCGACGAGCCCACCACCGGCCTCCACTTCGAGGACGTCCGACGGCTCTGCTCCGTCTTCGATCGCCTCGCCGACGCCGGCGCCTCCCTCGTCGTCATCGAGCACAACCTCGACGTCATCAAACGCGCCGACTGGATCATCGATCTCGGCCCCGAGGGCGGCGATCGTGGTGGGCGGCTGATCGCGTCGGGAACCCCCGAATCCGTCGCAGGGTCCAAAGGCTCCTTCACCGGCGAATACCTCGCCCCCATCCTCGCCGCATCCAGCGGGCGATAGCCCCGCCAGCGTCGCTACGCTCCGCACCAATGTTCGAGCCTCCAAACGCTCCCGAACGCGCGCCGTCAGGCGCCCACCCTTCCGAAAGCGTCACCGCCGTCCGCGATCGCCTCGCAGGCGCCCCGAAGGGCCTCACCATGATGCACGGCCTCGCCGTGTTCATCGTGATGGACCTCGTCATCGTGCTCGCCATCGTCGGCGCCACGTCCCCCGCCGCGCTTCCACTCCTGCTGCCCCTGATCCTGCTGGCCCCCATCGCGATCTTCGCCCCGCTCAACCTTCTGATCTGGTGGCCCATCGCGCGCCGGTTTCCGCCCCAGCCCCAGCGCCCGGACGCCGTCGTCAAGCTCTGCCAGTCCTTCGCGCTCTCCACACTCCGCCGCATGAACAACTGCGTCCACATCGCCGCCGACGACGCACACCTTCACCTCATCCCCTTCGCCCCCATGCGTTGGACCGGCGCGCGCGTCATCAGCATCCCTTGGTCCGCCATGAGCCTCAGCCGAACCAAACCCCGCTTCGGCACACTCACCGCCAATGTCGGCCGACTCCGCATGACCGGCCCCGAATGGTGCATGCGCCTCGCCCCAGCCCCGCCTCCAGCCGACGCTTCCTGAACCGCGACCGACTCTCAGCTCACAATCGCACCCGGGGCGATGTCCGTGTCAGGCCTCAGCAGAATCACGTTCCGCTGCGCGCCCGGATCGTTCGTCCTCGGCGCATCGCTCGCCGCCAGCAGCATCCCCCTCGATTCCTCCCCCCGAATCACCCTCGGCGCCAGATTCGCCACCACCACGATCAGCCGCCCCACCAGCTCCTCCGGCTGATAGTGCCCCTTGATCCCCGCGCAGATCTGCCTCGGAACGCCCGACCCGTCGTCCAACTGCAACTTGAGCAACTTGTCCGCATTCGGGTGCGCTTCCGCCTGCACCACCCGCGCCACCCGCAAGTCAACCCGGGCGAACTCCTCGAACGTAATCGTGGGCTTGGCCTCCGGCTTGGCCGCCGGCGCCGGAGCAGTGGCCCCAGAACCAGCGCCCACACTCCCCGCCGCCTCACTCTTGGTCGATTCCGCCATCGAATTCCCTCGACTTCTTGCCCCTACAAACCACGCGCGCGACCTACCCCGGCCACACGCGCATCCGAGTGTACCCAGCCCGTCCCGACGCTGGAGATCACGCCTCGGGAACGCCGATGTTCTGTGCTCCGAACGACCCGACATCAGGCGACGTATTCCATGAAGATGAACGCCCCATGAAACGACCAAGCCTCACCTCCACCGTCGCCATCCTCACCACGCTCGCCCTCTCCCCCAACGCGATCGCGCAATCGCTCAATCAGGGCGTGCGAGCCCTCATGGCCCGCAACAAGGTCTCCGAGGCCAGGATCGCCGTCGCCATCCTCGACGCCGAAACCGGACGCCCCCTGGCGTCCATTAGCGCCGATCAGCCCATGATCCCGGCCTCCAACATGAAGGTCTTTTCGTCAGCCGCCGCGCTTGCCGTCCTCGGCCCCGACTTCGTCTTCTCCACCGAACTCTCCCTCGACGGACCCCGAATCGTCATCCGCGGCTCAGGCGACCCCGCGCTCGCCGACCCCGTCCTCCTCAAGGAAATGAAGACCACCGTCGAAGACGTCCTCGCCTCCTGGGTCGAAGCGATCAAGGCCGCCAAGCCCGGTGACCTCACCGAGATCGTCGTCGACGATCGCATCTTCGACCGCCAATACGTCCATCCGTCCTGGCCCCGCGAACAGCTCAACCGCTGGTACTGCGCCGAGGTCTCCGGCCTGAACTTCCACACCAACACCGTCGCGCTGTTCCCCCGCCCGACCGCGCCCGAATCCGCTCCTTCGCTCTCCATTGAACCTCGCGCCGATTGGCTCAACATCCAGAACCGCGCCGTCACCAAGGCAGCCGGCGAAAACACGACATGGGCCGCACGCCCTGACGATTCCAACCGTATCACCGTCTACGGCAACGTCCGCTGGGCCCCCGAGGAGCCCGTCGAGGTCACTGTTCACGAACCACAACTCTTCCTGGGGAAGCTCCTGGCCGATCGGCTCGCCAAGTCCGGCATCCCCGCGCTCACCGTGCGCTTGGCCGACGATCGAGACGCCCCCGCCGCCGGGCAAGTCGTCGCCGTGGTCCGCACGCCTCTCGATGTCGTGCTCCGACGCTGCAACGTCAACTCGCACAACCTCTACGCCGAGGCCCTCATCAAGCGCGTCGGCAGGCAGGTCACCGGCCAACCCGGTTCCTGGCAGAACGGCGCCGCGGTGCTTCGGATGCTCGTAAAGGACCGGCTGGGCCCGACCGACGCCACGGCCATCGCCGCCGCCGACGGCTCCGGGATGTCCCGAGACAACCGCGTCACCGCAAATCTCACAACCCGCTGGCTCGCCTCCATCGCCGCCGACGAACGAATCGGCCCCGCGTTCCTCGATTCGCTCCCCGTCGCCGCCAAGGACGGCTCGCTCAAGCGCCGATTCGACAGCAAGCCGTTCACCCTCGACGTTCGCGCCAAAACCGGATACATCCGATCCGTCTCGTCCCTCTCCGGCTTCGTCTCCGAAACGAAGGACCAGCTCGGCGCCTCGACCCAGCCCCGCCGCGTCGTCTTCTCGATCATCGTCAACGAGTTCGGCAAAGTCCCCCTCGCGAGCATCCGCAAGTTCCAGGACGACGTGGTTCGCCTCGCCCACGACCACCTCGAAGGCGAGATCCAGGCCGGCCCCGCGCACGGCGGCTGACACGCAAACTCGCTTCCCACCCAAAAAAAGAACCGCCCCGCGAAGCACTCGCGGGGCGGCGTAGTCAACTCGTGAATGTGCCTCGATCAGGCCCGACGACGACGAGGAATCAGAAACGCGGCCGCGGCCCCGGCGAGCGCCGCAGATCCCGGCGTCGGAACCTCGGCATTGCCGACGAACGCCGCGTTCGCCTGGAAGCTCGGGATGTAGCCATCCGGCGTCAAGGCGATCGGCAGCGGAGCCAGGCTCGACAGCGAGAACGCCGCGTCAAACTGCGCCACGATCGACGTGAAACCGTTGATCCCCAGCTGGGGAAGCAGCGCCGCCCCGGCGGCCATCACCAGCGAGGCGTTGCTGCTCGTGGCAACGATCGATCCGGTGGAGAGAAACGTCAGCACCGCGCCGGTCGAGATCGTGCCGGTGAGCAGCGTGTTGCCGCTGCCGTTATCCGTGAACACGAATGTGCCGGAGACCGGGGCCTGGAAGAACACACCCGCGGCCGCGGCCGTGCCAACCGTCAGGTTCATCGCGAGCGTCGTCGCGTACGTCTGCACACCGATGCCCTCTTCGGTCCCATCGACCTCAAGGAACACCGCGTTGCCGCTGGTGTACGTAATCGTCCCGGGATTCGCTCCCGCGCCCTGGGTGTAGGTCACTTCCCGGGGAGTGCCCGGGTCCTGAAACGTGAAGTAGACCGAGGCATTCGACGCTCCACCCGCCAAAAACCCGGCGGACGCAGCCAGCGCAGCGCAATAACTTCTCATCGTCTCGACTCCTCCGCGCTCCGGCGTGTGCAGCGCCGACAACGCGATCTCACGGGGCACGCCCAACGGACAACCGCCGCAGGGCGTCTCACTCTCTGTTATTTAGAACACTCCAGCCCTGTGCAGGGGCTTGGCGGAATCCTACCACATAAACTCGGTGGTGCAATAGCCTTGATCGACTTCCTCGACCTCTTTCTTTCCCTCACCCACCTGACACATTCCGAATAGCCCCGCGCGTGGCCCGGGTCAGGCCGCATTGGGTCAAGCTGGGCAAGCCTCGCTGACCCGCCCCGACACCGAAACGCCGCTCGCGCTTTCGACCACCACCGCCACAACCGTTCCCACCAGCGACTCGCCGTCGATCCGCCGCGCGTCGAAGTGCACGATCACGTCCCCGTCCGTTCGCCCCGTCATCTGCACCAGATCTTCACGATCGAGCGCCCCGCGCCCCCCCACCGTCAGACCGACCATCCCCGACTTGGCGCGCCTTCGTTGCTTCTCGCTCTCACCCTCCACGAAGACGCGCACCTCGCGCCCCACATACTCGCCGAGCGCCTCTCCCGAAATCCGCGTCTGCACCGCGAGCATCTCGTTGTTCCGCCGGCGCTTCACCTCGTCCGGCACGTCGTCCTGCAAACGATCAAACGCCGTCGTTCCCGGGCGAGGCGAGTACTTGAAGATGTACGCATTCTTGTACCGCGCGCGCTCGAGCAGACGCAACGAAGCCTCATGATCCTCTTCGGTCTCGCCGCAGAACCCCACGATCATGTCGCCCGCCACCGCCAACGGACGGCCGATCTCCGGCTGGTGCAACCGCGCCCGGGCGCGATCCAGGAACTCGAGGTATTCCGACACGCTGTACCCGCGATTCATCGCCTTCAGCATCCGGTCCGACCCGCTCTGCGCGGGCACGTGGAGGTACCGACAGATGCGAGGGTGATCCCGGATCACCTCCAGCACGTCGTCCCCGAAGTCCCTCGGATAGCTCGTCACAAAGCGGATCCGCTCCAGCCCCGGCGCCTCCTCGTGAATCCGCTCGAGCAACCCCGCGAACGTCGTCACGCGTTCGCCCTCGAACGGATCTCGCCGGTGACCGCCCGCGTAGCTCCGGCCTTTCTGCGGCTGCGCCACCCCGTTCAACGTCACCATCGCGCCGTGCTCAAACCGATAGTGATTTACCGTCTGCCCGAGCAGCGTCACCTCGATCACGCCCGCGTCCGCCAATCGCTTGCACTCATCCACAATGTGATCCGGCGGGCGATGCACCTCGGCGCCCCGCGTGTGCGGCACCACGCAGTACGTGCAGAACTTGTTGCAACCCCGCGTGATCCGCACGTACGCCGTGCCCCGGTGATCCGTCGGCGACACCGTCCGGGAAAGGTCGAGAAACTCCAGCCGGTCCTCGGCCGCGGCCAGTGTGCTCGTCCGACGCGATGACCCGCCCTGCAGCGCCGACTCGCGCGCCGATCTCGCCCACGACGCTTCCCGCCCACCCGAAATCATCGACGCCCGCGTCCGCACCGCGTTGTCCAGCAACCCCGGCAGCTTGTCCAGCTCCGCCGGCCCGCACAGCACGTCCACCACCGGCGAGCGACGGAACAGCTCGTCCCCGTCCCGCTCCGCCATGCACCCCAGCACCCCCACCACCATCCCAGGCTCGCGTTCCTTTCGCTCCCGCATCTCGCCCAGGCGAGACCGCACCTTCTGCTCCGCGTGGTCGCGCACCGAGCACGTGTTGTAGAGCACCACATCCGCCTCGTCCGGCGTCGATACGAAGTGATACCCCAGCGCGCGCAGCTGCCCCGACACCAGCTCGCTGTCCAGCTCGTTCATCTGGCAGCCGAACGTCTCGAGATATACGCGCCGACGCGACATGGGGCGACCAGTCTAGCCCGATCCCGCCGGGCCGAGCCGCCCGAGCGAGCCACGAAAAAGGGGCGCCCGGCTTCGGCCGAGCGCCCCTGAGAGATGCGTAACTCGCGCTCCACTCGACCCTCACGCGATTCGCGTTCGGGTCGGGATGCGTCACCGGGTCGTCAGTTCGTGACGAGCCCGCCCCAGCCCTGACCGTCGTTGTCAAACGCGGCGATCGTCTCGAGATTCGCCACGGTCTGGTTGGAGGCGATGCCCTCGGGCCACTGACGGAAGTACGCGTTGCCGCGCAGCGCCGCCAGGTTGTTGCCCGACTGACCGTTCGTCTCGCCCGCCTCATCGACGAACAGGTTGTCACCCACCTGGTAGGTGGTGCCGCCCTGCACGTAGTCAATGCGAAGCGTCTGAGGCTGAGCCGTCGTCTCGAACGAGACGTGGTTGTCGTTCCAAACCACGTTGCCTTCCCACGTCTTCTTGCCGCCGTGGATCAGCAACGAGGGGGCGCCGATGCCCGAACCGGCCGGCGTCGTCGCCAGCACGTACAGCGCGTTCGCGTTGGTCAACAGATTGGCAGGCTCCACGTACTTGGGCCCGCGGTTCGCGATCAGCGGCGTGTTCGCGTCCGTCGTGTTGCTCCAGTAACGAGAGCTCGTGCGGGCGCCCCACAGCGGCTGCAACGCGTACGAGTTGTTGCCGATGTTCGCCATCTGCGCCGTCGGGTTATCCGGCTGATTCTGGCCCGTCGTCGTGCCCGTCGTCGTCGGCGGGATGAACTTGTCGCGATTCGAGAACGCGCCCAGCAGACCCGGGTCCCACAGCGCCTGACGGGGGTCCTGCGCCTGCGAAACCGACTGGAACTGGAAGTCCTTGTCCGCGCGAATGTTGCCGTCCGCCTCCGCGGGGTTGATCAGCTGCTCCGGCGTGATGAAGCCGTTGTAGATCAAGATCGACAGAATCGCGCCGGTGCGGTCGTACTGCTTCTGCTTGTTGGCAAGCTGGCCCGAAGCCGTCACCTGGCCCGCCGTGCCGCCGCCGGTTTCCGTGTAGTTCAGCTTGTCGATCAGGCTGGGGATCGGGAACCGGTCACGGTTGTTCTGCGAGAACGTCACCATGCCGCGCTGCACTTCGCGGAGCTGCGCCGCGTCCTTCACCTGAGCCGCGGCCTTTCGCGCCTGGCTCAACGCCGGCAGCAGAATCCCGATCAAGAGACCGATGATCGACACGACCACCAGCAGCTCGATCAGCGTGAACCCGCCCTTCCGGGCATCCTTCCGAACGTTCATTTGCGTCTCCTTCTTCCCCGACCCGCTCCGGGTCGGTTCGCCGGGCTCCATCGAGCCGGCATGCCCTGATTCCAACGCGTTCACGCGCCGCGCGAACACTCGCGCGGGGAGCGACAACCGACGGACACGCCGCGCGGAGGAAACACCCTCAGCGCCATCTCGTCGATCCTCAACTTGTCGGTGCGTGGGACGAACCTGCCGGTCCATCAGGGTGGCGATCATCTCGCCAATCAGTGCATGGGGTGGTCATCATCCGGCAACCAGCCCGACCTCGCGCACCACTTCACGTAGCTACGGCCTTCAACACTACGAAACCCGATACGATTGTCAATCGCCTGCGGTTCCACCAACTCCAGAAAGCCCCATATGCGAACACCATCCGAACAACTCCGCGAACTCGGCATCACCCTTCCGACTCCCCCCTCCCCCGTCGCGGCCTACGTGCCCAGCGTTCGAACGGGGAACCTGCTGTTCGTTTCCGGCCAGATCCCCCTCAATGACGGAATGCTGATGGCCGTCGGAATCGTCGGATCCGAGGTGGAAATCGAGCTGGCGATCGCCTGCGCGAGGCAATGCGCGATCAACGCGCTGGCGGTGGCGGGGCAGGCCGCGGGGTCGATCGACCGGGTGAAGCGCGTGGTTCGGGTCGGGGTGTTCGTGGCGTGCGAGCCGGGGTTCCGGCAGCAGCCGAAGGTGGCGAACGGAGCGAGCGAGCTGTTCCAGCAGGTGTTCGGGGAGGCGGGGCGGCACGCGCGGGCCGCGGTGGGGTGCAGCGACCTGCCGCTGGGCGCGCCGGTCGAGGTCGAGGCGACGTTCGAGGTGGAGTGATCGATGCGCGTCACGCACGTGCACGAGACGGTGCTGTACGGGCGCGACCTCGACGCGATGCGCCGTTTCTATCGGGAAATCGTGGGTCTTTTGCAGGTGTCGGACGCTCGCCCTCGCGGCATGGCGTTTCGGGTGGACGATCGGGCCGTGTTGCTGGTGTTCGATCCGAGCCTGACGCGCGAGGCGCATCGGGACGTGCCGAGCCACGGCGCCGAGGGTGCCGGGCACGTGGCGTTCGGGGTGGAGGCCGGCAGCCTCGGGAACTGGCGGGACAAACTGGTCGCGGCGGGGCTGGAGATCGAGCGGGAGATGGCGTGGGAGACGGGGGCGCGCTCGGTGTACGTGCGCGACCCGGGGGGCAATTCCGTGGAGTTTGTGGAGGGGGACGCGTGGCCCAAGATGTTCGCCGCGAGCCCCGAGTGACGGGGCTGGTGCGCACGGATTCCGAGATACGGGGCCGGCTCAGCCGCCGAAGGCCTTCTTGTAATCGGCGACGAACTTTTCGAGCCCGGAGTCGGTGAGGGGGTGGTTCATCATCTGCTTGATGACGGAGAAGGGGACGGTCGCGGCGTCGGCGCCGATGAGCGCGGCCTGCACAACGTGGTGAGGGTGGCGGATCGACGCGACCAGGATCTTGGTTTCGTAGCCGAAGTTGTCGTACATCTGGCGCATCTGCTGGATGAGCTCCATGCCGTCGCCGGCGATGTCATCCACTCGGCCGACGAAGGGTGAGACGAGGAAGGCGCCGGCCTTGGCCACGAGCAGCGCCTGCAGTGGCTGGAAGCAGAGCGTGAGATTGGTCTTGGTGCCCTCGTCGGTGAAGGTCTTGCAGGCCTTGAGCCCGTCGACGGTGCAGGGGAGCTTGACGACGATGTTGTCGGCGATCTTGGCGTGCTTGCGGCCTTCCTTGAGCATGCCTTCGTAGTCGGTGGAGATCACCTCGGCGGAGACGGGGCCTTCGACCACTTCGCAGATCTCGGCGAGTCGCTTGGAGTAGTCGGTCTTTTCCTTGGCGATGAGCGAGGGGTTGGTGGTGACGCCGTCGAGGACGCCGAGCGCGGCGGCCTGCTTGATCTCGTCGAGGTTGGCGGTGTCGATGTACAGCAGCATGGGTCTGGCTCCGTTTGCGGAAGGTCTCGGTCGATTCTATCGGACGTTTCCGGGAGCGAGTTTGGGGGCGCGCAGGGGTAGCGCGTGGGAGGAGCGGGGCGGGCCGCGAGGGCTCTTTAGATGAAGAGCAGGACGAGGTTGGCGGCCAGGGAGAGGAGGCAGATGAAGAGGAGGAGTTGTACGGCGATGTGGGAGAAGGGTGAGGGGGCGCGGGTGCGGTCGACGGCGAGTTCCGCGGGGGCCGAGAGGGCCTGCGCCAGAACGGCCGTGAGCGCCTCGGGGGCCGCGGAGGTGATGGGCTTGTGGGCGATGGGCGGGCGGTCGCCCTTGGCGACGGCGCGGAGATCGGCCAGGAGGTCGGCGCAGCGCTGATAGCGGTCTTCGCGGCGCTTGGCCATCATCATCTCGATGATTTCGCAGAGCCCGTTGGAGAGCTTCGGGTTGAGCTGGTCCGGAGGGACGGGCGGCATCTTGACGTGCTTGCGCATCACTTCGCCGGGGTCTTTGCCCTCGAAGGGGACCTTGCCGGTGACCATGTGGTAGAGCGTGGCGCCGAGGGAATAGATGTCTGCGCCGGGCGTGAGGTCGCGCTCGCCTCGGATTTGTTCGGGCGAGATGTAGTAGGGCGTGCCGAAGGCCTTGCCGGCTTCGGCCTCGGCGGCCTCGCGATCGGAGATGGCTCGGGCGAGCCCCATGTCGGCGAGTTTCACCACGCCGGCCATGTTGATCATGATGTTCTTGGGCTTGACGTCCCGGTGGATGAGGCCTCGCTGGTGTGCGTGCTCGAGGGCCTGGGCGACCTGCGAGATGACCTCGATGGCTTCCTTCTCGGGGTATCGCTTCTGCTTGATGATGTGGTCGTAGACGGTGGAGCCTTCGACGTACTCCATGACGAAGTAGTGGTATTCGCCGGACTTTCCGACGTCGTAGGCCTGGACGATGTTGGGGTGATTGAGCTGCGCGGCGGCGCGGCCCTCGGCGTAGAAGCGTTCGATGAACTGGGGGTCGGAGGAGAACTTGCGCGGGAGGATCTTGATGGCCACGAGCCGGTCGAGGGAGAGTTGGCGGGCCTTGTAGACGGTGGCCATGGCGCCGGCGCCGAGGCGTGAGAGGACGTTGAAGCCGGGGATGCGTTGGCCGGAGCCCTCGGCGTCAAGTTGGACGCGGAGGCGGTCGAGCTGGCGTCGCGTAATGAACTCTTCGTCGACGAGGACGCGCGCGAGGGAGGATTGGGAGGGATCGGAGGAGATGGCCCGCGCGCGGCGGATGCAGTCCTGCACCTCGTCCATGGTCGCGAAGCCTTCTTCGACGACGACGCGTGCGAGTGCGGCGTCGAAGTCGGAGGGGGACCGGGAGCCCGACTTGGTGTCGCCGGCGGTCGCGGTTCGAGCGCCGCCGCCGTTTCCGGGGTTGGAGGCGTCTGAGGGCATCGGTAGTTTTTCGGGGTCGCTGCCGGGCCCCCGCGACGCGTCGGCGTTGCTGTTGTTGGGGGGCATGCTGCTCCGGGGGTCTTGGCGGGAGTGCGTCGTCCCGAGCGCGTTGGCAACGTTCGTTCGCAGCCTACGGACGCCCTCGGGGGGTGTCAACGCGAGCGAGTCACGAAGAGAGTCCAGCGAGCGAGGCGGAGACTGGGGCGCTTGTGGCGCGTTTGTAGGCGGCGTGTTGTGATCTGAAGCGTGACTGTTCATCGTCCAACGGGCGGGAGATGTTTGGCCCGAGCGACAACAGGTGTGGCGCGACGCACGCGCGTGGGTTCTCCCGCCTCGGAAAGGAGGTACGGCGGGAGGGCCTGAGGGATGCCCCGGAGCGGGAAGAAACTGTACGGCTTTTGATCGGTCCGCGCGGACTGCTCGGTTACAGCACGCCGTCCTTTTGCGCGAAGAGGCGGAGCATGTCGACGCAGCGCGCGGCGTAGCCGGCCTCGTTGTCGTACCACGAGACGACCTTGAAGAAGTGCTTGTTGAGCTCGATGCAGGCCTTCGCGTCGTAGACGGAGGAGTGTCGGTCTCCGATGAAGTCGGAGGAGACGACTTCCTCGTCGGTGTAGCCCAGGACGCCCGACATCGAGCCTTCGGACGCGGCCTTCATGGCGTTGTGGATGTCGTTGAGGGCGGTGGGCTTTTTCGTGCGGAAGGTGAGGTCGACGCAGGAGACGTCGGCGGTGGGGACGCGGAAGGCCATGCCGGTGAGCTTTCCCTTGAGGTCGGGGATGCAGAGGGAGACGGCTTTGGCGGCGCCGGTGGAGGCCGGGATGATGTTCATGTAGGCGTTGCGTCCGCCTCGCCAGTCTTTCTTGGAAGGGCCGTCCTGTGTGGGTTGCGTGGCCGTGGCTGCGTGGACGGTGGTCATGAGTCCTTCTTCGAGGCCGAAGGAATCGTTGATGACCTTGGCGATGGGGGCGAGGCAGTTGGTGGTGCAGGAGGCGTTGGAGACGACGGTGTGCTTCGCGGGGCTGTAGGTCTCGTGATTGACCTTGAAGCAGATGGTGGGCACGGTGTCGGGGGTTTTCGTCGGCGCGGAGATCAGCACGCGCTTGGCGCCGGCGCCGCCGGTGGTGTGCTTGGACGCGCCGTCGAAGTCGGTGAAGATGCCGGTGGACTCGAGGACGTACTGGACGCCCATGTCGTTCCAGGGGAGCTTGGCGGGGTCCTTCTCGGCGAAGGTCCTGGTGATTTGGTCGTCGACGGTGAAGGAGTTCTCGGTGGCGGAGATGTGTCGCGGGAAGCGGCCGTGCATCGTGTCGTATTTGAGGAGATAGGCGAGGTTGTCTGCGGGGACGAGGTCGTTGACGGCGACGATCTCGATGTCGGAGCCGAAGGCGGCGCGATAGACGAGGCGACCGATGCGGCCGAAGCCGTTGATGGCGACGCGGACGGGCATGGATGGGGCTCCGTGGTGAAACGTGCGGGGCGCTGAGGGGGAAAGGGTACGGGTGGGTCCGGAAGGGTTCAAGGGTGGTGCGGGATCAGGCGGAGAACAGTTCGGCGAGGACGTCGAGGCCTCGATCGAGGGTCTGGTCGTCGGTGGCGAAGGAGAGGCGGAAGTGGGTGTCTCGCGCGGAGAAGACGGCGCCGGGAATGACGAGGAGTGCGTGCTCGACGGCCTTGGCGGCGAAGTCGGTGGCGGTCATGTTGAGGTGGTCGGGGACTTTGGGGAAGGCGTAGAAGGCGCCGCCGGGGATGGCGAGATCGGTGTGGCCGGAGAGGCGTTCGACGACGCGGTCGCGCTTCTTGGCGTAATCGGCGACGATTGGGGTGATGTCGGCGTCGTACGCGGCGAGGGCGCCCCACTGGGCGATCGAGGGCGCGCAGACGTAGGTGTACTGCTGGAGCTTGGCGATCTCCTCGATGATGCGGAGGGGGCCTGCGACGTATCCGATGCGCCAGCCGGTGGCGGCGTAGGTTTTGCCGAAGCCGCGGACGAGGAGGGTGTCGCGCCAGGGCGTGGGGTGTTTTTCGCGCGCGCGGGCCGGGGTGGGGAGAGCCGTGTGTGGCGGGAAGAGGAAGCGGTCGTAGATCTCGTCGGAGAGGAGGAGGACGTTTCGGGATCGGCACAGATCGTGGAGGTCGTCGAATTCGGCTTGCGTGAACGTGACGCCGGTGGGGTTGCCTGGAGAGCAGGCGAGGACGAAGCGTGTGTTCTTGTTGAGGAGCGGCGCGACGCGTTGCGCGGTCATGCGGAAGTCTGGGTAGGTGTCGCAGGGGATGGCGTGGCCGCCGAAGAGTTTGGCGAGGTTCGGGTAGAGGACGAACCAGGGGTCGGGGATGACCATCTCGGAGTCGCGGTCGAGGAGGGCCATTGCGGCGAGAAAGAGCGCGCCGGAGGTGCCGGAGGTGACGACGACTCCCCACTCCTTGCCCTGGAGACTGCGCGGCCAGGAGAGAGACTGTTCGAGGTCGAGCGCGATGCGATCGAGGAGGGGCTGGATGCCCTGCGTGACGGTGTAGCCGTTGTGATTGGAGTTGATGGCTTCGACGGCGGCGCGCTTGACGTTGTCGGGGACGGGGAAGTGTGGCTGGCCGATGGAGAGGTTGATGGGGTTCTTGAGTCGGCGGCCGAGCTCGAAGACGCGTCGGATGCCGGAGGCGTCGATGGATCGAGCGCGTTGGGAGATGAGGGCGTCGGTGTTCATGTGTGCGTCGGCAAAAGTGGATGCGGGCCGAGAGGCTTCGGAGCGGCGCGTTTGAGACACGCGGCTCTAGAGCCTGCCGGCCCGCGCGAGAGCGGAGGGCGGAGGATCAGTGACCGGCGGCGCCCTTGGCGTTGGTCTTGGGCATGCCGAGCACGGGCTTCTTCTCGAAGTCAACGCCCTTGGTGGCGGCGAGCTTGGCGATGCGCTCGGTGCGGTTGAGGACGGAGCGCTTGGAGGCCAGGTTGCCGGAGGTTCGGAGGGAGGAATGGAGGCTCATGGTTGCTGATCCTGGGTCTTGGGATGAACGTGGCTTCAGGGGTTGAATTTGGAAGGATAGGCGTCGGCGAAGTCGGTGGGGGACGATGTGGCTTTTTTGAACGCTCTTCCGACGCGTTTGATATCGGAGAGGAGCTTCTGGTACTCGGGGCCTCGGAGTTCGGAGGCGGAAAACCCGCGATTCGCGACCACGTGGCGGAAGTTGAGATTATCGCTTGGAACGACGCTGGCGGCAACTCCGTTGGAGGAGAGGTATTCCGCGGCTTTTTGGGCGTCGGGGGGTGAGAGGCGTGCGATGATGAAGTAGTTCTGGCCGGGGGATCGAGGATCGCCGGAGGAAGCGGGGCGGTGTGGGTCGATGGGCGGAGGGGGCGTTGCGGCCGGCCTTTGGGGCTGGGTTTGGGGGCTGGACTGGCGGTTGTTGGCAGCGGCTGAGAGGGGCTCGTTGGTTTGGGTGGGCTCGGACGGATTGGAAAAGGGGGCGGAGATGGGTGGTTCGGATTGGAGGCGATCGGCGCGCTCGGTGGACTTGCCTCGGGAGAAGCCGAGGGTGTAGGCGGAGAGAGATGCTGCGATGAGTGCGGCGACGGCGAGGAAGAGGTAGCCGACGGGGATTCGGATGGAGCGGGAGGCCACTGCGGGCCAGGTCGCGGGAGCGGACGGGATGGGGGCGGGAGGGGTTGCTGCCGGGGGCAGGGGGTTGGCGCGCACCGGTGGCGCTTCTTCGCGTTCTCGAACGAGTTCGTAGAGGGCTGGTCCTCGCGGGCGGTGGGACATCGGTGTTGATTATCGGCTGTCGGGAGGAATGGGCAAGCGAGAGCGTCAATCGTTGGTGGCTATGGCGGAGGCCAAGGCGTAGTCGCCGGTGTGTGAGAGGGAGAGGAACCACCGGGTGATGCCTCGGGATTGGGCGACGCGGGCGAGACCGCCCTCGATTTGGAGGGAGGGCGCGCCGGAGGGGAGGCGGAGCACGTGGGCGTCGGTCCAGGCGACGTCGAGGGGCCAGCCGGTGTGGAGGGCCTTGAACGCGGCTTCTTTGGCGGCGAAGCGTACGGCGAGGTGTTCGGCCGGGGAATTGGAGGCGAGGGCGTAATCGGATTCGGCGGCGGTGAACACGCGTGCGAGGAATCGCGGACCATGCTCTTCGAGGAGGCGCGCGATGCGGGGCACGTGGACGATGTCGACGCCGTGGGCGATGACGGGCACGGAGGGATGCTAGCGGGTCGGGCGTCGGCGAGCCGATAGGAGTGGCATGGTTGCGGACCTTGGACGTGTGCTGAAGCTGGAGGCGCCGATCATCGTGCTGCTGGGTGAGCGGCAGATGACGGTGAAGCAGGTGATTGCGCTGGCGCCTGGAGCGATCATCGAGCTTCCGAAGGGGATCGAGGAAGAGCTGGAAATGCGGGTGAACAACAAGGCGATCGGGACGGGCGTGGCGGTGAAGGTGGGCGAGAATTTCGGGATCAAGCTGACGTATCTTGGGGACGTGCTGAGCCGCATCGCGGCGCTGGGGCCGGGGCGGGGCTCGGCGAAGACGACGGAGGCGACGGGGGAGACGCTGTCGGCGGCGCTGGCATCCGAGGTATGAGGGGGCGGTAGACTCGGGGGTCGTGGGGACTGAACAAGGAGCGACGGCATGCGCGGCATGAGGCGAGCGGCGGCGATTGCGTCGGGGCTGGTGATTTCGGCGTGCGCGGTTGCGGGGGGCGGGCTGTCGGAACTGTCGTTCCTGACGGGGTCGTGGAAGGGCGCGATGTTCGGGGGGGTGGCGGAGGAGCACTGGACGGGGGCGAGCGGGGGCTCGATCGCGGGGATGTTTCGGCTGGTGCGCGATGGGAAGATGGCGGTGTCGGAGTTGATGCTGATCGAGGAGGAGGATGGGGGCGAGGTGATGCTGCGGTTCAAGCACGTGGGGCCGGGGTGGGTGGCCTGGGAGAAGGACGCGCCGCTGACGTTTCGATTGCGCGAGGCCGAGGAGGGGCGCGCGGTGTTCGAGGCGACGTCGGCGGAACAGGGGATCCGCCGGATCGAGTACGCGCGCGGGGAGGGTGAGACGCTCACGATCAAGATCGTGTCGGAGCGCGAGGGCCAGGAGCGCGCGGCGGACGTGGCGATGGAGCGGGGATCGCTGGGGGGCTGAACGAGCGCGCGGGGATCAGGGGAGTTTGGAGACGGCGAGGTCTCGCGCGGCGGCGAGGGCCTGTTGCATCTTGTCCGGGGAGTTTCCGCCGCCTTGGGCGGAGTCGGGGCGGCCTCCTCCCTTGCCGTCGCACGCTTCGGCGGCGGCGCGGACCCAGTCCCCGGCCTTGAGGCCGGACTTGATGAGCGGCTCGGGGACCCCGGCGACGATGACAACCTTGGCGTCGGAGATGGTGGTGAGCATGACGGCGGCGTCGGCGCGTTTGGCTCGGACGGCGTCGAGCGCGGCGAGGAGGGCGGCGCGGTCCAGGTCGTTCGGGAGCTGCGCGATGATGGCGCGATCGGAGGAGGGGGCCTTGTCGGCGATGGCGCGCGCGGCATTGACGGCGTGGTCGCGCGCGTCGGCGGCGGCGTGCTTGTCGGCCTGCTTGAGGCGCTCCTGGAGGGAGGCGATCGCGGCCTGGGCGTGACGTCGGAAGGTGAGTGGGATCGTGAGCGATTCCATCTGCGTGTTGATGTCGGCGAGTTCGCGGGCGAGCTCGGCGTCGGGGCGGAGCGCGGCGGCCTTGAGCCGTTCGAGGACGCGGTGGCCCGATTCGACGGCGGCCTTGGCTTCGACGCCGGTGAGCGCGGTGATTCGGCGGACGCCTTTCGCCACGGCTTCTTCGGAGAGGATGGCGAAGGCGCTGATGTCGGAGGTGGAGGCGACGTGCGTGCCGCCGCAGAACTCGATGGAGCGGGAAGCCCACTCGGGATTGTCGGGATTCGCGAGGAGGTCTTCGACGGGGACTCCGATGGAGACGACGCGAACGGGGTCGGGGTAGGTCTCGCCGAACACGGCGCGGAGGCCTTGGATTTGCTTGGCTTGCGCGAGCGGCGCGGGCGCGGCGTAGACGGAGAGGTTGGCGGTGATGTTGTCGCGGACGATGGATTCGACGGACGCGGACTGGTCGTCGGCGAGCGGGTGATTGGCGAGGAAATCGAAGCGGAGGCGGTCGGGCGCGACGAGTGAGCCCTTCTGGTCGGCGCCGGGGCCGAGGACATCGCGGAGCGCGAGGTTGAGGAGGTGAGTGGCGGTGTGGTTGGCCATGATGGGGGCGCGACGATCGGCGTTGACTCTGATTTCGACTTCATCGCCGACGGCGAGCCGGCCCGACTTCAGGCGGCCGACGTGGAGGACGTACCCGGCGTAGGAGCGCGCATCCTCGACGACGAATTCGGCGGGAGCGCCGCCTCGGGTGGAGGAGGTGTCTCGACGCATGAGGGCGTGGTCGGCGAGTTGTCCGCCCATCTCGGCGTAGAGGTTGGTCTTGTCGAGGACGAGGCCGAAGCGGTCGTCGATGTGGGTTGCGGCGGCGTCGATGGACTCGTCGAAGTCGTGGCCGTTCCAGACGGCGCGGATGCGCGCGCGGATGGGGCGAGCGTGGAACTTGTCGAGGTCGTTGGTGGGCTTGACGTTCATGCGCGCGAGGGCGGCGGTCTGGTCGGCGGCGAGGACGAGCCCGGCGCCGGCGCCGTGGGATGCGCGGCCGGCGGCGCGGGACTTCTCGCGTGCCTCGGTCATGAGTTGTTCGAAGCCGGGGACGTCGACGGTGAGGCCGCGCTCTTCGGCCATGATCTGGGTGAGGTCGATGGGGAAGCCGTAGGTGTCGTGGAGGCGGAACGCGTCCTGCGCGGTGATGGACTTGCTGTCGGCGGCTTCGTCGAAGAGGGCGATGCCGCGGTCGATGGTGCGGGCGAAGGCTTCTTCCTCTTCGCGGATGATGTTGGCGACGCGATTTGGGTCTTTGGCGAGTTCGGGGAAGGAGGGCGCGAAGTGTTGGACGATGGTGGGGACGAGTTCGGAGAGAATGGAACCTTGTGCGCCAAGGTGCTGGCGCGCGTGTCGGAAGGCGCGGCGGAGGATGCGTCTTAGGACGTAGCCGCGGCCTTCGTTGGAGGGGACGGCGCTGTCGGTGATGGCGAACGTGAGGGTGCGGGCGTGATCTGCGACGACGCGGTACGCCGTGTCACGGGCGTCGTTGAGCTTGCCGGAGTAGGGCTTGGCGCCGGTGAGACGGCTGGCGGCGTCGAGGATGGGGGTGAAGAGGTCGGTGTCGTAGTTGGAGGTCTTGCCCTGGAGGACGCGGACGAGTCGCTCGAGGCCCATGCCGGTGTCGACGTGCTTGGCGGGGAGCGGGCGCAGGCCGGAACCGCCGGGACCCGAACGGTTGAATTGGATGAAGACGAGATTCCAGATCTCGATGACGTCGGGGTGGCTTGCGTTGACATGCTTCCAGCCGGGCGAGGCGGCGCGTTCTTCGTCGGAGCGGCCGTCGTAGTGGATTTCGGAGCACGGGCCGCAGGGCCCGGTGTCGCCCATTTCCCAGAAGTTGTCCTTCATGTTGCCGGGGAGGATGCGCGATTCGGGGAGGTGCTTGCGCCAGAGGTCAAAGGCTTCGCGGTCGGGGTCGAGGCCTTCGGGCTTGGAGCCTTCGAAGTAGGTGGCGTAGAGGCGGTCGGGGTTGATGCCCCAGACCTTGGTGAGGAGTTCCCAGGCCCAGTCGATGGCTTCGTGCTTGAAGTAGTCGCCGAAGGACCAGTTGCCCAGCATTTCGAAGAACGTGTGGTGGTAGAGGTCCTTGCCCACGTCGTCGAGGTCGTTGTGCTTCCCGCCGGCGCGGATGCACTTCTGGGAGTTGACGGCGCGCTTGAGGCGGGCGAAGTCGGAGGAGGGTGAGACCTGGCCCAGGAAGATGGGCTTGAACTGGTTCATGCCCGCGTTGGTGAAGAGGAGGGTGGGGTCGTCGTGGGGGACGACGGGTGCGGAGGGGACGAAGGTGTGCGCACAGCGCTCGGCGAAGAAGTCGATGAACTGGCGGCGGATCTGCGCGGCGGTGGATACAGCTGGGGATGTGGCTTTGGTGCTCATGGGAGGGGCGGATTGTAGGGGGAAGAGAGAGGGGCACTAGGCATTAGGCATGAGGGAACGCGCGTCGGTGCGATCGAGCACGGCGCGCGTGAAGTTCAGGAATCGAGGGCGACGGGGTTGCGGAGGACGCCGAGGGAGGAGATCTCGACTTCGACGGTGTCGCCGGGCTTGAGGAAGCGCGGGGGTTTGCGGCCGGCGCCGACGCCTGAGGGGGTGCCGGTGAGGATGACGGTTCCGGCGGGGAGGGTGGTGGAGCGGGAGAGTTCGGCGATGAGGAAGGGGATGGGAAAGAGCATGTCGGCGGTGGGGGCGGACTGCATGGTTTCGCCGTTGACGCGAGTGGTGAGGTGGAGGTTGTGAGGGTTGGGGACTGAGGAGGCGAGCGTGACGTGGGGGCCGAGGGGGCAGAAGGTGTCGAAGGACTTGCCTCGGAAGAACTGGCCGCCTGAGCCTTCCTTCTGCCACCAGCGCGCGGAAACGTCATTGGCGCAGCAGTAGCCGAGGACGAAGGAGAGAGCGTCTTTCTCGGGGACGTTGCGCGCGGGGCGTGCGAGGATGAGGGCGAGTTCGCCCTCGAAGTCGACCTGCTCGCGGTCGGCGCAGGCCTGCGGGAGTTGGATGGTTTCGTGGTGGAGGATGGCGCTGGAGTAGGACTTAGTGAAGATGAGAGGGCGGTCTTCGGTCTTGTTGCCGAGCTCTTTGGCGTGCTCGGCATAGTTGCGGCCGACGGCGAGGAAGTGTCGGAGGTGGAGGAGGCCCGTGGGAAGCTGGACGGCGAGACAGTCGTCGGCGCGGACGATGGGGTAGGTGTTGCTCATGGTCGGAGAGTGTAAAGGGGGCGTGCGGCGGTGATTATTGCGGGGCGGACTGGACCTCGCGCTTGCGCTCGGCCTCGCCGGAATCCTCGATGAGCTTGCGGAGCTTGCGGTACTCATCCATGCCGGGCGGCTCGGGGAACCACTGCTTGAAGACTTCCTCGGGGAGTGTGTCGCGCGAGGTGAGGGAGGCGGCGAGGCGGTCGTAGACGGACTTCTGGATGGCGTCGGTGGCGCGTCGGAAGATGGCGGCCTGGTCCTGCAGGCCGAGGCGCCCGAAGAGGAGGAGGCCGGCGAGGGACTGCGCGACGGCGTCGTTGAAGTCGGGGGGGAAGAGCTCGGTGCGTTCGAATTCGCCGCCGGCCATGGTGCGTCGGAGCTGGTACTCCATGTAGGTCTTGTGGACGAACCGGGCGTAGGCCATCTGCGCGTCGAAGACGGCGCGGTTGCCGCGGAGTGCGCCCCGGAGATAGGCCGAGGTGATGGCGCCGTCGAGTTCGGAGATGGCGACCTGCGGGGAGATGAGTCGTTCTTCGAGGTCGAGCTTGATGAATTGATCGAGGGGGAGGGAGAGCTCGGCGAGCAGATCGGGCTTCTGGTTCAGGTTGAGGCCCGGCCAGTTGCGCAGGGTGTCGAAGTACTCCTGGGCCTTGTCGAGGCGACCGGCGCGGAAGAAGAATCGCACGGCGTCGCGGAGGAAGTTCTCGTAGCCGAGGGCGAAGGTGGTGAAGACCTTGGCGGAGTCTTCGAAGGTGGAGGTGTTTCGCTGGAGCTCGACGAGAAACTCGCCGTAGAGGGGGATGAAGTCGGCGGAGGGGAGCGCGATGTAGGTGGTGTCGTCGAGGATGTCGTAGTAGAGATCGCCCCAGCGGGCGAGCTCCTGCGTGGCGTGGAGCGCGATCCTGTCGGTGTTGATGAGATCGAATTCGAGATCGGAGACGCGCGCGCGACCGGTTTCGGAGCCTCGGAGGGCCCAGTAGAACGCGTGGGTGGATGGGTGGCGCCAGTCGAGCGGCCCGTACTTCTCGGTGTATCGGATCATGCGAGGGAGTTCGAGGTTGGCTTCGTCGGTGATGTAGCGCTTTCGGAGGTGGCGGATGAGTGTTTCCCACGCGGCGCGATAGGACTCTTCGGCCATGAGGGCGAGGAGCGCGTTGTTGCGGTTTTCGGGGGAGAGATCGACCAGCCCGGCGCGCGCGGCCCAGGACTCGGAGAGCGAGGTGTAGAGCTCGATGGTGCGGAGCAGCGTGAAGCCGAGCGGGATCTTGGCTTCGTTCTGGATTCGATCGACGAGGGTGGCGAGGTTTGGGTGGAGCTTGACGGCGTCCTGGATGGTGTCGGGCGCGTTGTCATAGATGCGGAGCCAGTCGGCGAACACCTGCTTGGCCTCGGCGGCGTCGACGGGGCGTGGCGGGGGTTTGCCGAGCGCGATGGTCCATTCCTCGGCGACGCGGCGCTTGTAGTACTGGTTGGCGTCGTCGGTGTAGCCCTGGATCTTGTGGTTGTAGATCCAGGCGAGCTCGCGCTGGATGACGGGCTCGGAAGGGTTGGCCGGGATGGCGTGCCGGCGGAGGAGGTCGATGCCGGCCTTGACCCACATCCAGCGGTCTTCGGCGCGGTTGGTGGCGACGGAGATGTTGTAGGCCATGTTCCAGGCCTGGAAGATCCAGACGCGCGGGAAGCGCGGCTGGAGCCTGGTGATGGTGCGGGCGAGTTCGATGGACTCGTAGAACTTGCCTTCTTCCTTGAGCTTGTTGGCGCGGAACCAGAGCACGTTGACGAAGAGGCCTCGGAAGGCGCCCAGGGCGATGCCGACGGCGACCTCGGGAGGATCGCCCTCGACGGGGCGATCGGCGTGGACGAGCTGGGCGCGCCCGGCCTGCGCGGTGATCGCTGTGGCGAAGTATGACGAGGCGAGCACGGCGAGGAGCATCGCGGCGGAGCAGACAAGATGGACAAGTCTGGAGGTGTTCATGGACTCTTGGGTTCTACTTGCCTGAATAGATGGCGAGTTCGCGCTTGCGGAAGACGAGCCAGCCCAGGGTGAGCGCGGAGGCGGCCACCGCGAAGAGGAGCATCGCGGCCTGCGCGAGCGCGGCCCAGGGGACGAGGATGCCGTCGGCGAGGTCGGCGGTTGGGCGGAGCCGGCCGTACCAGCCGACGAGGATGGAGATGGGCACGGCGATGAGTCTGGCGCCGAAAGCGACGACGTCGAAACCCTGATCGGTGACCACCTCGTAGTACTCAAGGGAATCGCGCAGGAACGCGGAGGACTCGAGGATGAAGAGCACGGCGAGCGTGCAGAGGGACGCGACGGGGAAGGCGAGGAAGGAGCCGGCGGCGACGCCGATGGCGGCGATGAGCGCGAGCTTGCACCAGAGAATGAGGGCGACTCGAAGGAAGTTTGATTCGTAGGGGCCGGCGGCGTAGAGCATGCGCAGGCCGTCGGGGGGGAAGGTCATGGGGTATTGGTTCGGGAGATTGAGACGCGGATCGCCGTTGACGACCTGGAGGGAGAGGCGGCCCTGCTCGTCGATGATGTCCTTGAGGACGCGTCGGCGCTCGGCGTCGCGCTGCTCGAGTGTGAGATCGGCGGGGAGGAGGTCGTCGGGGAGGGTGATGGTCTGCGCGGTCTTGATGGAGGCCTGACGTGTGAAGGCGATGAGGTTTCCGACGACGAACGTGACGCGAAAGAGCGTGGCGGGGTTGTTGGAGCCGGCGTGGAAGGAGTACCGGAAGGTGAGGGGGCGGCCGGCCTCGCGGGCTTCGGAGAGCCCTTCGAAGATGAACTCCCGAACTTCGCCGGGCACGATGGATCGATGGCGCTGGAGGAACTCGTCGAGCACCTGCTTGCGGAAGACGGCGCGGGCGGATCGGAACGTGGCGACGCCTTCGACGGAGTTGATGTGCTCCTGGTATCGGGCCTCGGCCTCGCGCTCGACGTCCTCGGGCGAGAACGCGCTGTAGATGGAGATGAACGAGGATTTGCGCGCCACGAGCACCTGCGACTCGAGGAGCCGACGGTCTTCGGCGACGGCGTTGGGGTTGTCGGCCGAGACGAACGCGCGGGCCTCGCCGACGGCGGGTTGTGCTCGGAGATACTGCGTGAACAGGAAGATCCCGGCGGCGGCCACGATCAGAAGGGCGGCGTTGAGGGCGCAGATGCCGAGCCACTTGCCCAGGATGTAGCGGGCGGGCGAGACCGGCTTGGTCATGGTCTGCCAGATGACGCGATCGCGTTGCTCAAAAGCGACGGTGGCGACGGAGAAGAGCGCCGTGAGGAGGGCGAGCACCCAGAACGCGCCGGCGGAGGAGTATTGAAGGAAGGTCTGGACCCGGAATCGCAGCGGCTGCTGCTCATCGAGAAGGAACGGAAGCGAGACGAGGAGAAAGACGAGCAGGGCGATGAAGAGCAGGCTGATCTTGAGGCGGGCGGCCTCGGCGAGCACGTTGCGCGCGATGGCGTTCAGCGGGTTGGACAGCGCGAGCATGGCGCGGAGGGCCTGGAGGAGGACGGTGAACGCGGCGGCGAGCGCGGCGGCGGCGAGCGCCATCTGGCCGAGCGAGCGTGAGGCGGGAACGAGGAGGAGGGGCGTGGCGACGGCGGCGGCGAGGCCGGCGATGCCGAGGAGCGACAGGGATATGCCGAGCCAGACGGCGGCGAGCGCCAGCGCCGCGACGGCGAGAATGGCGATGGCGGCCGGGAGTATCGGGCTGGGCGAGCGGAGGATGGCGGAGAGAAGGGAGTCCTGCCCGAAGCCTCTTGCGCGAGCCTGCGCAGCGATCGCCTGGGACTGTTGCTCGGCGGCGCGTTCGACGGCGGCTTGAGCGGCGGCTGCGGAGTCCGGCGCGTTCACGGCGATCACCCACGCCGCGAGCGCCAGCAGGGCCAACGAAAGGACAATGACGCTGACGATGACCTTGAAGCGCTTGGAGTGCTGGAGAACGTCGAGCCGGGTGAGGAGCGCGCGGGCCTTCACGGCTTGTCGTCCCCGGGCGCTTGATCCGGTGGGTTGCTGGTGAGCGCGTCGATGATGGACTGATCGACGTCGGGTCGCGGGGCCGGCTGATCGGCGCGGGGCGCGGGGGAAGCCGGGCGAGGCTGTCGCACGAGTTGCTCGATGACGTCGGCTTCGGGGGCCGAGGGCTTCGGGGTCGGCGACGCGGCGGGCTCGGGGGGCGCTTCGGGGCGCAGGAGACGATCGATGACGGCGTCGGGCTCGTTCTCGGCGCGAAGGAACGCGGCCGTGGGACCGCCCGCGGCGGCGCCGGAGGTCTCGATCCGCTCGGCGCGGGCGCGTTCGACGATGTCGAGGAAGAGATCTTCGAGGCGCTGACGAGGCTTGTCGACGCGCTGGATGGCGCGGCCGGTGCGCTGGCGGATGAGCTCGCCGACGGCGGCGATGGTGCTCTCGTCGAGCGCGTCGGTCTCGAGGATGGTGCGATCCTGGGACGTGAGCAGGGAGTCGGGCGAGCCTTCCGCGCGCGCCTTGCCGCCGTAGAGGATGACCAGTCGGCCGACGCAATCCTCGACGTCGGCGAGCAGGTGGGAGGAGAGCAGGATGGTCTTGCCTCGCCTTCCGAGCTCGAGGATGAGGTCCTTCACCTGGCGCGAGCCGAGGGGATCGAGCCCGGAGGTTGGCTCGTCGAGGATGAGAAACTCGGGATCGTTGATCAGTGCTTGCGCCAGACCGATGCGGCGCTGCATGCCCTTGGAGTACTCGTGGATCTGACGGTGCTGGACGGCGGCGAGGCCGACCATGTCGAGGAGTTCGTCGATGCGGCGCTCTCTGGCGCGCCGATCGAGTTCGAAGAGTCGGGCGTAATAGTCGAGCGTCTCGCGGGCGTTGAGGAAGGGGTAGAAGTAGGACTCCTCGGGGAGATAGCCGATGCGCTTCTTGATGGATACATCGGTGGGCAGCTTGCCGAACACGGCGAGGCGGCCGGAGGTTCTGCGAAGGAGCCCGAGGATGAGCTTGATCGTGGTGGACTTGCCCGAGCCGTTGGGGCCAAGGAGTCCGAAGATCTCGCCTCGGTGCACGGTGAGGTCGACGTTGTCGACGGCTTTGGCTCGCGGGCGAAGCCAGAAGTCGCGAAAGACCTTGGTGAGCGCCTGCGCCGCGACCACGGGAGCGTCCGCGGACGCGCGAGAGCGAGCGCGTGGCGAGGCCGAGATCGCGCTCACGGCGAGCCTCCGGAGGGCGAATCCCACGCCTCGCGCTTGCGTGCTTTTTCGCGCTCGATGCGGCTGACGGCTGAGGTGATCTCGGCGCGATTGCGCGCGGCCTCGAGATCGCGGGCGAACTGCGGGTCCTGATTGAGCAGCACCTCGAGATTCGCGCCGGGGGGCAGCATCATGACGGAGGTGGTCGGGTTGGCGAGGAACTCCATGTAGGCGTCGGCCCATTCGCGCACAACGAGGAGGTCCGGGCTCTGGCGGAACTGCTCGCGTTTCGCGCGGAACCGCTCGACGTCGGTGCGTGAGGAGGAGACGACCTCGGTGCGGTATTGGCGGGCCGCGGAGATCAGGTTCGAAGCCTCGCCGGCCACGACGCGGTCGAAGCGGCGCCCGTCGATCTCAACGGATTCGCCCTCGAGCAGGCTGTCGATGTCGGACAGGATCTTCTCGGCCGCGGATTCGTCTTCGCGGGTGAGGGCCGTTTCGTACGCGTCGATCCGGTCGAGGAGCGTTTGGTGGCCCTGACCGGCGACGCGGTTGAGGCGTTCGCGCGAGTCCTTCTCGGCGTCTTCGACGGCTTTGGCGGCCGCGGCCACGGCGGACTGCACGTTGGCGAAGGACTGCCGGGTGGGGAGGGGCGGCACGAGTTGGCGGAGCGCGATCTGATCGATGCGAATTCCGCTGCCGGCGGTGTCGAGGGATTGTTGTGCGATCGATCGGATGCGCGCGGTGAGCAGGCTCTCACCGGCGATGGCGGGCGGCGCGGGTTCCGTGGGCGAGGACGGAGCCGGCTCCGTGGATTCCGGAGTGGCGGGCGCGGCTTCGGATGGCGCGGGCTCCGGAGCAGGCCCGGCCGGCGTTGTGACCGGCGCGACGAGCGACGCGCCCTGCTGGAGCAGCGCGTCGATGGGCGTCTCCGCGATGACGCGGACCACGGCGCGCTCCACGGCGACGCGCACGAGCGATTCCTCATCGGGCGTGTAGATGCTTCGGAGGTAGGACGAGGGGTCGTCCCGCCGGTACAGCACGGCGAATTGCGCGTGGATCAGGTTTCCGTCGCCCGTGATGAGCGAGCCGTCGACGCCCGGGATGAGCCCGACGTTTCCGATCGAAGGGAGCTGGTCGAGCGAGAGGTTCTCCTGGCGCGCGGCCAGATGGAACCAGAAGGACTTCTTGAGATCGAGCGATTGCTGCCCCGTCTGCACGGTGAGGAACTCGCCGATGGGGAAGGGCCAGGAAAAATGCAGGCCCGGGCCGATGTCCTGCGCGACGATGCGGCCGAAGGTGAGACGCACGCCCCGCTCCGCTTCGTTCACCTTGCGCGCGCCGGAGACGAGAAAGAGCACGATGAGGACGGCCATGCCGACCTGGAGCAGGAAGAAGGTGATGCGGAGCGCATCCGCCAGGGATTTCTGCGCGGGGTCAAGGGAGAGCGCGTCGGGCGCGGCGCCGTCGCGCTGGGTGAGCGTGATCGAGGCGGCGCGCCTGGGCGTGGCCGGCTCGGGCGGCGGATCGAGCGGCGCGTTGGGATCGAGAGGGTCGCTCATTGGTTGGAGAGCTCGTTGGCGGGCTTGGCAGACGTGTGCGGCTGCGGGCGCGGCTCACCCAGCACGGGGATGCCCTGCACGCCCGAGATGGTGCGGGGATCGAAGAGACGGAAGCCGAAGTCGGTGGTGGGCAGCACGAGCGTGGCGCGCTTGCCGAGCCCGAGGCGCATGAACTCGAGGTTCTTCAGGAACACGGCGAGCTCGGGATCCTCGGCGAACGAGGAGAGGTATTTCGCGGCCTCGAGGTCGCCGGCGTTTCGGATTTCCTGCGCGCGACGATCCGCGAAGGCGAGGATGCGTCGTGCGGCGGACTCGGCCTCGCTGCGGATGGTCGAAGCGCGGGACTCGCCCTGGCTCTGGGCCTCGGCGGCGATGGACTCGCGGGCCGCGCGCATGCGCTCATAGACGGCGCGGGTCGTTTCCTGTGGCAGCACGACGCGGGAGACGCCGACCTGC
Organism: uncultured Phycisphaeraceae bacterium; assembly: GCA_964638515.1. GTDB lineage: Bacteria > Planctomycetota > Phycisphaerae > Phycisphaerales > UBA1924 > CAYPGJ01. The sequence goes on from CAZWZL010000011.1 coordinate 31,250, forward strand.
ACGGGTTCGACGCCGAAGTCGGCGAGCGTTCGGCCTTCTCCGCCCGCGGAGGCCAGCCTTCGGAGGATGGCGGCCTCGAGATCGCCGAGCTTGGATGCGCCGGCCACGGGGTTGAACAGGTCCTTGAGTTCGTACGCGGAGACCTCAGCGATGGCGGATCGGAGCAGGGACTCGAGGGTGCGCTCGGCGGAGCGGAAGTGATCTCGCGCGGAGGGGCCCTGCGAGCTGTACCGCTGGAAGAAGACGAGCGGGTCGGCGATGCGCCAGGCCAGGAAAGACTCAACGACGATCTGCGCCTGATCGCGGGTGAGCTGCGTTTCCGAGCGTGTCTGCAGGACGCGGACGCGCGTGTCGTACTTGGTGACGGACTGCACCGGGTAGGGCCACTTGAGGAAGATGCCCGACTCGTCGCCCTCGACGTTGCGGATGGCGGCTTCGCCGGCGCGCCCGAACGTGGTGACGACGGCGACCTCGGTGAATCGCACGGAGTAGGTCGACCAGAAGGCGACGAACCCGAGGACGATGAGCGCGGTGATGAGAAACAGGAATGTGGATCGCACGGCGATCACTGCTCCTTTGGCTTGACGGGGTCGGGGAGTGCCGAGGCGTCCTGAACGTCTTCGAGATTGAGTCGAATGCGGGCGTCGTCGAACGCGGAGATGTACACGCGGGCGTTGGCGGCGAGATCGGCGAGGGCGTCGAAGTAGAGGGAGGCTCGGTACACGGCCGGCGCGGCGCGATAGGCGGCGGATCGGCCGGCGTGCCGCGCGGCCAGCCCGCGCTGCGACATGTGCTTCTCCCAGCGATCGGCCCGGGCCTGCACGAGGATGCTCTTGGCGTGGCCGCCCGCCTGATCGACCAGTCGCTCGATGGCGAGCTCCTGCTCGCGGACGACTTCATCAGCGGCGTTTTGCGCCTGCAGCCGCTCGAGGGCGTCGATCTGCGCGACGATCCGCTCGGAGAGCGACAGGTCGCCGGCCGCGCGAGTGAGGATGCGGGTGGATTCGGCGCGGGCGAGATCGAGCGTGGCCTCTCGTCGCTGGTGCGCGGAGATCACGTCCTCGTAGGACTTGGCGACGCTCTCGTCCTGCGGCGGATGGGCGCCCGCGACGCCGACGAAGAGGACGGTGACGCCGCAGTCGAGCGCATCGAACGCGCGCTGGACGCGCCGATGGAGCGAGCGGTTGATCCCGTCGCGATTGAGCCCGAGCACATCCGCGACGGTGCGTGTGGCCAGGTCTTCGATCACCTGGCGCGAAGCGACGGCCTTGAGGAGTGGATCGCGCTGCTCCGGCGCCGCGAACTGCTCGAACTTGCGCAGGTCCGTGATGGCGTATTGGAGGGGGATCTCGACGGAGACGAGCGCCAGATCGAGCCCGGCTCCGGCTCCGGCGGCCCCGGACGTCTCGGCGGACTGAACAAGGGCGTAGACCTCCATGCCTTCCTTGACGTGCGGCGCGGTCCAGAGGATGGCGCCCTCGCGCGTCGGGGCGGGCGTGGCGAGGTCGATGGTCCGAACGGCCGAGGCGGGATAGGCGTCCACGCGTTCGATGGGCCAGGGCCACTTGAAATGCAGCCCGGAGCCGACCTCCGCGCGGAGCGCGCCGAACCGGGTGATCAGCGCCCGCTCGTTGGGCTGGACGACCGCGAAGGAGGACAGGCCCCAGAGCAGCGTGGCCGCGAGCAGACCGAGCATGAACACGGTGCGGGAGAGGAGGCGATAGAACCAGGACTTGGTGACGTCGAAGCCGAACTGATAGGAGATGGCCTCGCCGACGGACTCGGCGAGCCGGTCAGGCGCCGCGAGGAACGCGAGGATGCGCGATTCGAACGCGGGCTTGGGGGCTTCGCCGGCGCGCCGCGGGCGATAGACGTTGAGGATGAAGTTGGCGAAGACCTCGACGCCGAGCACGCCGGCGATGATGGGCGCCGCGAGCGTGAAGAAACGGAGCGGGGCGTCGGAGCCGAGGAACGCGATGAAGTGCGCGACGGAGAGCCCGAGCCCCAGGACGGTGGCGCCCACAGACGCGGCGGCGCCGGCGCGGAGGTTGGACCACGCTGCCTGCTTGGCCATGCCGGCGACGAATCGTGCGAACACGAACGCGAGGACGGCGACGGAGAGCCCGACGGCGATGGCCCAGCCGGTGAGGGCGGGCGGCTTGAACGTATCGACATGAACGACGCCTCGCGCGGAGACGAAACGCGCGAAGGCGATCCCGAGGAACCCGAGGCCGATGAGGATGCTGAGCAGGGGCAGGAGGATGCGGTGCATCCACGCGAGGCGGCGCGCGGCGACGCGGAGATCGTCCGCGTTCTGGTCGAACACGGACGAAGCGCCGGACTCGGCTTCGAGCGCTTCCGTCTCGATGGCCTCGAGTCGCTCGAGGGTGTGCTGGTGGAAGACGAGCGCGAGGCCGATCCAGACGAGGGAGGCGAGCGCGATGGTGGCGGCCACCGTGAGGGCGGAGTGATCGCGCGCGAAGATCGCGTAGATGAGCAGGGCGCCGGCGGAGGCGAGTTGGAGCGCGAGGCCCCAGAGGGAGATCGCGGTGGCTCGTTTGTAGGCGAGATGATCTGGACGCATGCAGACTCCGCTTCGACCCGGCGAAACGCCGGGTGAGCGCCGGCTGCCGGAGCCCCCCGTTGTGCGGGGCGGGGCTGGCCCGGCGTGGTGGTGATTCTCGCCCGCGCGGGCCGGGCTGTCCACCCGGCGCCGTCAGGGCGAGACGAACCCGGGGCGACGGCGGGCGTCTTTGCTGTACGCGGGAAGCGGGCGTATGTTCAGCCTTTCCGTCGGGTTGCACGCGCGGCGTCACAGGAGGGCCGCCCCCCACTCATGCTCACCCAGCTCTTCGCCATCGCTCGTAACACGTTCGTCGAGAGCGTTCGCCAGCCGATCGTGTTCGTCCTGGTGATGGGCAGCGGCGTGCTGCAGATCTTCAACAGCATGCTGTCGAACTACAGCATGGGCTATTCCATGGTCGAGGGTGAGGTGACCGGGGACAACAAGATGTTCCTCGACATCGGGCTGGCCACGGTCCTGGGGTGCGCCACGTTGCTGGCCGCGTTCATCGCCACGGCCGTGATCTCCCGGGAGATCGAGCAGAAGACCGCCCTGACCGTGATCAGCAAGCCCATCGGGCGGCCCCTGTTCGTCGTGGGCAAGTTCCTGGGGGTGTCGGCCGCGATGGCCGCGGCCATGTTCGTGATGCTGGCGTTCTTCCTGTTCACGCTGCAGCACGGGGTGATGAGCCGAGCGTACGACGACCCGGACCGGCCGGTGCAGGTGATCGCGCTGGGGAGTGTGGCGGTGGCGCTCGGGCTGGCGCTGTGGGGGAACTACTTCTACGGGTGGGTGTTCACGTCCGCCGCGATGTACGCGATGGTCCCGCTGACCATGGTGGGGCTCCTGGTCACGCTGGCGTTCGACGCCAAATGGCAGTTGTACACGTCGGTCGCGAGCCTTCTCAAGAACGAGGTGAAGCCCAGCGTGATCCTGGCCTGCGCGGCCGTGTTCATGGCGATGCTCGTGCTCACGGCGGTTGCGGTCGCGGCTTCGACGCGCCTCAAGCAGGTGATGACAATCCTGGTGTGCTTCGGCGTGTTCGTGTTCGGGCTGCTGAGCAATCACTTCATCGGGCGTCGGGCGTTTCAGAACACGCCGGCCGGGGAGGTGTTCCTCACGGAGCCGGTGGCTGACGTCAACGGGGATTTCCGCCAGGCCGGGGATGAGTGGGTCATCGAGCTTGGCGCGGAGTCGCGGATCAACTTCAAGGTGGGCGACTCGTTGTATTACGCGGGGGATCCGAGCGGGATCGAGATGGCCGTGCCCGTGCACGCGCCGTTTGAAGGGGATGTCTCGCAGCCTTCGAACGTGAACTCTCCGAGGAGCGGGCCGGCGCTCGTGGTGAGAGGCGTGGAGCATCGGCGCGTGTTCACGGTGGTGAACGCGGGGGATCTGCGGCTGGCGAGGCCGCCTCGAGAGGGGGACTTCGTGTTCGCGGCGCCGACGCGCGTGCACTGGGGGGCGCGGGCGGCGTGGTCGGTGGCGCCGAACATGCAGTTCTTCTGGCTGGTGGACGCGATCACGCAGAATCACCCGATCCCCGGGCGGTACGCCGCGCTGCTGGTGGGATACACCGCGGCCCACGTGATGGGGTTCCTCGCGCTCGCGGTGATGTTGTTCCAGAACCGGGAAGTGGGCTGAGCCGCCAAGGGGGATCAGGCGACGAGTTCGGTGACGCCTTGCGAGATGTCGGACGGCTTCCGCTTCACGAGGCCGAACCAGGCCAGGATGAATATGGGCCAGCCGAAACCGAGAGTGCCGCCGCACGCGTAGCCGATGTACTTTCCGAATGCGCCGCCGGCGGCCTGCTGCTTCGCAAAGTCCGAGGACGGGTTATCGACGCACCACTGGGCTATTTCGGCCTGCACCGTCACCTGCATGTACATGCCGATGATCGAGAGGACGATCGCGATCGCCGCCCACAACAGGTGCGCGGATCGCCCGGCGGGTTTGCGCGCGACGGTCATCGAACCCGCGACGATGAGCACGATGGACCACAGCAGGCCCAGCGCACCGACGCCGAGCGCCATGGGGTTTGGGTTCGTTATGGCTGGTGGCGCTCCTCCCGGGATGTTCCCCATGATGGAGCCGGCCATGAGCTGCCAGCCGATGCCGGCGCCGCCACAGACCACGCCGATGGCTCCCCAAACGATGCTGATGACGCCGATGACCTTGGGCCAGGAGGGGCGCTCGCCGCCGTCGAGGTCGTCGAGTTCATCGGCGCCGGGGCCGACGTACAGCTCGGGGCTCTCGGGATTGGTTTCGTGGGGGTCGCGTTCCATGGGCGGAATACTCCGGGAAAAGCCCTGACGGATTTCGACCGTCAGATCTGGTTCAGGAATCGCAGGTCGTTCTCAAAGAGCATGCGGATGTCCGGGATGCCGTACCGACCCATGGCGATGCGATCGATGCCGAAGCCGAACGCAAAGCCGGTCCAGACCTCGGGGTCGTAGCCCACGGCCTCGAACACGGCCGGATCGACCATGCCGCAGCCGCCCAGCTCGATCCAGCGGGGCGGATCTCCCGGGCGCAGCGCGATCTTCATGTCGAACTCGGCGCTGGGCTCGGTGAACGGGAAGAACGAAGGGCGGAACCGGATCTCGCAGCCGTCGCCGAAGAAGGCGCGGGCAAACTGAAAGAGCGTCGTCTTGAGGTCGGCCATCGAGACGTTTTTGTCGACGTACAGGCCTTCGATCTGGTGGAACATGAAGGAGTGCGTGGCGTCGACGGTGTCGGGCCTGTACACGCGCCCGGGAGCCACGATCTTGAGCGGGGGCTTGCGCGTCTCCATGACGCGGATCTGCACCGTGCTGGTCTGGGAGCGCAGCATCCGCGGCGCCTTCACGACCGCGGGATCGTCCACGTAGAAGTTGTCGATGGGGTCGCGCGCCGGATGATCAAGGGGGATGTTGAGCTTGGCGAAGTTGTGCTCGTCATCCTCGAGCTCGGGCCCCCAGGCAACCTCGAAGCCCATGCGGGCGAACACATCGCAGAGGTCGTCGCGCACGCGCGAGATGATGTGACGACGCCCGATCGGCGGTGAGAGCCCGGGCTCGGTGAGATCGACGCCGGGTACGGTCGCGGAAGCACCGGACGACTTGAGGGCTTCCTGACGGGCGTCGAAGGCGTCCTGAAGCGTCTTCTGCATCGCGTTGAGGCGAGCGCCGACGGCGGGCTTTTCCTCCCGCGGAACATCGCGGAATCGAGTGGTGGCGGCCTTGAGGCGGCCCTTGGCGCCGAGGAACTCGATGCGCCATGCCTCGAGCGCGGGAGCGTTTGCGGCGTTCGCGAGCGACGAGAGGGCGTCGCGTTCGATGGCGTCGAGTTCGGCGAGCATACGGGGGGAAAGTGTACCGGCCCCCGCGCGCGGGAGGAGTTGCGGGCCGGCCGGTGCGCAACGCCAAAAAGAAGCACGGGCCGCTCGTGGGCGGCCCGCGCGTGAATCGGACGGTGATGCGGGAACGCTCAGGTCGAGGGCGCGTCCTTCGCGGCGGTCTTGCGGACCTTGGCCGCGAACGCGGTGCGCCGATCGGCCGTGCGACGCCGGGTGGAGGGCTTGCCGCTGATCTCCGGCCCCTCCTCGTTGCCGACAAACTGGATGACGCAGAGTTCGCCGCCGTCGCCGAGGCGGCGGACGCCGAGCTTGACGATGCGGGTGTACCCGCCGGCGCGGTCCTTGAATCTCGGCGCCACGTCGTCCACGATGTGCTTGACGAGCTTGGGGCCCTTCTTGAGCTCGCCGTACCGGTTGCGCGTCAGCTTGTCCTCGTCGTCGGCCATGATGCGATCGTGGCCCAGCTTGGAGGTGATGAGCCGACGGGCGTGGATGTCGCCGCGCTTCGCGAGGGTGACGATGCGCTCGACGAACGGCTGCACGGCCTTCGCGCGCGGGATGGTCGTGGTGACCTGCCCGTGCTCGAACAGACCTGCGGCGATGTTGCGCAGGGTCGAGAGTCGGTGGGCGGTGGTTCGCCCGAGTTTGTAGCTGGATTTGCGGTGACGCATGGTGAGGCTCCGAGTGACGGCGGGCGTTCATGGCGCCCGGTGGTGGAACGTTGCGGTTCAGGCTCCGGCGGATGAGGCCCCCACGCCGTCGGGGAGCGCCATGCCGAGATCGAGGCCCATCTCCTGCAGCTTCTTCTTGACTTCGCGGAGCGAGGTCTTGCCGAAGGATCGGACCTTGAGCAGATCGTTGTCGGATTTGCACACGAGTTCGGACACGGTGGCGATCCGCGCGGACTCGAGGCAGTTGGAGGCCCGCACCGACAGCTCGAGCTCGGTGACGGGCATCTGCAGCTTGCGTACGAGTTCGTCGTCCACGCTCGCGGCGGCGGCGGCGGCGGCGGACACCCGCTCCTCGCCCAGCTCGGCCAGCTGCACGAAGGGGTTCAGGTGCTTGCGCAGGATCTTCGCAGCTTCCACCAGCGCCATCTCGGGGGAGACGGTGCCGTTGGTCCAGATGTCCATGACCAGACGGTCGTAGTTGGTGCGCTGACCGACGCGCGTGTCCTCCACCCGGAAGCGGACGCGCTGCACCGGGCTGAAATTCGCGTCGAGCGGGATGCAGCCGATCTCCTGCTCCTCCTGCTGCTGGGCGATCTGCTCGCTGGCCGGCACGTAGCCGCGACCCTTTTCAACGCGGAACTCCATCTCGAAGTCCACGGCGTCGGTGAGGCTGGCCAGCACGAGGTCGCGCGAAAGAATCGTGACGGCCGTGTCCGCTTCGATGAGGTCGGCCGTGACATCGCCCGGGCCCGAGGCCGCGAGCGTCATGGTGCGGGGCTCATCGCCCTCCATCTGCACCACGAGGCTCTTGACGTTCAGGACGATGTCGACGACGTCCTCCGCCACGCCCTTGAGCGACGAGAACTCGTGCTGAGCGCCCTTGATCTTGATCGAGGTGACCGCGGCGCCCTCGAGGCTGGACAGCAGCACGCGCCGGAGCGAGTTGCCCACGGTGGTGCCGAAGCCGCGCTCGAACGGCTCGATGACGAACCGCCCGAAGGTGGAATGAGACGTCTTGGGGTCGATGGCGACCCGATTCGGAAGCTCCAGCCCTCTCCAGCGAACTCGCATGGGTTCGTGTGTCCTGTCTCGGCAGAGGTGTCGGGGGATCGACGATTCCCGCGTGTCTCGGGCGCCTTCGAGCCTGCCGAATGCTCGAGGAGCCCTTCTGTGATCGCGGGAACAAGGCGGGTGAACGTGATGAACTCAGACGCGGCGCTTCTTGCGAGGCCGACATCCGTTGAACGGAATCGGGGTGTGATCTTCGATGGCGGTGACGCGAAGGCCCGTGGAGGAGAGGCCGTTGACCGCGGACTCGCGCCCGGAGCCCAGCCCCTTGACGCGGACCTCGATCTCGGACATGCCCATCTTGCGAACCTTCTGCCCGGCGGACTCGCCGGCGCGGGTGGCGGCGAAGGGCGTGGCCTTGCGGGTGCCCTTGAAGCCGATCGTGCCCGCGGAGTCCCAGCAGAGCGTCTCGCCGTTGGTGTCCGTGACGGTGACGATGGTGTTGTTGAACGAGGCCTGGATGTGGGCGATGCCTCGCACCACGTTCTTCCGGACCTTCTTTGCCTTCTTTGCCATGAGTGATCGATCTCCACGCGAGCGGGCGCCCGCGGCTCAACTGCGGTGTTAGCCCTTCACGCCCTTCTTGCCGGCCACGGTCTTCTTGCGGCCCTTGCGGGTGCGGGCGTTGGTTCTCGTGCGCTGCCCGCGGACGGGGAGGCCCTTGCGGTGCCGCTCGCCGCGATACGCGCGGATGTCCTTGAGACGCTGGATGTTCTGCTGCACCTGTCGGCGGAGGGCGCCCTCCACGAGGTAGTTGGCGTCGATGATGCCGGCGATCGCGGACACTTCCTGCTCGGTGAGCTGGGCGGCGCGCTTCGTCGGATCGATCTGGGCCTCGCCCAGGATGTCATCGGCGAACTTCGGGCCGATGCCGTGGATGTACTGCAGCGCATAGCGGATGGGCTTGCGCTCGGGAACGTCGACTCCGGCGATACGGGGCATGCTTCTCTACGCTCCTGAAACGGGCCTCAGCCCTGGACCTGCTTGTGCTTGGGGTTCGAGGCGCAGATGACGCGAACGCGGCCTTTTCGGCGCACGATCTTGCACCCGCTGCACACCCGCTTGACGCTCGACTTCACTTTCATGGCTCGTGCCCTTTGTTCCGTTTCTATCCGATGGTCGCCAGCGTTCAGTGGCGGTAGGTGATTCTGGCCTTGGTCAGGTCGTACGGGCTGAGTTCGACGGTCACGCGGTCGCCCGGCAGGATGCGGATGTAGTGCTGTCGCATCTTGCCGGAGACGTAGGCCAGCACCTCAACGTCGTTGGGCAAACGCACCTTGAACATCGCGTTGGGGAGCGCCTCCACCACGCTCGCTTCAAGGGTCAGCTTGTCGTCCTGTTTAGGCATGCGTGTCGATCATTCCGTTCCCGGTCTCTCCACCTTCAAGGTCTGCTCTCGCCCGAAGGGACCGCCGCCCCCCGTCGGACGACGCCCACCGCGCCGCTTGGTCTCGTTCGTGTCCCACCCGTCCGTCCTCGCTCGGCCAACCGTTTCCGCCGAGCCGAGCAGTGTACTCGTCTTCCTCTCCCTTTCAACTACCGCACAACCCAAACACTATCCTAACTTTGTCGTTCAAAACGATCTCGGCCCCCTGATCCGAGGCCCGGAGCCCTCGTCGTTGCTGCTGAGGAAGCCGGCGTAGTTCCGCATGAGCAGGCTCGCCTCGATGCGCTGGATGAGGTCCAAGCCGACCGACACCACGATGAGCAGGCCCGTCCCGCCCAGGAACGACGCCACGTGCATCGGGACCTCGAGCGACCGCATCACGATCACCGGCGTGATCGCCACAACGCACAGGAACGCGGCGCCGACGTACGTGATGCGCTCCATCACCGTCTCGAGATACTCGGCCGTGCGCGGCCCCGGCCGGATGCCCGGGATGAACGACCCGTTGTCGCGGAGCTGCTTCGACATCTCCTCCGGATTGAACTGCACGGTGGTCCAGAAATACGAGAAGAAGAAGATCAGCGCGATCTCGCAGATCACGTAGGGGTAGCGCCCCATGATGAAATTGTCGGCCAGGAACTGCGCGGCGGACTTGAAGAACCCCGAGCCCATCAGCGTGGCGTTCTGCGCCAGGTACCCGAACGCCGTGGACGGGAAGATCATCAGCGACGACGCGAAGATCAGCGGCATCACGCCGCCGTGATTCACACGCAGCGGGAGGTACGACCGCGCCCCGCCGAACACGCGCCGGCCCCGGGTGTGCTTGGCCTGCTGGATCGGGATGCGCCGCTGCGCCACCGTGATGATGATCGCTCCCGCGACGACGAACACGAAGCCGCCGATCAGCAGGAACACGTCCATCCATCCCAGCTTGCTGGTCGAGCCGGGGTCGAAATTCGAATAGACCCACATCACGGCGCCGGGGATCTGCGTAAGGATGCCCGCGGTGATGATCAGCGACACACCGTTGCCGATGCCGAATCGATCGATCTGCTCGCCCAGCCACATCAGGAACATCGAGCCGGCGGTCATCGACGTGATCGCCATCACCCACCACAGCGGGTTGCTCGCCCAGTTCGGATAGACGATGCCCTGCGAGCGGATGAACGAGAGCCAGCCCACGGCCTGCACAACGCACAGCCCGATCGTGGCGTAGCGCGTCCATTCCTGGATCTTCTGACGCCCCGTCGGCCCCTCGTTCTGGAGCTTCTTGAGCGAGTCCACCGCGGACGTCAGCAGCTGAAAGATGATGGCCGCGGAGATGTAGGGCATCACGCCCAGGCCGAACACCGTCGACTGCGCGAACGAGCCGCCGGAGAAGATCGACATGAACTGCAGCACACGACCGGCGGCGCCGCCCGAGCCCACGGCCTGCTGCATCACCTCGGCAAGCTGCGACTGGTCCACGCCCGGGATCGGAATCCAGAACCCGATGCGGTACACGCCCAGCATCGCGAGCGTGAACAGGATCTTGTTCCGAAGATCGGGGACTTTGAAAATATTGAGGAAGGCCTGCAGCATGATCGCGCGATGATCTCCGTTCCCTTAGGCCGGCCACGTGAGCGCAGCGCCTGCGCCCCCGGGCCGTCGGACTTACTCGGCGCCCGAGCCCTCGCCCGCGGCAGCGGCCTTGGGCTTCTTCGTGCGGTTGAGCTTCTTGGTGAGATTCTTCGGAGAACGATCGTCGCTGTTGCGATCGACGCCGCGAACCTTGTCACGACGGGTGCCGGTCTCGTTCACCGTGCCGCCGGAGGCGATCACAAGCTCGCGGGTCTTGGTGGAGACGCGCTCCGCCGTGATCGCGAGCTTCACGCCCAGCTTCGCGCCCTTGCCCGCCTTGGAGAGGTCGGAGAGGACCTTGAGCGGTCGAGATTCGTCACGGATCAGCCCCGCTTCGATCAAGCGCTGCGCCGTCACCTCTCCGCCCTTGGCGAAGGAGGGGTGCGCGACGATGTCGCCCAGGTTCACGATCCAGTGCTCGGTCTTGAACGGCGCGTTCGTGAAGCCGCGCTTGGGGATGCGTCGGAAGTACGGCATCTGGCCGCCCTCGAACGACGCCCGACGGCTGTAGCCCGAACGGGACGCCGCGCCCTTGTGGCCGCGACCCGACGTCTTGCCATGGCCCGACCCGGGACCGCGCCCGAGGCGCTTCCGCGCCTTGTACTTGCCGACCTTCTCTGTGATCTCGTGAATCATCATGGGCGAAGCCCTCTCAATGCAGATCGTTTCGTCAGTTGCTCATCGCGCCGCACGCAACCCCATCCAAACGCTTCGGCGCCCCGATCAGGCGGTGTCGCCGCCGCTCGGCGCCGAGGGCGCTGCCGATTCGTCCTCGCCGCCACCACCGGCCGGCCGCCCGCCGCCGGGCCGACCGCCGCGACCGGGTCCGCCCCGGCGTCCACCGCGCCCGCCCTTCTCATCCTTCTTGGCCACCGTGCTGACCGGCGCCTTCATCGTCTTCTCGCGAGGCGTGGTCGGCATCAACGCGCGACCCTTCTCCACCTTCACCTCGGCGTCGGACGGGTCGAGCGTCACGCCACGAAGCGAAGCCACCGACTCCCGGGTGCGAAGCAGGCTCAGCGCTTCCAGCGTCGCCTTGGTCGTGTTCTGCTGATTCGTCGAGCCGAAGCACTTCGTCAGGCAGTCCGTCACGCCCACCAGCTCGAGCACCGAACGAACGGTGTTGCCCGCCACGACGCCCGTTCCGGGCGCCGCCGGGATCAGCCGAACGATGGCGGCGCCGAAGCGACCGGTCACCTCGTGCGGGATGGTCCCGCCCAGCAGCACGACGCTCTGCAGACGCTTGCGCGCCTCCTTCTGCGCCTTCTCCACCGCGGCGGGAACCTCACGGGCCTTGCCGTAGCCGATCGCGACGCGGCCGCGCCGATCGCCCACGACCACGAGCGCGTTGAAGGAGAACCGACGTCCTCCCTTGATCGTCGCGGACGTGCGGAAAACGCCGACCGTCGTGCTTTCGAGTGAACTGGCTTCGTCCAAGAGCTCAGGCATGGTGCGTGTCCGTCAGAGTGCTGCGATGCGGTTGCGTTCAGAAGGAAAGACCGCTCTCCCGGGCGGCATCGGCGAGCGCCTTCACGCGCCCGTGGAATCGAAACCCGCCGCGATCGAACACCACCGTGGTGACGCCCGCGGCCTTGGCCCGCTCGGCCAGCGCTTTGCCCACCGCCTTGGCGGCCGTGGCGTTCCCCGAAGCGGTGATCCCCAGCTCCGTCTCGCGCGACGACGCCGAGACCAGCGTGTGGCCCGCGAGGTCGTCGATCACCTGCGCGTAGATGTGGTTGAGCGACTTGTAGACGCTCAGCCGGGGACGAGACGGCGTGCCCTCGATCCGCTTGCGGATGTTGATCCGCCGGCGGGACCGTCTGACCTGTTTGTCGGAGTTCTTGTTCATGTGTGCTGTCCGCTGGTGCGTCGCCCTGTGGATCAGGCGCCGAACGCCTTGCCCTGCTTGCGACGAATGACCTCTTCCTGGTACTTGATGCCCTTGCCGTTGTACGGCTCGGGCTTGCGCTTGGAGCGCACCACGGCCGCAAACTGCCCCACCACCTGCTTGTCCGGGCCCTTGATCTTCACGAAGTTCTTCTCGACGTTGACCTCGAGCCCGAGCGGGATCGGAACCTTGATGATGTTCGCAAAGCCGATCTTGAGATCGAGCGTCTTGCCGCCGACCGTGGCCTGCCAGCCCACACCGTTGATCTCGAGCGTCCGCTCGAAGCCCTTGGTGACGCCCACCAGCATGTTGCTGATGAGCGCGCGCGTCGTGCCCCAATCGGCCCGCGCCTGACGATTGCCCATCGCCGATTCGGGAATGGTCACGAGCACCGAGCTCCCGTCCACCTGCACGTTGACGCCGTTCGCCACGCGCCGTGTGAGCTTCTTGGAGCCGGCTTCGACGGTGACGTCCGCGCCGGCCACCTGGACCTTGGCGTTGGACGGGATCGGGATGGGCTTCTTGCCGATTCGGGACATGGGGTTCGTAGCTCCTGGCCTTGCGCCGCGTGTGCGGGTCGGGCGGTGTGGATCGTGCTTACTCGATGACGCAGAGAACTTCGCCGCCGACGCGCTCCTGCCGGCACTTCCGGTCCGACATCACGCCGCGCGACGTCGAGACGATGGCGATGCCCAGCCCCTGCAGCGGCTTGGGCAGGCTTTCGACGCCGCTGTAGAGGCGGCGTCCGGGCGTGCTCGCGCGACGGACGGACCGCATGAGCGACTCCCCGCCCGGCCCGTACTTGAGCTTGACGCGGATGTGCCCCTGCCGCCCGTCGTCGATGACGTCGAAGCCGTCGATGTAGCCCTCGTCACGCATGACCGCCGCGATGCCGCGGCAGACCTTGCTGTTGAGGCACTTGACGGTCTTCGCGCGAGTCGTGCTCGCGTTGCGGATTCTCGTCAGCATGTCGGCGATGGGATCTGACACTGCCATTTGCGGTTCCGTCGTTGCTTCGTCTCGCGGCGCTCGTCGCCCCGCGTCGTGTGATCGTTTCGTGGCCCGGCGCCGCGTCGCGCGGCCCGGCACTTGTGCTTACCAACTGGCCTTACGCATGCCGGGGATCTTGCCCTCGAGCGCGAGCTTGCGGAGCATGATGCGGCTCACGCGAAACTTGCGGTACACCCCCCGCACCCGCCCCGTGAGCTCGCAACGCGAGACCCGACGGGTCGAGAACTTCGGGGTCTTCTTGGATTTCGCCATCTGCGCCTTGGTGGTCATGATTGCCTCGCCTCCTCACGACGGAACGGCATGCCGAGCGCCTCGAGCGCGAAGCGGCTCTTCTCGGGGTTCGATCGCGAGAACACCAGATTGATGTTCATCCCGTGGGTAAATGTCGCCTTCGCCATGTCGATCTCGGGGAACACCCCCTGCTCCGTGATGCCCATGGCGTAGTTCCCGTCCTTGTCGAACGCCGTCGTCGACAGGCCGCGGAAGTCCTTGATGCGGGGCGTCGCCAGGTTCACCAGGCGGTCCAGGAAGTGCCACATCCGGTCCCGACGAAGCGTGACCATCGCGGCCGTGTCCGCGCCCTCGCGCACCTTGAAGTTCGACACGCTCTTCTTGGCCTTGAGAACCACCGGCTTCTGCCCGCCGACGGCACGCAGCGTCTCGATCACCGTGTCCTTGATCTGCGGCGGGATTTTGTTGCCGTCGAGGTGCCGCCCCATGTTCACGTTCAGCACGATCTTCTCGAGGCGCGGGAGCGCCATCGGGTTCGAAACGCCGAACTTCTCCGCGAGCGCTGGGCTCACTTCCTCCCGGTACTTGATCTGCATCCGAGAGGGAGTCCGCGGCCCGGTGTCGGCCGGGGCGTCTCCCTTGCCGCCGCTCTTCTTCTTGCCCGTGTCTTTCGCCATGGATTACGCCTCGCCCTTCCCGCTCTTGCGAGCCGTCGTCTTCTTGACGGCGGGCTTGCTCGCGGTCTTCTTGGCGGTCTTCTTCGCCGTCTTCTTCGCCGTCTTCTTGGTGGTCTTCTTCGTGCTCTTCGTGGCGCCGCCGGCCGCGGACTTCCCGTCCCGGGCGCCGTGCACCACGCTCAGCTCCTTGCCGCCCCGGCTCGCGACCCGGACCTTCGATCCGTCCGTCTTCGTGACGAACCGCACGCGGGTCGGCTTGCCGTCAACGACGGGGCTGACGTTGCTCATGTGGAAGGAGCGATCCAGCGCGACCTGCCCGCCCTGCGGGTTGATCCGGGTCGGCTTGAGCGAACGAAGCCGCTGCTTGCGCTTCGCGCCGTCGTAGACCGACGCGGGGAACTGGATCACCACGCGGTCGTGCTTGGTCAGCACCCGCGCGATCTGCCCCACCGCCCCCCGGAAGTTCCCGGAGGTCACCATCACGGTGTCACCCTTGCGAATGTGGCGCGGCATGGTCAGATCACCTCCGAAGCAAGGGACACAATCTTCATGTAGTTCTTGTCGCGCAGCTCGCGGGCCACCGCGCCGAAGATGCGGGTGCCCTTGGGGTTCCCGTCGTCCTGGATCAGCACCACCGCGTTCTTGTCGAACCGCACGTACGAGCCGTCCGGGCGACGGGTGGGGAACGACGTCCGAACCACCACCGCCTTGGCGATGTCTCCCGCCTTCACTTCGCCACCCGGGATCGCCCGCTTGATCGACACGACGACGCGGTCTCCCACGCCCGCCGTGCGACGGGTGAACCTGCCCCGGGCGGTCGATCCGCCCAGCACGCGGATCACGTACGCCTCCTTGGCGCCCGAGTTGTCCGCGACTTCGCACCTGCATTCCTGCTGAATCATGGCTCGATCACCCGTTCCTCAAGTGGGCGGCTCAGGGCCCGCCCGACGCTCTCACACCGACGCTTTTTCCACCACGCGCACCACGCGCCAATGCTTCGTCCGGCTCACCGGCGAGCACCGCTCGATCTCCACACGGTCGCCGGCGCGGGACGCGTTGCCCTCGTCGTGCACGTGCAGCACCGACCGCTTGCGCAGGTACTTGCCGTACTTGGCATGCTTCTGCTGAAACTCGATCTCCACGCGGCGCGACTTCTCGCACTTGTCGGAGGTCACCACGCCCACCTTCGTCGGCTGGCCCTTGTCCGTCTTGTTCTGGCTCATGCCGCCACCTCTTGCTTCTTCGCGTTCCGAGCGCTCTGCTCCGTCAGCAGACGGGCGATCGACCGACGCGTCACCTTGAACTCCGAAGGATTCTCGAGCTTCTCCGTCACCGCCTGCGTCCGCAGATCCGCCAGACGCCGGCGCAGACGGTCCACTTCCTGGACGAGCTCCGCGTCCTTCATCTTGTGGATCTCAGCCACGGCTTCGGATGTCTTCTTCTTCGCCATCGATCCCGCCTCGTCCTTACACGCTCACCCGACGACCCACGAACCGGCAACGCACCGGCATCTTCATCGCCACACGCACCAACGCGCGCTTCGCGATGTCCGGCGACACGCCGCCAATCTCGTACAACATCGTGCCGGGCTTCACGCGCGCAGCCCAGTACTCCACGTCAGCCTTGCCCTTGCCCATCCGCGTCTCGAGCGGCTTCTTCGAGATCGGCTTGTCCGGGAACACCCGGATGTACAGCTGGCCCTCGCGCTTCAGAAAGTGCTGGGCCGCGATACGACCCGCCTCGATCTGCCGCCCGCTCAGCCAGCAACCGTCCAGCGCCTGCAGCCCGTAATCGCCGAACGCGACGTAGTTGCCCTTCGTCGCCTTGCGATCGCGGACGCCCCGGTGCTCCTTGCGGAACTTGACTCGCTTTGGAAGTAGCGCCATCTGCTCAATCCCTTAAAGAATCTCGGTTCCGCTCACCGACGACCGCGCGCCCGAGGACGAGCCCCGGCCGCCGTCGACTCCGCCTCCGGCTCCACAGCCGCGTCGTACATCCCCTTGAACACCCACACCTTCACGCCGATGATCCCGTACGTCGTCAGCGACTCCGCCGTCCCGTAGTCCACGTGCGCCTGGAACGTGCTCAGCGGCAGCGATCCCAGCCGGACGTCGAACGTGCGGCTCATCTCGGCCCCGCCCAGCCGGCCCGAGATCTGGATCTTCACGCCCTTCGCGCCGGCCTGCATCGCGCCCTGCGCACGCATGTTCACCACGCGACGGAACGATGAACGCTTCTTCATCTGCTCCGCCACGCCCTCGGCGATCAGCTTCGCCTCCAGGTCCGGCTGCTTGATCTCGATGATCGAGATCGAAACCTTCCGGCCCGTCATGTACTGCAGCTCTTCCGTCAGCCGCTCGACCTCCGCGCCCTTCGGCCCGATCACCAGGCCCGGACGCGCCGTCTTCACGACAACCTTCAGCTCCTCACGCGTGCGCTCGATGAGCACGTCCGACACCGCCGCGAACGGCGGCGTGCGGTTCAGCCGCTTGTCGAGGAACTCACGGATCTTGTAGTCCTCCACCAGCAGCTCGCCGAACAGCGCCTTCGGCGCGTACCACCGGCTCCGGTGCGCTTCCGTGATCCCCAGCCTCAGCCCGAACGGGTGCGTCTTCTGACCCATCGATTAACGCTCCTCCACGCCGACCACGATGTGGCTCATCCGCTTGAGAATCTGATGTGCGCGGCCCCGGTCCTTGGGCTGGAACCGCTTGATCAGCGGCCCGCCGTCCACACGCGACTCCGAAACCACCAACGCCCCCACGTCCGCCTCCGCACGCTCCGCGTCGGCGATCGCCGCCAGCAGCGTGTTGCGCACCGGGACCGCCGCGCGCTTGTTCGTGAACTGCAGCGCCGCCAGCGCCTTCTCCACCGGCATGCCCCGGATCATGTCCGACACGAGCCGAGCCTTCCGCTCGCTCCCGCGCACCCAGCGCGACGAGCTCACGAACGCGCAGAACTCCGTCGGACGAGCGCCCACCTCGCGGGCGATCACGCCCACGTGCGCCGCCTTCACCCGCGGATGATTCCGGTTCACCAGCCAGTTCGACACCGCCGAACGCGCCGACGACTCGTTCATGCCGCCGCCTGAAAGCGCCGACGCCAGACGGTCCACCGTCGCGCCCGACGCTTCCATCCGCTTGCGGAGATTGTTCCCGTTGATCTTCACCGTTCAGCCCTCGAATCCGCGGCCCTCATCAGGACGCCGCGATGCCTTCCTTCTTGTTCGTGTGCCCGCGGAACGTCCGCGTGTGGCTGAACTCGCCCAGCTTGTGCCCGACCATGTCCTCCGTGATGAACACGTCCATGAACAGGCGCCCGTTGTGCACCTTGAACGTGTGCCCCACGAACTCCGGAACGATCGTGCAACGACGCGCCCACGTCTTCATGGGCTCGCGCTTGTTCTGCTGATTCAGCCTCTCCACGCGACGGAACAGGCTCTCGTCGACGTACGGCCCTTTTTTCAGCGATCTCGACATCGTCGTGTCCTCGTGTCCTCGAATGCGAATGCGTTA
Organism: uncultured Phycisphaeraceae bacterium; assembly: GCA_964638515.1. Taxonomy (GTDB): domain Bacteria; phylum Planctomycetota; class Phycisphaerae; order Phycisphaerales; family UBA1924; genus CAYPGJ01. The sequence continues at coordinate 49,218 of CAZWZL010000011.1, forward strand.
GCGCAGCTGCCCGAACCGAACCGTCCGACGGCGCCGAATGATCAGATCTTCCGAATGCTGCTTCCGGTTTCTCGTCGAGCCGCCCTTGGCCAGCACGCCCGACGGGCCGCAAGGCGGACGATTGCCCTTCGACCGGCCCGACCCGCCCCCAAGCGGGTGCGCGTTGTGGCTCTTCGCCATGCCGCGCGTGATCGGCCGACGACCCAGGTGACGCGTCAGCCCGGCCTTGCCCAGCCGACGAAGCGCGTGGTCCGCGTTGCCGATCTGCCCCACCGTCGCGCGGCAATCCATGTGGATCTGCCGGATCTCGCCCGAGGGCAGCACCAGCGTCGCGTAGTTCCCTTCCTTGTTCGTCAGCTTCGCCGAAGACCCGGCCGAGCGGCACATCTGCCCGCCCTTGCCCGGCGTCAGCTCCACGTTGTGCACGTCGAGGCCCGTCGGAATATGACGCACCGCCATGCACACGCCCACCTTCGGCTCGATCTGGCTCGCCGAGGACATCACCTCGTCGCCCGTCTTGAGCCCCTTGGGCGCCAGGATGTACCGCTTCACGCCGTCCGTGTACTCGACCAGCGCGATGTGGCACGAACGGTTGGGGTCGTACTCGATGCCCACCACCCGACCCGCCACGTCGTCGCGATCGCGACGACGAAAGTCGATCTTCCGGTACATCCGCTTGTGACCGCCGCCACGACCACGCACCGTGATCTTCCCGCTGTGATTCCGCCCGCCCGTCTTGGGCAGCGGCGTCAGCAGGCTCTTCTCCGGCGAGGTCTTCGTCACCTCGGCGTGCAGATTCACCGACGCGTTTCGGCGTCCGGCGCTCGTCGGCTTGTAGATGCGAATCGCCATGACTTCACCTGTCCTTAGAACAGCTCGATCGCGTCGCCCTCGCGGAGCGTCACGATCGCCTTCTTCGAAATCTTGCCCTCAACCACGCCCCACTTCGTCCGACGGTTGCTGCCGCGACGCGTCACCGTGTTCACACCCGTGACCTTCACGCGGTACAGCTCCTCCACCGCGGCCTTGATCTGGTCCTTCCGCGCAAGCCGGTCGACCTCGAACAGATACTTGTTCTGCTCGGATTGCTTCGTGCCCTTCTCCGTCAGGATCGGGTGCTTGACGATGTCGATCGCGTGCATCACGCCGCCTCCTTCGACGAACCGGACCGCGTGATGTGCTTCGCGTCCTTGCCCGTCCGCGCGCTCGCCCCGTTCAGCCACGCCTCCAGGTCGGACTTCGAGATCACCACGAAACGGTGATTCAGCATCTCAAAGCACGTCATCTCCCGCGACGACACCGTCGACACCTCCGGGAGATTCGCCGCCCCGAGCCTCAGATTCTCGTTCCCCTCGCTCAGCACCATCAGGCAGGTGCGATCCACCCCGACCGCCCCCAGCATCTCTCGAACGTCCTTGGTCCGGGGAGCCCCGAACGAAAGATCGTCGATCACCTTCACCTCTTGATCAATCAACTTGGCCAGCAACGCGTTGCGATTGGCCTGCCGACGCATCTTCATCGGCATGTCCAATCGGTAGTCCTCGCGAGACTTCGACTTCGCGAACGCGTGCCCGCCGCCCTTGCGGTTCGGCACCCGCGCCGGTCCGACGCGAGCGTTGCCCGTGCCCTTCTGCCGGTACAGCTTGCGCGTCGAGCCCTCGACCATCCCGCGGCTCTTCGTCCGGGACGACCCCTGACGACGGTTCGCGTGGTACCGCACGTACGCCTGCTTGATCAGCGCCGGATTGACTTCGCCGCCCAGCGTGGCTTCGTCGATCGTCAAGACGCCGACGCTCTTACCTTGCTTGTTCAGAACCGGGACTTCCATCGCCGTTCTCGCTCGTTCAGGCCCCAACTCACTCGGATCCGCGTCGATCGCGAATCTCCTCGCAGCGTCTGACAACCGATCTGTCTCCGCCCGGCGGTTTCCTTCCGGACCCACCGGGCCGCCCGACGGAGCCGTTCAGCCGCTCCGCCGCGCGATCCTCTGCTACCTACACCAAACTCACTCGCCGACTCACGCCGCCGACGCCTTCTCCGCCTGCTTTCTCGACTTGCCCCGGTACAGCCGCGTGGGCAGCCGCACTTCCACAACCCCCTTGTTCGCCCCGGGAACCGAGCCCTTGATGAGCATCAGGTTCCGCTCCGCGTCCACACCCATCACCTCCAGCGAACGAACGGTCACCCGCTCGTTGCCCATCCGGCCACCCATCCGCTTGCCCTTGGCAATCTGGCCGTTGCCGCGCCATGAAGCGTGGCCGCCGATCGAGCCGCCCGTGCGGTGCTTCCGCTCGCAACCGTGCGATGCGAACATGCCCTTGAAATTGTGGCGCTTCATCACGCCCTGGGTGCCCTTGCCCTTGCTTGTCCCCGAAACATCCACAAACGCGGCGTTCTTGAACGCCTCCGCCGTGATCGTCTGACCCACCGAAAACGCGCCCGCCTCAGCCTCCTCCACCCGGAACTCCCGGTGGTGACGCTTCGGTTCGCAACCGGCCTTGGCGTCGTGACCGATCATCGGCTGCGTCGAGCGACGGGCCTTCATGTCCCCGTACCCGATCTGCACCGCCGAATACCCGTCACGATCCTTGGTCTTCAGCTGCGTGACCACGCACGGCCCGACTTCGACCACCGTCACGGGAACGCTCTCGCCCTCAGGCGTGAACACCCGTGTCATTCCAAGCTTCGTTCCCAGCAGCGTCAGGCTCATCGGTCTACCGCTCTCTCACTTACGCCTTGATCTTCACGAACACGCCCGCCGGCACGACCAATCGATTCAGCGCCTCCACCGTCCGTGCGTTCGGCTCGGTGATGTCGATGATCCGCTTGTGCGTCCGAATCTCGAACTGCTCGCGGCTCTTCTTGTCAATGTGCGGCCCACGAAGCACCGTGTACCGCTCGATCCGCGTCGGCAGCGGCACAGGGCCCGCAACCTTCGCGTTCGTGCGCTTGGCGTGATCCACGATCTCACGCGCGGACACGTCCAACGCAAGGTGGTCGTACGCCTCCATCCGGATCCTGATCTTGCCGCCCGTCATGCCTAGCGCTTCCGATCCTTCAGCCGGCCGTCCGACCTTTGCCACTCGCCACGCGTTCGAACGCCGAACGACGGGCTCTATCCTGCTCTCTCTCGCCCCGGCGCGAACGCCCCGGAAACGCCGCACTCGATCCCCGCTGGAGACGCCGAAAGCCCGAAGCCTTGCTTCAACCGCTTGGCCTGGATGCCCCGACGCCCTACTGACGCGAATCGAGCCCACCAGCGTACGAACCCCGTTTGGATTGTCAAGCGATCAGCGCCCTCCCCATCCCGCTCAAGCCCCCCACGAATATCATGCGCAACATGCCCACCCTCAGCCGAATCATCGCCGCCATCCTCCTCGCGCTCCTTCCCCACTCCGCTCCCGCCGCCGACACCCCCCCACCCCCACCCACCCTCACCCAGGATCCCGTGCAGTTCGAGACGCTCGGGCTCTCGGCCCACCTCCCCGAGGGCGCCATCGTCGAGACCGCTTCTCTGGGCTCCTCACGCCAGTCCGTGCTCATCCGCGACCCTCAAAACGCCTGGCGCATCGAGATTTCCGAGCGAACCGTCACCGGCGGTCCCACCCCGCCCGCCAAGTTCGCCAACGACCTCCTGCGGGAAATCCACGCCGCGTGGCCTCGCTTCGAGCGGCCGGAAACAGGGGATAACTCCAGGCCCCTCCCGCCCCCCGTCAAGGTGCTCGAACAGACCGACACGCTCATGCTCTCCGGACGGGCCTGCTCCCGCTTCTACGTGCTGACGCCGTCGCCAAATTCCGACGCCGTGCTGGCCACCGGCGTGACCGTCATCCCCGTCGAGCCGACCCGGTTCTCCATCGTGACCGTGTCCTGCCTCGAATCAGAACTCGCGCACGCGAAACTCGTCTACGAAACCGTCGTCGCATCCGCGAAGTGGCGCGACCCGGCCGAGGCGCTCGCCGAACGATCCGCCGCCGTGCTCGCCGGAGCGAAGTTCATCGAGGCGCTCTCCCCGGCGAACTACCGCGCGGCCCTGCACGACGCGCCCCAGTACTACCGCATCTACCGCCCCTCCCCTTCCGGAGCCCGCAGCGACGACACCGAACTCGCGTACCAGATGGTTGAAATCCGCGAGGGCGTTCGCGCCGAACTCAGCCCGCGCAAGCCGCGCTCCGATTGGACGCCCTCCGACCGCGACCCCGGCTTCGTCGTTCGGGTCGTTGCGCGCTACGTGCAGGGCGCTTCCGTATCCGACCTCGAGTCCACCTTCTTTGCAACCCTCCGCGATGACGCCACCGACGAAGAATCCTGGACCTCGCGCCTCCGAGTCCGCACCGGCACGGAATCCACATCGTGGTCTCAAACCGGCGCGCGCGTCGGAAACCGGCTCTCCGTTCGGACCGAGTCCTCGCAAGGCGCCCCCACCGAGCAATCCTGGATAGTCCCCGAACAGGGATACCTCACACAGGTGCAGGCGTACCTGCTCCCACGCCTGCTCGCCCAATCCGCCTCCCCCATCTCGCTCGGCTTTTACGCGTACAACCCCGCCACAAGCGACCTCTCCCTCCGACGCGACTCGCTCGAGCCCGCGCTCTCCGCCGACACCGGATGGACCCTCCGCACCCGCTTGACCGAGGGCGGCGCCGAACGCACGGCCACGCTCTCGCGCGACGGCGAATTGCTCCGCCTCGAAACCACGGACGGCGCCGTCATGGAGCCCATCGACGCGCAGGCGCTCAACCGACTTTGGAAGTCGAAGGGCCTCCCAACGTCAAACTGAACCCATCGACGCCGCCGGAACTCTCACGCACCCGAAGGCGCTTCACCGGTCTCGCCCGGCGCGCCGTTCTCCGAATCCCCCGGCGTCATCTCCGGATCGGGCTCCGGCTCCGACACGGGCTCGGGCACACGAGCGCTGGGCAACAACGCCAGCAGCTTGTCCACGCGCTCCGCCAGATCACCCCGGGCGCCGGCGCTCTGCAGCGAGCGCCGTGCACTCTCGAACGCCTCCCCTGCGGACGCCTGAGCCCTCGACGACTCCTCGCGCACACTCAACAGCGCCGCCTCGACCTCGCCGCGCTGCGCCAACGCGGGCTCCAATTCCATGATCCAGGCAAGCGCCAGCCCGTAAGTCTCGAGCGCCCTCGCCCGCGTCACTTCGAGCGCTCCCAGCGACTGCTCAAGCCCCGCCATCGCGATCTGAGCCGTCGTCCGATGCTCCGACACACCCCCAACCCCCGTCGCGCGCTTCGCCGAACCGATCGCCTGCCGGTACCCCTGCGCGGCGCTCTCGAACGACCGGGCAAACTCCTCGCCCCGCAGCCGCTCGAGGCCGGCGAGAACTCCCGACAACTGCGCCGCCGCGGCATCCGCGCCCCGAGCCGCCGACGCCGATTGCTCCTCTCTCGCAGTCTTGCGAGCATCGATCTCCTTGGCCGCCGTGGCCAGCAGCGATTTCTGCGTGGACAGACGCTCGATCTCCAGCCCGGCCACCGTGATGAGCGGACCGACCTGCCCGCCCATCGCCCGAGTCTCCGCCGCCTCCTTCTCCAACGCGTCGGCCTGACGCGATATCAGCCGGGCTCGCTCCAGCCACGGCGCGCGAGACGACGCCGCCATCCCGGCCGCCTCGGACCGGACCTGCGACTCCTCCTCCCGCAATGCCCGCGCTCGCCCCAGCAACCCCTCCGCCCGTGTCTCCAAGCCCGCCAACTCGCCCTCGCGCCGACGCTTCTCCTGCATCGCTGACGCCAACTCCCCCTCTATCGACTTGGCCTGCTCCTCCAACGCCCGCGTGTCCGCGCCAACGTCGAACGAACCCAGCGCCGCAGAAAGCGATGCCTGCGACGCATACAAGCCTCCCGCGGCCCGCAACTCACGCACCCCGAAGCCCATCCGCGCCGCCGCCGCCGTGGCCTGCTCCGCATCGAGCTGCGCCAACCCGGCCTGCGCTTCGCTCAGCAACGTCAACGCGGCAACCTGCTCGCCGCCGGACAGCCCGTCCGCAGCGCCGCGAAGATCCGCCACAATCTTCTGCTGCGTTGCTCGACGCGTCTCCGTCGGCGCCGGCGTCACGCCGCTGTGCAACACCGCCATGGCCTTGCGCGAGTCTCGGTGCGCACGCTCGGAAGGACTCGGGCCCCCGCATCCCACCAGTGACCCGCCCGCCAACCCGCTCAACACCGCCAACCCGACCATCCCAAACCGATGCTTCATCCGCGCTGTCCTTCCGTCTGCGTTGATGCTCCGACCCCACCCCTACGCACACTTCCCGCCCGCGGTGGCGCCGGATCCGAATCACGGCCTCCGAAGCCCCAGCCCGGCAGTGGCGCGGAGTGTACCAACGCCCTATCGCTCCACTCCCGGCTCCGGCGCAGGACTCCCCGCCTCCGGAGCCCTCCCCTTCGGCGGAAACTCGATCGGAATCTCGGGACGAGGCCGATACAACCCTCGAATCCACTCCACCCCCTCGAGAAACCGACGGTCCCCCATCGTCCGGAATACGGGAGACCAGCCGGGCACTTCCGGGTGCGGCGTCAACGACTCATTCCGGAGCAACCCCAGCTGCAGCAGAGGCGATCGCTCCGGCTCGTCGTAATTGATGAGCCCACCCCCGCTCTTCATCACATGCCGCTGCACGAGCAGGAAGTTCGTCGCGAACGATCGCTCGTGCGTCGGACGCCTCCACGCCAGCCTGAATTCCCCGGCATTCTCCCCGCCGTGACACGCCGTGGCCGCGCACGACGTGGCCAGCCACGCCCGATTGACGTTGTCCCGGAACTGCTGCAGCGACCGGGGCTGGCCCTCAACCCGGACCTCCCCATACAGCTCGCGCGCCTGCACCCGGAACATCACGTCAAGCACCCGCGTCGCCGGCAACCGAAGAAACTCCTCCCGACCCTCCCGCGTCGTTGGGATCAACGGACTATCCGCGTACTCCCGAAGCAGCCGCTCCACAGTCGCGCGATCCACGACGAACTTCGGAGGCTGCTCCAGATCGATCTCGTACACCTTCTGCAGGTTCACCTGCTGATCGGTCAGCAGCGGAATCTCCGTTGACGCCGCTCGCCCCGACCCGCCCCCACCGGGCCTCCCCTGCTCCTCCCGCGCATCCCTCGCCTTATCTCGCAGCTCGACCTGCCGCAGAACCTCCTCTCGAATCCGCGCTCCCTCCACGTCCGACGGGTCCAGCCGCAGCACGTGGTCCACCTCCGACAACGCCTCGTCGAGCAGCCCGTTGCCCCGCAGCCAGTCCGCCAGCTCCAGCAACCGCGTCCCGTCCGCGTCGTCGATCAGCGAACGCATCTCGCGATACCGGTCCATCAGCGGACGCTGCGCCACGACCCGCTCCACATCCCCGACGTCGATCCGAAGATCCACCCCCGCGATCCGCACCACAAACCGCCCCTCCACCACGCGAACCATCTCCCCCGTCAGCCGAGTCCCGTCCTTGAGCATCACCACCACCGGCGTCCCGGCCGCCGGGGGCGCATCCCCCGCCCGCACGACCCCCATCGCGCTCGTCACCAGCATCACCAACGCAATTGCAAACAGGCGGCTCATGGCCGCCCATTCAATCACACCTCACCGGCCCCCGTCCACTCGACGAGGAAAATCCCCGGCCCCTACGCCGCCTTCTTGCCGAGCGTCTCGCCGATCCGCTGGCTCAGGAGGTCCGGCGTGAACGGCTTCACGACGTAGTTGTTCACGCCCGCCTTGATCGCCTCGATCACGCGCGAACGCTCCGCCTCCGTCGTCACCATGATCACCGGCGTCGCCTTGTCCTTCTCGCGGAACACCTTCACGAACGACAGCCCGTCCATGTTCGGCATGTTCCAGTCAACCAGCAGCAACTCAGGCACGAACGATTCGAGCTTCTTGAGCGCGTCATGGCCGTCGCACGCCTCCTCGATCACATGATCGCCAAGCTGCGTCAGCACAGACCGCTGAATGTTCCGCATCGTCTTCGAGTCATCCACCAACAGGATCTTCATCGCTTCGTTCCTTCACATGCCCGCCGTGACTTCAACCGATCCACACTCGAACGCTTCCCCGTCGGTCACGCAGCCACGGCGCTCGCCGCCGCAACGTCCTGCACCCCGACCTCGATCACAAAATCACCACAATCCGTCGAGCAGGGGATCAGCACCACGGGCAGGTCCTTCAATCTCGCGATCTTGTGCCCGGGGCCCATCACCACGTTCGGCGTCGAGATCGAGACCTTCTTCGTCCCCCCGAACATCGCCTTCGCGCCGCCGCACACCATGTTCACCAGCTCGCCCACCGCGTCCGTGAAGTCCGCGCTCGCCGGGTCCATCTCCGAGCCGGCAAACAACGCCACCACCCGCTGCGCCGTCGCCTGCGGGAAACTCAGAACCACCGAGCCCGCCACGTCACCCGACATCCCGATAATCCCGGAAATGTCGTACGACGTGCCGGGTTCCGTCTTCAATGACGGCTCGCCCGTCTCCACCGGCGTGCTCAGCATCGTGGAAAACACGTTCTGCACGCTCGAAATGAACGGAACAATGTAGCTCGGGTCCATGATCGCTCCTTGGCGCGCCGGATCCGGCGCATCCATCACTCCATCGTCCTACGCCGGCCGCGGCTTCATCCCTTCCCGCTGAACTTCTCGCGAGGCCCCCGCCCCGGCCAGCAGCCGCGCCACGTCCACAATCAGGCTCGCCTCGCCGTCCTCACCCACCGTCACCCCGCTCACCGCCGATCCCTGGGACAGGCACGCATCCAACGTCTTCACCACAATCTCTCGCTGGCCGATCAGCTTCGTCACCATCAGCCCCGCGCTCTTGCCGCCGTGGCTCAGCACCACCGCAAACGGCGCCGGCTCCGTCTCCTCACGGGCGCCCCCCAGCGCCGTCCAACCGTCCACCAGCGGCAGCACCGTGTCGCGCAGCCGCATCACGCGGCCCCCGCGGATCGTCTCCACCTGCTCGTCCTGCGGCTTCACGATCTCCACCACGCTCGAAAGCGGGATGGCGTATTCCTCATCGTGGACACCCACGATCATGGCGTCCAGAATCGCCAGCGTCAGCGGGATCGAGATCGACACCGTCGTCCCCTTCCCCGCCTCGGACCGCAGCGACACACTCCCCTTCATCTTGCGGATGTTCGTGTTCACCACGTCCATCCCGACGCCACGCCCCGATAGATCGCTCACCACCTCCGCCGTGGAAAACCCCGGCGCAAAGATGAACTTGAACACCTCCCCGTCCGAGAGCGCCGCCCCGGCCTCCTCGCTCACAAGCCCGCGATCGATCGCCCGACGCAGAATCCGCTCTCGATGAAGCCCCGCGCCGTCATCGGCCACCTCGATCACCACATGCTCGCCCGAGTGCTGCGCGCTCAGCCGGATCGTCCCCGTCTCGCTCTTCCCCGCCGCAACACGCGCCGCCGGCGTCTCCACCCCGTGATCCGCCGAGTTCCGAAGCAGGTGCACGAGCGGATCGCCGATCAGCTCGATCACCGTCTTGTCCACCTCCGTCTCGCCGCCCACGATCTCGAGCCGCAGCGACTTGTTCGTCGCGCGCTCCAGGTCGCGAATCAGCCGCGGGTAACGCCCGAACACCTTGTCCAGCGGCTGCATCCGCGTCCGCATCACCGCCAACTGCAGATCCCCCGTCACCCGATCCAGGTCCTCGCTCGCCTCGTTCAGCGACTCCCGGATCTCCAGCGGCAAGCCCATGCTCGCGCACGCCTTACGCGCCACCGACGCCAAACGGTTCTTCTGGAGCACCAGCTCGCCCACCAGGTCCAGCAACGACTCCAGACGCTGCACGTCCACGCGAATCGTCGCGGCCTCGGCCCCGCCCTTGCCCCCCTCCGACGCCGCATCGCCAGGCTTGGCCCCCGAAGCGCCCTTCGAAGCCGACGCGCCCGCCGGCTCGCTCGCCCGAGGCGCCGACCCGACCGCCGACTCCTCACGCCGGCCGACACCGCCCGCTCGAACAACCCCGTCCGCCGCCAGCGCATCACTCGGACTCGCACCGGCGCCGAGCTGCTGCTTGCCCGGAACCCCGTTCCCCAGCGAGAGATCCGTCAGCGTCGCAAGAAGACCCCCAAACTCCCAACCACGAACGCGCCGCTCGCCAACCCCCTCCGCAATATCGCGCATCACCGCCACCGCGCCGCGAATCCGAGGAGAGGCCTGCGCCCACGAGTCCTCGCTCAAGTCCCCCATCCGATCGCCCGCCAACGAGAGCGCGGACGCAAGCTCAGCCAACGTCTTCAATTCGAAAAACTCGACCGACCGCTCCAACGCCTGCGCCGTCTCCAACAGGTCCGCCGCCGCGTCCGCACGCTCCTCGGCCCGCCCCATCCGCCCCACGATCGTCTCGATCCGTGCCAGCGACTCCTGCACATCCGTAACCATGTACCCGAGCAGCTCGTCCTTGTGCGGCGGAAACGACAGCGCGTCCGAGCCTTCGCCCCCCGCCCCAGACGCCGGCTCGGAGACCGCCGCGGGAACAACCGGGGCCGCGGCCTCGCCACGACCCAGCGCCGTGAGCGCCGCGATCAACCCCGCGTCAGCACTCTCCATCGCGCCGCCGCGATGAAGCTGATCCATCTGTCGCTTGATCACGTCCGCCGCAGCAAGCAGCTGATCCATCGCAGGACGATCCAGCCGCACCTGCCCCTTCCGCGCCGCGTTCAACGCCTCCTCCGAAGCGTGAGCGATGCGGACGATCTCCTCCAACGAAAGGAACGACGCGCTCCCCTTGATCGTGTGCAGCGCGCGGAACGCGCGATTCACCAGCTCCTTGTCGTGCGGCGCCCGCTCCAGCGACACCAGATCCGAATCGAACTGCTCCAGCAGCTCGCCCGACTCCGTGAGGAAGTCCTGCAGAATCTCGGGATCAAAGGACATCGTCGTCTCCGTGCTTACGCCGCTTTGGACGCGGACTTGCGATAGCAGAACCCGTGCGCCACCGGCGTCGCCGTGAACGGAACGTTCAGATCCGACAGCGATTCCGAATGCCCGATGAAAAGCGAGCCGTCCGGAGCCAGGCACTCCCCGAACGTCGACACCACCTGCTGCTTCATGTCCCGATCGAAGTAGATCATCACGTTCCGGCAGAAGATCACGTCCCAGGTGCCCAGACGCTTCATCCCGAGCCGGTCCTTCAGGTTCAACTTCTCAAACCGAACCATCGATTTGATCGTCGGGTCGATCTGGTAGTACGCGCTGTCCTCCTTGAAGTACCGATCCAGAGCCAGCGCCGGCGTCGAACGGATCGCGTACTTGGAGTAACGCCCCGACGCCGCAACCTCCAACACCTTTTCCGAAATGTCCGTGCCCAGGATCTCCACGCGCCAGTCCATCAGGCGAACGCCGAGCGTCCGGTGCAGCATGATCGCCAACGTGTACGGCTCCTCCCCAGACGAGCACGCCGCGGACCAGAGCCGCAGCCGCTTCACGCCCGAGCGAGCCTCCATCAGCTCCGGGAGAACGCGCCGCTCGAACACCTCCAGCTGCGGCTCGTTCCGGAAAAAGGACGTCTCGTTGATCGTGATCCGATTGAACATCTCCTGGAACTCGTCGTCCCGATACGGGCCGATCGACAGAAACGCCGCGTACTCGTCGTACGAAGCCATCTCCAGCTCCTGAAGACGCCGCCCGAGCCGGCTCTCCAGCACGTACTTCTTCGATTCCTGGAAAGAAATGCCGCTCCGCTCATAGATGATCTTCCGCAGCTTCTCGAACTGCGGGCTCGTCATCTTGATCACGGGCTCTCCCGCCGCGGTCACCGCGCCGGGCTGTGAAAGCGACGTCTGCGTCGTCGTCGTGGTCACGGGCAAGGCTGCGCTCCAGAGTCTGTCGGAATGGATCGAACTCGGGCGATTCAGGCCGCGCGACGAGCCGCGTCGTCCGCCGCCCCAACAAGCCCTTCGCCGAACAGCTTGCCGAGATCGAGCAGGATCAACAGACGGTCCTCCAACTTGCCCACACCCTGCACGAAGTCCGAGTCGATCGAGCACACCATCTCCGGCGCCGGCTCCACGATCGACGAATCGATCCGAAGCACCTCGTGCACCCGGTCAACGATGAATCCGATCACCTTGCCGCGAACCTCCACCACCACGATCCGGCTCTCCGTCCCGTGATCGGCCGCCGACAGCCCGAACCGCTTCCGAAGATCAACCACCGGGATGATCTTGCCGCGAAGATTGATCACGCCCTCAACCTCGGGAGGGCTCTGCGGCACGCGCGTCAGCGACATCATCCGGTTGATCTCCTGAACCGCCAGGATCTCCACCGCATACTCCTCGCTCGCCACCTCAAACGTCACCAACTGCAGCTGATCGCCCGCGACCCGGCGCTCGTCGCTCGTGCGTCCCAATCCAACGTCCATGGTCTGGCTCATGATCCGTGCTCCTGGCGTGGCAACCGCGCGCGAGCCCTCTTGGCCCGGCGACACACGTGCCCCCCGTCCATTTCGGTCATTCCCCGCCCTGGCTCAATCTGACCCGGATACTCCCCGACGTCATCCAGCCGAATTCAGGCCGCACAATCGGAACTCGAGCGACGCAAAGTGGCCAGCGCTGAACCCAGCTGGGCCGGTGACAGGCTCGCCGCCGCCAGACCGGCCTCCGTCACCGCACGAGGCATCCCGTACACCACGCTCGTTTCCGCATCCTGCGCCAATACCAAACCCCCGCGGCCATGCAACGCCCTCGCGCCGACAAGCCCGTCATCACCCATCCCCGTCAGCACCACCGCCAAACCCCGGGCTCCCACCGAAGTGGACCCGGAACGGAACAACTCGTCCACCGAAGGCTTGTAAAGCGCGCTCGTGGGCTCCGGGGACACCTCAAGCATCAACGCTCCCCGAACCCCGCGAATCACCCGCCCGTGACTCCCCCCCGGACACACGTACACCACCCCGGCCTCCAGCCGCATCCCGTCCTCGCCCAGCAGCACGCGAACGCGCCCCACACGTCCAAGACGCTCGGCCATCGACCGCGTGAACAGCAACGGCATGTGCTGCGCTATCAGGACCGGCGCCGACATCTCCGCGGGAAGCGCCTCCACAATCTCCTCGAGCACCGGCGGCCCGCCCGTCGACGACCCGATCATCACCGCGTCAAACTGCAGCGGCCGAAACGTCGGCGCCACCCGCGATGAAGCCACAGTCTCCACGGGTCGCTTCCTCACCCCCACCCGCGAAATCCCCAGCGTCCGAAGCTTCAGCACAAGCTTCTCGGCGAACCCAGCCTCACCCTTCGCCACCCTCGCGGGATCCTTCGTGATGAAGTCCACCGCCCCCAGACGCAACGCCGTCAACGCCGCGTGACTGCCCTCCGACGTCAGGCTCGAGCACATCAGCACCGGCGTCGGACACTCCGACATGATCCGACGCAGCGCGCCCAACCCGTCAAGCTCCGGCATCTCGATGTCCAGCGTCACGACGTCGGGCTTCAGCGACTTCACCTTTTCAACCGCGTCCAACCCGTTCCGCGCCGTCCCGGCCAGCACGAACCCCTCACGCGATTCCACGATGCGCGAGATCACCTTTCGCATCACCGCCGAGTCGTCGCACACAAGAATGCGCAAGGTCGAGGCCTCCTGACTGCCCGGAGGAGCCCCCCGGACGCCCACGTTCCCACCCCGCGGATCCCAAGACTCGGCCCTCTCATCGTCCTGCCCCCTCCCCCAGTTGATCCAACACCTACCCCGTTATCCATCGAATACAAGCCTGTCAGGGTCTCGTTTGGGCCTCGCCCCTTTCGTTTTTCCGACTCCGGTCCTCGACCAGCCCCGCGTAGATAGGTACACTCCTCCTGACGTGTTTCTTCCCTCCTATCCACCGTATCTCCCCCGATACGGTGGATTTTCCATGACGATCGCCGCGACCGCTTAACGCATCTCCCGCGCGCGGACCACGATCAGCCCAACCATTTCATGTTCCGTCTCGAACTGCGCGAGCACCAATCGCTCCGGCGCTTTCGTGGCGAAGAACCCGCCCACGCGGAATCGCTCACCGTGCTCATCCACGAATCGATCCAGACGGATCGTCTTTGTTTCGCCCACGCCAAGCCCCTCGATCGGCAGCACGTACCACTTGTTCAGCCACATCTTCACCGGCCCGAATCCCCGAGCCGACGCGTTGGTCATCGTGATCTCGCCCTCGCCGCGCAGCACCTGGATGTCCAGCGTGCCGGCGTTCGCCTTCTCGCCCGGATACGACGACGCGTAGTCGATCCCCGGCCCGCTCGCGCATCCCGCGATCCCCGCCGTGATCACCGCCAAAACAACCGACGTTGCGTTTCGCATGCCTCATATAGTCGCCGCGATGACCGCTCCCAGCAACACGCCGCCGATCGGCGGGTGCGACGCCTCCAACGCCACGCCGCCATCCCCCGCTCTCGCCCCGGGAGCGGAACACATCGACGTCGAAGCCGTCGCGCGCCGCTTCGGGCGTGACGGCGCCCATCCAAGACTCCGCGCGATCCTCCCCTCCTTTGACGCGCCCTTCTTCCAGGCCGGGCTCGCCGGGTACTCCGACGCCGCCATGCGCCTCATCGCCCGATCCCTCGGCGCCCCGTTCTGCGTCACCGAGGCGCTCCTCGACCGCACGCTTCTGGCCGGCGGGCGTGGATTCGCCAAAGCCGACCTCGGCGAACTCGAGAACAATCTGCCCTTCAGCAGCGAAGACCATCCGCTGGCGGGCCAGATCATGGGCTCGGATCCAGAAACCATGGCCGCGGCAGCGGTGAAAATGATCGAGCAGGGCGCGCGGGCCGATCGTGAGTACCGGATGGGGGCTGACTTGCGCGCGACGCGCGCGGAGCGGACGTTCGAGGTCATCGACGTGAACCTCGCGTGCCCGGTGAAGAAGATCGAGCGTAAAGCCCGTGGCGGACACTGGTTGCGCGAGCCGGCGGGCGCGATCGAGATTCTCCGGGCCGTGCGGAACGCGCTGCCGAGTGAGGTGATCTGCACTGTCAAAATGCGGCGCGGCTATGGCGACTCGCCGGAGCATGAGCGCGCGTTTTTCGAGATCTTCGACGAGGCGTATGCCCTTGGCTACGCGTGGGTTACGGTGCACGGGCGGACCGTCGAACAGAAGTACGTCGGGCCGTCGCGCTGGACGTTTTTGCGGGACCTGGTGAGGTCGCGTGGGGACCGGATGATCTTCGGGAGCGGGGATGTCTGGGGGGCGCGAGAGATCTTCCAAATGCTTGAGTACACGGGGGTTACGGCGGTGAGCGTGGCGCGGGGGTGCATCGGGAATCCGTGGGTGTTTCGGCAGGCTCGGCAGCTGATGCGCGGGGAGCCGGCGACGGCGCCGAGCGTGGCGGAGCAGCGCGAGGTGTTGCTGCAACACTCTGAGTATTCGAGACTTGTGAACGGGGAGCGGCTGGCCGGGCGGTTGATGCGCAAGTTCGGGATCCGGTTTGCGGCGCATCATCCGCGCGGGGACGAGGTGAAGCGGGCGTTTGTGCGTGTTGAGTCGCAAGATGATTGGCGGCAGGTGGTTGCGTCGTTCTACGGGGACGGGGCGTGCGCGGAGTCTCGTGTGTTCGCCGCGATGGGACAGTGACGGGGCTGGTGCGCTGAAATGTTGCGGTACACGCGTTGGTGCGCAACGTGGCGGTGATGCGCTGCTCGGGGCTTGAGAACCTCTCGGCGGGCGCCATTGTTCTCCTCGGAGGGAGGAAGAGGAGCGATGACACGAGCGCGGTTGATGGTGATGGCGTGGGCGGTGTTGGTGGTGTCGGGGTGCGTTGGGCCGAGGGCGATCGAGGGGACGACGAGGGCGCAGCGCGAGGCGATCGAGCGGCTCGAGCGCGCGTATGCGGCGGACTACGGGGCGCTGGAGCGCGCGGTGGGTGCGCTGCTGACGATTCGTCTTGAGCGTGTGCGGTTGGCAATCGAGACGGAGATCGTGACGCGGTACGTGACGGCGGGCGGGGAAGCGGATGTTGCGGCGCTGGCGGGGGACATGGAAGAAGCGCGGGCGGGAGTGTTGGTGGAGGAGGTGCGCGCGGGGAGAATGACGCGCGCGGAGACGGAGGGATTGGTGCGGGATTACGCGGGGGCGAGCGGGCTGAGTGATGGGGAGGCGTATCGGCGCGCGTTGGTTTCGCGGTTGTGGTTGATGCGGCGTGAGGAGGAGGGGGCGCGTGCGTTGAGAAACGCGATGGCGGAGAGGAGCCGCGAGATCGGGATGTTGTTTGTGGAGGCGTTGGCGGGGTCGGCGAGCCTGGAGGGGTTTGCGAGTGGGAGCGTGGAGGCGGGGAGTGCGGCGAGAGAGGCCGCGAGGGAGATGTGGGAGGAGTTTGTGGTGGCTGGAGTTGAGGGGGAGGAGAGAAAGGAGCGGGTGAGGCGTGCGTTGGAGGGGTTGTTGGGTGTTGGTGAGTAGCAGTCCAGATCGAGGCAGAGTAAACGGAGTAGCGATGCGATAGCCGGATGGCGCCCTCACCTCGATCCTCTCCCACTCGCTCAAAGCAGCTCGCGGGAGAGGAAGGGGGAGAGCGTGCCTCGCGGTTTTGGCGCGAATCACGGCACACGCAGCCTGGTGGACGAGAGCGTGCAGCACACCACTGCACACAGAGCAATTCAGAAGCACGCGGTGCGTGCGGAAGGGAGAAGAGGATGAGCGGGGTGAAAGTGACGTTGTTGGCTGAGAAGTTGTCGGGTGGTGGCCAGGTGGTGTTGAGCGCGGGGGATGTGGAGGTGGTGCGCGGGGTGATTGGGAGGCTGGCCGCGAGTGAGAGCGCGTTGGCGAGGTTGGAGCGGGTGTGCGCGTTGCAGGCTGGGTTTGGGGCGAAGGTGGATGAGGTGGTGGGGAATGCGCTGCGCGGCGTGGGCGAGGTGATGGCGGTGAAGGTGAGCGAGGGGTATGACGTGGAGGGGGCGCGTGCGGAGCGGGAGCGGTTGGCGCGGGAGGTGGAGCGGGCGCGGAGCGGGGCCGAGGTGATCGCGGCGGTGTTGGGGGTGGTGCGGGGGTTGGTGTGAGGGAGGAGGAAAAGGGCACTTGGGATTAGGCATCAGGCACTCGGGGAAGGCAATTGCAGACGCCAAGGCGAAGGGGCATCAGGGCGTGTGCTGCTCGAGCCGCGCATGGCCGGCAGCGCGAGGACGCTGCACACAGGCAGCACGCGCGCGGCCTGCGGGGCCTGCGCGGTGGGGAGGGCTTTGAAGAGGCCGGGCTTGCCCGTGTCGATGAGCACGACGCCGTTGGCCTCGAGCGTCGCGG
>CAZWZL010000012.1:0-10114 GCA_964638515.1 uncultured Phycisphaeraceae bacterium
CGAGGTCGGCGAACGCATCATCGCCGACTTCCCCAACTCCCGGATGGCCCAGGAAGTCCGCGAGATGCTCGACACGCTCCGGGAGCGGGCGCAGACGTCCGATCCGGGGGCGTATGCGGCGAGGTAGTAGAAACCCGCAGATTGCGCCGCAATTCTGATCGAGCATCCATCATGACGTGCCAATTGAGCGGCGATCGATACTATCTGCCATCGCGAGACAGTTGCTCGGCGTACTTGAGCGGAGCCGCATAGCGACCCTCGCCATATTCGTCGTAAAACCGAGACCAACCGCCGCGAATCATTTCATAATTAACAAATTTTCCTTCATTTATAGTAAACACAAATACAAGCAGCCGTCCATACCGATCCCGTGTTACTCGGTCCCCGGTCTCATACTCAACTGATACGATGCGGTTCTCAACAAATGAGCGAAGTGCGATGGTTGCCGCCTCAAATCCATGCGCATGCTGTTCTGGAGTGTTAATATTTAGCAATCGCATTTTCTCTGCTGGCCGCTGCGAGTACATATCCTCTGCAGCGTAAAATGGGCGAGCCTCAATGGTATCGCCGTCGATGACGCGCACCACTGTCCACGTACCGTGCTGCAAGTAGGTAGTGGTATCGTCATTGTCGTCTTGTGAAATCGAGGCGGCGCCGGTCCGCAGCAGTGCTCTCAGTTCATCCAGTCGTTGTTCGTATTGACGGCGAACTATCGCAGCCGCATTGGAATCCAGCTGTTCGATGTAAAGCACGAGTCGCGCTGTTTCTTCGTTCAGAACAGGCGGCTTGTCAAACCAAGGCCACTCTGCCGGTGCCATGATAAGCCGGTGCGTTTCTAGATCGTCGTTAGTATAATAAGCACCAAAAAGCTCAAGGCACGCATTCTCGGCCTCTCGGTGTCTCAGTCGCAGTAGCGACCTCCGTTCTGACCATTCTCGGAGGCGATCTTCGTACTTTATAACATTGTTACGCTCCGTCGCATTGCCGAAAATGATTCGCGGTCGAGATGGTCTCTCGTTGTGTTCATGGTGTTTCAGTGCTCTAAAGGCGTCGAGACGTTGATTAATTGCGGCTTCTGCGAGTCGCTCGCGATTGGCGCGTAGCAAAGACAAGTGTAATTTTCTGAGTTCTATGTATCGGCGGCCCTCACTGAATATTTCATGCTGTACATCGGCGTTGTGTGCGAGCTGTTCGCGCAACGCCCGATGGGCCTGTTCGACTGCATGATCATGCTCTTGCGCTGCTCGTCGCTCACTTCGTGCGAGCCATGTCGACAAGCCGAGAATCGCCAGTATTGTGGCGATGAGTGCGATGGCAAACGATCGCTCCGTACGATTGGGGCCGGTTGGTGAGGTGATGGGTCTGCGAGAGTATGCGGGCTTGGCCCCGGGCTGTGTGGGAGGGAGCTCGTCAGGATCAGGATTGAGTGGGGTTGGGTTCGATGACTGCTGTGCAGCTGGCGCGTCCGTGTCGTCGGAGATGGCGCGGAACACGTGTCCACATCGATTGCATTTCACGCGCTTTCCGCGAATCGTTGGATCTAAGGCATAGGTATTCGGGCACTGCGGACACTTGTTGGTTTGCATGTGTTGATCTTGCCATCACATACAATGTGCGAATTCCGATGTCTTCGTATTGCTATGAAGTAATGGTGTCTGCCAGATATGTTTCGCGTGCTCGGTCTTCTTCGATAAGGTTTGGTTACGCAATTGTCATCCCGTGTGTTCGGCCGGTGGTCGCGGCGAAATCGAGAGGGCTTTTTCGCATCGGGCGATGAATGAGCTACTCAACGGATTCTACTGTGTTCCCCCGCTGAACACGAGCGATTCTGAATGGATTGGCTGGCGTTTTCCCCTCCCCCTACCCCCTCCTCACCCGCTTCGCATCCACCCGCTCCCTCGGCGGCACACGCACATCCTTCGCCATCCCCACCAGCGACATCCCCTTGATGATCCAGTAACTCGCGTCGAACTCCCACCACCGAAGGCCGTGCCGCGCCGACGCCGGGAACGCGTGGTGGTTGTTGTGCCAACCCTCGCCCAGCGCGAGCACGCCGAAAATCGCGTTGTTGCGGCTCTCGTCATGGCAATCGAACGGCCGCGCGCCCCACGTGTGGCACACCGAGTTGATGCTCCACGTCACGTGATGCACCAGCAGCACGCGCACCAACCCGCCCCAGATGAACCCCAGCAGCGCGCCCGTCCACGACATCGTCAAGAGCCCGCCGAGCACGCCCGGCAGCAGTAGCCCGAACGCCACCCACAGCGGAAACGTGCGGCTCATCCACACGCACACCGGGTCCTTCTCAAGATCCTTCACGTACTTCGACAGCGACGTCTTTCGCCCCTGCTTGTGCGCCGCACGCACCGCCCCGTGCGCCTTCGGCCCCAGCAGCCATCCCACGTGCGCGTGCCACAGCCCGCGCAGCGTCCCCAACACACTCTGCCCATGCTCGTGCGGCGAATGCGGGTCGCCGTCCTGATCGCTGTGCTGATGGTGCTTGCGGTGCGTCGCCACCCACTCCATCAACGGGCCCTCAACCGCCATCGATCCCAACGCCGCCAGCACGGCCGCCACCGGCTTGGGCGCCGTGAAACTCCGATGCGTGAACAGCCGGTGAAACCCCACCGTGATCCCGATGGCCGTCGCCAGGTACATCCCGCCCAGCAGCGCGAGGTGCAGCCAGTCAAACGCCACGCCCCACAGCAGCCCGATGGCCGTCCCCAGTCCCGCCAGCGGGATCACCACTGCGCAGAAGTTCGCGATCCGGACGCGCAGCGGCGCGCGATCGTCATGGTGAACCTCTCCCGCATGCTCCGGAACAGGCAGGTGGGTGGATTCGATCTCGACGAACGCGAGCGAGCCCGCATCCGTGGTCGTCGTGTCGCTCGTGGCATCCGGGGCGTCCGGGGCGTCAGGGGCCCAAGCCGAGGTCTTCGTCATCGCGCGGTGTTCCTTGCTCGTGCACGCGGCCGGTGCTCGACACCTCCGGCTCGCATCTGGGAAAGAGCGATCACCGCCGCAAAGCGATGAACGCCATGACGTCTATCGGAAAACTCCGAGGCCGGCGATCACCGGCCACACCCGCGTTTAGCGCCGGCCCCGCCCGCCGCCACCGCCACCGCCGCCGAACCCGCGGTTCTCACGAGGCTTCGCCTCGCTCACCGAGATCTGGCGGCCGCTCAGCTCCGCCCCGTTGAGGGCATCGATCGCCAGCTTCGCCTCCGCGTCCCCCATCTCCACGAACCCGAAGCCGCGAGAGCGGCCCGTCTCACGGTCCATCACCACGCTCGCGCTCTGCACCGAGCCGTGCGCGCCGAACGCGGCGTTCAGGTCCGAGTCGTTCGTCTGAAAGGACAGGTTTCCTACGTAGATCTTCATGCGAGAGTCTCCGCCCGAGTGGTAAGCCAACGGAGATCCTCGGGATCGATCTTGGTCAGGCTCGTCGGGCCGAACAAACACTGTTCCGCGCCCAACGCATCAGAATGTCAGCGCCACATGGTACGGGGCCCCGCCCGACATGGCGCGCCCTCCACTGAGACTCACTCTCACGCCCCCCCATCCGCCCTCCTCATGCCTCGCGTGCCGCCGCGGGCGAGGCCGCGCGAGCCTGCCCCTCACCACGCCACAATCGCACCATCAGCACCCCGATCCCCACCAAAAGCAACGCATCCGCCACGTTGCTCACGTAGGGCCAAACCTGACGATCCCCCCCCGGCCACGCGATCCCGAAGGGCAGCATCACCCCCGCCAACGGGTGCAGGAAATCCCGCACACAACCAAGCGTGAGCCGGTCGTGCAGATTCCCAAGCCCCCCAGCGAGGATCAGCCCCAGCGCCGCGTGGCTCCACCAGTCCCGAGACTTCGTCCAGCGCGCAAACACCCACAGCCCGAACGCCACCGCCCCCACCGTGAACACCACGAACACCCACCGCTTCCCCGCGCCGATCCCGAACACCGCGCCCGGATTCAACACCAACTTCAGCTCGAGCAACCTGGGAACCACCACCACCGACTCGTGCACCGGCACCAACCGGTTGATCTGGCTCGACGGCAGCGACAGCACATCCGCGCGACGGATCGTCACCGGCCCCGACGCGATCCCCGCGAACGCCGCCGACTTGCTCCAAAGGTCCGCGATCAGCCCCGCCACGAGCACCGTCAGCAAAACGCCCCACGCGCGCTTGCTCCGCCACGAAGAGCGATCCGCAACGATCGCGCCAACCCCCGAACCCGCTTCAACAACCATCGATTCCCCCGCGACGGAGGCAGACTCGGACGAATCGCCCGAAAACCCGGCCTTCGTCACGAACCGCGCCGCTCGTGCAACCGCGCGGCCTCGATGCAGTGCTTCGCCCAGGGCTTCGCGTCCAACCGCGTCTTCCCGATCGGCACGCCCATGTCCGTGCACACCCCGTACGTCCCGGCGTCGATCCGCTCCAACGCCTCGTCGATCTCCTTCAACAACTTCCGCTGCGAAGCCGCGAGGTCCAGCGACAGACTCTGATCAAACGTGTCCGAACCCTGCTCAGCCATGTGCTGAGGCGTGTGCGACAACGAGCCCGACGAGCCACCCGTCAGCGCCTCCTCCTCCATCGCCGACACATCGCCGACGATCTCGCCGCGCTTGTGAATCAGCAACCGGCGATACGCGTCAACCTCCGACGACGACAACGGAGAACGCGACACCCGACGCGGCTTGCCCGTGCCGCCGTCCGACGACGACGAGGAGCCCGACTCCACCGGTCGCAATCCGGCCGCGGCCGCCAACTTCGAAGCAGCCGCCTGCATCGACGCAAGCGAGGGCGGTGGGGGGGGTGGCGGCTTCTCTTTGGCGCCCTTCTTGCCCGCGGGCTTCCGCGCCGGCTTCGACGGCTTGGCCGCCTTCTCAACTTTGGTGGTCGGCTTCGACGGAGCCTTGGCGCCGCCCGCGCTCTTCGACGGGTTCGCGCCCTTCGCCGGCTTCGCGCCCTTCGCGCCGGCAACCTTCTCCGCTTTCGCGGGCTTCGCGCTCTTGGCGGGCTTGGCCTTGCTCGGCTTGGCAGCCTTGCCCGCGGCTTTCGCAGCAGGCTTCTTGGCCGTCTTCTTCGCTGGGGCCTTCTTGGCCGTCTTCTTCGCGCTCACCGCGCGCGACGCCCCGGCCTTGGTCTTGCCCCCGCCCTTCCGCGTGCTTCCAGACGCTTTGGCCACGCTCGATGCTCCGCTGCGATTCCCCGGCGTCTCCGATTCCGATGCTCACAGAACCCGAACAAAACCACCCGCACGGAAGGCCGCGGAGTCTACCGACACCCCCCAAAACCGTCAAAAGCTCCCCCGCCCAGGCCGCCCCGCACCCGCCTCACCCTTCCTGCCGACGCTTGGCCGCCGCGCCCGTCCCGCCGCGAATCTTCGCCACGCCGCCCTCCGCTCCCGCGCCACCCTTGCTCTCTCCGGCACTCTCAGTCCTATCCACCACGGCCTTCGCCGCCGCCTCCGGAGTCTCACTCGCCTCAACCAGCGCGCCCAACTTCCGGAACCGCTCGTACCGCTTCGCCGGGAGATTCGCCGGCTTGTACCGCTTCAGCTCCCTCACCCGATCCACCACCCACGTCTTCACCGATTCCGCCGCGCCGCGAGGGTCACGGTGCGCGCCGCCAGCCGGCTCCGCGATCACGTCATCCACAATCCCCAATGACAGATTGTCCTTGGCCGTCAGCTTCAACGCCGACGCCGCGGCCGCGTTCGTCTGCGGATTCGCTTCCTTCCACAGAATCGCCGCGCACCCCTCCGGCGAAATCACCCCGTAATACGCGTACTCCAGCATCGCCACCCGGTCCGCCACCGCGATCCCCAGCGCCCCGCCCGATCCGCCCTCCCCAATCACCACGCTCACGATCGGCGTCTTGATGCGGCTCATCTCCCGCATGTTCACCGCGATCGCCTCGGCCTGGCCGCGCTGCTCGGCGCCCACCCCCGGAAACGCGCCCGGCGTGTCCACCAGCGTCACGATCGGCAGCCCGAACTTCTCCGCCAGACGCATCTTCAGCAGCGCCTTGCGATATCCCTCCGGGTGCGCACACCCGAAGTGACACGACACCTTCTCCTGCGTCGATCGCCCCTTCTGATGCCCGATGATCATGCAACGCACCGACCCGATCATCCCCAGCCCCGTCACGATCGCCGGGTCATCCCCAAACCGCCGGTCGCCGTGCAGCTCGCAAAAGTCCTTGCACAGAAACTCGATGTAGTCCCGCGTCTGAGGCCGCTTCGGATGCCGCGCCACGCGAACCACGTCCCAAGGCGTCAGATTCGCATAGATGTCCTTCAGCCGCGACGCATACTCCACCCGCGCCGACTCCACCGCCGCGCGATCCTCCTCCGAAGACGCCAACGCCTCCAGCGCCTGGATCTTCCGCTCCAACTCGTGCAGCGGCTTCTCGCATTCAAGTACGTGCGACAGCGACATCCACGCCTCCAAGCCCCGCGCCGAGCCCCCGTCACGCCCCGCCCGTGCGGACAAGCCCGCATCTTACCCCCCGCCCGCTCTCTCGGCCCCCAACTCCCCCGTTTCAGCATCCACCTCCACTCCCCGCCCGCTACAGTGCCGACACACGCATTTCGGAGGGCCCCTCCATGCCCGACAACCATCCCGTCTCCCTCGCCGTCATCGGCGGTGGCAAGATGGCCCGCGCCCTGCTCGCCGGCGCCGTACTGGCCGGCGTCATCACCCCGAGTGACGTAGCCGTCGCCGATCCCGACGCAAAGCAACGCGCCTCCATCCGCCCCCTCGGCGTCCGACTCTTCGATCGCGCCCCGGCCGCACTCGAACTCCTCACGCCCGACGCACAACTCCTCCTCGCCGTCAAGCCGCAGTCCCTCCCCGATGTCGCGCGCGATCTCAAAGGCCTTGTCCACAACCGCGTCGTCATCTCCATCCTCGCCGGCGCCACCTCCGAGCAAATCCGCAACTCGCTCGGCGGAAAAGCCCGTGTCATCCGCGTCATGCCCAATCTCGCCGCGCAGATCCGCAAGGGCCTCGCCGCCATCTGTCTCGGCTCCGGCGCTCAGCCCAACGACGACGCCTTCGCCTCACGCCTCTTCTCAGCCGTCGGCGTGGTCATCTCCCTCGAAGAATCACTCATGGACGCCTTCACCGCGCTCGCCGGATCCGGCCCCGCATACCTCTTCTATCTCGCCGAAGCGCTCGACAACGCAGCGCAGCAGATGGGCTTCACGCCCGAAAGCGCCGCCTCCATCGTTCGACACACGCTCTCCGGCGCCGCCGAACTCCTCCTCCGCGCCCCCGAATCCTCTCCACTCGATCTCCGGCTCGCCGTCACCTCCAAGGGCGGCGCCACCGAAGCCGCCGTCCGCGTCCTCCAGGACGCAAAGGTCCTCGACGCCATCACCCGCGCCGTGCTCGCCGCGCGCGACCGAGGCGCCGTGCTCGCCGGCTCCGCTTCCTGAGCCTCACTTCACCGTCGGAATCCACGCCGCCAACAAGTCCCGCGCCGCCGCGAGATCCCTCCGGTCGATCATCTCCGTGATCGAGTGGATGTACCGCGTCCCCACCACAACGCCCGCGGCCCTGGCCCCGATCCCCGTTTGCTGTCCCGCGGCCCCGTCCTGCCCGCCTCGCATCAGAATCGTCCGCTGGTGCGGGATCTTCTTCTGCTTCGCCACCGCCTCCAACTCATCAATTAGGCCCGCGTCCGCAATGAAACTCGAATCCATCACGTGCAGGCCGACCCCGTCCCCCTGCTTCGTCACCATCTCGTCCTCCGGCACGCCCGGCGTGTCGCACGACAACGACACATCCAGCCCGATCGCGATGTGCGGCGCAATCGACGCCGCCGCAGTCTTCGCCCCCCGCAATCCAACCTCCTCCTGCACCGTGAACGCCACGTGCACCTCGCACGCGTGCGCCGACCCGCTCTTGTCCAGCGCCCGCACCGACTCGATCCCCAGCCAGCACGCCACCCGGTTATCCAGGCACTTGCTCACGATCTTGTCGCCCATCTCCGTGAACGGCGAATCCAGCACCACCATGTCCCCGATCGAGATCCGCTCCTTCGCCTGCTTCCCCGCCATCCCCACGTCCACCACGATCTCCTTCACATCGGGGATCTTCTTCTTGTCCTCCTCCGTCGCAATGTGAATCGGCCTTCCCCCGGGGTTCATCACGCCGGGGATGTCCCCCTTCTTCGTGCACACCGTCACCGGCCGAGCAAACAGCGTCCGCGTGTCAAACCCGCCCACCGCGTTCACGCGCACAAACCCCTTCTCATCCACGTGCCGCACCAGGAACCCGATCTGATCCATGTGGCACGGCAGCATCACGCGCGTCGCCTCGCCCTTCGTCCCGCCGCGCGCGCCGGCGCCCTTGCCCTTTCCGGCCCGCGGGCCGCGCTTGCACAACAAATTCCCCATCGCGTCCGTCCGAACCTCGTCGAACAGGCCCTTCACTTCTTTCTGAATCAGCGCGCGGACCCGGTCCTCCCGCCCCGGCACGCCGGGCGTCTGGCACAGCCGCTTCAGCAACTCCACATTCAGTCCGCTCGCCATGTCTCACTCCTTTGCGCCGCAGGCGCAACGCGCCCACGCGTATCATCCGCTCCCCCACACACGATTCACCACCACAAGAGCCGCGAATCATGGCCCGCATCACACCCATCCGCAAGTGGCTCGCTCAGGCGCACGCCGACTTCCTCCCCTACGGCCCTCCCATCAA
This sequence comes from uncultured Phycisphaeraceae bacterium, assembly GCA_964638515.1. Taxonomy (GTDB): domain Bacteria; phylum Planctomycetota; class Phycisphaerae; order Phycisphaerales; family UBA1924; genus CAYPGJ01. The sequence continues at coordinate 8,711 of CAZWZL010000012.1, forward strand.
TCCCGACACGCCCGCCGACCCGCGACACATCGAACTCGTCAACTCCTTCGCCGAACTCGAACTCGAATACGCCTCCAAACGCAAGGCCTGCGTCCTCTTCGATGCCCCACACCGCGCACTCCTCCAAGTCACGGGCTCCGAAAGGCTCGATTTCCTCCAACGAATGATCACGCAGGACCTCCGCCCACTCGCGCCCGGCGCCTGCGCCCGCGCCTTCTGGCTCAACCGCAAGGGACGCATCGACGCCGATCTCCGCGTCATCAACCTCGAAGACCGCATCCTCCTCACGCTCGACGCACACGCCGCGCGCCGCGCCCACGAATCCCTCTCCGCCTACGTCATCACCGAGGACGTCACGATCACCGACCTCACCGACCAACGACACTCCCTCCTCCTCCTCGGCCCGACCGCCCCCGACCTCCTCCGCGCCCTCGCGCAGCCCCTCTCCGGCCCGCACCCCGCCGACCTCGCCGACAACCACGCCTGCCGCGCAACGCTCGCGGGCGTCGAGCTCCTCATCGATCGTCAGGACCTCGCCAACATCCCCTCCTTCGAATGCATCCTCGATTCACCCGAACACGCCCTCACCCTCTGGCCCGCACTCCTCGAAGCCGCAAGCCCGTACAACGCCGCGCCCGACGGCGCGTCGAAACCCGCCACCGAACTCGCGCAGCGCATCAAACTCCGCCCCTGCGGCTGGCACGCCCTCAACGTCGCCCGCATCGAGTCCGGCGTCCCCCTCTACAACATCGACTTCGGCCCGGACTCACTCCCCCACGAGACCGGCGTCCTCCACGACCGCGTCTCCTTCAAGAAAGGCTGCTACCTCGGCCAGGAAGTCGTTGCGCGCCTCGAAGCCCTCGGCAAACCCAAGCAACAACTCGTCGCGCTCCGCATCGAATCCCAACCCTCACCCGAAGACCGGCACGAAGCCCGCCTCCCCATCGCGCCCGCGCAGCTCTTCGCCGAAGGCGACGCCCTCGGCGACGTCCTCGGCGCCATCACCTCCTCCACACTCTCACCCATGCTCGCCGGCGCGCCCATCGCCTTCGCACAACTCCGCACCAAACACGCCGCACCCGCCACACGCCTCGCCACCTCCGCCCAAGGCGTCATCCTCACCGCCACCGTCCAACCACGACTCCAATTCTGGCCCCCGGTCACCGACTAACCGCCGTTCGCGTGTGCCGTGGCCTATCGCGAAGCGAGGGGCCACGACGAAAACCCCGGTCATACCCATTCGCGCCGTCACAACCCCTCCCTCCGCTCGCCATCGGCGAGCGCGGGGGAGGATGTCGCGTAGCGACAGGAGGGGGGTGCTTTCTCCGCATGTCCACGCGCGAATCGCACCGTCACAACCCCTCCCTCCGCTCGCCATCGGCGAGCGCGGGGGAGGATGTCGCG
>CAZWZL010000012.1:10214-16043 GCA_964638515.1 uncultured Phycisphaeraceae bacterium
TAGCGACAGGAGGGGGGTGCTTTCTCCGCATGTCCACGCGCGAATCGCACCGTCGGCAACCCCTCCTCCCGCGAGCACTTCCGGGGGCCCTTCCGGGGGCGCGGGAGAGGGGAGCATCGCGCAGCAACGCGGGGTGAGGGGGCAATCATCAGCGATGTCCGCGCCATACCCCTCTCCCCTTGCGGGAGAGGGTGTCGCTGCAATGCAGCGACGGGTGAGGGGGCAAATTCCCGCGGCCTCCACGCCCCTCAAAAATCCCGCCTCGAAAACACCCGCGCCGCGATACCCACGATCAACGCCTCGAACAGCAGCGACGTCCCGATGATCCACAACGCGCTCCGCCCGCGCACCGTCCGCGCCACGGCGTCCTGCGTCCCGCGGTGGTCCCCGAACGTCTCCACGATCTCCGCCTCTTCCTCGTCGTCCGTGTTCACATGGACGATCACCTCGTCGTTGCTCCCCCCCTGCGTGATCGCCGCAAGCTCCGACATCGACAGCAACTCGCGCTGCAGAATCCCCATCGTCTCGCTCGTCTTGGGCAGCGCGGTCTTGGCCGCCAGCGCAATCCGATGCCCCTGGCGACGAGACTCCAGCCGCCCGCGCTCCTTCTCCAGCCGCGCCCGCGCGCGTTCCAGGGCCTCACGCTCCGCGTCCGGATTCGCCGCAGGCCTGAGCGCTCCGACGATCGTCCCCATCACGCCGTTCCCGCTCGGCTTCGTCGGTTCTGCCTCGAGGCCTTCGAGCCGCGCCGTCCGCGCCTTTAGGTCCGCCTCGAGCCCCGTCACGCGGATCTCCGTCGACGCCTTGGCCGCGAGAAACGCCTGCTCCGTGACGTGCGATGCGAACACAAGCCCCCAGAACCCCATCGCCGCGAGCAACGCCGTCATCGTCGATCGTGTCAGCAGCCCCACCAGCGCGCACACGCTGTAGATGTACGAAAAGAAGCACAGCACCAGCGGCACCGCGAGAAACACCTTCCATTCCCAGGATTCGCCCCGCACCCCGATGACCAGAAACGACGCCACCGAGAACACCACCACCTGCAAGCCCGCGAACAGCAGCGCCGACAGGTACTTCGTCACGAACAGACGCGCACGAGAGATCGGCTTGCTCAGCACCACGTCGATCGCGCCCGCCTGCAGCATGTCCGGGATCACCCCCGCCGTGGAAACCAGCGCCAGCACCGTCGCCGCCCACGTCAGCCAGATCGGCACGCCCACGGCCACGAACAGGAACTTGTAGAACGAGTCCCGAGGCACCTGCGCCGTCGTGATCGTCCCCGGCAGAATCTCATACCCCAGCAGCGTGATCCCCGTCTCGCTGATCCCCACGGATCCCAGCGCCACCACCACCAGCCCCGAGATCGCCAGCACCACCCAGAACAACTTCCGCGCGTTCAACTCGCGGTACGACTCGAGAAAGATCGCGCACGTCTGCCGGAGAATCATGAGCCCGCTCCATTCCGGCGCCCGCGCCGCGCATCACCGGAAGCCCCCGGGTCCGCCGTCGCCCCCGTCGTCGGGTCCGACACCGCCGCAATAAACAAGTCCTCCAACGACGGACGAAACGCCCGCACGCTGCGGATCACCACGCCCCTCGCGCGCAGCCCGTCGATCACCGGCTGCACCGTCTCCGCATCATCCGAGTCCACGCGAATCACACGCCCCTCCACGCTCAGCCCCGCCGCGCACGAGAGCGAGCCCGCATCCACGCCCTCAACGCCACATTCGATCTCGTACCGACGCTGCCCCACCGTCAACTCATCCAGCGTCCCCTCCATGGCCATCCGCCCCTGCACGAGAATCGACACGCGATCGCACACCATCTCGGCCTCGCTCAGCAGGTGGCTGTTGAGCAGCACCGTCGTGCCCCGCTCTTTCATCTCGACCAGCACGTCCCGGATCTCCTTCCGGCCCACCGGATCAACCCCGTCCGTCGGCTCGTCCAGCAGCACCACCTCCGGGTTGTTGATGAGCGCCTGCGCAAGCCCGATCCGCTGACGCATCCCCTTGCTGTACCGCGCGATCTTCACGCGCTCCCACTTGCGCATCCGCACGAGGTCGAGAAGCTCGCCCGTCCGCTGACGACGCTCCCGCCGCGCAACACCCGTCATCGCGCCCGCCCAGTCGAGCGCCTGCCCGCCCGTCAGGTGCGACGGGAACTTCGGGTTCTCCGGCAGGTACCCCACCCGCGCGAGCGTCGACGGCTGCCCGATCGGGTCGCCCAGCAACGTCCCCTCGCACGACGTCGGACGCACCAGCGTCGTGAGGATCTTCACGAGCGTGCTCTTGCCCGCGCCGTTCGGGCCGAGCAGCCCGTACACCTCCCCGCGCCGCACGCGCATCGTCACCCCCCGGAGCGCGTGGACCTTCCCCCGATACACCTTCTCGACCTGTCGAACGTCAATCGCGTATGGCATGAATCGTGCGCACAGCCTCCGTCACTGCGAGCTCGCGGCGAACACATCAGGTCCGCCGCAGAACAAGATGAAACACATGGAAATGCTTCGGATTCCCGAACGGGTCGTTGCCGTCTTTTTCCGCTTCCTTGAAATGTTCTACCACCCATCCGTCCAACAACGCCTCCACCTCCCGCCGCTGGTGGTACGTCCGTCCCTCGGTCCCCGCGCCGCAGTCCCGGTCCCCGAACAGCTGCCCCGCGAACTTCCCCCCGCGCCGCACCACCCGCATCACCCCCGCCCACACCGCCGGAAACACCTCCGCACGCCCAAACGGCAGCACAAAGCACGCGTTCACGAGGTCAACCCGGCCCCCCGCGATCTCGATCAGGTCCGCGTCTTCGAGCCGCGCGACACGAGTCCGAAGTCGCGCCCGGTCAGCCGGTTGCGCGCCTTCTTCCACCAGGCGCGAGGCCTCGCCGCACCCGTCCATCGCCACCACCGTCCACCCACGTCGCAGCATCTCGTGCGCATCGCGCCCCGACCCCGAACCGACGTCAAGCGCCAAGCCGGGACCAAATCCCTCCAACGCCCGGAGCAGCGTGTCCCGCGCGGGCTTGCCCTCCACGGCGTCGTAGTACGCGGGCCAATCCAACTCCAGTCGCGGCCCGGGGTTGCGCAAGGGAGCGCGAGAGCCGTCAGAATGGGGAGAAGGAGCCATCGTGTTCAACACGCTACAGGATTTTCTCGGCGCGCTGGACGCCGCGGGCGAACTGCGCCGGATCTCGCCACGCGTTTCCCCCGTTCTCGAAATCGCGGAAATCGCCGACCGCGTCAGCAAATCCCCGTGCCCGGGGCGAGCCAGCGCGTACGCGCAACGCGTGGATCCGAGGTTTCACCATCTCGGCGGGCACGCGCTGCTGTTCGAAAACGTCGAGGGCTCCGAGCTGCCCGTCGCCATCAACGTCTTCGGCTCGTATCGGCGCATGGAGATGGCCCTCGGCTGTCCCGCGGGGAGAGGGTTTGACTATTGGGCCGAGCGGCTCGGTGCGCTGGTGGAGCCCGTGCCGCCGTCGGGGATTCGGGAGGCGATCGCCAAGATTCGGCAGTTTGCGCCGGTGCTGAAGATGCCGCCGAAGCGGGTGAAAACCGGAGTGTGTCAGGAAGTGGTGTGGATGGGGAAGGATGTGGACATCACGCGCTTGCCGCTCCTTCGGTGCTGGCCGCTGGATGGGGATCTCGCGGGTGTGGGCTGGCCGAGCGATATCAATCGGGGGATTGAGGGCGTTGATCTCGTTGATGCTCCGGCGTGGCGGGGGCGGTACATCACCTTCGCGGGCGTGCACACGATTCATGCGGACGATGCGGGGGCTGAGCGGCCGAGGTCTCGGAACATCGGGATGTACCGCGTGCAGGCGATGGGGCGCAAGCGGCTGGCGATGCACTGGCACATGCATCACGACGGGGCGAGGCACTGGAGATCGTGGAAGAAGCGGGGGGAGCGGATGCCGGTGGCGATCGTGTTCGGGGGGGAGAGCGTGCTGCCGTACGCCGCGACGGCGCCGATGCCTCCGGGGTTGAGCGAGGTCCTGCTCGCGGGGCTGCTCAATAGGCGCGGGATTCCGATGTGCGCGTGCAAGACGGTTCCGCTGCGCGTGCCGGCGAACGCCGAGATCGTGATCGAGGGGTGGGTGAGTCACGAGGCGCATGGCGTGAATTACGACCCGCGGACGGGCGAGCCGCTTGGGCCGGGGGCGGTTGCTGAGGGGCCCTTTGGCGACCACACAGGGTTCTATTCGTTGCCGGACCGGTATCCGATCGTGGAGGTGACGGCGATCACAATGCGTCGGAACGCGGTTTTTCCGGCGACGATCGTGGGGCTGCCGCCGCAGGAGGACTACTACGTGGGGAAGGCCACGGAGCGGATGTTCCTGCCGTTGCTTCGGACGCTCATCCCGGACATCGAGGACTACGACCTGCCGATGTTCGGGGCGTTCCACAACTGTGCGTTCCTGAAGATCAGGAAGGAGTACCCGTTGCAGGGGCGGCGGGTGATGCACAGCGTGTGGGGGGCGGGGCAGATGGCGTGGACGAAGCACGTGGTGGTCGTGGACGGCGATGTAGACGTGCACGATCACGCGGCGGTGCTGCGCGCGGTGGGCGAGCGGTGCGACCCGGCGCGGGACGTGGAGCGCGTGACGGGTCCGCTTGACATTCTCGATCACGCGGCGCCGATGCTGGGTATGGGCTCGAAGATGGGGTTCGACGCGACGGAGAAGACGGCGGACGAGAAGGCGCTGCCGCCCCGGAAGAGTGATGGGGCGCACGAACGCGCGGACGTTGTTGCGCAAGCGCAACAGGTTGAGGGAGTGCTTGGCGTCTCGGCGCCGGCGCCGTTGGGGGGAGTGTGGTTGTTCGTCCGCGCGGATGAGGGGAAGGGGCGCGAGGTGATCGGCGCGTTGGATGCGGCGGGTGCGCTCGCGCGATGGACGGTGGTTGTGTCGGGGGAGGTGGACGTGGAGGATTGGGACGCGTGTCTGTTCCGCTGGTGCGCGAACAGCGACCCGGGGCGGGACAGGATTGTTTCGACGGATGGCGCGTGCGTGGCGTTCGACGCGACGTCGAAGAAGCCCGCAGCGCAAAGCGAGGCGACGCATGGATATCCGGTGCGGGCGTTCCCGGAGATTCTGAGGATGGATGAGGCGACGAGGCGGCTGGTCACGAAGCGGTGGGAGGAGTACGGGGTGGTGTGAACAGCGTCACGTGATGATGCTCGTGGCCAAGCGTCCGCTTGGCCATGCCACACGTAGCGCGCTGATCAGAGTTCTTCCTTGATCTCGTCGAGGATGCGACGGCTCATGGCCTCATCGCCGAAGGTTCCGATGCGGATGGAGATCTTCGAGGTCTTCTCCGTTTCGGTGGTGATTCGGATGTTGACGCTCTTGTCCTCGGCGGTGCGGGCCTTGTAGTGCGCGTCGAGCTTGCTGGCGCCGCCGGAGATGACGTTTATCTTGAGATCGTCGAGGGCGCGCTCGGTGGCTTTGGCGACGCGTTCGACGCTGCCCTCGAGGGTGGCTTCGAGGTCTCCCTGCACGTAGGCGACACCGGCGCCAGCGCCGGCCGCGGCCGCGACGGCGAGGCAGCCTGCGAGGGGGAGGGATGTGAGGGTGAGTGCGGTTGCGGTGATTGCGATTCGGCAGGATTGAAGCATGTGCGTCTCCTTTCCTTCGAGGACGTTATACGCGAGAGGGTCCGGGGTGGTTCTGCGGGGGAGGCGGGGGATACACTGGCGGAAGTTCGCTGGAAAGGAGGCACCGGCCGCGCGTGTTGCACACGCGTTGGCGGGGACGAGCATGCGCGCGGAGCAGCGGAAGACGACGGGGGGCGTGGCGGAGGGGGCGCTGCGCGCGGTTCTTGAGGATGCGGTGATG
>CAZWZL010000012.1:16143-64609 GCA_964638515.1 uncultured Phycisphaeraceae bacterium
GACGGGGGGCGTGGCGGAGGGGGCGCTGCGCGCGGTTCTTGAGGATGCGGTGATGGGCGAAGTGGTGCGCGCGGTGGGGGAGGGAATGAAGCGGGTTGCGATCGTGGGTTCGTGGGGGTCGTCGGCGTCGCTCACGGCGATTGCGCTCGCGCGGGCGACGGGGCGGATCGTGCTGCACGTCGTCGCGCATCTGGATGAGGCGGATGACACGGCGGACGAGTTGAATTCGCTCTTTGGGGAGGGGAGTGCGCTGAAGTTCCCGGCGATGGAGTCGTTGCCGGGGGAGACGCACGCGAGCGTGGAGTTGTTTGCGGAGCGGGCGCGGGTGGTGCGGGCGGCGCGGCGGGGGGAGATCAGGGCGGGGACGGTGGTGGTGGCGCCGATCCAGGCGTTGATGCAGGGCGTTCCGGAAGAGCGAGAGATTTCGAGGCGGGTGCTGCAGGTGGCGCGGGGCGAGCGGAGGGGGCTGGAGGAGGTGGTGAAGTGGTTGGATGGGGCGGGGTATGAGCGCGTCGAGGCGGTGGAGGAGGCGGGGCAGTACGCCGTGCGCGGAGGGATTCTGGACGTGTTCGCATGCGGGGCTTCGACGGAGGTGGGGAGCGGGTCTTTGCCGGTTCGATTGGATTTTTTCGGGGATGAGGTGGAGAGCATCAGCGAGTTTGATCTGGAGTCGATGGGGTCGGGGATGAGGCTGGATGGTGTGGAGGTGGTGGGGGCCGAGGTTGAGGATGTGGTGAGGGAGGGAGAGGGGTTCTGGGAGTGCTTGTCGGGTGAAGCGCTGGTGACGGCGCACGAGTTGATGGAGGTGGTGGAGCAGGGGCGGGGGTATTACGAGCGCGTGGTGGACTCGCGGAACATCTACGGGCCGCCGGCGGTGCTGAAGGGATTGCAGGACGGGTTCATGGGGTTTGTGGAGGTGAATCAGTTTTCGCAGGGGGCGGCGGTGCAGCGGGTGTTCGAGGCGCCGGTGCGCGGGTTGATGGAGTTTGCGAAGGGCGCGGCGGAGGCGGTGGCGGAGGTGTGCGGGCTTGCGCGGGACGGCACGGTGTTGGTGTTCTGCGAGCAGGAGGGAGAGGCCCAGCGGTTTGAGGAGTTGATGGCGGAGTTCGGGGGTGAGGATGCGGGGCGCGTGGAGCGGCGCGTGGGGTATCTGCATCGTGGGTTTGTGTGGGGCGCCCCCGGTGCGGGAATCGCGCTCGTGCCCTATCACGAGATCGTGCATCGGTACGAGACGCGGCGGCGCGTGCGGCGGCTGCGCGGCGGTCGGGCGACGGACGCGTTCTTCGACTTGCAGGAGGGGGATTACGTTGTTCATGCGGAGCATGGGATCGCGCGGTTTGCGGGGCTGAAGACGATGCGGCCTCGCGCGGTGAAGAAGGCGGGGGAGACGGACGCGGAGGAAGAGGCTCGGCGGAAGGAGGGGGGCGTTGAGGAGTACCTGACGCTGGAGTTTGCGGGGAGGACGAAGCTGCACGTGCCGGCGACGCAGATCGAGCAGGTGCAGCGGTATGTCGGCGGGTTCAAGGGCAAGCCGAAGCTGTCGACGCTGGGGGGGAAGCGCTGGAAGCAGCAGAAGGAGCAGACGGGGGAGGCGGTGAGGGATCTGGCGGGGGAGATGCTGCGGGTGCAGGCGGCGCGCGCGGCGATGCCGGGGGTGCGGTATCCGGGCGACACGGCGTGGCAGAAGGAGTTTGAGGCGGCGTTTCCGTTCGAGGAGACGGAGGATCAGCTGGCGTCGCTCGCTGAGATCAAGAAGGACATGACGTCGACGCGGCCGATGGACCGGCTCTTGTGCGGGGATGTGGGATTCGGGAAGACGGAATTGGCGATTCGCGCGGCGTTCAAGTGCGCGGAGTTCGGGAAGCAAGTTGCGGTGCTGGCGCCGACGACGGTGCTGGTGGTGCAGCACGAGCGGACGTTCAGGTCGCGGTTGGCGGGGTTTCCGTTCCGGGTGGAGTCTGTGTCGAGGTTCAAGACGGCGAGGGAACAGAACGAGGTGCTCGCGGCGACGCGGAAGGGGCAGGTGGACATCCTGATCGGGACGCATCGGCTCCTGAGTAAGGATGTGAAGTTCGCGGACCTTGGGCTGGTGGTGATCGATGAGGAGCAGCGGTTCGGGGTGGAGCACAAGCAGGCGTTGTTATCGCTCCGCATGACGGTGGATGTCTTGACGCTGAGCGCGACGCCGATCCCGCGGACGCTGCACATGGCGATGCTGGGGATCCGGGACATCTCGTCGCTGACGACGGCGCCGGTGGATCGAAGGGCGATCGTGACGGAGGTGATTCCGTACAACGAGAAGCGGATGGCGAGCGCGATTGCGCGGGAGCTGGCGCGGGAGGGGCAGGTGTTCGTGGTGCACAACCGGGTGCACAGCATCGAGAAGGTGGCGGACGAGGTGCGGCGGCTGGCGCCTGGGGCTCGGGTGATCGTGGGGCACGGGCAGATGGAGCCGAGGCAGCTCGAAGAGGTGATGCTGAAGTTCGTCCGGAGGGAGGCGGACGTGCTGGTGAGCACGACGATCATCGAGAGCGGGATCGATATCCCGACGGCGAACACGATGGTGATCACGGACTCGGATCGGTATGGGTTGGCGGACCTGCACCAGTTGCGGGGTCGGGTGGGGAGATACAAGCACCGGGCGTATTGCTACCTGTTTTTGCCGGGGGATCGGGTGGTATCTGAGACGGCGCGAAAGCGGCTGCGCGCGATCGAGGAGTTCAGCATGCTCGGGGCGGGGTTCAAGATCGCGATGCGCGATTTGGAGATTCGCGGGGCGGGGAACCTGTTGGGGGCGGAGCAGAGCGGGCACATCGCGGCCGTGGGATATGACATGTACTGCCGGCTGCTGGAGCGCGCGGTGCGTGAGCTGCGGAATGAGCGTGTGGAGGAAGCGAGCGAGACGACGGTGGAGATCGGGGTGACGGGGTCTATTCCGAAAGGCTACATCCCGAGCGATTCGCGGAGGATGGAGGCGTATCGGCGGGTGGCGCGTGCGCGGACGCGTGAGGAACTGGCGAAGGTGGAGAAGGATTTGCAGGAGGCGTACGGGGAGGCGCCGCAGGCGGCGCGGAGGTTGCTGGACCTGGCGGAGGTGCGGATCGGGGCGCACGGGGTTGGCGTGTCGTCGATCGTGGTGCACGAGCAGGACGTGATCTTCCGGTGTGAGGATGCGGGGGCGCTGGAGGAGGTGATGAAGGGGGCGCGGGGGACGCTGCGTGCGGTGACGGCGCCGGGGGCGAAGGGGAACCCGAGGGCTGGGGTGGTGAAGGCGGAGGCGGAGGTGTATTACAGGCCGCCGGGCGCGTATCTGGAGCCGGGGACGTTGCTGGCGATGTTGCGGAAGAGGTTTTGGACGTCGGAGGAGCCGAAGTGAGGCCGTCGGGAAGATGCCACCGCGGATAGGATGTAGGCAGCACGAGTTGATGGAGGATTTGGATGGGCATCGAGAGCGCACTGCCGGTTGACGGGTTTCTGACGACGAAGCTGCAGCGGGTGATCAACTGGTCGCGGCGGTCTTCGCTGTGGCCGATGCCGTTTGCGACGGCGTGCTGCGGGATCGAGCTGATGGCGACGGCGTCGAGCCGGTATGACCTGGCGCGGTTCGGGGCCGAGGTGATGCGGTTCAGCCCGCGCCAGAGCGATCTGCTGATCGTGGCGGGGCGGGTGGCGATCAAGACGATGCCCGTGCTGCAGCGGATTTACCAGCAGATGACGGAGCCCAAGTGGGTGATTTCGATGGGGGCGTGCGCGTCGACGGGGGGCGTGTTCGACACGTACGCGGTGGTGCAGGGTGTGGACCAGTTCATCCCGGTGGACGTGTATGTGCCGGGGTGCCCGCCGAGGCCGGAGATGCTGATCGAGGGCGTGATGGCGATCCAGCGGATCGTGGATGAGGACAACATCCCGCCGACGATCAACGGGAAGCGGGCGCCGCTGAAGATCGCGATCCAGCCGACGCATGAGGTGCGGCCTCAGCCGATCGGGCTGACGGTTGGGGTGAGCTGACCCCCGGAACCGCCCCCGGAACCGCCCCCGGAACCGCCCCCGGAACCGCCCCCGGAACCGCCCCGGGAAGGGTTTGCGGGGAGCATTGCGACAGCTTGGCGAACGGAACGGGAACGCACGCGCGGGCGTGGGTGGTTTGGGTGCGCGCGTAGCATAAGGAGAGCGGGGGAGACATGAGGAGGCTGCACGTGCGTGGATGGATGCTGGCGGGCGTGATGATCGCGGCGGTGTTGACGGGGCAGGCGCCCCCGGATGCGCAGGCGGCGCAGGAGTCGGTTGAGCGGCCGGACGCGCCGGCAAGTCTTGATGAGGCGATGCAGCGCGCGGAGCGGCAGCGGGAGGAGCGGAAGGCGCACGCGCTGCAGGCGGTGGCGTCGGGGGACCCGATGCATGCGCTGCTGGCGATCGACCAGGTGCGCGACGTGCTGCCGCAGGACGCTGAGTTGCAGGAGGCGATGGAGACGCTTCGTGGGCCGGCGGTGGAGGCGGCGCTGAAGCGCGCGTGGCGCGTGGGGGAGTCGGGCAAGCCGCACGAGGCGGTGGAGATTCTGGCGCCCATCTACGTGGCGACGAAGGACGAGCGGGTGGGGGCGGCGTTGAAGGAGGCGCGGTTCTGGGCGGGGGTGGGGCATGCGGCGCGCGAGGAGCGGGGCGAACGGAGGCGCGAAGAGAATGTGGTTCGCGGGGCGGATGAGGGGGAACTGCGGCGCGTGATGGGCGAGGTGGAGCGGGTGATGGCGCGGCTGGAGCGGCTGGAGGAGAAGTTCACGTTCACGGGGCGGGCGGAGCCCGCGGTGGATGAGCTTCGGCGCGCGTTGGAGGAGATGCGGAGAGATGTGGATCGGGTGTCGGTGGAGCTGCGGCGGGAGGTGGACTCGCTGTCGCGCGAGGTGATGAGCGTTCGGCGGGAGCTGGACCGGCAACCTCGTTGAGCGCGGGGTGGGGGTCGCCGTTGGGTGGAGTGCTGCGCACGGGAGGATCCAGGACATGAGCACACGCGGGGCAGCGGTGGAGCGGTACACGCTCCGGCGGAAGTTCTTCAAATTGTTCGGGGCGGGGTTCCACATTGTGAATGGCGAGGGTGGGACGGTGGCGTACGGCGAGCAGAAGGCGCTGCGCCTGCGCGAGGACCTGCGCGTGTACACGGGCGAGGCTCGCACGGAGGAGCTGCTGCGGATCGGGACGACGCAGGTGATCGACTTCAGCGCGGCGTATCGGGTGACGCTGGCGACGGGGGAGACGATCGGGGAGTTTCGGCGGCGGGGGATGAAAAGCCTGGTGCGCGACACGTGGACGGTGCATGACGGGGAGGGGAGGGAAGTGGCGCGCGTGGAGGAGGATTCGGGCTGGCTCGCGTTCCTGCGTCGCGTGCACGAGGGGTTTGCCATGGTGCTGCCGCAGACGTTTCACGTGCGCGGGGGCGACGGGCGACTGCTGGTGACGTATCGCACGCATTTCAATCCGTTTCTGTACCGGCTGGGCGTCGCGGTGCACTCGGAGGATGCGCAGATGGATGACCTGATGATCCTGGCGGGCGCGTGCCTGATCGGCGCGGTGGAGGGGCGGCAGGGGTGAGGCGCGGGTACGCTGTGGGCTGACAAATGCGAGCCACAGAAGGAGCCGGCCATGCAGGATCGAAATGCGGACAGCACGGGGATGCCTCGGCGCGAAGCGATGGCGGCGCTCGGCGCGATGGGGGCGGTGGGGCTGATGAGCGCGGCGCCGGGGCTTGCGCAGACGGGGGCGGCGCGCAAGGCGTGGCCGAGCGCGGAGCAGCTGGGGTGGGACGCGACGAAGGGTGAGTACACGCTGCCGAAGCTGGGCTACGCGTACGACGCGATGGAGCCGCACATCGACGCGGCGACGATGGAGATCCATCACAGCAAGCATCACCAGGGGTATGTGAACGGGCTAAATCGGGCGCTGAAAGAGCTCGAGAAGATCCGGCGCGGGGAAGGGGACGCGGGGCTGATCAAGCACTGGCAGCGCGAGGCGGCGTTTCACGGGGGCGGGCATGTGAATCACACGTTGTTCTGGCTGACGATGGTTCCGCCGGCGATAGAGGCGCCGAGGAGGCCGAGCCTGGCGATGCTGGACGCGGCGGAGCGGAGTTTCGGTTCGTTCGATGGGATGCTGAAGCAGCTGGAGATGGCGGCGAACGCGGTGGAGGGGAGCGGCTGGGCGTGGATCGGTTGGGAGGGGATGTCGGAGCGGCTGGTGGTGCTGCAGATGGAGAAGCAGCAGGACGGGTGGGTGGGGGGCGTTGTGCCGCTGGTGGGCGTGGACGTGTGGGAGCACGCGTATTACCTGCGGTACCAGAACAAACGCGGGGAGTATGTGAAGGCGTGGATGAACCTGATCAACTGGCCGGCGGTAGATGAGTTGTTCGCGCGGGCGAGGGGGTTGTGATCAGGAGTTGTTGATCAAGCGCTGAGATTGTCGGCGACGATTCTCGCGTTGCGGTGGAACATGTCGAGCTTGGCGCGTTTGAGGGCGGAGCGGCGGGTGGCCGCGGCGCGATTGTCGTCTGACCATTGCATGACATCGAGGATGGGGAGAGATTTCGTGCGCGGGGTGTAGGCGGGGTTGCGCGTTCCGACGTCGGCGTCGTCGTCGCGCGGGGAGTTGTGGGGGCAGACCTCCTGGCAGACGTCACAGCCGAAGAGCCAGTCGCCGATGGCGGGCTTGAGGGCGGGGTCGATGGGCGAGCGGTGTTCGATGGTGAGGTAGGAGATGCAGCGGGAGGCGTCGACGGAGTGGGGGGTGATGGCGCGCGTGGGGCAGGCGTCGATGCAGCGGGTGCACGTGCCGCAGTGGTCGGTGATGGTGGTTTGCGTGCGCGGGGGCGCGAGGTCGAGGGTGGTGACGATGGCGGCGAGGAAGAGGTATGAGCCGAGGCGGGGGTGGATGAGGAGGGTGTGCTTGCCGATCCAGCCGAGGCCTGCGCGTGCGGCGTGTTCGCGTTCGAGGATGGGGGCGGTGTCGACGCAGGCGCGGAAGTGGTGGTCGGGGAACTCGGCGCGGAGTTGGTCGCAGAGGGTGTGGAGGCGTTTCTTGATGACGGTGTGGTAGTCGTCGCCTTGGGCGTAGCGGGCGATCTTGCCGAGGGGCGCGGGAGACGCGGATGATTCCGGGGGCGGGGGGTCGTTGCGCGTGGCGTACAAGTCGGCGAGAAGGATGAGGGACCGTGCGCCTGGAAGGAGCTTTCGGGGGTTAAGGCGGAGGTCAAGGTTGCGCTCGAGGTAGGACATCTCGGCGTGCTTGCCGTCGGCGAGCCACTGGCGGATGGAGGCTTCGTGTGAGGATGGCTCGGCGGGACACACGCCTGCGAGGGCGAAGCCGAGGGAGCGGCAGCGCTCGAGGATGGGCTCGCTGGGCGTGGGCGCGTGGGCGTTCACGCGGGGATGCTACGGCGCGGCGCGGATTGGAGGATCAGCGTGCGGCGGCGGTGAGGCGGAGGTTCGCGGGGTTGCCGGTGAGCCACTCGGTGCAACGCTGCGCGGCGGTTGGGAGCACGTCCGCGTGCGCGGCGAGTTCGGGGAGCCATGCGCGGTCCCACTCGACGATGAGCCAGCGGCAGTCGGGCGCGGAGCGGATGGCCTCGACGAACGCGCGACAGGGGAGGGAGCCCTCGCCCAGAGGGCAGGGGGTGTTGTCCTTGATGTCCTTGATGCGCGCGGTCTGGAGGTTGTAGCCGAGGATGGAGACGCCTTCTGCGGGGTCTTCGCCGGCCCGCACGGCCGGGAGTATGGAGTAGCAGGCGGCGAGATCAGAGGAGGCGACGTCTTCGATGAGAGAGGCGATGTCGCGCGCGGTGGAAAAAGCGCCGCCGTTCTCGAGGAGGAGACGGACGCCGGTGTTGTGCGCGGCGTCGGCGGCGAGGCGGAGACGATCGACGATGCGTCGCCGGGCCTGTCGGCGGCCTCGGGCGGATTGCTCGGGGGGCTCGAATGCGAACACGCGGACGTAGGGGAGAGCGAGACGGGCGGCGAGGTCGATGATGGTCTTGGCGTAGGCGACGGGCTTGTGGTGGAGGCCGAGGACGTAGCCGAGGACGGGGGGGAGGACTGGCTCGCAGAAGTGCGCGCCGGACGCGAGGCCGACGATGCCGACGCCGGCATCGCGGAAGAGGCGGTGGACTTTTTCGGGGCTGGTGAGGCCGGGATCGCAGGCGAATTCGGCGCCGCCGGGGCCGAGGGTTCGGAGTTCGACGCCCTGGAAGCCGAAGGAGGCGGCGTCGTGCGCGACCTGTTCGAGCGTGGCGCCGGGGCAGGCGACGGTGGAGAAGGCGGTGCGTGTCATGGCGCGACCCAAGGTAGCGTTGCGGAGCGGAGGGCGCCGGTTTACTGGTTGCGCGACTGGCGCGCGGTGAGCGTGACGCGAACGTTGGTTTCCTTGCCTTCGCGGACGACGACCATGTCGACGATGTCGCCGGGCTTGTGGTTGGAGAGGCGGTTGGTCATGTCCTGCACGTCGACGAGTTCTTCGCCGGCCCATCGGATGATGCGGTCGCCCTTGAGGATGCCGGCCTTGGCTGCTGAGGTTTCGGGGTAGACCTCGCCGACGAGGACGCCGGTCTTGTCGTCGCCGTAGGCGCCGGGCGCGATGCCGAAGCGGACGCGCGAGCCTCGGAGCGTGCCCATCTGGCGCGAGCCGGTGGAGGTGAAGGGGAGGGCTTCGGCGCGTGTGGCGAGCGAGAAGGCGACGTCGCCGACGAGGTTGGCGATGCGTGCTCCGCCTTCGTAGTTCACGGTGTCGAAGGTGTCCGAGGGCATGTGATACTGATCGTGGAGGCCGGTGAAGAAGAAGAGGACGGGGATGTTGGCGGCGTAGAACGAGGCGTGGTCGGAGGGGCCTTGGCCGGACTTGGAGGTTTGGACGGTGATTCCGGAGCGGGCGAAATGGGGCTGGACGATGGCTTCGAGGTCGGCCGCGGTGCCGACGCCGCCGACTTCGAGCTTGTCGCGGAAGCGGCCGATCATGTCCATGTTGATCATGGCGTACATCTGCGAGGCGGCCACGGGGGGCGTTTCGACGAACTTGCGCGAGCCGTTGAGGCCAGATTCTTCGGCGGAGAATCCGATGAGCATGATGGAGCGCGCGTCGGCGTTGTCGGGCAGATTGGCGTATTCGCGCGAGAGGCGGTCGGCGAGCAGGAGGACGCCCGCGGTTCCGGAGGCGTTGTCGTCGGCGCCGGGATGGATGACGCCGTCGGCGGCTGGTCCGCCTCGGGAACCGAAGTGGCCGTATCCAAGGTGGTCGTAGTGCGCGCCGATGACGACGTACTGGTCGGCGAGCGAGCCTTTGCCACGAATGACGCCGGCGACGTTGTTGGTCGGGATCTGCAGCGTTTCGATGCCGGCGTTGATGGTGATGGTGGCGTTGGGCATGTCGATGGGGGCGTGTGGGCCATCGCCATCTGCGATTGCGCGGAGCTGTTGGATCGAGCGGTGTTCGGCGTCGGCGGCGGCCAAGAGTTTGGAGGCCGCGTCTTCGGAGAGCATGACGGCGGGGATTGCGATGGGGCGGCCGAAGCGCGTTTCGGAGGTGGTTTGGAGTTTTCCGGCGCGGGGGTCTTCGGCGCCGGGAGGGGAGATGAGGATGACGCCGGCGGCGCCGCGTTCTTCGGCGGCGCGGATCTTGGGGAGGAGGGCGGCGTTGTGGGTCCAGCCGGAGACGTCCTGCCAGCGTGACTTGCCCTCGGCGGTCATGGGCTCGAAGCGGTACAGGACGGCGATCTTGCCGGAGAGGTCATCGTGGGGTGTGTAGGAGGAGTAACCGTTCGGGCCGTCGGGGAGGGAGTAGCCGACGAAGACGAGGGGTCCCGAGACGGACTTGTTTCCGGAGACGCCGAGGACGCTGAAGTCCTCGTCCGGGGTGAGCGTGGTTGTGGCGTCGTTGTGGGTCCAGGAAGCTTCCTGCGCGGTGACCTTGACGTCGCCGGAGACGGTGAAGGGCTGGCGGAAGGAGGCGGTGGCGGGAGAGTCTCCGAAGGCGGGCTGGAGGCCAGCGCGTTCGAAGTAGAACTGGATGTAGTCCTGCGCAGTCTCGTTGCCTCGGACGCCGGGGGCGCGACCCTCAAAGAAGTGGTTGCTGAGGGTTGCAACGTGGGAGGCGTAGAGGCGAACGTCAGGGCTTGCGGCACTGAAGAGGTCGGCCCCGGGGATCGGCTTGGAGGCCGGGGTTGTGGCATCGGTGTGGAGCATCCCACCGGAGGCCGGCTTGGAGCGATTGCCGGCGCAGCCGACGAGGACGAGCGTGGCTGAGAGGAGGATGGCGGATGTGGAACGGGCGTGCATGGGCTGCTCCAAGAGGTGTGGGCGCGGACCGGATGAGGCAAGAGCATAGTGGGGGCGGAAGGCGGGGGTTGCGGCGGATTGTGTGGGGCGGAGCGGAGTTCCTAGACTTGTGATTCTGGCGATTGACCCTGTCGCGGCGGAGGAGTCTGCCGAGCGTGAGAGGGCGCCCCGTCGGCGACGTGTCGAGCGGGGAATGGTGTTCGTGCCGACGGGCGCGTCGGGCGGAGAGTGGAGTCGATGGGGAACGCGTTGATGCAGGATCGAGTCGCAGAGTCGAAGTTGGGGGGCGAGAGCGGCGTGTTCCGTCGGACGGACGTATTCGCGGAACGGCACATCGGCCCGGACGAGCGCGAGATTCGGGAGATGCTCGAGGTTGTCGGTGCGCGCTCGCTGGAAGAGCTGATCGAGCAGACGGTTCCGGCGTCGATCCGGCTCGGGACCGACCTGGATCTTCCGCCGGCCATGGCGGAGTTCGAAGCGATTGAGGCGTTGCGCGCCGTTGCGCGAAAGAACAAGGTGTTCAAGAGCTTCCTGGGGATGGGGTATTACGGGACGGTGACGCCGCCGGTGATCCAGAGGAACATCCTGGAGAACCCGGGTTGGTACACGCAGTACACGCCGTATCAGGCGGAGATCTCGCAGGGCCGGCTGGAGGCGCTGCTGAATTTCCAAACGATGGTGTCGGACCTGACGGGTCTGCCGTTGGCGGGAGCGTCGCTGCTGGATGAGGGGACGGCCGCGGCTGAGGCCATGGCCATGTGTTTCGCGCAGTCGGGCGGCGCGGAGGGCGGGCGGACGACGTTCTTCGTGGCGGAGGATTGCCATCCGCAGACGATCGGCGTGGTGCGAACGCGGGCGGAGTCGGTCGGCGTGACGGTGCGGGTGGGGCCGGCGGAGCGTGCGGCGTTCGGGGCGGAGGTGTGCGGGGCGTTGCTGCAGTATCCGACGACGGATGGTCGGGTGGTGGATTACCGGGGCGTGATCGAGAAGGCGCATGCCGGTGGCGCGCTGGTGGTGGTCGCTACGGATCTGCTCGCGCTCACGCTGCTGACGCCGCCGGGTGAATTCGGGGCGGACATCGCTGTTGGGAGCGCGCAACGGTTCGGCGTGCCGATGGGATTCGGCGGGCCGCACGCCGGGTTCCTGGCGACCAGGCAGGAGTTTGCGCGCCGGATGCCGGGGCGGATCATCGGCGTGTCGAGGGATGCGCACGGCGACTTGGCGCTGCGGATGGCGATCCAGACGCGGGAGCAGCACATCAAGCGCGAGCGGGCGACGAGCAACATCTGCACGGCGCAGGCGCTGCTGGCGATCATGGCGGGGATGTACGCGACGTATCACGGGGCGGAGGGGGTGCGTCGGATCGCTCGGCGGGTGCGGGCGTGCGCGTGCGCGCTGTCGGCAGGGCTGAAGGAGCAGGGGCATCGCGTGGGAGACGCGCCGTTCTTCGACACGCTGCGCGTCAAGCTCGGGGGGTCGGCGGGCGGCGCGGCGACGGTGATCGCGGCGGCGCTGTCGAAAGGCATGAATCTCCGTGACTACGGGGACGGCACGGTGGGCGTGAGCGTTGATGAAACAACGGACGCGGAGGACGTTGAGACGCTGCTGAGTTGCTTCAATGGCGGGCGGCACATGGGGATGCGGGCCGAGCGGCTGGTGCGCGAAGAGGATCTTGCGTACGGCGCGCCGTTTGCGCGGACGAGCGCGTATCTGACGCATCCGGTGTTCAACACTCACCACTCGGAAACGGAGCTGCTTCGGTACATCTTCCGCCTGCAGGGGCGGGATCTTTCGCTGGCGCACTCGATGATCCCTCTGGGCTCGTGCACGATGAAGCTGAACGCCACGAGCGAGATGCTGCCGGTGACGTGGGATGAGTTTGCGGGCATGCACCCGTTTGCGCCGGCGGCGCAGTGGCGGGGGTACGCGGAGCTGTTCCGCGACCTGGAGCGGTGGCTCGCGGAGATCACGGGTTTCACGGCGGTTTCGCTTCAGCCCAACGCGGGCAGCCAGGGAGAGTACGCGGGGCTGATGGTCATCCGGGCGTATCACCAGCGCCGCGGGGAGGGGCAGCGGGATGTGTGCCTGATTCCGGAGTCGGCCCACGGCACGAATCCGGCGTCGGCGATCGTGGCGGGGCTGCGGGTGGCGCCGGTGGCGTGTGATGCGCAGGGGAATGTGGATCTGGCGGACCTTCGCGCGAGAGCGGCGGAGCATGCTGATCGGCTCGCGGCGCTCATGATCACGTATCCGTCCACGCACGGCGTGTTTGAGGAGGACGTCCGGGAGATCTGCAAGGTCGTGCACGATCGCGGCGGCCAAGTGTACATGGACGGCGCGAACATGAACGCGCAGGTGGGCGTTTGCCGGCCGGGCGACATCGGGGCGGACGTGTGCCATCTCAATCTGCACAAGACGTTCTGCATCCCGCACGGCGGCGGCGGTCCCGGCATGGGGCCGATCTGCGTGGCGGAGCATCTCGGGGAGTTTCTTCCCGGGCACCCGGTGCTGAACCCCGAGAGCTCGGGGGCGAGCGCGATCGGGCCGATCTCCGCGGCGCCGTACGGCAGCCCGGCGATTCTCACGATCTCGTGGATGTACATCGCGATGATGGGCGGGGACGGCCTGAAGCGCGCGACACAGGCCGCGATCCTGAATGCCAACTACATGGCCAAGCGGCTCGCGGGCCATTACCCGATCGTGTACTCGGGTCGGAACGGACGCGTGGCGCACGAGTTCATTCTGGACTGCCGCGCGTTCGAGAAGACGGCGGACATCCGCGTGGAAGACATCGCCAAGCGGCTGATGGATTACGGTTTTCACGCCCCGACCATGTCGTGGCCGGTGGCGGGCACGCTGATGATCGAGCCGACGGAGAGCGAGAGCAAGGGCGAGCTGGACCGGCTTTGTGACGCGCTCGCGCATATCCGCGAGGAGATCCGCGAGATCGAGGAGGGCCGAGCGGATCGCAAGGTGAATTTGCTGAAGTGCGCGCCGCACACGGCGAGCCTGCTGACGCGCGACGCGTGGGATCGGCCCTATTCGCGCGAGCGGGCGGCGTATCCGACAACGTGGGTTCGCGAGCGCAAGTTCTGGCCTGCGGTTGGTCGGATCGACAATGCGTATGGGGATCGAAACCTCGTCTGCACGTGCCCGCCGATGAGCGCGTACGGGGTGTAACCCGGTCGAGCGTGCGGGTATCCTGCGTCGATGACCCAGAGCAGCGTTCGGGCGCGCTACGGCGCGGGATGGCGTTGGCCGATAGCGGCGGTGTTGAGCGCGGCGGCGCCGGGCTGCGCCACGGAGCACGGAACGATGACGACTCGGCAGGGAGCGGACTTCGCGAGGCCTGTCGCCACGTATTCCATCGTCGCGCGCGACGCGGTGACCCGGGAGATGGGCGTGGCGGTGCAGTCGCACTGGTTCAGCGTCGGCCCGGTTGTGCCCTGGGCGGAAGCAGGGGTGGGCGCCGTGGCGACGCAGAGCCTGGTGCGCATCGACTATGGGCCCATGGGATTGGCGCTGATGCGCGAGGGCCAGTCGGCGGGCGATGCGCTCGGCGAGTTGATCAACGCGGATCAGGGTCGCGACGTGCGTCAGGTGGCTATGGTCGACGCCACGGGGCGCGTGGCGGTGCACACGGGCGCGCGGTGCATCGCGGTGGCGGGGCACAAACCGGGCGTTGCTTCGGACGGCTCGGCGTATTCGGCGCAGGCGAATCTGATGCGGGACGAGGGGGTGCCCGAAGCGATGAGCCGCGCATTTGAGGAGGCCCCTGTCGGAACGCCGCTGGCGGAGCGTCTGGTGCTTGCGTTGCACGCCGCTGAGGGAGCGGGCGGGGACGTGCGGGGGCGCCAATCGGCCGCGATCCTGGTGGTGAAGGGCGAATCGACGGGGCGCGTGTGGGCGGACCGCGTGGTGGAGCTTCGGGTTGAAGATCATGCGTCGCCCGTCGATGAGCTGGCTCGCCTCCTGAAGCTTCATCGCGCCTACGAGCGGATGAACGACGGCGATGAGGCGATGGAGAGGGGCGATGTGGAGGGGGCGCTGCGGGAGTATGGCGCGGCGCGTGCACTGGCGGGCGGCCATGCGGAGATGGCGTTCTGGACCGCGGTCTCGTTGCTCAACGCCGGGAAGACGAGCGAGGCGGAGCCGATCCTTCGCGAGGCGTACAGGGACGAACAGGGTGATTGGCGGACGACTCTGCGTCGATTGCCTCGCTCGGGCCTTTTGAATCTGGATGAGAGCGAAGTGGAGCGGCTGGCCTCGCTTCCGTGAATTGCGGTTCGGACGCGATCAGAGCAGGGCGATTGGATCGACGTCGACAGCGGACGAGGCGTCGCTCTTGAGCAGGCCCTGGTTCCGGGCGTAGGTCATTCTGGCCTGGATCGTGGCGGGGGTGGCGGCGGTGAGTTCGATGGCCAGGCGGTATTGCCCGGCGACTCGGGAGATGGGGCACGGCATGGGGCCTCGGATGGAGCAGGGGCCGGCGTCCGAAGCCTCCTCGAGCGCAAGGCGGATGCGCGCGGCGATGTCCTCGGCCTTGTTGAACGTCTTGTGCCGGACGACGATCCGAGCCATGCGCGTGCAGGGCGGGAGTTCGGCGCGCCGTCGGTGCGCGAGTTCTTCATCGGCGAACGCGCGGTAATCGTGGGCCGCGGCGTGCTGTATCGGCGCGGCGGAGGGGGTGAACGTCTGCACGATGACGAGCCCCGGGTCCCTGGCGCCGGGACGACCGGCGCGACCAGCGACCTGCGAGACGAGTTGGAACGTCCGTTCCGCGGCTCTGAAATCCGGAAGATTGATCGCAGTGTCGGCGTTCACAACGCCGACGAGACGGAGATTGGGGAAGTCATGACCCTTGGCGATCATCTGCGTGCCGAGCAGGACGCGCGCCTCGCCTCGCCGGAATCGCTCGAGCAGGTCCATCCAGTCCTTGAACGAGCGCGTGGTGTCGGAGTCGGCGCGGAGGAGCGTCTCGCCCGGGACGAGATCCGGGAATCGGCGCGCCAGTTCGGCCTCGACGCGCTGTGTGCCCATGCCGAACACGCTGACGCGTCGATTGCAGAGCGGGCAGTGGTGAGGGAGGAGTTTTTCCGCGAGGCAGTGGTGGCAGCGGACCACGCCGCCGGTGGGGAGCAGGCGGTCTCGGTGATAGACCATGGTGGCGTCACAGTCGTCGCACGTGAGCACCCAAGCGCAACGGTGATCCGGGCAGCAGATGTAGTTTCCGAAACCGCGGCGGTTCAAAAGGAGCGCGGCCTGTGCGCCGTCGCGGAGCGTGTGATCGAGCGCGTGCTCGAGGCGCGGTCCGAGGAGATGCACTTCTCGATCTGTCCGCGGTCTGGCGCGGCGCTCGTCGGCGAGATCGACGATCTCGACGCGCGGCAGCACGGCGCCGCCGACCCGGGCCGGGAGTTCGAGCAGAACGTGGCGGCCTTCGACAGCGTTGCGCCATGATTCCAGTGACGGGGTCGCGGAGCCGAGCACGACGGGGCATTGCTCGATCTGCGCCCTCTTGATGGCGACGTCGCGCCCGTGATATCGAGGGGTTTGGTCCTGCTTGTAGCCCTCGTCGTGCTCTTCATCGACGATGATGAGTCCGAGTCGCACGCCGGGCGGGAAGGGGGCGAAGATCGCCGACCTGGCGCCGATGACCACGTTGGCGCGGCCGGAGGCGACCAGCGCCCACTGCTCGTGCCGCTGGGCGGCTGTCAGGCCGGAATGCAGGATGGCGACGCGGGCATCGGCGCGCGAGGCCATGCGCGCGAGGAATCGCCCGAAGGTCTGCGGCGTCAGGGAGATTTCGGGAACGAGGACGAGCGCGCGTTCGCCTCGATCGAGCGTGCGCTCGAGGGCTTGCAGATAGACCTCGGTCTTGCCTGAGCCCGTCACGCCTCGGAGCACAAACGAGCGGAACGCGCCGAGCGCGTGGGAGATGGCGCGGGCGGCGTCGGCCTGTTCCGGAGTGAGTTGGACTCGTCGGTCTTCAGCGGGCGCGAAGTCCTGCCAGGACGCCTTGATGCGCCTCGAGCGGACTTCTCGAAGCAGCCCGGCGCGGACGAGCCTGTTCACGGCGGCTACGGTGCGTTCGCCGATCCGATCGGACAACGCGCGAGCTTCGATGGGCCACACGGGGGTGGGCTCGAGACTGCGCATCGCGTCCCACGCGCGCTGGGCTGAGGGCGCGAGTTTCTCGGATGGTGATGCGCTGGTCGGCTCGAGCGCGACGCGCTCGACCTCGCCGATGGAGTGTTTGACGGCCGAGGGCACGAGCGCTGCGAATACCATGCCAAGCGGGCAGCAGTAGTAGCGGGCCATCCACACGCCGAGCTCAACGAGGGAGGGCGGGATGCTCACGCCGGTGCGTCGGAGGAGGGGTTTGATTCGATCGGCGGGCGCGCCGGAGGGGTCGTCGGAGACGTGGATCACGCAGGCGCCGACGGGCGTGTTGGAGCCACCGAGGGGGACCTCAACCCTCTCGCCGGTTCGAAGGTCGGCGAGGGCTTCGGGAAGTCCGTAGGTGAGCCCGTCGGGATGATCGTGGCTGCGCTCGATGGCCACGCGGGCGAAGCGCGTAAAAGCGGGCGGGTCGTCGGCGAAGAGGGAGGCGGGCACGCCGCAGGGTATCCGGCGGTGCGGCCGGGCGGCTCAGAAACCGGATGGGGCGGGCCCGGGCATCGCGGGCGCCGCCGGGGCCGGGTTCGCTGGAGCGCCGAGCAGGGCCAGAATCGTGGACTTCGACTCGTCGTCGGGGAGCGCGCCGGCCAGGTCATGGGCGGACTGGCCCGCCGCGTTGCGCAGCGAGAGGTCGGCTTTGGCGCGCAGGAGGCGGCGAAGGGAGTAGATGTCTCGATCTGCGATGGCGAACATGACCGGGGTCCATCCGGCTCGATCGGCGCGGATGGAAGCGGGACGGTTGACGTCGGCGCCGGCGTTCGCGAGCGGCTCCACGATCCCGATGCCCTGCGCGAGGAGCAGTGGCGTCCATCCGTCCTTATTCGCGGCGTTGGGGTTGGCGCCGCGATCGAGGAGCAGGCGCACGGTGGAGGGCTCGTTGGAGAGCACCGCGAGCGCGAGCGGCGTGACGCCGTCCCGATTCGCGGCATTGGGGTCGGCGCCGGCGTCGAGGAGAATCTTGGCGGAGAGCGTTCTGCCGGAGGTAGCGGCGGCCATGAGCGCCGTGTCGCCGCGCGCGGTTCTGGCTTTGCCGTCAGCGCCTCGTTCGAGGAGCGTTCGTACGCGGGCTGCGTCGCCTTTGAGCGCGGCGATCATCAGGGGGGTGGAGCCGTCGGCCGACTTGGCGTCGATTGAGGCGCCCAGTTCGATGAGCGTTGCGACGGCTTCCGCGTTGCCGGCGGGTCCTTCGGCGGCCCACATGAGCGCGGTGTAGCCCTGATCTGACTTGGCTTCAAGCGGTGCGCCTTCTCTGACGAGCGCGCGGATGACTGCGGAGTTGCCGACGCGAGCCGCGATCATCAGAGGTGTGTGCCCGTCTCGGGGAGTGCGAGAATCAAGGCGAGCCCCGCCCTGCACGAGGATCCGGATGGCCTCTCCGTCCTGGCAGAACGACGCGGCCCATGCGAGCGCGGTCGTGCCGTCGGCGCGAACGACGTTCGGGTCGGCCCCGGCGGCGAGCAGCAGGCGGTACTTCTCCGCGGTCTGCTCTCCGGCGGCCGCGACGATGATGGCGGTGGCGCCGTCGGCGGAGGTGAGATTGGGCAGGGCGCCTGCTTCGAGAAGCACTCTGACGGCATCGGCTGTGCCCAGCCTCGCGGCCCAGATGAGGGGTGTGGCGTGGGCCTGCCACTCGAAGCCGCCCGCGTTCGGGGTGTTGGCGGAGACGCCGTTGGCGAGTTCGCGTTTGAGGGCTTCGATGTCACCTTTGCGCGCGGCGTGGTGGATCTCGAGAAGCTGAGGCGGCCCCGAGCCGGGCTCGTTCTGTGCGAACGAGGCAGGAGCAACGAGCAGCGCGGCCAGAACGATGAGAGTGCGGTGCATGAACATCTGGGAAGGGCCTCCGTGGGGAGCAGACGCGTCAGGTGTGGGCCGGTTCTGCGGCCCTCTGTGGAAGGCTTGAGAGAGATTTGTATCGGTCGAACGGGAGGATACGCCCACGCGCGCTCCAGAGGGTCGATACACTGAGGGTGATGCGCGAGCCCCCCACGACCCGCGTCGCCCGTCTGGCCTTACCGGACGGGTCCGTATTTGTCGGCAGAGCGTTCGGTGACGCGGGCCGCGTCCGGACGGTCTCCGCCGAGGTGGTGTTCAACACCGCGCTGACCGGCTATCAGGAGTCGCTGACCGACCCGTCGTATTGCGGCCAGGCGCTGGTTATGACCACGCCGCTGATCGGAAACTACGGGATCAATCTGGAGGACCTGGAGAGCGCCCGGGTGCAGGTGGCGGCGTTGATCGTCCGCGAGCTTGCTCAGCGTCACTCAAATCATCGGGCGACCGAGGATCTCTCGGCGTGGCTGGCTCGGGACGGGGTGCTGGGAATCACGGGCATCGACACTCGGGCGTTGACGCGTTCGCTGCGGGCTTCGGGCGTGACGCCCGGGGTGCTTTCGAACGATGACGCCATTTCGGACGTTGAGTTGGTCAGGCTGGCTCGATCGGCGCCTCGGATGGACGGACAGAATCTCGTGCCGAAAGTGGGCTGCACATCAAAGCAGGGGTGGTCTGAAACACTCGGGGAATGGGGTCCGGGGGTGCCGCGCGGCGGCAGGCGTTGGCGCGTGGCGGCGCTGGATTGTGGTGCGAAGCGGAACATCCTGCGGAATCTTTCGCATCGCGGGTGTGAGGTGGTTCTGTGGCCACACGAGTCAAGGGGAGAGGATCTTGTGCGGGCCCAGGAACGCGGCGAGATCGACGGGCTCTTCGTGTCGAACGGGCCGGGGGATCCTGCGGCGGTGCGTTGCGTGGTGGACATGCTTCGGCATGTCGTGCATGAGATCGAGAAGCCCCTTCCGACGTTCGGCATCTGTCTAGGGCACCAGTTGCTCGCACTCGCGTTGGGGGCGACGACGTACAAGCTCAAGTTCGGCCATCGAGGCACGAATCAGCCGGTGCGGAATCTGCTGACCGGACGAGTCGAGATCACGAGCCAGAATCACGGGTTCGCGGTGGACGCGGAGTCACTGAACGTGGTGGGGGGGCAGCCCACGCATATCAACCTGAATGACGGTTCGCTCGCGGGGTTTCGGATGCCGGAGCGGCCCGTGTTTGCGGTGCAGCATCACCCCGAAGCCAGCCCCGGACCGCACGATTCCGCCTACCTCTTCGACGCGTTCGTGCGGATGATGGAGGTGGGTGGGCCGGTGGACGAGGTGGCGATGGGGTGGGGCGAGCCGGTCGTTCGGCCGATTGTGGCGGGCGCGGCGACGGCTTAGACGAGGGGATCGGGGCAAGCCCTGAATCGAGCGCGGTTTGCGTGAGGGAGGGGGCACGGTTAGGCTCCGCGCCTGCGCGTGCGTCGGTTTCCGCGTTCGTGAGGCCCGTTGGTTCGAAGGTTGGGGGAACCGAACGGATCGGGCTTGCGGATCGGACAATCGTTCGCCCGCGCGGACGTGCGGAGTGTTGGCGGCGCGGGCTGCGCCGGTAAAACCAGTTTCGGTGAACGAGCATTGTGCGGGCCGATGGGGTCCGATGCGGAGCAGACCAGATGCGAACGCCCAGGGGTCGTCGTCTCAGTGGTGGTGTCCTTCTTGCGATGTTGATGGCGGCGGGCGGCGCGCTGTCGGTCGGCGCGACGGACTCCGTCTCGCGGATCGAGCGGGCTTCGGCGCTGCTGAAAGAGGGTCGCGCGGCCTCGGCCAAGGATGTCCTCGCGGAAATTGATCGAACCTCACTTTCGGTCGAGGATCGGGAGCGGTCGATCGAGCTGCTGGCGGCGGCGGATCGCAAGATGCGTTCGATGTCCACCGCGGTGATCGCGATCGATCGCGCGGAAATGGCGCTCGAAGAGGGCGACCTTCGCGCGGTGGAGCGGCATGCGATGGCGGCCCGGCGCGACGGACGAGCGACGGAGGCGCAGAAGCAGGCGGCCGCGGACCTGATGGATCGCGCGGCCTCGTTGCGGGCGGATCTCCAGCCCATGGCGGACGGCGCGTTGGAGCAGGCGGTGTTGGACTTTGACGCCGGTCGCTTTGCGGAGGCGAAGGCGGGGCTCGACTCGGTGTATCGCGCCGGTTTCCGGCTGTCAGAGTCGCAGCTACGCACGTTGGATCAGTATCGCGATCGGCTCATTGAGCAGGAGCGTCGCAACGGTCGCCCGTTCGATGCGGATTACACGCCGCTTGGAATGCTCCAGGCTGGGCGCGTGGAGCGCGTGAATGACCCGCGTCCGGAGGAGGCGGTGGCGAACGCGCAGGCCGCCCAGGAAAGCGGAGCTCCGGAGTCGGCGCCTCAGGGCGAGGCCGGTGCGGCCGAGGAGCCGCCCGCGGAAGGGGACTTGTTCCAGCAGGCCGCGCGGTTCACGGCTGAGCGCCTGTTGGCGGAGGCTGATGAGGCGTATCGGTCCGGGCGATATGGCGAGGCCGAGCAGAAATACACGCTGGCGACGACGACGTATCGGGATCATCTCGGCGGGGAAGATCTCACGCGAGCGGATCAGCGGCTCGCGGAAGTGCGCGTGCTGCTCGCGGATCGGACGGGCAACCTGCTGACCAACGTGATGGAAACACGGGCTGTCGTCCGCGAGCAGGCGATCGCAGAGTTCGACAATTTCGTGGCGCAGGCGCAGGACGCGTTGAAGCAGGGCGACTTTGAGCGGGCGAGGTCGCTGGCTGGCCGGGCGCGTCTGGCGATCGTCGACCGGCGCGAGGTGTTTTCCGAGGCCGAGGTGAACGGCCGGGTTCAGCGGCAGGAATCGCTGCTGACGTCCATTCGCGGAGCGGAGGAGTCTTCGCGCGTGGCCGAGATCGAGCGTCGCGCGGCGGATGTGCAGCGGCAGAAGACGGATGCGGAGTCTCGTCAGCGGGCGGAGAAGGACCGGAAGATCATCGAGAATCTCGATCGGATCCGCGCGCTGCAGCAGGAGCAGAAGTACCAGGAGGCTCTGCAGGTGGTGGAGCAGGTGCTGTTCCTCGATCCGGAGAACCCGGCGGGGCTGCTTCTCAAGGACGTGCTGCGCGACGTGGTGATCTATCGGGAGTGGGACAAGACGCAGCGCGAGCGGTCATACAGCTACGCTGCGGAGACGCTGGAGATGTCCAAGGGGTTGATCATCCCCAAGGCCCTCATGTCCTATCCGACGGATTGGCCCGAACTCAGCTTCCGGCGGGGCGAGACCGCGGCGTTCGTTGACACGCCCGAGGATCGGCGCGTGCTGGCGGAGTTGGAGGGGCGCTCGATTCCCGCTTCGTTTGCGTCGCACCGGCTCGAGGATGTGCTGGCGTTCATCGAGCAGGTCGGCAATCTGAGCGTGGACGTGAACTGGGAGGCGTTGACCGCGATCGGTATCGAGCGGGACACGGAGATCACGCTCAACCTTCGTTCGGCGCCGCTGAAGACCGTGCTGGATCGGGTGCTCGAGAAGGTGAGTCGAGATCAGTTTAGTCGCGCCGGGTGGGCCGTTGAAGATGGCGTGCTGGTCGTGGCGTCGCAGGAAGCGCTTCGCAAGAAGACGTTCATCCGCATCTACGACATCCGGGATCTGGTGTTCCGCGTGCCGGACTTCCCCAATGTTCCGGAGCTGGACCTCGACACCGTGCTGCAGCAGGGCTCGCAGCGCGGCGGTGGCGGCGGCGGTGGTGGTCTGTTCAATGATCCGCAGGATGAGAATATCGGTGAGATCCTCGATCAGGAGCGGGACACGCTCGATCAGATCGTTCGCATCATCCAGGAGAACGTGGATTTCGAGGGCTGGCGTGACAACGGTGGAACGACCGGCATCATCCAGGAGCTCAACGGCAATCTGATCATCACGAACACCGCGGCCAATCACCGCTCGATCGTCGGGCTGCTCAGCCAGCTGCGCGAAGCGCGAGCCATCCAGATCAGCGTGGAATCTCGGTTCCTGACAGTGGCGCAGGACTTTTTCGAGCAGATCGGATTCGATCTCGACGTCTACTTCAACGCGCAGAACAATCAGTACCGTGACGCGGTGCTGCAGGAGTCCCGCTACGGCGGAGCGGTGCACGGCCAGGCGCAGCCGGCGCCGGGGACCACGCTGCTGGCAACGGACATCCTGCGAGCGAACGCGGGCAATCGAACGACGAATAACAATCAGTATTTCGTCCCGCCGGGCGGCGTGAACCCGACCACGGGTGAAGTGACGTACAACTACGGACAGGTGCCAGCGGCCGTGACGGCGCCCGATCCGCTCAGCATCATTCCGGCACAGCAGAACAGCTTGGGGATCACCGATGTGCTCGGCGAGTCCCTCGGCGGCTTTGCCTCGACGATCCTCTCGCAGAATCCCGCGTTGGGCATCGCCGGCACGTTTCTTGACGACGTGCAGGTGGACCTGCTCATCAAAGCGACGCAGGCCGATCGGCGCAACGTCACGCTCACGGCTCCGCGACTGACGTTCATCAACGGTCGGTTCGCCAACATGTTCGTGGCGACGCAGCAGACGTTCGTGTCGCAGCTGACTCCGGTGGTTGGCTCGTCCTCCGCGGCGTTCCAGCCGACGGTGAGCTCGCTGAACACCGGCGTGACGCTGCTGGTTCGCGGCGTGGCTTCGACCGACCGACGCTATGTCACCATGATGATTCAGACGCGTGTGGCCTCGCTGGATCGGTTCGATCCGGAGTTGACGTTCAGCGCGGCCGCGGGCGGCACTGGTGACGGTGGCGGCGGCGCCACGGCCACCGGCGTCATTCAGCGGCCTGTGATCAGCATTTCGGCGGTCAATACGGGCGTGACCGTGCCGGATCAGGGCACGATTCTTCTCGGCGGCCAGCGGATCGTGACGGAGGCCGAGGTGGAGAGCGGTGTGCCGGTGTTGAGCAAGCTGCCGATCATCAACCGATTCTTCACAAACCGAATCGAATCCAAGGAAGAGCGAACATTGTTGATCCTGCTCAAGCCCACCATCATCATGCAGAACGAGGAAGAGGAGAAGAACTTCCCCGGATTGCTGGACAGGCTTGGCTCGGCCGGGCGGTGATCTGACGGCGGTTGACCGTGGCCGGTATGGGCCGCTAGCGTTGGGAGACGCAAAGGAGGTCCATGGGTATGGCCCAAGAGGGTTCGAGACTTCGTATCACGGCGGCCGAGGGCGTCAGTCAGGTTCGCTTCGTCGATCGCAACATCCTCGACGAGGCGAATATCCAGCAGATCGGGGAGGAGATCCTCGGGCTGGTGGAGGGCTCGGCCAAGCCCCGGGTGGTGATCAGCTTCGAGAACGTGGATCACCTGTCCAGCGCCGCTTTGGGTGCTCTGATCACGATCAACAACCGGGTTAAGGCCAAGAGCGGCCGTTTGGCGCTCGCGCGCATCGATCCGCAGATTCATGAGGTCTTCGTCATTACGAAGCTGAATCGACTCTTCGACATCCATGAGTCCGTGGACGATGCCATGGCGGCGGCGAAGCGTTGAGCGGTCGTTGGAGGCGGGCGGAGCGCTGATGACATCTCAAGGGCCGACACCAAGCAAGGGCGAGCGCGCGGAATTGCGCAACGAGCGCGAGGCCATATTGGCGCTCGAGCATCAGGTGCTGGAGGCCGTGGCGGATGCGGGGTACTCGGAGGCCGCGCGTTTCGCGGTGCGACTTGCGCTCGAGGAAGCGGTCGTCAACGCGTTCCGGCACGGGCACCGGGGGTTGGCTTCGGACACTCCGATCCACGTTTCCTGGAAGGTCGACGGCGGGCGAACGACGATTGTGGTCCGCGATCAGGGCCGGGGATTCGAGCCGCAGGCCGTGCCCGACCCGACGCTGGATGAGAATCTGGAGTGTCCGACCGGTCGGGGCCTGATGCTCATTCGGGCCTATATGACCGAAGTTCGGCACAACGCGGCCGGCAACGAGGTCACCATGGTCTTTGATCGCGCGACAGAAGAGGCCAAGCGGGCCTCGGATTGACCACGCGGGGCACGACCATCGTTGCGGTCAGCCGAGCGTCCGAGACGCGTGCACGCCGGCTCGGAGCAGCAGTGAGAGGGGATCGGGCGCCTTGAGTTCCGCTGCCAGTTCGTCGGGGAGCAGGCGGATGGATTCGTACACTTCCGGCGGCGGGTCCGCGTCGGGGGCTCCGACGGCCTCGAGCGCGAGCCGCTCCGCCTCGGCCAGCGAGCCGGCGACGAGCAGGACCTCCGTAGCGCGGCCGTCGGTCGGCATGGCTACGAGGCATCGCCAGGCCGTCAGGCCGAGCTCTCCGCCGTCATCATCGACATTGGTCTCGGGGTCGATGTTCAGGGTGAGCCGCCACGCTTCTTTCAGATCGTCGACGATGTCCTCTCGCGTGGTGACTCGAGGGCCTGTGGACGGATCTGGAAGGGTGTCCCGATGCTCGTGCTCCGCGGCGTCGATCCCCGCGGGCTCGCCCACCGGCTTGAGATCGAACGCGGCCAGCACCCGTTCCACCCGCTGACGCATGGAACCTTCCGCTCGCAAGGTGAGGATCTTGTGGTCGTCGACGTAGACGAAAAGGAACGGCTCTCGCGACATGGCCCCAAACCCGACACAGCCATCCTCGATAAGCCAAGGTCTCCAGCGGCGATAGCCCTCCAGAAACCGATCAAGCCCGATGGCGTCGTACGTCAGGTAGGGGTCGATTTCGCGGTAGGCGTCGTCGGAGAGCGCGTCGAGGATCGGGTAGACGCGAGATGGGAACAGCGTAAAGAGGGCTCGAAGCAGCGGCGCCAGCCGGTTGTGCGTGATGACCACGTCGAACACGTACCGGTCCGGCCAATCATCCCACTCCTCATCGGTGGAGGATTCCGCGGGCTCGAATTCCACGAGGAAGCCCTCCACGGGCGTGAGTTCTTCGGCACGAACGGGATAGGCGCCCAGCGGGCACGCGAACGTTCCGATCACGGTGCGTTCGAGCGCGGGGTCGAGCAGCGGGGGCGTGGAGGGTTCACTCATCGGGCGGGGGAGAGTGTACGGATCGCGCGGCCGACGGGGAGGGCGTTGCGGGAGCGGGCGTCTGGGGCGATGATGCGGCCGGGAGCGAGAGGCTCCCCCAAACACAGGGAGCCATGCGCATGGGCGGATTCGTCGCGGATATGAACCGTGTGCTGGAGGCGATCAACGGCGTCATCTGGCACAACTACGTCCTCTTTGTGGTGTTGGGCGTGGGCGTGCTGTTCACCGTGTGGAGCGGGTTCGCGCAGTATCGCGCCCTCACTCACGGCGTTTCGATCATCCGCGGCACGTACGACGACAAGAACGACCCCGGCGCCATCAATCACTTTCAGGCGCTTTCGACGGCCCTTTCCGCGACCGTGGGGCTGGGGAATATCGCCGGCGTCGCCGTGGCGATTGCGCTGGGCGGGCCCGGGGCCGTGTTCTGGATGTGGATCGTCGGCGCGGTGGGCATGGCGATCAAGACCACCGAGGTCACGCTTTCGATGCTGCACCGAAACACCGACGATTCCGACAACCCGCACGGCGGGCCCATGTGGGTGGCCGACAAGGGCTTCAAGAAGTGGGGGCTGGGTTGGCTGGGCAAGGTTGTCGGCGTCATCTTCTGTATCACGCTGATCATCTCCACCATCACGGGCGGCAACATGTTCCAGGCCTGGAACGTCGGCGTGATCTGCGAGACCTACTTCCGCGTGCCGCAGCAGGTCATCGGCGTGATTCTCACGGTGCTCGTGGGGCTGGTGATCATCGGTGGCATCAAGCGGATCGGCGCGGTGGCGGGGCGGCTCGTGCCGTTCATGTGCGCGATCTACCTGATCGCGGCGGTGTACGTCATCGTGCTGAATATCGATCGCGTGCCTGAGATGCTTGGGCTGATCGTGAAATCGGCGTTCGCGCCGGCTGAAGCGAGCCAGGCGTTCCTGGGCGGCACCGCGGGCTACGCCTTCCTTTGGGGCATGAAGCGGGCGCTGTTTTCGAACGAGGCGGGGCAGGGTTCGAGCCCCATCGCGCACGCCGCCGCCAAGACCGATGAGCCCGCCCGAGAGGGCATCGTGGCCGGTCTGGAGCCCTTCGTGGACACGCTCGTGGTGTGCACGCTGACGACGTTGGTCGTGCTCTTGAGCGGCGCATGGAACCGCGGGCCGGAAGCCATGTTCGACATCGCCGCGGCCCCGACCATACGACAGGTCGAGGGATCACCCAATCACTGGGTGGCGGAATCCGGCGCCGTGCCCGCGAAGTCCGCGGAAGCATCGAAGATCAATGGCCAGTGGCGCGAGACGGACACCGTCTTTGTGCTCATTAAAGCTGACCTCGATCCCAACACGGGACGGGAGATCCGACGGCTCACGGGGACGATCAGGGCGTCCGCGGACGGTGGCCTAGGCGTGGAATGGACGCCGTACAGGAGCGTCAAGCAGCCTGAGATTCTCCCGGAGGCCGATGGAAGGGTTGGGCTGTACAACAACCTCGTCGGCGCTGCGTTGACCGGCCACGCGTTTGACCGCGTGACGCCCGGGCTGGGCAAGTGGATTGTGACGGTGGCCGCGTGGCTCTTTGCGATCTCCACGATGATCTCGTGGTCGTACTACGGCGAGCAGGGCGTGGTGTACCTCTTCGGAGCGAGACTGGTGATGCCCTATCGGCTGATCTACTGCGGGCTCATCATGGTTTCGTGCGCGGGCTTCATCCGCACCGACCACGAGCTCGACAATCTCACCGCGCTCGGCACGGGCGTCATGTTGTGGGCGAACATCCCCATTCTGCTCCTCTTCGGAGCGGCGGCGATGACGGCGTACCACGGGTACATCCGCAGGTTGAGCCGGGGTGAGCTCGACAAGCACGCGGCGCCCCCGTTCACCGACGTGGTCGAGGGTAAGGACGTCCGCTGAGCCCAACGCGGGGGGAGGAGGCCCCGCGCGGTGTGGTCGGTGAATGAGATTGGCGTTGTGGCCGCGGGCGCCCTGCGCCGATGCGCTCAGGCGTTCGATGCGGAGCAGTCACCCTACGGGCTCGATGCGCGCTCCGAGCTTGAGGTGCAGGACGTGCTCGCCGAGGGTCTTCGGGTCCATGGCTGGGGCGCGCTGCGAGAATGCCGGTATCCGGCGGTTGCGGGGCGCGCGCGCCGAAGCGAGGGTGAGCGTTGCGACCTGGTGGTCACCACACGCCCCGGCGAACCGCTCCTCGATCCGCTGCTGGAAAACACCCTGTTCGCCGGCCGCGGCGTGCAGCCCGAAGAGGCCATGTGGCTCGAGATCAAGCTGGCCCGTCAGTTTGCCCTCGTGAACGGTGTCGCGGCTCCCAACCCGGCCTACGCGAGCGAGGTGCTGACCCGCGCCACCATCGATGTGCGCAAGCTCAGCGCCGAGCCCGCGACGTTTACCCGCGCTGTGATGCTGGTGATGTTCACTCGCGATGCTCGCACCGCGGAGCACGACGCACTGGCATGGGCGCACCGTTGCCTCGACGTTGGGCTGTCGATCGGATCGCCGGAGCGCGAAGGCTTCGCCCTGGCCGATCGTATCGGCAATGCGTGGTGCGAATTGGTGATCATGCCGGTTCGTTGGGGCGGGTGAGCGCTAAGAGAATCGCCTCAGCCGCGTCCGTAGCCGAGCGTCGGCCGCGGAACGGAGCGCACGCTTCTCGCAGCGCTGCGCGTTGCGCATCACGGGCCGCATCATCCTCGAGAATGCGCATCAGCGCACGAGTCACGCCCACGCCGCTCCCGGCGTAGGGCACGAATTCGGGCACGACGGCGCGCCCCGCGATCAGGTTGGGAAGCGTTGCGAAATCCGAGCGAACCACCCAGCGGCCCACGAGGGCGTATTGCCAGCGATGGACGTGGTAGCACAGCACCATCGGCGTCGCCTCGCGCGCCAGATGCAACGAAACCGTTCCCGAAACGGCCAATGCCGCGTCGCACCAGCGGGCCGCGCCGGAAACGTCGCGCAACACCAACGTCATGCCGCGCGGCCATCCGCCGTGCTCTTGGGCGATGGCCCCCAGCGCATCGGCCGCACGCTCTGAAGAGGCGACAACCAGCGCGCTGGCGCCCTCCCAGCGTGCGACGACCTCGCCCCAGATGCCCAGCATCGTCGGGAAGTTCATCCTCCACTCCTTCGCGCGTGATCCCGGCATGATCGCGACACGAGGCGTGCCCTGCGGAAAGGAGTCCGGCGAGGAGCCGCCCTTCGGGACGTTCGCCTCATCGAAGAGAGGGTGGCCGATGAACTTCGCGGGCACCCCACGCGCTCGAAACCAATCTTCCTCGAACGGCAGCAAACACAGCACGAGGTCGGTGCGTCGGCGGAGCTTGCGCACTCGGTGTCTGGCCCAAGCCCACACCTGAGGCGCCGCGAGGTGCACGACCCGCGCGCCGGCCCGCTTGGCCAGCTTGCAGATCGGAAAATTGGCCGCAGGCGAGTCCACGGCCACGTGCATCGCTGGTTGGTTCAACTCCAGCCACGCGCCGATACGCTGATTGATGCGGAGGTGCTCCGCGATCTTGGCCGGTCCCGGGACGCCCATCGACGCATCGTGGGTCGTCTCTTCGATGATCTCTGCACCGGCGGCGCGCATCTTGGGCCCCCCCCAGGCCGCGATGCGCATGCCGGGATGACGCTCGAGAAGCGCGCGGATCACGGGCCCGGCCAGTTCATCGCCCGAAGGCTCGAAAGCCGTGAAAAGCACACGTGGTGGGGGGGGGGTGTTGACCGGCACGCACGGCACTGAACAGCCTGCGGCGATGATTGTCAACGACCCCGCCAAGCGAGCGAAGCGCGCCCGGTATACTCCCCCCCTTTCCCGACGCCACCGAGCCCACGAAACAAGCCATGCCCAACACTCACTCGTTCTCCCGCACGCATTCCTGCGGCGCCCTGCGGCCCGCCCACATCGGCGCGCGAGCCACGGTGGCCGGCTGGGTCGACTCCATCCGCGACCACGGCGAAGGGCTGATCTTTGTCGACGTGCGCGACCGTGAGGGGCTGACACAATTGGTGCTCGATCGGGAGGACTGCTCCGCATCGCTCCTCGAAGTGGCCGAGCGTCTCCGGGGTGAGGACGTCATCTGCGCCAGCGGCGGTGTTCGCACCCGGGTGGGCGGACCCAATCCCAAGCTCGCGACCGGGCAGATCGAGGTGCTGGTCGACGCCATCGAGCTGCTCAACAAGGCCGATACGCCGCCGTTCCACCCTACGGCCAAGGACGGGCTCGCCAACGAGGAGCTCCGTCTCCGCCACCGCTACCTGGACCTTCGTCGTCCGCGCATGCAGGACATCCTCCGCATGCGGCACCGCGTCACCAAGATCACCCGGGATTACTTTGACGAGAACGGCTTTCTCGAGATCGAAACGCCCGTCCTCTACAAGAGCACTCCGGAGGGAGCCCGTGAGTTCCTGGCGCCGTCCCGCCTTCAGCCGGGCCAGTGGTACGCGCTCCCGCAGAGCCCGCAGCTCTTCAAGCAGATCCTGATGGTGTCAGGGTGCGATCGGTACCTCCAGATCTGCCGCTGCTTCCGCGATGAAGACCCTCGAGCCGATCGCCAGGCCGAGTTCAGCCAGATCGATCTCGAAATGTCCTTCGTCAAGCGTGAGGACCTCATGGAGATGATGGAGGGATTCGTGCGCCGGCTCTGGAAACAGGCGCTCGGCATCGACGTTCCCGCGTTCCCGCGCATGACGTATCAGGAGGCGATGGATCGCTACGGGATCGATCGGCCCGACACGCGATACGGGCTGGAGATCACCGATATTTCAGATCTCGGCGCGAAGACGGATTTCGGAGTGTTCAAGAGCGCCCTCGCCAAGCCCGCGGGCGTGGTGCGCGCCATCCGCGCTCCAGGCGGAGGCGAGAAACTCACCCGAAAGATCACCGACGGCTACACCGAGTTCGTCAAGACCTTCGGCGCGGGGGGAGCGCCGGTCACGAAAGTGGTGGCGCAGGGCGACCGGCTCGGATTCGATACGGGTGTCGCCAAGTTCCTCGAGCCCATCCGCGAGGAACTCATCGTGCGCATGGGCCTTCAGGCCGGCGACACCGTTTTGTTCGGCGCCGACACCTATGGCGTTTGCGTCAAGGCGCTCGGCGAGCTTCGGCAAAAG
This sequence comes from uncultured Phycisphaeraceae bacterium, assembly GCA_964638515.1. Classification (GTDB taxonomy): domain Bacteria; phylum Planctomycetota; class Phycisphaerae; order Phycisphaerales; family UBA1924; genus CAYPGJ01. The sequence continues at coordinate 46,590 of CAZWZL010000012.1, forward strand.
GTCGCGCGCGATCTGGGCGTTGTCCCGGCCTGGGGCGAGAAGTGGAACTTCCTGTGGGTCGTCGATTTCCCAATGTTCATGCGCGACGCGGAAACCGGGCGCTGGGTGGCCATGCACCATCCGTTCACGGCGCCCCGCGAGGACCAACGCGCCGTGTTCGTTGACGCCGACGTCAACGACGAGAAGACGATTTCCGGCATCGTCAGCGCCGGCTACGACATCGTGCTGAACGGCTCGGAGATTGCCGGCGGATCCATTCGTATTCACGATCGCGCCGTGCAGAGCAAGGTGTTTCGCCTGCTCGGCCTCACCGACGAGGAAGCCAAGGAAAAGTTTTCCTTCCTGCTCGAGGCGCTCCGATACGGCGCGCCGCCGCACGGCGGAGTGGCGTTCGGGCTCGACCGGCTCATCATGCACCTCTGCGGCACCGACAACATCCGCGACGTCATCGCATTCCCCAAGACCCAGATCGGGTCCGACCTCATGACCGGCGCCCCGGGGCCGGTCACGCCGCAGCAACTCAAGGACCTGCACGTCGCCAACGCCGCCCCACCCCCGCGTTGAGCGGCGAACTCAGGGAGAGGCCAGCGCGATCGGCGGCTCATCGGGCGCCAGCCGGGTCATCAGTCGAGCCCCGATCGCGTCGCCGAAGACGTTGAGGGTCGTGCGGCACATGTCCAGGAACCGGTCGACGCCGAGGATGATGCCGATCGTCCACAACGGCAACGCTTTGGCGTCCGGCGCGATGCCCGCGAGCGACGTGTTCACCGCGTTGATCACGATGGCCATCGTGACGATGCCTGCGCCCGGGATTCCAGGTGCGCCGACCGCGGCCAGCGTGGCCGTGACCAGGACCACCGCCTTCTGCGCCAGCGTCAGTTCGATCTGAAACACCTGGAACAGGAACAGCACGGCGACAGCCTCGTAGAGCGCCGTGCCGTTCATGTTGATGGTGGCGCCTAATGCCGGGACGAAGGTCGCGGCTCGTCGAGAGCACCCGCCGCGGGCCTGACACGTCTCGATCGTCACGGGCAACGTGGCGGACGAGGAAGCGGTGCTGAACGCCGTGAGCAAAACCTTGCGGATGCGCCAGATGAACTTGTACGGATTCGTCCGCCCGAACACGGCGAGAACGATCGGCAAGACCACCAACCCATGAAGGAGCAATCCGCCCACAACGCACACGATGTAGAGCCCCAAGGGCCCGACCAGATTCCCGAGCCCTGAGTATCCCACCCGCGACGCGATGATCAGAAACACGCCGAACGGGGCGAGCCACATGATCCAGCCCACAACCTTCATCATGGCGGACAACAGCCCGTCGAACGCCGCCACAGCGATCTTGCCCGGCTCTCCAACCACGCTCAGCGCCACGCCCAGTACGATGCCCGCGAGCACCACGGCCAGAATGTTCCCATCCACCGCGGCCTTGAGAATGTTGGGGGGGATCATGTCCTGCATCAGCGTCATGAACGCGCCGCCGAGCCCCTTGGGCCCGGATTGAATCCTGGCGGCGGCATCCTGCGCGAAGTCCTGCTGCGCCGCCGTCTCGAATGAAGCCGGGTCGACACCTCCCCCGGGGTTCACCATCGCGGCGATCACGAGCCCGAGTGTCACCGCGATCAGCGTCGTGGTGACGAAGTACAGCACCGTTGCGCCGCCGACCAGCCCGAGCTTGGCGGGATTGCCCAGCGAGGTCACCCCGATCACCACGCTGACGAACACGAGCGGGATGATCAGGAGTTTCAGCGGGCGGATGAAGATGAGATCGCCCGCGGTCTGGAACGGGTCCGTCAGGCTCCGCAACGCCTCTCTCGACGCGTGCGGGTCATGAAGGAACAACTGCCCGACGATCGCTCCCGCGACCAGCCCGAGCAGGATGAGCGCCGAAAGAACGGTGTCCTTGCGCACAGCCGGATTCCTGAGGATGTGCGGGAATGCGCCCGAAGCCGAGCCGAGGGCCGCGGAGCGCCGCACCGGGCGAGGATGGTACCGCCTTGCCATGCCGCCAGGGGCGGGAGATCAGCCCAGCGCCTTTTCCCGTTCAGTTTCCGTGTCCGGGGCCAGCCGCGTCATGATGCGGGCGCCGGCCGCGTCGCCCCACACGTTGACCGCGGTGCGGCACATGTCCAGCACCCGATCCACAGAGAGAATCAGCCCGAGCCCCGCCGCCAGCGGCAACGCGGGGATATCCGGATTGTTCGCCGCCAGCGTCGAATTCACCGCTGAAACGATGATGATCGTCGTCACCAGCCCACCAGCCGGAATGCCGGCGGCGCCCACGGCGGCGAGCGTCGCTGTGAGCACGATGACCAGATACTGCGCAAAGTGCAGGTCGTACCCGAACGCCTGAAACATGAAGATCACGGCCACGCCCTGGTAGAGCGCGGTGCCGTCCATGTTGATGGTCGCTCCCAACGGCAGCACCAGCCCGGCTGCGCGACGGGAGCAACCGGCTGCACCCGTGGCGGTCTCGATGGTGACGGGCAGCGTCGCCATGCTGGACGCGGTGCCGAACGCCGTGACGAGCGCCGGACGCATGTCCCACAGATAGCGATAGGGCTTGGTCTTGCCGAACACTCGGAGCACGAGGGGAAGTGTCACCAGAGCGTGCACTCCCAAGCCCACGACCACGACGAGCACGTACTTGGCGAGCGCCCCGGCGAGGTTTCCAAGCCCCATCGTTCCCACGGACCAGGCCACCAGCACCAGCACGCCCAGCGGCATCACCCACAGAATCCACCGAACCAGCGCCATCAGGGCTTCCTGCAACGCCTCCACCGCGTTCAAGAACGGCCTGGCCTTCTCGCCGACTGCCAACAATCCCACCCCCAGCGCCATCGCCACCGTGATAATCGAAAGGTATCGAGCATCCGTGGCGGACCTCAGGAAGTTGTCGGGCACCATCAGCTCGAGGATTTCGCGCCACGCGCTCTTCAGTGCGCCGCCCGCGCTCGGCTCGGCGGCGCGACCCTGCAGATGTGCCTCACCCGCGGCCTGCGCGGCCTGCTTTACCGTGTCGGGCACGCCGGAGCCCGGCTCGATCACCGCCGCCAGCGTGACGCCAAGCGCCACCGCCAGCACCATCGTCAAGAGGTAGTACGCGAGCGTTGCGCCGCCAACGAGCCCGAGCCGTTTCGGGTCGCCCAGGGAGGCCACGCCGAGCAAGACGCTCGTAAAGATCAGCGGACCCGCGATCAGCTTGAGCGGGCGCATGAGGATGAAATCACCCACCGTCTTCCAGCCGTCCGGCCCCGATGTAGCCGAAGGATCCCACAGGAAGAAATGCCCGATGAGCGCGCCCAGCGCCACGCCGATGAGTATGAGCATGGTAAGCAGGGCGGGTCTCTTCATCAGATCTCTGGCTCGTTGAGAATCAGGCGGGCACCGAACGAATCAACGCGTCGAATGAGCACGGCTTGAACCCGAGATGCGCCGCGGCCTTGGCGTTGGAGCACACATTGTCCTCCGATCCCATAAGAGGCTCGCTCGGTCCGAAGGGAAGAAGCGACGCCAGACCCAGTGCCCGTGCTCCAAACGCCGCGGCCACGCCGGCGTGCGACGGGATTCCGAGCGGCATGGCCGCCTTTCTCGCGCCGGGTATCGCGTCACGCATGCGCTCGAGCATCGTCGGCCACGCCATCTGCTCCGGCCCACCCAACGCGAACACCTCGCCGATGGACGCGTTCCGTGCAAGACTCTCACCGGCAGCCCAAGCGACGTCCCTGACGCCAACAGGCTGCACGAGCGGCACTTCCAAGCGAGGAACGAACGGGTTGGACGACGACATGACGACGCGTTCGAAATAGGGCAGGAACAGGAAGGGCGGTTCGGTCCCCTTGGACCAACCCTCGACCAGCCGCGCGAACTCACCGCCCGGGCCGAGAATCATCGATGGTCGAAGGATCGTCCAATCCAGACCGGAGTCCCTCACGAGCGTTTCGGCCACGTGCTTTGTGCGCTGATACCCGGTGCCGCTATCCGGTCGGACCCCCAAGGCCGACATGTGCAGGATTCGTCCGATCCCACCGGCGCGGCAAGCATCCAGAGCAGCACGTGTGGCATCAATGTGCATGCGGTCAAACGTGATGCCGCCCCGCTCTTCCTTGCGGATCCCGATCAGGTGCACCATCGCGTCCGCGCCGTCACACAGCCGTCGCATCGCGGAACGGTCGAACACATCCCCGAGCGTGACGGTGACCAGCTCTTCTCGCGGCAAGGTCTGCGAAGCCTTCTCCGCCCGCCGGGCCAACGCCCGAACTCTGGCGCCCCGCGAAACCAGCTCACGCACGACATGACGCCCCACGAACCCCGTGGAGCCGGTCACGGCGATGGTCCTTCCGGCGATCGAAGCGGCGTGGTCGCGCATCCTGCAGATTCTCCTCGAAGAACGGGCGGCCGAGCGAGTGTACGGACGCCATCCGAACCGAGCAATGCGGACGACTGGGTCCCACTCCCCGTCCGGGTAGCATGGACCCATGCTCGATGCGATCAGCTTGACGCTCGCGGCGACCGGCGGCGGCGGCGATGTTCTGGTAAGCGCGCTCATCATCCTCGCCACCGCGGGGCTCGTGGCGGTCGGCATGCGCCGTCTCCGGCTCGAGGTTGTTCCTGCGTACCTGATCGCGGGCGCGCTCATCGGGCCGCACGCGTTGCAGCTGGTCGCCTCTGCGGACAGCGTGAACGCCATCTCGCACACCGCGATGATCCTGCTCATGTTCGGGATCGGTCTGCACCTGGACCTGGGCATGCTCCGCTCGGGCGTCGGCGTGATGGTGCTGGCCGGAGCCTGCTCGTGTGTGGCTATCACCGCGGTCGGGTGGCCGATCGCCCTCGCGTTCGGATTGCCGGCGCCCACGGCCCTCGCGGTCGCCATGGCCCTGAGCATGTCGTCAACCGCCGTGGTGCTCCGCATCCTCATGGAAAGGCGGGAGATCCGTCGGCCCGCGGGACGCATGGCGTTCTTCATCCTGATCGTGCAGGACATCGTGGCCATCGCGATGCTCGTGGCCATCTCCGGCCTGGCTCAGTGGGCCGGTGTAAACGGGGAGGCCGCGGTCAGCCAGGAACGGACATGGGGCGAGTTCATCGCTGATGCGGCGCTCAAGATCGGCATCGTCGCCGGCATCATCGTGGTCGGACGGCTTCTGCTGCCGCCCCTGCTCCGCGAAGCGGCCAAGGGAAAGTCCGCCGAGGTGATGATGGTGCTCTCCACGGCTGCCGCGCTCGGGGCGGCCATCGCCACACAATCCGTCGGCTTCAGCGCGGAATTGGGCGCTTTCCTCGCAGGACTACTCCTGTCCGCAACTCCGTTCCGACATCAACTCTCCGGGCAGATCGGCCCCGTGCGCGACCTGTTCATCGCCGTGTTCTTCACCGCCGTGGGAATGCAGCTCAACCCCTCCACCCTCGTTTCCTCTTGGTGGATCATCGCGTTGGCGTTGGTCGTGATGCTCGTGATCAAGGCCGGACTGATCGGGCTGACCTGCTGGAGCGTGGGCGCCGCGCCAACCACTTCGGTCGCCGTCGGGCTCTCGCTCGCGCAGGCCGGCGAGTTCAGCCTCGTGGTGCTCGCTTCCGCCAGTCACCAGAAGGTCATCAACGATGGGCAGCTCAGCGCGGTCACGGCTGTTGTGGCGATCTCGCTGATCATTACGCCGTCGCTGTTCCGGCTCTCATCGCGCCTGAGACCCTGGGCGCTGCGGTTGCGACCGGCGCCTTGGATCTCGTCGGGTCAGGTCGCCAACCTCATGGATGAGACCCCCAACGAAGAGGAGTCCGCGCCGGAGTCGGCGCTGCGCCTGCGCCACGTCGTGTTGGCCGGCTACGGCGTTGTCGGACGAGCTGTGGCGGAGAAGCTCGACACGCTGGGTGTCCCCTACACCATCGTGGAGTTCAACCCCAACACCGTCAAGCTCCAAACGGGGTTGGGCCGCTCCGTGGTGTTTGGCGATGTGACGAATGAAGCCGTGCTCGAGTCCGCCGGAGTGGGCTACGCGGACGCGGTCATTCTCACGATCCCGGACGAGGAGGCCGTGCTTCGCTCGTGCCAGCTCGTTCGATCGATGAATCCCAGCGCATTCATCGCCGCGCGCACGAACTACCTCTCCAAGGGCATGCTCGCGACCAGCCTCGGCGCCGATCATGTCACCGTCGAAGAACTGGCCACCGCCGAATCCATGGCGTGGGAAGTCACCAAGCGGCTCACCGAGCGGGCGCTCGGTCAGGCTAATGTGCTCGTTCCTTCAAGCCCCGGCGCGGTGATCGTCCCGCCACGTTGATCACTCAATGAACGCCGCGCGCGCCAAGCCAGCGCTCGGCGTCGATCGCAGCCTGGCAGCCCATTCCCGCCGCCGTCACGGCCTGGCGATAGGTCGGGTCCGCCACATCGCCGGCGGCAAACACCCCCTCAATGTTGGTCGCCGACGATCGTGTTCGCAGCGCGAGATAGCCCTTGTCGTCAAACTCAAGCCCCGAGCCCTTCAAAAACTCCGTCGCGGGCGTATGGCCGATCGCCACAAACAGCCCGTTCACCTCGAGCGTCGATTCCTCGTCCGACTTCGTGTCCTTCAGCCGGACGCCCGTGATCTTCTCGCCCCCGAGCACATCGAGCACCACCTTGTTCCAGAGCACCTTGCCGTTCTTCTGGGAGAGAAACCGCTCCTGCATGATCTTGCTCGCCCGCAGCTCATCGCGCCGGTGAATCACGAACACCTCGGACGCAAACTTGGTGAGATACGTCGCCTCCTCCATGGCCGTGTCACCACCACCGATGACGGCCAGCGGCTTGCCCCGAAACAGCGGCAGTGCGCCGTCGCACACCGCGCACGCGCTCACTCCACCCCCCGACATGGCCAGCCGCATCTCGTTCTCGAGCCCAAGCCAGTTGGCAGTGGCGCCCGTGGCAATGATCACGGCGTGCGCTCGAACCGTCCCCCCCTCGCTCGTCCGCAGTGTGAACGGACGCGCCGAGAAATCACATGACTCGATGTCCTCGCCCACCACACGAGTGCCGAACCGCTCGGCCTGCTTCTGAAAGTGCGCCATCATCTCCGGCCCGGTCACCCCTTCCGGAAACCCGGGGTAGTTCTCCACCTCGGTGGTCAGCATGAGCTGCCCTCCCGGCAGCACGATGCTCGGATTCTGCTTCGGCACACCGATGTAGCAAACGGGCTCCAGATTGGCCCTCGCGCCGTAGATGGCTGCCGTCCAGCCCGCCGGGCCCGAGCCGATGATCACGACTCGTTCGACAGTCCGATTCGTTTGCGTCTGGCTCATGCGGTGAAGTGTCCGTTAGCGTTCGGTGTGCGCGGAATCGACCAGACGACCGGGCCGACCTTCAACCCCCGGGAGGCAGCTTGGTGGGGTTTCGGGGCGCCGGCGCGCCGGAGGCTCCTTCGCCAGACTTGGCATCAGGCGCAGGCCCCTCGTCGTTGCGGAACGGCATCAGATCGTGCAGGACCCAGGGTCCCGACAGTGTGCTCGCGTCCCCCGATGAACTGAGAATCTGCTCTCGCAACAGCGAGATCACCGGCGGCCAGATCAGGAGGTCGGCTCCGCCCTGTCCAACTTCGCGCGCCCACCCGCGCACCCGATTCGGCCCTATGGAATACAGCACAAACGTCGAATCATCGAGCTCCGCCGAAAACGTCAGCGCGCCGCCGAGCGGCAGATCGCCGGCTTCTCCAAGCCCCGTGCTCTCCGGCTTCGGACGCTTGTCCAGCAACTCCTCGTACGCCTGGCGCAGCTGTGTCTTCTGCTTCAGCTCTTTGTACAGAGTGCTGATGAAGGAGCTGTAGAGCCCCGCGGCCGAGGGTTCGCTCGATCCCGAATCGGCCAGCGCCACGAGCCAGAACGATTGCTCTCCGACCACGGCCCCGGCGGTGGGGCCAAGACTCTCGGCGAAATACGCCTTCATCAGGGACTCAAGCTTGGAGCGGTCGAACGAAGCTTCCTTGATCGCCGCGGTGTACTTCTTCAGCGTTGCACCCGGAGGGTTGACGACTTCGACGGCCGCGCGCAGCGCATCCTCCGAAATGTCATCAGGAATGATCGGCTTCTGCTGCGCGATGTCCGCGCCTCCGACGCGCACCGCATGCGGCTTGGGCAGCTCGCGCTCGTTCCGGGGCTGATCGCGGATCGGCACAAAGTAGTGAAATTCCTCGCCCCGGATCGAATAGGGGTCCTTTTCGACGACCTTGATGTACGCCGGCCGCGACGCCGACAACGCCACCGGGAACGTGTTGTGCCGGATTCGAAACGCCGCCGCGGCGAGCGCCATGCGCGCGCCCGCGGCCTCCGCGAGCACGCGCTGCCTCGCTTCAAACAAGCTCGGAAACGCCTGCGCCACCCGAGCGACCGCCGAGTATCTGGTCGCGTCCATCCGTTGAAACTCGGAAGAGGTCGTGAGGATGCGATCGTCCTGACGAAGACCCCAGCGAAGCTCAAAGTCCTTGAACACGCCCGCGAGCGTGTCCGTCGTGTCGAACGTCCCCGCGTGGCCCGCCGCCGCGTCCTGCCACCGCGCGGCCTCGCCGAACTGCAGCAACGGCCGCTCCGTGGAGGTCACGAGCGCCATCGTCGAGCCGAACCCGCTCGCGCTCGCCCCGCCGCGCTCGACGAACGCTCGCGCCAGGATCTGCTCGCCGGCGATGCGCTCGCCCCGCGGCAATCGGAGCCTGTCCAGGGCCAGATTGCGCTCATTCAACGACTCGATCGCGCCGCCGACCTGCGTATCGGTGAGATCGGCGCCGTACGTGCGCACCACGTCCAGCGATCGTTGCAGCCCGATCACCAGGTTCCGAAGGCCCCACCGCATTTCCGGCGCAAACTCGCGCTCCGCGAGAAGCCGCGAAAAGTGCGTCCACGCGACCATGAGCGTCAGCGCTTCCGAGGCCTTACCCAGCGCTCCCAAGCGAGTGGCCTCCACCTGCACCAGCGCTCCGAGCCGATCCAGCCCGCGCAGATGCTCAAACCGCGCCGCCGCGAGGATGGGTGGCTCGCCCAGCTCCGTGTACAAGCCCTTGGCCCGGAGCGATCCGTCCACCGCCCCCGCGCCGTACGGCTGCAGGTACGCAAATCGCTTGCCCGGCTCACCGACTTTGCGAACCGCCTCGATCGCGCTTTGCTGTTCGGGCGCAATCGCCCACGCTTCCAATGCGCGCCACGACGCCGACTTTGTGGTGACGAGCGCCGCGTGCAGCGCCGTCGCCGCGCCCTCGGGCGCCGGTGACATCGCGGCGATGGCGCTCAGCACGATCTGGTCGGCTCGCAAGTCCGGCGGCACGACCCGGTCCCGCCCCTCGTAGATCGCGTTGACTCGTCGCACGAACGCCGCGTCATCCGCGCCTCGCGCCGGAATCACGGCCATCGCCGCTACCAAGCCCGCCAACCCCACCCCGATTCCCGGTCTGTATCGCATGGGAACGCTCCCTGATAGCCCTTGGCCGCCGCCCGGCGCGGGGAAGGTTCCGCGACCATCGCCTCGGCGGCGAGGCACTATACCGGCCTCAACGGTCGGCCAGTCCCGGCTCCGGACGGAAAGCCGCGGCACTCCAAGTGCTCCGGCCCACAGGCCTCCGCGCGGGCCGTACACTGTCCCCCCCGCCGATCGGCCCGCCAGTGGCCCGGCGTTTTTCCCGCGAGCCGCGGGCCGCCCAACATGAGGTGATCGATGATCGTCGGAGTCCCCAGGGAAGTGAAGTCGGATGAGTCGCGCGTCGGAATGCTCCCCGTCGGAGCAGAGCTGCTCAAGCGCGATGGGCACTCCGTCGTCGTCGAACGCGGCGCGGGCGAGAACGCCGGATTCCCTGATGACCTCTACATCGGCGCCGGCGCGACCATGGTCGATTCCGCCGCCGAAGTATGGGGAAAGGCGGACCTCATCGTGAAGGTCAAGGAGCCGCAGGCCAAGGAAATCGCGCACATGCGCCGCGGCCAATTGGTCTTCACGTACTACCACTTCGCCGCCGACAAGCCCATGACCGTCGGCTGTCTCGAGAAGGGCGTCACGTCCCTTGTCTACGAAACGCTCGAGCAGCCCGGGCCGACAGGCCGGCCGACCCTCCCGCTCCTCACGCCCATGTCCGAGGTCGCCGGAAAGATGTCTGTGCAGGAAGGCGCCAAGTACCTTGAGAAGCCTCAGGGCGGCCGCGGCATCCTGCTGGGCGGCATTCCCGGAGTATCCCCGGCCAAGGTCGTGGTGCTGGGCGCAGGCATCGTGGGCACGTGCGCAGCCAAGATGGCCGCGGGTCTGGGCGGAAACGTGTTCATCCTCGACGTCAACCTCGACCGTCTTCGCTACCTCGATGACGTCATGCCCGCGAACTGCACGACGGTGTTCTCCGAACCGCACGCCGTCCGCCACCACGTTCGCGACGCCGATCTCGTCATCGGCGCCGTGCTCATTCCCGCCGCGAAGGCGCCCTATCTCGTGCGACGCGAAGACCTGAAGAACATGAAGCCCGGCTCCGTGATCGTGGATGTCGCCATCGATCAGGGCGGCTGCTTTGAGACAAGCCGACCCACCACGCATTCCGACCCCATCTACACCATCGACGGCGTGATTCATTACTGCGTCGCAAACATGCCCGGCGCCGTGCCCCGCACGAGCACCCTCGGCCTGACCAACGCCACGCTGCCATGGGTCGTGCGCATCGCCAACGCTTCCAAGATCGGAGGAGCGGCGGCGGGAATCCGCGCAATGGCTCAGGCCGACCCCGGATTCGCCAAAGCGGTGGGCACCGAGGACGGACGCCTGTACTCGCAGCCCGTCGCGGAGGCGCACGGGCTCGAATACTCACTCCCGCCGTTCTGAGCCGTATCACCTCGCCGCGCTGACGTCCCTGAGCCGACGCACCGTTCGAGGCCCGATGCCCGACACGCGCTCAAGATCTGAAATGGAGCGGAAGCCGCCATGGCGCGCGCGATCGTCGAGAATCCTCGCCGCGATCCCGGGGCCGATGCCCGGCAATAGTCTCAGCTCATCCGCGGAGGCGTGATTCACGTCAATCAATCGAGAACCCCGCGCCGAGTCCGACCAGGGGGGGCGTGCTCCGCGCGCGTGATCAAGCCACGCCAGTCCGCCCCAGACGCACATCCCCGCCAGCAGAGCGGCCCCACCCCGGAGAGCGCCCCGAGGCATGTGCGGCGCCGGTGTCGTCATGTGCGAGTCGCTTCCTGCGTGAGCGCGCCCAGCCCGAGCGGCGTCCGTCGCTCACGCATGCCCTGGCGCAGTCGAGCGATCCGCATCAGCGACGGCTTGGGCTTGCCATCCGTGCCGATGAGCCCGCCGAAGTCCTGCTCAAGCCGCGTCGAATCGCCCGGAGGGTCGTACAACTCCTGCCAGCACACCGAGCGCACGAATGGTTTCGACAGGCAGATCGTCACGGCCTCGGCCAGCCACTCCGCTTGCGCATCGCCCGACCACGCCTTGCGCCACGTTCCTGCGATCGATCCATTCGCCGGTGGAGAGCTCGGCACTCCCATCGCCGTAACCACAAGCGGTCGGTCGTACGCCGAGTAAGCGTCCAGCATCGCGGAGAGCCGCATCATGTCGCGCACCGTCCGCCCGCCCGAGCCATCACCCATCTGGATCCGCAGGCCGAACGCGTCTATCTCCATCCCCTGCTGGTGCGCCATCTCGGCATAGAGCAGCGGCGGCGCCGACCGATCATTCCTCGCGTAGTGCTCACCAAAGGGCTGATCGATCTCCACCACCACCTCGCCCGCAGGCTGCAGCTTCTTGACCACCATCACGCACAGTCGCGTGAGGTCCATCAGCTGCTCCAGCGTCAGCGGGAAGCTCTCATTGAGGTGCAGGCCCGAGCACACGACCCAGCGCGACACTCCCTTGCGATACCGGGTCACGACGTGCTTCAGATGCTCGAAGCACACCTCACGGAGCGTGTCGTAGTCGTTCTCCCAGATATGCAGCCACTCGGGCGTGCGCCCGGCGCGAAAATCGATCAGCGGCCCCGCGTGCACCGGGATCTTGGCCTCGCGCACCGCCCACTCAACCCACTTGTCCGTCTTGCCAAACGAGTATTCGCCCTCCTCCGGCTCCAGCGCGTTCCAACGCATCGGCATGCACACAAAGTCGAACGAGTCGCGCACCACCCGTTGCAGCGCGGCTCCCGTCTGGTCCCGGCGCACCACCGTCCCGATCGAGTACGCCGCAGCCGAGGACGACGTCGGTCCATGCGCCGCATCCAGACGAACCCGAAGCATCACGTCCGCCACGAGCAACGCAAGCCGCTCACTCGCCCGCACGCCGTGCGCGAGCGCCTCGCGAGCCAGCCGGTCCTGCTCGGGCGTGTACGTCCCCTCGCTCCCACCCGTGGCCGACAACGCCCGCGTGAACGCCGAGCGAGCCTTCTCGAACATGGTGAACGCCGGCTCCTCCGCCGGGATGTCCCCGTTCACCCATTCCTCGAGCTTGTTGAGGAACAGCATGATCCGGTGGCGCGCCAGCTCCAGCGAAAGCAGGTAAGGCGCTTCCCGCTCCGGGAGAAGGCACGTCTGCAGCGAGCACCGGCCGCACCCATCCACCTCGAACAATGTGGTGAGCCCGCACGCCTCGCTCGAGTGCCGCTGGCACACCAATGCGCGGCCCTCCGCGCGCACAGACCCGGCCAGCGGAATGTCGTCCGGGCCGATGAGAAAGGCCCGCTCCGCCAACTCGCTCACCCGTTCGGGCGTGTCGAACACGACAAACGAAAACATCAGCGCTCGCGCCTCCTGCCAGAGAGTCCAAGCACATCCTAAGCGAACCGCGGCCCGGCGACGCCCCCGCTCGTGCCGGGTCTATGGGAACCCGAGCGCCGCGATTCCGTCCCGCGGTAGCATGACCGGCATGCACGCCGTTCTCCGCTCTGATCTACCCCTTGCCAACCGTCGAGAGGGCAAGGTCCGCGATCTCTATGACCTCCCGTCCCAAGGCTCCGGCCTTCCCCCGCGCGTGCTCATCATCGCCTCCGATCGCATCTCCGCGTTCGATGTCGTCATGCCCACGCCCATCCCGGGCAAGGGCGCCATCCTGACCGACATCGCCGCGCGGTGGTTCCGGTTCATCGAAGAACGCGGCCTGGCGCGCACCCACCTGCTCTCCACCGACGCCGCAGACGTCCCCGGGCTTTCGTCGGATCAACGAGCGCAGATCTCCGGCCGATGCACCATCGCCCGCCGATGCCGTGTGATCCCCATCGAATGTGTGGTCCGCGGATATCTCGCGGGATCAGGATGGGTGGACTATCAGGCGTCCGGGAAGGTCTGCGGCGTTTCCCTCCCCAAGGGACTGCGCCGAGGAGATCGAATCACGGACGATGTCGGAATGCCCATCTTCACCCCGGCGACCAAGGAAGAGCGGGGTCGCCATGACGAGAACATCTCGTACGACCGCGCCTCTGAGCTCGTCGGTGAGCCTCTCATGCGCCGACTCCGCGATGCTTCGATCGCCATCTACACCCAGGCTCACGAATACGCGCTCGCACGCGGGCTCATGCTCGCGGACACCAAGTTCGAATTCGGCTTTCCGGTCGACGAGCAAGGCCGACCGGAAGACGAACCCATCCTGATCGACGAAGCGCTCACCCCCGACTCCTCGCGCTACTGGCCCGCCGACGGCTGGGCGCCCGGCAACGAGCAACCCTCCTTCGACAAACAGTTCCTCCGCGAGCACCTGCTCACCCTCGTGCAGCAGGGTCGTTGGGACAAGAGCCCACCCGCGCCCGAGCTGCCCGACCCGATCGTTCTTGGCACGCTGGCAAGGTACGAGGACGTCCGCCGGATGCTCTTCAGCGCCTGATGGCCGCTCCCTTTTCTGGGGCGATGTCGGGAAGGACGCCGATACGTTCTGGCCGGGCGCACCGGGCGCCGTACGATGGCCCGGTGCCGAACTCGCCGACGAATCCAACCCGCGATCAGGACCAGCCCTCGCCCATGCTCGCCACACGCCAGTCGCTGCCCCCGACACGCGAGTCCGTCACGCACAAGTTCTGCATCGCCGGCTACGAGGGCTACCTCACCATCGGCCTGCACGACGACGGCCGACCCGGAGAGATCTTCCTCAAGATCTCGAAGGAAGGCTCCACCATTTCCGGTCTCTGTCAGGCCTACGCCCGGGCGTTCAGCCTCGCGCTCCAATTCGGGCTCACCGTTCCCGAGGCCGTGGCCCGGTTCAAGGGCATGCGATTCGAGCCCATGGGCGCCACCGGCAACCCGGAAATCCCCGAGACCTCGAGCATCCCGGACTACATCGCCCGATTCCTCGAACTGCACTTCGTGGATCTACGACGTTCCTGAGCCCTTGGATCGCCGCCCTCAGCCGTTGTGAATCAGCGTGCCAACGCTCTCGCCCGAAATGACGCGCGCGATGTTCCCCGGCTTATTGAAATCGAACACGAGCACCGGCAGATTCTGCTCCTGGCACATGGCCAGCGCCGTCATGTCCATGATCTTCAGCCGTCTCTGCAGCGCCTCGCTGAACGTCAACCGCTCATACCGCGTGGCCGAAGCGTCCTTGCGCGGATCGGCCGAGTAGACCCCGTCCACCTTGGTCGCCTTGAGCACAATCTCGCATTCCAGCTCAGTTGCGCGCAATGCCGCGCACGTATCCGTAGTGAAGAACGGGTTCCCCGTTCCCGCCGCCAGCACCACCACATTCCCCTTCTCCATATGGCGAATCGCGCGGCCGCGGATGAACGGCTCCGCCACCGCGTTGATCTCGATCGCCGTCAAGCACCGCGCCGATTGACCCAGCGTCCCGAGCATCTCCTTGAGGGCAAGCCCGTTGATCACGGTTCCCAGCATCCCCATGTGATCCGCCGTCGCGCGCGGAATGTGCCCCGCCTCGGCAAGAGACGCCCCCCGAACAATGTTCCCACCGCCCACCACCACCGCGATCTCGACCCCGCTGTCACAAGCCGCCCGGATCTCTCGAGCAATGACCCCGAGCTCCTCGGCATCCACACCCGACCCACCCGGCTTGCAAAACGCTTCGCCGCTCAGTTTCAACAGCACGCGCTTGAACGGTGCACGCGCTCCTTCGGAAGATGTGGCGGAACTCGGAGCGGTGGGCGCGGCAGGTGTTGGCGGCATCGCACCGCATTGCATCCGCCCCAAAGCCCACGGTCAAGCCCCCGCAGGTGAGGGAACCGACGACGCGAGGCCGATGTATCTGTTCATGGCTCGGCCGGTCGCCGCGCCCCCTCGACTAAAGTAACCCGCGTCGCGTGACCAACCAACCCCCTCCAACCACCGCCTCCAAGCCCCCCGCATCGGCAGGCACGCCGGTTTCACGACCGCCGCGCTCCTGGTCTCACCGGTTCGCCGATCTCTTTCTGCAGGCCTCGCTCGTCGGGCTCGCCGCGTCTGTCTTATTGCATGTCGCCGCGGGTCTGCTGGCCGCCGGGATCGTCGTCGTGGCTGTCGGAGGCGGCCCCGGAGGCGGCTCCACCTTGGCCGTCGACGTGCCCCTCGCGTTGCTCTCGGAGTCCGAACTGCACGACATCGAATCGGCCTCGCTCGCGCCGGTGGCCACGCCAATCCCTGATCTCCCGGGCTTCGAGCCTCCCAAGATCGATCTTGCCTCGGCCGGCGCCGCATCCACCTCAGCCTCCCAAGGTGAAGTGAGCCTCAGCGGCGGCGCCGGATCGGGTGGGGCTGGCCTCGGATCATCCGGGGAGGACGGCTTCGGCGAGGGGCTCGGCGGCGCGGGCGGTGGGGGGGCTAGGTTCTTTGGCGTCGAGGCCCGCGGCTCGCGCATCGCCTACATCGTGGATGTCTCGGGGTCCATGGCCGGACCCAAACTGGAGACGCTCAAGAACGAACTGGAACGATCGATCGACTCGCTGCTCGAACACGCCTCCTTCTCCGTGATGCTCTTCTCTTCCGAAGCGCGCCCCCTCGACGGCGCCGGCAACAAATGGTCCGACGCTTCCACCAAAGGCAAGCGCTCCGCGTTCCAGCGGATCTCCGCCATCGTCGCCACCGGCGGAACGAATCCCGAGAACGCGTTCGAGATGATTTTCGCCCTTCGCCCCAAACCCGACGCCGTGTATTTCATGACCGACGGGCTCTTTGCCGCAGAGATCGCGCCGCAGATCGAAGCCATGAACCGCGCCGCGGGCTCCATCACGCCCATCCATTGCATCGCGTTCGTGAGCCAGGAGTCCGAAGTGCTGCTCCGAAGCATCGCGCTCGCGTCCGACGGCACTTACACCTACGTGCCCGGGCCATGACCCGCACCGCGGCCATCGGCATATCGCTCGCGGGCATGGTGCTCCTGTTGGCGCGTTCTCCCGGTCTCGCCCAGGTCTCGATGCGCGATCCCGGCAAACCCGAGGCGCCGGTGATCGCCGTCTCGGCCGCCGGCGTCGAAATCGCCGGCGCAGACCGCGCCGTCATCCCGTGGGATCGCGTGGCCGCCGTTGAGGGTGACCTCGCCGACCAGGCCAAGCGGTTTGCCTCCATCGCCGATCGCGCATGGAGAGCCAGGACACGACTCGAACGATCCGACGTTGCGTTCGCCGAGCCTCTCTTCGACGAGCTCCTTCTCGAGCGGCTGCCCGGCCCGACCGGCGCTGTCATCGCGCGAGGCGCGCTGGTTTGCCGACTAGAACGAGGGGCCCTCGCCTCCGCGGTCGCGCCGTGGATCGACGCCGTCGCCCTGCGTGCGTTCACGACTTCGCTCCCCGAATCGAGCCCCCTGGCTCGCATCATGGATCCCGCCGACGCCCTCGCGCCGCTTCTCCCACCCATCTTCCTCAATGACGAGTCGGCCTTGTATCTCATCGAACACCCCGTCGATGCCCGCGATGACCCGCATGCGTCCGCGCTAGCCTCCCTCTATGTCGCCGCAGCGCGCGCCGCGAGGCGCTCGGCCTCAACGTCCCTCCCCCCGATCGATGCCGACGTCCTCGCCGTTCCGGCCGTGTCCTTCGTGCACGCCGTCGTGGCCGCCCAGATCGGTGACGTGTCCGAACGAGCCGCGGCGCAGACCGCGCTCCGATCCGTCATCTTCCGAGAGTCCGGGACCTTCCGCGAAGCCTGGGCCCGCGTCGCGATCGCACGCTCCCTCTCGATCGAAGGCGATCGCGCATCCGAACGCGAGGCCGTGCTCCATTACTTCCATCTTCCGGCCCGCTTCGGACGCTCTCAGCCTTACCTGACCGGGATCGCACTGGCCGAAGCGTCGAGGATTCTGGAGCGTTCCGACGATCCCGACGCCGCCAACGTGCTGCGTAATGAGCTCGCCGCGTCCATGCCGCGCCACCCCGCGCTCGCCGCGCTCAACCGCCCTGCGCCTCCCCCACCCCAGCCACACGCTCCGGAGCGCAGGCCGTGAGCGCTGCACCGCTCCGATCCATGGTGCTCCTGCTCTCCCTCGCGTCGTTCGCCGTCGCGCAGGTCTCGCCCGCCGATGCCGAACTCACGCGCTACCTCGAGTCGCGAGGCCTGCACCGGCCGCTCATCGATCATCTCGATGCACTTCTGGCCGGCGCCGCATCCTCCGAGAAAACCGAGCTGGCCGAGCGCCTCGCCGGGCTCCTGGCGGTGGCCATCGAGCACGCTCCCACCACCGCGCTGCGCGACGAGTACGAGCAACGCGCCCGATCCCTCCTCGACGCGCTCCCCGAAGAGGAATCGATGGATCTTCGACTCGCGCTCGCACGGGCCTCTTACGCGCGAGCCGAGGATTCCGCCGAGCGATGGCGCCTGCGGCTCGTCGAGCCCGCGCTCGCCGAAGACGCTTCCCGCGCGCTCACCGCGGTGCTCGCGGATCTCACCCGTCTCGCCGCCGCCGCCAACCGACGCGTCGACGCCCTCGAACGCCAGGAAGAAAACGCTCGCGCCGGCGATTCCACCGTGCTCACCGAAGCGCTCGCCGCGGCCCGCCGGCAACGATCCCAGGCCAACTTTCTCGCAGGCTGGGCCGGCGTCTACCTGGCCGAACTCGCGCCCCAACGCGCCGGTGTGCTGGCCACCGACGCCGCCAAGCGCTTCGGCTGGCTCCTCAACGC
>CAZWZL010000013.1:0-61995 GCA_964638515.1 uncultured Phycisphaeraceae bacterium
CGCACAGGCCCAACGCGAGCCCGGAACCCGGCCCTGGAATGGCTGACGCGATGCGGAAGCCAGCGATGCCTCCGCCCACGGACCCGCCCGACCAACTGTCAATCATGTCTCTCTCGACGTAGCTGCTTCCGAGCCCGGCGAAGGACCCTCGAACAATTCGGCCCCGAAAGAAGCCGGGAAGATTACCGGGCACGTTGTACTCCGGCTCTTCCGTCCATTCATTGACACCCCCCGACGTGTCGAGCAGGCCCCACGGGCTCATGACGTCGGGGTAGGAGCCGACGGGGATGCTGCGCGGATCAAAGCCTTGGGGGAAGTTTGAGCCCGCGCTGGTCTGGCCTTGACCGGGCAGTCCGGAGGTGAGCGGCGTGTTCTGCCCGCCCTGCGAGGTCCAGTAGCCCTCCTGGCCTTGGCCATAGCGGTTGGGGTCGTAGTGCGCGGCCTTGGTCCATTCGTCGAGTGAAGGAATCCAGTACAACGCGCCCGCCGAGCGCGTGACCTGATCGTTGTACGTGAGGTTGGGGTTCTGCGTGAAGGTGCTCGCGTCGTAGGCGCCGGAGAGGAAGACGCCGAAGTCGACGGGGTTGGCCCACGTGCCGAGGGGACGGCCGTTGTGGAGCCAGTTGCAGTAGTACGCGGCCATGCGGACGCCGATGGTCACCGGGCGGTGCGGGCTGCCGGGAGTCATGGTCCAGCCGGGCGGCGCGTTCGGATTGCCATTGGTGGGGAGAAGGATCTCGCTCGTGAAGTAGGAGTTCAGACGCGAGCCGCCGATGGAGTCCCAGTAGGGCGTGAACGCTTCAACGAAGGGGAGCCATTGGGCTGCTGTGAGTTCGGTGCGGGCGATGCGGTACTCGTAGTTGACGGCGCCGAGGTTGGGGAAGCCGGCGAAGGAGGCGCCGAAGACGCGCTCGGATTCGAGCGTGGCGCGATTGCCGGCGTGGGTGATGGTGACGAAGTCGTGGGCGTAGGAGGGGGGAATCGCGCCGGCGGACGCGGGGGGGGCGAGGGCGAGGGCGCATGCGAGGGAACGCGGCACGGACATGGGGACTCTCTCTCCCAGTGCGAGGGCGTGGCGCACGGCGCGGCCTCGTCGGAGGGCAGGGGCCGAGAACCTGCGCTGTTCGCGGGGACCCTGTGCGGATGGAACGTACCGCGCGGATGGGCGGGTTCAAGGGGGAGGGGGAGAAAGTGTGGTGGTTGGGGGGGAGGAGAGGGGGAGGGTTGGGAAGGATGCTCTACGAGGTTGTTGGTGGTTGGGTCGGCAGACGAGGTGTGCGGGGGTCGTTGGCCGCGAGCTTGGGGGCGCGGGTCGGCTGAACCAAAGAAGCGATGCGCGAGGGGGCACCACGGATTGACGGGAGGACGTGCGCGATGAGGGAGGGAGGATCGAGAGGCCCCCTCACCCGTCGCTGCTTCGCAGCGACGCCCTCTCCCTCGGCCCCCGGGGGGGAGAGGGGGGCGTCAAGCGCGCGAGCTTGCGCTCGCGGCTCGGATGAATCAAAGAAGGAATGCGCGAGGTGGCGCGCGCGGGTGAAATCAAAAAGGCACCCCCCACCGGTTCGTGCTGCGCACGAACCACCTCCCCCGCGCTGCGCCCTGCGGGCTTGCGGAGGGAGGGGTTACAACTGCGCGAGCGGGCGGGCGCGGCGGAGGTCGGAAGAACGAAGCAGTTCATTGCGCGAATGCGCGAGGGGTTGCAGGCAGGCCCCCTCACCCCGCGTTGCCATGCAACGCTCCCCTCCCCCGCGAGGGGGGAGGGGTCAGGGCAGGAGCGCGCGCGTGTGAGGCATTGCGCGCCCAGAGCGCGAGACCGCTCCCTCACGGTCGCGGCTCCGATGGACCACGGTCGGATGAAGCACGGTCCGATGGACCACGGTAAGGAATGCGGCGCGCGTGGGTGGATCAGTGGGAGACCGGGGGCGTGGGGGGAGGACCGCTGCTGCCGCCGGCGATGGAGGTGCGCATGTCGGTGTCGGACTGGATGTTCTTGAGGCGGTAGAAGTCCATGACGCCGAGGTTTCCCTTGCGGAAGGCTTCGGAGATGGCCTTGGGGACTTCGGCCTCGGCGAGGACGACGAGCGCGCGGTTTTCGTGGATTTTGGCCTTGTTTTCCTGCTCGACGGCGAGGGCGAGGGCGCGGCGTTTTTCGGCTTCGGCCTGGAAGCGCTTCTTGTCGGCCTCGGCCTGATCGGCCTGGATGATGGCGCCGATGTTCTGGCCGACGTCGACGTCGGCGATGTCGATGGAGAGGATCTCGAAGGCGGTGCCGGCGTCGAGGCCTTTCTTGAGGACGGTCTTGGAGATGAGGTCGGGGTTTTCGAGCACGGCTTTGTGGGACTCGGCGGAGCCGATCGTTGAGACGATGCCTTCGCCGACGCGTGCGATGATGGTTTCCTCGGTGGCGCCGCCGATGAGGCGTTCGATGTTGGCGCGGACGGTGACGCGGGCCTTGACCTTGAGCTGGATGCCGTCCTTGGCGACGGCGTCGATGGTGGCGCGGCCTTGCGCGGCGTTGGGGCAGTCGATGACCTTGGGGTTCACGGAGGTTTGCACGGCTTCGAGGATGTCACGGCCGGCGAGGTCGATGGCGCAGGCCGTGTTGTAGTCGAGGTTCAGGTGGGCGCGGTCGGCGGCGATCATGGCGTTGATGACGGAGGGGACGCGTCCGCCGGCGAGGTAGTGTGTTTCGAGTTGCTTGGTGGCGATCTCGAGGTTGGCCTTCACGGCGCGGATGCGGCCGTAGACGATGGTGCGGGCATCGACTTTTCGGAGGCGCATGCCGATGAGGTCGAAGAGGGCGACCTTTGCGCCGGAGAAGAGGGCCTGGACCCAGAGGGCCATGAACTGCGCGATGACGAAGAGGATGATGAGGGCGAAGAGCCCTACGACGATCAGGATGGCGATGAGGACGTTGTTGCCCATGGTGTGCTGGCCTCGCGGATGTCGGCGGGGATTGGATGGTCCGCCGGGGTGGGCATGGTAGCGGGTGGCGGCGGGCGGGTGTCCGGCGGGATTAGTCGAGACGGCGCACGCGGATGCGTGTGCCTTCGACGGCGGTGATGCGGACGCGGGCGCCGATGTCGATGACGCCCTGTTCGGAGAGGGCTTCGAGTCGTTGTCCGTCGACGCGGATCATGCCGACGGGGCGGAGTTCGGAGATGGCTTCGCCGGTGAGGCCAATGAGCTTGGCGTGGGGGGCCGGGGCGGGGGGAGCGTCGGGCGGCGCATCTCGGTCGGAGGAGAGGATCATGCGGCGGCCGATGGGGGTGTCCGGGTAGATGCGCAGGAGGAAGGCGACGAGGAGCGGGACGAGGAGGATGAGGGCGAGGAGAGAGAGGATGCCCCAGAGCTGGGAGACGGACCAGAACGCGACGACGCCGGCGATCGCGAGGGCGCCGGAGAGGAGGGCGAGAATCCCGGCTGAGGGGATGAAGAGTTCGAGGACGGCGATGGCCAGCGCTGCGGCGAACAAGCCGACGCCCCACCAGAGACGCGGCTCGTTCATGCGGTGCGCTCCGTTGCGGGCGATTCGCGCAGGGGCTCGACGGCCACGCGGAAGCGGGTTGCTGCGATGACGCGAACGTCTGTTTGCGCGGCGATGAAGCCGGTGTCGGAGACGACGTCGACGAGTTTGCCGTTGAATTCGGCGGTGCCGGCGGGGCGGAGGTCGTTGGTGGTGCGCCCGACGTCGTGGAGCTTCACGACGGGGTGCGGGTCGAGGTCATCGGAGGCGAGCGAGGGGCCGTCGGCGTCTTCGTTCGCGGCGTCGCCGGAGAGGATGAGCCGGTTGAAGACGGGGAAGGAGCCGTAGGCCTTGCTGATGAAGTACATGGCGATGGATGCGACAAAGGAGGCGAGGAGCACAACGGCGAGGGCCTGCGCGATCTGTCCGGAGGACGCGGAGGAAGAGTCGTTGACGACGGCGCCGACGAGGCCTGCGAAGAGGGAGAGGATTCCCGTGGCGGCAAAGACGACGAGGCCCGGGAACACGAAGAGCTCGGCGAGGAGGAGGAGGACGCCCAGGGCTATGGCGGCGATGGGCCACCACGCGGCGGCGCCGATGAGCATGGGCGGCGCCATGAGCGCGAGGATGCAGAGCGCGGCGATTCCGCCGGCGACGCCGATGCCTGGGGCCATCATCTCGATGAACATGGCGATGAGGAAGATGGCGACGAGCGCGCCCTTGATGTAGATGGAGGAGAGCATCGTGACGGCGTGCTCGGACCAGGAGATGGGGAACCGCTTGAGGCTGGAGGCGCCAAGGAAGGCCATGAGTTCGGCGTCGTTGCGGACGGTGGCGACGGCCAGGCCGTAGCGCTTCAGATCGTCGGACTTGAGTACGAGGAGCGTCGAGCCGTCGGAGACGAACTCGAGGAACTTCCAGTCTGCGGGGTTGGCCGTCTCGAGGGAGGGGCGCTCGGAGGGCTTGTCGATGCCCATGTCGATCTGTCGGGCGATCCTGGGATCGAGATTGGGGACGGCCGATTGGAAGTCCGGGGCGTCGTCGGCGGCGGACGGGTCGAAGGCTCGCGGCGCGGACGTCGTGGATGGCGCGGAGCCGGAGGAGACGCGTGCGCGATCTCGCGGTGGGGCCTTCTTGAAGAGGGCGCGGAATTCGGCTTCGTCGGCGAAGAGGCGTTGGCCCGTCTTCGTGTTCTCGATGAGCCAGAGTTCGACGCCGAGGGAGAGGAAGGCCTGGACGAGTTTTTCGTCGTAGCCGCGACGGCGTGCGGAGTCGACGACTTCGGCGAGCAAAGGCGCGAGGATTTTCTGGCGTTCGGTCTCCGGGAGCGACTGGAGGCCGAGGCCCGGGAGCGCGGCCACGGGGGCTGCGTCGCCCATGGAGGCGTATTCGGCGACGATGGTCTCGCGGCAGGCCAGGGCGATGATGGCGCCGCCGGAGTAGGCCTGGGTGTTGACCCACGCCACGGTGTTCGGGATGGGTGAGTTCTTGATGGCGTCGCAGATGTCGAGGACGGCGCCGACTTCTCCGCCGGGCGTGTTGAGTTCGAAGACGATGGCGTCGGCGGCGAGTCGGTGTGCTGCGGCGATGCGTCGCTTGACGGAGTAGGCGGTGATTTTGGTGATGGGCTCGTCGATGGTGATGATGACGACGGAGCGTGCGGCGCGGGCCGCGGGGATGGCGGCGGAGGAGGAGGGTGTGGTTTGGGCCGGGGCGAGGGCGGTGAGGAGCGCGGTGAGCAGGAGGGCGAGCGCGCCGAGGGGGCGCGTCAGCGTGGTGATGCGCGAGATGGGGGAGCGTCGGGCGCGCATGTTCTGAGGGAGTATAGATCGAGGCTTGGGCGGAGCCGGTTTCGGGATGGGCTCAGGCGGGGGGGATGGACTGCTCGAGCGACCACGTGAGATCGTTGGAGGCGCAATCGATGTGGAGGGAGAAGAAGCCGGTGTGGCCGTCGGGCGATTCGTGGGAGCGGACGACGGGCCAGATGATGCTTCGATCGGTGTCGGGGAGGGGGAGCGATTCGATGTGGGCGGGGTCGTGCCACTCGAGATCGCCTTCGCGGATGGTTTGCGCCGGTACGGAGACGGCGCCGAGGACACGGAACCAGAAGATGAGCCAGTGTCCGGCCTGCTCGAAGGCGCGTTCGGAGATCATGCCGACGAGCCTGATCTGGTCGAGCGGGACGTGGATGCCGGCTTCCTCGAGGATTTCGCGCTGAGCGCACTGTGTGGGTGATTCGCCGGTTTCGAGGTCGAGCTTTCCGCCGATGGGCGAGCAGAGGCCCTGGTTGGGGGACTTTTTGCGTCGGAGAAGGAGGATGCGGCCTTGGTCGTCGCGCAGGTCGCAGAGGACGGCGATGCGATAGGGCATGGGTTGTTGGGTGGGGGTTGGGTTGGGCATTGGGGCCGGAGGATAGCGGAGCGCGGGTCGAGAACGCGGTTTTCTGCGCAAGTCGTGCGCGGGGAGCCGATACCCTTGAGACGATGACACCGTTGGGCAAGGCTGTGACTGCATCCATCGAATCCAGCGCGGAAGAGGCTTGGCCTGTGCGGGGGAAGCGCTGTTATTTGATTGGGATCGGTGGCTGCGGGATGTCGGGGCTGGCGCGGATGTTGCGTGGTCGGGGGGCGATGGTGCGCGGGTCGGATGCGTATCCGTCGCCGTTCACCACGGCGCTCGAGCGCGAGGGCGTGGAGATCGGGTTCGAACAGACGTCGGAAGCGTTGCCTGAGGATGTGGACCTGGTGGTGGCTTCCGCGGCGATCAAGCCGGACAACGGTCAGATGATGGAGGCGGTGCGGAGGGGGATTGAGACGATCGGGTATGCCGAGGCATTGGGGCGGTGCTTGACGGGGCGGACAGGCGTGGCGATCGCGGGGACTCACGGCAAGAGCACGACGACGGCCATGCTGGGGGTTGCGTTGACGGAGGCGGGGCTGGACCCGACGGTGATCGTTGGCGCGACGTGCGCGCAGCTGTCGGAGGATGGGCGCACGGCGACGGGATTTCGGCTTGGGGCGGAGCGCGTGCCTCTCGGGCCGCTGGCGGGGTCGGCCGGGGTGATTCTCGCGGAGGCGTGCGAGTTCAATCGGAGTTTCCACCACTACCGGGCGAAGCTGGCGTCGATCTCGTCGGTGGAGGCGGACCACCTCGACATCTATGGGTCGTTGGACGCGGTGGTGCAGGCGTTTCGCGAGTTTGCCGCGTTGGTCGCGCCGGCGGAAGAGGGCGGCAAGCTGCTCATCGCGCACGAGGGCGCGCATCGGCGCGAGGTGACGGCCGGGGTGAAGTGCGCGGTTGAGACGATCGGGTTTTCGCCGGCCGCGGACTGGGGGATCACGTACTTCCGTGATGCGCGGCGGGTGACGTTGCGGCGTGGGCGGGAGGAGGCGGCGTCCTGGATCATGGGTCTGCCGGGCGAGCACATGGCGTTCAACAGCGCGCTGGCGTGCGCGTTGGCGATGACGCTTGGGGCGGACCCGCGGAAGGTTGAGCGCTCGCTGGAGGGATTCCGTGGCGTGGATCGGCGCGTGCAGAAGCTGGGCGAGCGGGATGGCGTGGTGGTGTATGACGATTACGGGCATCACCCGACGGAGATCGATGCGACGCTGCGGGCGCTGCGGGAGTTTCATCGCCCGGGCGAGCGGGGCGGGCGTCTGATCTGCGTGTTCCAGCCGCACCAGCACAGCCGCACGAGGTTTCTGCTGGAGGAGTTTGCGCAGGCGTTCAGCCAGGCGGACGTGGTGATCGTGCCGCACATTTACTTTGTGCGCGACTCGGAGATCGAGAAGACGCGGGTATCGGCGGCGGACCTGGTGGACCGGCTGCGGGAGCGCGGGATTCGCGCGATGCACCTGTACCCGTTCGCGGCGATCGTGGAGCAGTTGGAGGGGATGGCGCGGGCGGGCGACGTGGTGGCGGTGATGGGCGCGGGGCCGGTGTGGGAGGTGGCGCGGGACTTCATGGAGGCGGGGCGGGGGCGTTGACGCGCGTGTGTGCGCGCGGGGCCTGGGAGTGACGGGGCGCGGGATACGGGACGGACGGATGTTGGCGACGGAGCGCGCGAGCCTGCAACGGAATGTGGCGATCCCGACGTGGTTCGGTGTGGGGGGCGGCGCGGACGCGTTGTGCACTCCGGGCGGGGTTGAGGAGTTAAGAGGCCTGCTGCGCGAGACGCGCATCGTGCGCGTGCTTGGTGAGGGGGCGAACCTGCTCGTGGACGATTCCGGGGTGGACGGGGTGGTGGTGAGTCTTCGGCGGCTGGATCACGTTGAGGATGTGGGAGCGGGCGTGGTCCGTGTGGGCGCGGGGGCGGACCTGATGCGGCTGATCACATCGAGCGTGCGGGACGGGCTTGCGGGGCTGGAGGGATTGGCCGGGATTCCCGCGAGCGTCGGGGGGGCGTGCGTGATGAACGCCGGCGGCGCGTTCGGGAGTTTCGGAGATTGCGTGCGGCGGGTTCGGGTGGTTTCGCGCGGCGGGGATGAGCGCTGGCTGGAGCGGAGCGAGGTGGGGTTTGACTACCGCCGCTCGAGGCTTGAGGGGGAGATCGTGTGTGAGGTGGAGTTCGGATTGCGGGAGGTTGAGGGGAAGGCGCGAGAGGAGACGCGAGCGCGGCTCAAAGAGGTGATGGCGTACAAGAAGGGCTCGCAGCCGATGGCGGATCGCTCGGCGGGCTGCGTGTGGAAGAACCCGATCGCGCCGGGATCGTGGGATGGCCGTCGCACGCCGGACGGGCGGCGCGTTCCCGCGGGCTGGCTGGTGGATACGGCGGGGCTGAAGGGGTTGCGGGTGGGTGGGGCGATGGTGAGCGCAGCGCACGCGAACTTCGTGGTGACGGAGCACCGGGACGGCGCGCCCGTGGCCAGTGCGGCGGACGTGCTTGCGCTGATGCGCGACGTGCGGCGGCGAGTCGCCGATCGGTTCGGGATCGAGCTGGAGCCGGAGGTGGTGGTGTGGAGGCGGGGCGAGTTTGAGGCGTCGAATGGCGGGAGGGGCGCGCTGTGAGTTCGAGGCGGGCGAGTGTGCTGGTGCTTGGCGGTGGTCCGGACGCGGAGCGCGAGGTGAGCCTGAAGAGCGCCGGCGCGATTGCGCGTGCGCTGCGCGAGGCGGGGCGCGAGGTGCATGAGCGGACGATCGGGGCGATCGATGGTCAGGAGTTGCGGGGGATGCCGGGAGAGGTGATCTGGCCGGCGCTGCATGGGCCTTGGGGGGAGGGCGGGCCGATGCAGGATCTGCTGGAGGCTGACGGGCGGGCGTTCGTGGGCTGTGGGTCGCGGGCGGCGAGGCTGGCGATGGACAAGATGGCGAGCAAGCTGGCCGCGGCGCGTGTGGGGGTTCGCACGGCGGAGGCTTGCGTGTTGAATGCGCGTGACGAAACGTGCCCGTTGGCATTGCCCGTGGTGGCGAAGCCGGTGTTTGAGGGTTCGACGATCGGGCTGTTCGTGTGCCGCACGGCCGGGGAATGGGCGTCGTCGCGGGGCGAGGCGGCGCGAGGCGCCAGGGCGTACATGGTGGAGCGGTTTGTGGGCGGTGAGGAGTTGACGGTGGGGCTGATCGAGGAGGGTGGCGCGCTGCGCGCGCTGCCGCACATCCGGATCACGCCCAAGCAGGGCTTGTACGACTACGAGGCGAAGTACACGCGTGACGACACGGTGTACGAGGTGGGGGTGGAGCTTGGCGGGGGCGTGGCGGAGGAGATGCGGGAGGGCGCGCTTCGGATGGCGCGCGAGATCGGCGTGCGCGGGCTGGCGCGCGCGGACTTCATGCTGTCGAGGGAGGACGGACGGGTGTATTTCCTGGAGATCAATACGATGCCGGGGTTCACGGATCATTCGCTTGTGCCCATGGCGGGGCGGGCGATCGGGCTTGAGATGCCGGCGCTGTGCGACGTTCTGGCGTCGTCGGCGAGCCCCGGCAGCGCACGGAGGGCGGCGTCATGACGAAATCTCGCGCGAAGCAGAAGCAGGAGCCTGGGCGCACGCGGCGCGTGGTGGTGAGCTTTGCGATTCTCGCGCTGGTCGGGGGGATGATCGGCGGGGTGGCGTTTGGGCTGGGCGGCTTGAAGGACCGGGTGGGCGAGTCGCGCTCGGCGCCGCTGTCATTGCGATTGGCGTGGCCGCCGTTGGCGGGGGACGCGACGCGCACGTGGCTTCCGGAATCGGCGCGTCGGGAGATTGTGGCGACGGCCATGTCGAAGCTGACGGCGGACCCGTTTGATCGAGCCGCGTTGGAGAACGCGCGTCGCGCGCTTTTGGAGACGGGTTGGTTCGAGCGCGTGGAGCGCGTTCGTCGGCGGACCGGTGGCGTGATCGAAGTGAGCGCGACGTGGCGGACGCCGGCGGCGGTGGTGCGATGGGAGGGAAAGGACTTTCTTGTTTCGACGATGGGCGAGACGTTGCCGCTCGTGTACGAGGCGGGCGGAGCGGGCGCGAGCGTGCTGGTGATCGAGGGAGTGGAAGCGGGGCCCAAGCACAAGAACGGGGGAGAAACGGCGTTTGGAGAGGCGTGGCCCGGTGCGGGCGTGCGCGCGTCGTTGGAGCTGATGGGGGTGCTGCGTCGCGCGTTTGGGGGAGGCGCGGCGTGGGGGCAGATCGCCGGTGTGGATGCGTCGGAGTTTCGGACGCGGGGCCGGTTGGCGATTGTGACCGACGCGGGCGCACGCATCGTGTGGGGCGCCCCTCCGGGGAAGCTGACGCCTGGCGAGCAGACGACGGATCAGAAGCTGACTCGGCTGGCGCGGCTGGCGAGCGGCCCCACGGGGCGGATCGACGCGAACGAGCGGTACCTCGAGATTCAGGGGCCGCACGTGTTCATTGATCAGAGCGCGCGGCTTGCGGACGGGAGTGTCGGGGGAGGTGGGTAAGTCGCGCGAGGGGGGATCGTCTGCCGTAGCGGTCGGATGGGCGATGTTTCTGCTGGTGGCCGCGGGATGGACGGTGCTGGGTATCGGCTCTCCGGTGGGGCTTGGGATCGAGGCGTTGCGCGGGCCGGCGCGGGTGTTTCTGGGCGCGGTTGGCGCGGGCGCGGTGCTGCTGTGGCCGATGGTGCGGCTGAGTCAGCGGGCGGAGCGTGCGTCGGGTTGGCGCGCCGGGGCGGACGCGTGGGCGGTGATGCTGCCGACGATGGCCGCGGTGGCGCCGCTGGAGTTGCTGGTGCGATGGGGTTGGGGGTCGACGTGGTTGGTGGTGGCGTGTCTGTCGGGGTGGATTTGGGCGGCTAGTGGAGTGGTGGCGCTTGGGACTCGTGAGGAGCGCGGGGGCATCGCGCGGGCGGGTTGGATGGCGGTGTGCGTGTTGATGGCCCTGGGCGGGCCGGCGATCGGCGCGTGGCTCTTGGCGCTCGACGAAGGCATTTTGCGCGGCGCGATGGCTCTGTCGTCGGCTTCTGGTCCGGTATTGATCGCGGAGCAAGGGGTCGGGGCCGCGGCGTCTTGGTGGGCCGCGGGGGTGGGCTGGTTGATCGCGGGCTTGCTTTGGGGGTGGAAGTGGCGTCTGACGCGGGCCGGGCAGACGTCCTAAGATGTTTGGAACAGGATTCTCCGGACCAAAGCCGCAGCGAAGGGCTGCGTGTTTTTTTTCCGGCAGCACCGCAGGGATCGGGAACGACGCGATGGAATTTCTGACGCCGACGGAGCACAAGCAGATCAAGACTCGGCTGGATGAGCTGATCGATCGTCGTCCTGTGCTTTCGCAGCGGATCGCTGACGCGCGGGCGCTCGGCGATCTGAAGGAGAACGGGGACTACCACGCGGCGCGTGAGGAGCAGGCGCTCGAGGAGGCGGAGATCCGCCGGCTCGAGGAACGGCTCGGCAAGGCGAAGGTGATCGAGGAGGGGGCCACGCCGGAGGATGTTGTGTTTCTGGGGGCCGTGGTGAAGCTTCGGGACGTGGAGTCGGGGGATGAGGATCTTTTCAAGCTGGTGGGCGAGGCGAGCGGCGACTTGATGGCGGAGTGGGTTGAGGTGACGGTGACGAGCCCGATGGGCGAGGCGTTGATGAAGGCTCGGGTGGGCGAGGTTGTGCGGGTGAATGCGCCGCGGGGCGTGAAGCGATTCGAGATCGTGGAGATCGTCGTCGGGTAGTGCGCGAAACCGGGGCCCGGGGGAGGCGGTACAGAGACGGCGTGGGTGGATCGGCGGGCCGACGGAGACGGGTGTTTCCGTCGGGTAGACTCGCGGCGCGCTTCGGAGCTCGTGGAGATCTCCGGGCGAGCGTGTGCGATGGACGCAGGAGGATTGTGATGCAGACCGCGGGAATCGGGCGGGTGGGTTCGTTCTGGCTGGTGACGATCGCGTGCGCGGTGCTGTGGGGCGTGAGCGCACCGGCGGTTCGGGGAGAGACTCCGCTGATCCCTCGTCGGATGCTGTTCGGCAATCCGGACCGGACCTCGCCCTCGATCAGTCCGGACGGCTCTCGGCTCGCGTGGCTGGCGCCGGTGGACGGCGTTTTGAACGTGTGGGTGGCGCCGGCGGGCGACCTTGGCGCGGCACGCGCGGTGACGAAGGACACGAAGCGCGGCATTCGGTCGTATTCGTGGTCGCACTCGGGCGCGCATCTTCTGTACTCGCAGGACCTGGGGGGAGACGAGAACTGGCGCGTGTACGCGGTGGACGTGGTGAAGGGGGAGACGCGCGACCTGACGCCGTTCGACGGCGCGCGCGCGGAGATCGAGCGGGTGAGCCCCAAGATGCCGCTCGAGGTCATCATCGGGATGAACGATCGCGACCCGAGTCTGTTCGATCTGTACCGGGTGCGGATCGACACCGGCGAGCGAACGCTCGTGGTTCGCAATCCCGGGGTGGTGGGACGGGGGATCGTGCAGAGCTTCGTGGTGGATGACGCTGGAGAGGCGCGGTTTGCGTGGCGCACGAACTCGGATGACGGCGGGAGTTCGCTGCTTCGTCCGGACGGCTCGGGCGGCTGGGAGGAGGTTCTCAGCGTGACGCGCGAGGACGGGCTCTCGAGCGCGCCGCTGGAGATCGACGGCACCGGTGAGTTTCTGTACATGACGGATTCGCGTGATCGGGACACATCGGCGCTGGTGGAGATCCGGCTCAAGGACCTGTCGGCGCGTGTGCTGGCGGACGATCGGCGTGCGGACGTGACGAGCGTGCTGATGGATCCGGCGACGCATCGACCGCTGGCGTGCGCATTCACGTACGAGCGGGTGGAGTGGCGGGTGGTGGACGGATCCGTGAAGAAGGACCTTGCGGCGTTGGGCGCGGCGGACGCGGGCGACTTCCGTGTGGTGAGCCAGACGCAGGACAATGGAACCTGGGTGGTGTCGTACACTCGCGACACGGGCTCGCGGCGGTATGTGCTGTATGACCGCGCGACGAGGACGACCAAGGAGTTGTTTGTGGAGCGGGAGTCGCTGGCGGGTCAGCCGCTGGCGCCGATGACGCCGGTGCAGATTTCATCGCGGGATGGGATGACGCTGGTGTGCTATCTCACGACGCCTGTAGATGGGACCACGGGTGCGAGGCCCATGGTGCTGCTGGTGCACGGCGGGCCTTGGGCGCGTGACTACTGGGGGTACAACTCGCTGCACCAGCTTCTGGCGAATCGCGGGTACGCGGTGCTTTCGGTGAACTTCCGAGGCTCGACGGGGTTCGGGAAGCGGTTTCTGAATGCGGGAAATCGGGAGTGGGCGGCGAAGATGCACGATGACCTGCTCGATGCCGTGGATTGGGCGGTGCGGGAGGGCGTGGCGGACGAGAAGCGCGTGGCGATCATGGGGGGCTCGTACGGCGGCTACGCCACGCTTGTCGGGCTGACGTTTACGCCCGAGGTGTTTGCGTGCGGCGTGGACATCGTCGGGCCGTCGAATCTGGTGACGCTGTTGAGCACGGTGCCCCCGTACTGGGCGCCGCTGCTTCGCGTGTTCCAGGATCGCGTGGGGGATCACACGACGGAGGAGGGGCGGGCGTTTCTTGCGTCGCGTTCACCGCTGACTTTTGTGGACCGGATCGTTCGTCCGCTGCTGATCGGGCAGGGCGCCAACGACCCACGGGTGAAGCAGGCGGAGTCGGACCAGATCGTGAGCGCGATGCGGAGCAAGGGCATCCCCGTGACGTACGTGCTGTTCCCGGACGAGGGGCACGGGTTTGCGCGTCCGCCGAACAGCCTGGCGTTCTTCGCGGTGGCCGAGGCGTTCCTTTCGGAGCACCTGGGGGGTCGGGCGGAGCCCATCGGAGACGCGTTTGAGGGCTCGACGATCTCGGCTCCGGAGGGCGCCGCTGAGGTTCCGGGTTTGACGGAAGCGCTGGCTGGGGCGCGTTAATAACTCATACGGGGGCGTTCCGCGCCGGAATGTCGGGCGATTTGCGTTGCTTCGTGTGAGAGCGCGAAGTACCGTGAATGACGCACGACGGGCTGATCGCTCCGCCCGGGCTTTGGCGAGCCCGGCGGCGTGCTCTTGGGCGACGGCTCGGCGAAGGGACAAGGAGACTGCAGATGTGTCGGCGAAGAGTGGCGGCGGCGTGCGCGATGGCGTGCGGTGGTGTGGCGTGCGCGAACGTGATCCTGGATTGGAACACGGCGATGTTGAACGCGGTGCGGGCGGATTCGACGGCGCCGCCGATGGCTGCGCGGGCGATGGCCATGGCGCACACGGCGGCCTTTGACGCGGTGAACGCGATTGACGGGACGCACGAGCATTACGCGTTCAGCGCGGGGTCGGTGGCGTCGGGCACGGTGCGCGAGGCTGCGGCGGCCGGGGCGATGCACCGGGTGTTGACGGCGTTGTTCCCGACGCAGCAGGCGATGTTCGACGCCACGTTGACGTCGACGCTGGCGGGGCTATCGGGTGGTTCGGGGGTTACGGCCGGGCTTGCGCTCGGCAACGCGTCGGGCGACGCGATGCTGACGTTGCGGGCGTCGGACGGGAGCGGGGCGACGCCGCCGCCGTACACGGGCGGTTCGGGTGCAGGGCAGTGGCGGCCGGCGCCCCCGGCCAACGCGCCCGGCGCGCTGCCGCATTGGAAGGACGTCAGCCCGTTCGCGATGACGTCGGGAAGCCAATTCCGCGGCGCGGCGCCCCCGACGCTGACGAGCGCGGCGTACACGGCGGCGTACAACGAGGTGAAGGAGCTCGGCGCGTTGAACAGCTCGACGCGCACGGCGGACCAGACCAACATCGCGCTGTTCTGGATCGACGGGCCGGGGTCGGCGACGCCGCCGGGACACATGCTGCGGATCGCATCGACGATTGCGCAGCAGCAGAACCTGTCGGTGTCGGAGAGCGCGCGGCTGTTCGCTCTGATGGGGCTCGCGGTTGCGGACGCCGGCGTGGCGGCGTGGGACATCAAGTACGCCCACTCGTTCTGGCGCCCGATCACGGGCATTCAGGAGGGCGACGCGGACGGCAACCCGGACACGGCGGGCGACACGGGCTGGGCGCCGCTGATTCCGACGCCGAATCACCCTTCGTACACGTCCGGGCACAGCACGTTCAGCGCCGCGGGCGCGGCTGTGATCGAGAGCTTTTTCGGAACGGCCAGCTTCTCGTTCACGGATTCGAGCGAGACGGCGGGCGTGCCGGATCGGTCGTTCACGAGCGTTTGGGATGCGGCGAATGAGGCTGGTCTGAGCCGCATTTACGGCGGGATCCACTGGTCGTTCGACAACACCGAGGGGCTGCTCTGCGGCGACGCGGTTGGAGACTGGGTGTTTGCGAACTATCTGCGGCCGATCCCGACGCCGGGGACGGTGACGATTGCGGCGCTTTCGATCGGGTTCGCGTCGCGTCGGAGGCGGTGAGTCAGACGGCGAGCGCGCGATCGAGCGTGCGGGTGAGTGAGGCCTCGAGGTCTTTGGCGTGGGAGCGGGCATCGCCCCAGAGGGAGACCCACGCCCAGACCTCGAGGGTTCCGGGGGCGGGGGGGAGCAGCGCGGCCTCGACGCGGAAGAGCGCATCGTTGAGGGCGGGCAGGACGGCCGCGAACTGCGCGGGCGGCTGGGCGATCAGTGTGGAGCCGGCGAGATCGAGCCCATCGGGAGAGCGGATCGCGCAGGAGTCACCGGGATGGAGCGAGGAGTGTTCGGGGGTGACGCGGAGCGCGTCGTCGGAGAAGAGGCGGGCCCACGCGCGGGCGCGGTCGGCCGCGACGCGCACCCGCGCCCACGCGATGGCGCGGCGCGAGCCCTGGTGTCGTTCGAGGTAGTGCTTGAGGGAGCGGAGTTCGAAAGTCCATCCGGACGAGACACCGTGGTATTCGAGGTCCCAGTCCGGGCCTTTGGCGAAGCCCGAATGCACGAGCCGGAGGCGCGTGCCGGCGCCGCGTGCTTCGAGGTGATAGTCGACGGAGAGCGGGAGCGGGCCGTCGGCTTGATCGGCGGGGCCGCCCCAGGGCCAGCCGATGCGGAGGTGTCGGGAGGGCTCCCAGATCTGGATCGGCGCGCGGCCGTCCCACGGGGAGCCCCATGAGAGCAGGATGGAACCACCGACGCCGGGCTCGACGTCCGATGAGATGGGGAACCATTGCTCAAGTTCGTGCGCGTCGGTGAGAGCCTTCCAGACGATTTCCGGGGAGGCGTCGATGTCGAGAGACATTTCGAATGAGCGGGTGGAGGGCGGCGTGGTCATGGTGAGAAGCTCCTCGGGGTTGCGTTCAGGCGGAAGGCAGAAGGCTCTCGGCGATGGAGTCCCACGAGGCGCGGAGGCGATCGAGCGTGGCCGCGGGAACGTCGTACGTTGAGAGCCAGATCCAGGCGTGCAGCGTGCCGGACTTGGGCGAGATGGTGGACATCTCCACGCGGAGCAGTGCGTTGTTGAGGTTCTCGATGACGGCGACCAGTTGGAGCGGCGGATTGTGGATGATCGCGCGGCCCTGGAGCGTGTCGCCGTCGCGCGTGGCGATGGTGAATCGCTCACCCTCATCCGGGAGTGCGCCGGCGGCGACGAGCCCACGCGGGCCAAGCACGGCGGGGAAGGCGACCTCGCGCGGAAGGTTCGTCGCGCGCTGGACCCACACGACTTGCCGGTCGCGCCCGCGATGCCGTTCGAGATAGTGGCGGAGCCCCTGCATCTCGAATCGCCAACCGGCGTCGATGGAGTCGAATTCGGCTTCCCAGCCGGGTCGTTCGGAGAAGCCGGCTGTGACGATGCGGAGGCGAGTTGTTCCGCCGGCGCGTGGTTCGAGAATGAAATCGGTGGTGAGTGGCGTGGGCTCGCGGCGTTCGGACATCTGGAATCTGACGGAGGGCTCCCACACGGTGATGTCGGCCCAGCCCTCGCAGGACTCTCCCCATGACATGAACACGCGGCCGCCGACTCCGGGCTCGACTTTGGCGGACATCGGGAACCAGCGTGCGAGTTCGTTCGCGTCGGTGAGCGCGGTCCACACGGCGTCGACGGGAGCCGCGATGTCGATGGACTTGTCGACGCGCTTCCCGGCGTCCGGGATGGGGATGGTCATTGGTCGGGCTCCTTGGGCGACGAATCGCTCTCGGCTTCGCGCGTGATGGCGGGATACAGCCCGAGCACGACACGGTGGAGGCGCGCGTCCGGGCTGTCGGGGTTGTGGTGCTTGACGACGAGGCGCGCGATCTCGCTCGCGAGCTCTTCGGCGAACGCGTGACGGGCCTCGGGCGACACGAAGGACACTTCGGATTCGAGGGTCATGGTGGCCAGGCGTTGGCCGGCGCGCGTCGCGCGTTGACGGAGCGTGGCCACATCGCGGATGACGCGGGCCGCGGCTGCCACGAGGTAGGTGGCGGAGAACCGATCGCGGATGGACTCGGAGGGCTGTTCGGGGAGCCCCCCCACTGCCGTGGGATCAATGAGGTACGAGCGCGCGGTGGCGCGCACGAGTCGCTCGACGCAGTTGCCCCTTCGGCGTTCCTCTACGAGTTCGAGGAATCCCTCCCGTTCGAGTTCGCGGAGGTGATAGTTGGTCTTCTGGCGAGAAAGGCTCAGGCGGCGCGCGACTCCTGAGGCGCTGTCGGGCTCGGCGAGGGCCTGGAGGACGCGCTGGCGCAGGGGATGGAGGAGTGCGGCGGCCCGGGCGGGATCGTGAACGAGATCAACCTCGGGTGACGGTTGTGTCCGGGCGGATCGGCGGAGAGCACCCATGGAGGAGATGCTACAACCGACAAATTTCGTTGTCAAGAACTATTCATATTGTCGGACAAAAGGGGACTCAGGAGGGTCAGAACCAAAAGAAACGACGGCATCCATGGCCGTCGGCAGTCTCAACGCCCGTGCCGGGCGTTGAAGAACACGGGTTGTCGAATCGTTGGGGAGTGTCAGTTGACCCGGGTGTGGGTCATCTCGAAGGCCTTGATTTCTCCGGCGCCGGGGATGACGTACCAGAACGTCAGCATGTGCGAGTCGGGGTTGTCGAGGGTGACGGTCATTTTGAAGTCGAGGGTCTGGCCGGTCATGGCATCGGACTCTCTGCCGGTGCAGGTCAGGGTCTTTCCGTCCTCGTCGGCGGCGCCGGAGTAGTGGATCATGCCGGTGGTCATGGAGGAGAGCCAAACGCCCTGATAGACGTTGGTGGCGTTGTCGTAGCCGAGGTATCCGATGCCCGAATAGACGCCGAGGGGGTTCTCGCCTGTGAGTTCTTCACGGATGAATCGCCCGTCGAGCGTCCACGTCTTGGAGACCTTGCCGGTCATTTCCATGGGCTCGGCGGACGGGTCCATCCAGGCGCGAGTGACGACAGTCCATTCGCCGATGAGGTTCTTGAGGAGCGCGTGGTGCTCGTTCGGGGCGTTGGCCTTGGCGTAGGCCTCCATCATGGCTTGCTGGTCCGGCACGCTTTCCGCGGGCGCGGCGTCCTGTCGCGCGAGCGCGGTTCCGGCGAGCAGGGTTGAAACGAGCACGAGGGGGAACAGTCGACGCATCATCCAAGTCTCCTTTTTGTCGGCGCTGGCGTGTTGGCGGCGCCGGGCGATTCGAGATCGTTGTGAGCGAACAGTTGGTCAACAGGGGGAGCGCGGCGCAGGCCCGTGCGGGCCGCGCCCGCGGGCGTCAGCTGGCGGCCTCTGCGTGTTCGCGCGACGAGCCCGGCCTGCAGAAGGAAGGGCTCGACGACGTCCTCGAGGGAGCCGGCGTCTTCGTTGAGGGTGGCCGCGAGCGCTTCGAGGCCGACTGGGCCGCCGTTGTAGGTGGTGGCCAGGGCCTTGAGATAGGCTCGATCGAGCGCATCGAGCCCGATCTCGTCGACGCCTTCGAGCGCGAGGGCTTCATCGACGACGTTGGGATCAAGCCGACCGTGCGCGCGGACCTGGGCGTAGTCTCGCGCGCGCCGGAGGAGGCGATTCGCGATTCGCGGCGTGCCTCGGGACCGCACGGCCATTCGGAGGAGGCCTTCCGTCGACGCGTGCTGCACGCCCAACAGGGCGGCGCTGCGTTGAAGGATGACGAGCAGATCATCGGGCGGATAGAGGTCGAGGTGGTGCGCGATGCCGAAGCGTGACCGCATGGGGCCGGAGATGAGCCCGGTTCGCGTGGTGGCGCCGATGAGGGTGAAGGGCTTGAGGCGGAGCGAGACGGCGCGGGCGTTCATGCCCTGTTCGACCGAGATGTCGATGCGAAAATCCTCCATGGCCGGGTAGATGAACTCCTCGACCGCCGGGGGAAGCCTGTGGATCTCGTCGATGAAGAGGACGTCTCGCTCGCCCAGGCGCGTGAGGGCGCCGACGAGATCGGAGGCGCGGGAGAGCGCGGCGCCGGAGATCGTATGTGAGGCCACGCCCATTTCCGAAGCGATGACCGACGCGAGGGTGGTTTTTCCGAGCCCGGGCGGGCCGTGAAGGAGCAGGTGCTCCATCGGCTCACGTCGCTGCTTCGCGGCTTCGACGGCGATTCGAACGCGCTCAACCAGCTCCCGTTGTCCGATGTACTCGTTCAGGGACGTGGGGCGGAGCGACCAGTTCAGGCGCTCGTCTTCGGGCGAATTCGTCGTGGGTTCGATGATGCGTTGGGTGGCCATGCCGCGATAGGAGTGTACCCGTCGCGCCGGGGGAGATCGTCGGCTACGCTGCGGGCATGATGTCAACGGGAGCGGGTTGGAATTGGACGCTGCTGCGGGCGGGCGGGTTCATGCTGGACGGTGGCGCGATGTTCGGCGTGATCCCGATGCCGCTGTGGACCCGGCTCGTCAAACCGGACGATCGGAACCGGATCCCGGTGCAGACCAACTGCCTGCTTCTTGAGCGGGGCGGGCACATCGCCGTGATCGAGGTCGGCAACGGCGACAAGTTCGGCCCCAAGGAACGGGACATCTACGGGATGGAAGATCGGAGCATCCTCGATGCGTTGCACGAGGCGGACTGCCCGCCGGAGGATGTGCGCTCGGTGATCATCTCGCACCTGCACTTTGATCATGCCGGGGGGCTGACGAGGAAGCCCCGCGCGGGAGAGGGAGGCGGGCCCCAGCTCACGTTCCCCAATGCCGAGATTATTGTTCAGCGTCGTGAGTGGGAGGACGCGATCGCGAATCGGTCGACGATGTCCAAGACGTACCTGCGGGATCACCTCACCGAGGGTGTGCGGGATCGCCTGAAACTCCTCGATGGCCCGGCGGCGCCGGACCCTGTGCTCGAGGCGGAGGAAGTGCGGGGTGAGGTGTTCCCAGGGGTTGAGGTGCTTCCGGGCGTTGAGGTGGTTCGGATTCCGGGTCACACATGGGGGCAGCAGGGCGTGCGGTTTCGTGCGGCCGACGGGAGCGTGGTGGTGTTCGTGCCGGACGTGATGCCGACGGTGCATCACGCCTCCGCCGCGGCGAACATGGCGTATGACGTGGAGCCGTGGGTGAGCATGCGAATGCGGATGCGTCTTCTCAGCGAGGCGAGGGCGAGGGGTTGGACGCTCGCGCTGGATCACGAGGCAGGCGAGGCGGTGGTCCGAGTTGAGGTCGATCCGTCGAAACCGGGGGTGTATTCGTTGCAACCGGCCCATGTCGGGGACCGATGAGGACGGGAGCGGGTACACTTGGGGCTGAACCCCGTATGCGAACCGATGTGGGCCGCGAACCAGAGACGATCCCGACGTGACGACGCCCGGAAGCACGATGATGGAGGCCCCGATCGCGACGGCGCGCGCGGAACCGACGGGGGTCCGACCCGCGGACGACGGCGGGGCGGCGCTGACAAAGACGAGCGGCGCGCCGCGTCGTGGTCGGCAGACGCGGTTCATGGATCGCTTCGAGGGGTTTGTGAGCGCCCGGACGGTGACGAACCGTTTCTGGCGTTGGATTTGTTCGCGGATCTGGCTGCCGATCGCGTTCAAGTCGGGCATTACGTACAAGCGGATCGATGCGAACACGTTCCACGCCGTGCTTCCGTTCCGTCGGTTCAACAAGAATTGGTACAACGCGATGGCGGGCGCGGCGTTGCTGGCGAACTCCGAGATCGCGGGCGGCATGTATATCTGGGGGCGAGTGGGCCGAGACTACACGGTGGTGTGCAAGCACTTGTCGTACAAGTTTCTGCGGCCGTGCTTCGGCCCCGCGCTGTATCGGGTGACGCCGAAGGGCGATCTCGACGCGCTGATCGCTTCGGGGGCCGAGTTCAATCTGGACATCGACCTCGAGGTGGTGCAGCAGATCGTTCCGGGGAAGCACAAGGCGGAGCGGCGAGTCGGGCGCTGCGAAGCCACGTTTCACGTGACGCCCAAGCATCATCACAAGACCCGTCGTGATCGTCACGGCAATCGCACGTCGCGCGCGGCGCGCCGGCGCGAGGAATGAGGCGCGTGGGCGACGCGCCCCACTCCGGACATCGAGCCGTCGGCGCGCCGACGGGGGCCCGACTCGTGATCTCGCGCGCGGCGTTTCTCGCTTGCTCCTGGACGTGGATCATCGGGATGTACCTGCCGATCATCCTGATCCGAGAGTTCGGCTGGGCCGGGTGGCTGGCGTTCGCGGCGCCCAACGTGGTCGGCGCGGGCGCGATGGGGTTGATGCTTCGTCGGCGCGGCGCGTCATGCGCGTTGCTCGAGGGGCACGAGCGGATGGCCTCGCTGTTCAGCGCTGCCACGATCGCGTTCCATGCGTTTTTCATCACGTGGTTGTGCGGATTCATGTTCGGCGAGATCGCCGGGCGATTCGCCGGGGTGATCGGCGCTGTGATGATGGTTGCCGCGAGCGCGGGGCTGGCCCGCCTTTCGACGCGCGGCTGGGATAAGGCGAGCATCGCCGCGTGGATCGTCTCGGTCGTCTTTCTGGCGCTGGCGATGCTGACGGGCGGGTCGAGCGTCGCGCCGGCGAGCGCGTCGGGCCGGAGCGATTGGACGGGACTGCTGTTCGTCGCGCCTGTGTGCGTGTTCGGGTTTGCGCTGTGCCCGTATCTGGACCTCACGTTCCATCGGATTCGGCGCGAGACGCCGGGACGAGCGGGGAGCGCGTCGTTCGTGCTCGGCTTCGGCGGGCTGTTCCTGGTCATGATCGTCGGGACGCTGCTGTACGCGCAGGGGATCATTTCCAACGATTGGTGGAGCTACTACATCGTCGCGCACATGGGCGTGCAGTCGGCGTTCACGGTGGGGGCGCATGCGCGCGAGCGGGCGACCGTGGGCGCTCGACGGGGCGTGATCAACTCGATGCTCACGCCGGCGCTGTTGGGCGTCGCGGCCGGGCTCGTGCCGGGGACGGTGCTGCATCCCAACTACTCGGCGGGCGAGACGGTGTATGTGCTGTTCATGGCGCTCTACGGGCTGGTGTTCCCGGGGTACGTGTGGTTGGTGATGGGATCGCGCCGACGCCGGGCGATCGTTTGGTGGGTGGTGGCTGTGGTCATCGCCTCACCCTTTTTCTGGATGGGGTTCGTGGAGCGGGATTGGTGGTGGCTCGGGCCGGGGCTTCTGCCCGTGCTGGGGGCACGATTGGCGACCATGCGGCAAGCCCGCGGCACGCCCGGCCGGGGGGCGTGAATCGTGTTCGGGCCCTAGAATGGTGTTGAGGTACCGGGGGGCATTTTCAGAGCGGCAGCACGGAGGTTTGGCGGCATGAGCGAGACGCCCGGCGTCGGAGCGGAAGGACAGGAATCCAGCGGCGCCCCGGAGCACGCCCCGAACGGCGCGTCGGGCGGGACGATCGTCGATCTGGCGATCGAGCGCGAGCTGCAGGACTCGTATCTGACCTACGCGATGAGCACGATCATGGATCGTGCCCTGCCCGACGTGCGCGACGGACTCAAGCCGTCTCAGCGGCGCATTCTGGTCGCGATGAACGATTTGAATCTGGGGCCGCGGAGCAAGCACCGAAAGTGCGCAAAGATCTGCGGCGATGTGTCGGGCAATTACCACCCGCACGGCGAGGCCGTGATCTATCCGACTCTGGTGCGATTCGCGCAGGACTGGGTGATGCGTGCGCCGCTGGTGAGCAAGCAAGGCAACTTCGGATCGATCGATGGCGATCCTCCGGCGGCCATGCGTTACACCGAGGCGAGGATGGGCGAAGTCGCGGCGGACATGCTCGAGGACCTGAAACTCGACACTGTTGATTTCCAGCCGAACTACGACGACACGCGCGAGGAGCCGACCGTGCTCCCCAGCCGTTTTCCGAATCTGCTGGTGAACGGGTCGACGGGGATCGCGGTGGGCATGGCGGCCTCCATCCCTCCGCACAACCCGACCGAGGTGCTTGACGCCGTGGTTGCGGTGATCGACAACCCGAGCATCGGGCTCGAGGACCTGCTGCGGATCGTTCCCGGGCCCGATTTTCCGACCGGGGGCATCATCTGCGGGCGGCGCGGGGTGGCCGAGGCGTACGCCACGGGGCGCGGGCGCGTGACGGTTCGGGGCACTGTGGAGATCGAGCCGCTGCCCGGCGCGAAGGACCGACAGCAGCTGGTGATCAATTCGCTGCCGTACCAGCTCAGCGGCGAGACGCTCATGGAGCGCATCGTCGACGCGATCCGGGAGGAGAAGATCAAGGACATCGCCGACGCGCGCAATGAGGCGGACATGCGCAACCCGGTTCGCATCGTGTGCGAGCTGAAGCGCGGGGCGGACGCGGCGGTGGTCGAGCAGCAGCTCTATCAGTTCACTCCGCTCCAGCAGACGTTCTCGATCATCAACATCGCGCTGGTGAATCGGCAGCCCCGCACGCTCTCGCTGCGCGAGATGATTCAGCATTACGTCGATCACCGGGTGGTGGTCATCCGGCGTCGGACGGCGCACCTGCTGCGTGAGGCGCAGAAGAAGGCCCACATCCTCGAGGGGCTCATCTACGCGGTATGCGACATCGACGAGGTGATCCGCGTCATTCGGGCCGCGTCAACGCGCGAAGAGGCCATTCGATCGCTGATGACACGAGCGTTCCGGATCGCGACGTCGCATCCGCGGTACAGCGCGATCCCGCCGCGCCTGACGGCGCGCGCGGCTGAGAGCGCGGGAGCTTCGCTCACGCGGGTGCAGGCTGAGGCCATCGGCGCGATGCGGCTCATTCAGCTGGTCGGGCTCGAAATCGAGAAGCTCGTGGGGGATTACACAAGGCTGGTGAGCGAGATTCAGGACTACGAGGCCATTCTTGCGAGCCGCGAGCGTGTGCTCACGATCGTGAAGGATGATTGCGCCGCGATGCGGGCGCGCCACGGCTCGGAGCGTCGCACGTCGATCGAAGACCGGGACATCGACATCACGGTGGAGGACCTGATCCAGGAGCGCGAGATGGTGGTGACCATCTCGCACGAGGGCTACGTGAAGCGGATGCCGCTGGAGACGTACAAGCAGCAGGGGCGAGGCGGGGTGGGCATCATCGCTTCGGACGCCAAGGACGAGGACTTCATCGAGCACCTCTTCGTGGCGGGGACGCACGACGATCTGCTGTGCTTCACGAACACGGGTCGCGTGTTCCGGCTGAAGGTGTACGAGCTGCCGGAGATGAGCCGCACGAGTCGGGGACGATCGATCGTCAACATCGTGGACCGCAAGGAAGGGGAGCGGTTCGTGGCGTATCTGACGATCAAAGAATTTGAAAAATCCGGCGATTTCCTCACGTTCGCTTCCGAGCAGGGCATCGTGAAGCGGACCGCGCTCAAGGACTACCGCAACGTCAACAAGTCCGGACTTATTGCCGTGGGTCTCAAGGAAGGCGACGGTCTCATGGGCGTGGCCGTGACTCGCGGCATGGACGACGTGCTGCTGGCCACGGCGGACGGCATGGCCATCCGATTCAATGAGGATGACGCACGGCTGATGGGCCGGTCTGCGGCGGGAGTGAAGGGCATCGATCTCGCTGAAGGAGATCGGGTGATCGGGCTGGTGGCGGTTCCCATGATCGAAGCGGCGGACGGCGAACGGATGACGGGAGTGGAAGGTCTCGACCTGCTGACCATCACCGAGAACGGCAACGGCAAGCGCACGAACGTTGACGAGTATCTCGTTCATCCGGAGAACGGGAAGCCAAGGGCGCAGTCCCGGGGCGGGAAGGGGCGCATCGACATCGACACCGGCGATAAGAACGGGCGGGCCATGGCCGCGATTCCGGTGATCGACACGGACGACGTGATGGTGGTGAGCGCGGGCGGAATGTTGGTGCGGCTGCCCGCGGCCGAGATCCGTCGAACCGGGCGGGGTGCGCAGGGCGTGCGGGTGGTGCGTCTGCGAGATGATGATCGGGTGATTGCCGCGGCTCGGGTGCCCGGAGAAGAGACGGAGTAGCGCGGTATGGCCGCCATCGCTCATGGGGCGTTCCCGAGCGGCTTGGAGTGTGGTAGGCTGGCGTTACCCGTTGCGGGGCCTGATGTGGAGCGGCGCATGGCGATTGACTGGTCTGACACCATCGTGATCGCGGAGTTGGCTGATGAGCCGGCGCTTTCCGATGAGCTGAACAACCTGTACAACCGGCTGATCGGCCACGAGCCGGGGGACACGCCGAGCGTTGTGCTGAACATGACGCCGGTCACGTACCTCAACTCGTCCAACATCGCTCAGTTGCTGCGTTTGCGCAAGCGTCTGGACGAGTGCGGGCGGCGGCTCAAGATCTGCTGCGTTTCGGATCAGGTGTGGTCGGTGATGCTCGTGACCGGGTTGGACAAGGTCTTCCACTTCCTGCCGGACACGGCGAGCGCTCTGGCCTCGCTGCAGCTGGAAGAGGGTCAGTAGGCCCCGCGCTGGTCGGAACAGTGTTTGGTGAGGCCGCACAACGTGGGGTTCTCCCCCGTCTTGGGCCTAAACCCCCACAGGGCTCTTC
This sequence comes from uncultured Phycisphaeraceae bacterium, assembly GCA_964638515.1. Lineage (GTDB taxonomy): Bacteria > Planctomycetota > Phycisphaerae > Phycisphaerales > UBA1924 > CAYPGJ01. The sequence goes on from CAZWZL010000013.1 coordinate 25,613, forward strand.
CTTCACCGTCGGCAGCGCGGCAGAATCTGTTCAGCGTTCCCGGCGAGACGTGCCGGGTCGCCTCAATCGTCCCCTTAATCGATCCCCATCGGAGGACCCACATCATGATTCGATCCATCAGCGTTCTTGGCGCCCTGGCCGTTGCCGGCAGTTCTCATGCTGCCATCCTGCAGTTTGAGTCCACCCTTTCGGGCGCCAACGAGGTTCCTGCTGTGGCAACGCCGGGCACCGGAACGGTCTCGATGACGTTCGACGACGCCACGAACATGATTCTCACCATCGACGTCTTTGTGCGCGATCTGGTGGCCACGGTGAGCGCATCGCACATCCACCTTGCCCCTGCCGGTTCCAACGGCAGTGTGATCGTCAATCTGGGCAGCGCCTATGTGCCGGATGGCGGGGGGTTCCGGCTGGTGGTCAGCAATCTGGCCTTTCCGGGCGCCAACGTCGGAGCGCTCATGAGTGGCGGCACGTACGTCAACGTCCACACTTCTACCTTTCCGGGGGGTGAAGTCCGAGGCCAGCTGACCCTGGTGCCGACGCCCGGTTCGGGCGCTCTCTGCGCCCTCGCGCTCGCCGGCGCCGCCCGCCGCCGACGCCGCTGACGCCTACGGAACATCGCTGGAGGAGCGACGAATCGCCCCGGTTGGCCACAGGCCCCGGGGCGTCGTTCGTTTTGACGGGGCCTTCCGCCGACGTACGCTGGCGCCATGTTCGGGATTATTTCGCTTCTGGTCGTTTCCGCTGCCGCGTTCGCGGCCGTGCGCGTCGGCGCGACGGCGCTGGAACGCACCGGCCTGGCCCGCGAGGCCGCGAGATTTCAGGCGATCTCCGCGTTCTTCGGGGCGGGGTTCACGACCGGCGAATCCGAGCTGGTGGTCACGCACGCGGTGCGCCGGCGCATCATTCGCGACCTCATCATTGTCGGGAACATCGGGCTTTCGGGCGCGCTCGGGGCGTTCGTCGTCACGTTCATGCGCGCGGCCTCGCCCGGCGAGCAGGGCCGACACTTGCTGTTCATGATCCTGGGAGTGAGTCTGCTGTGGTGGCTCTCACGATCGCGCCTCGCGCTGAAGCTGATCGACCGCTCGGTCGCCCGATTCGGGCCCTTGTCGATCGTCCACGCGCACGACTATTCGGAGCTTCTCCACGTCCACGCCGGATTCGGGGTGGATGAGATCCACGTCGAAGAGGGCAGTGAGGTGCAGGGTCGGTCCATCGCCGAACTCGCGCTGCGCAAGCGAGAGGGAGTGATGGTGCTCGGCATTGATCAGCCCTCTGGCCCGTTCAAACCGATCCCGGAGGGCGATACGCGGCTCGCGGCCGGCGACCGGCTGGTCGTATTCGGGCTGGACGAGAGCGTGGCCCGATTCGCGAAGCGTTGCGCTCGCCCCCCGGTGGAAACCGCGCCCCCGGACGCCGGTAGGATCGGGACGTGACGCAAGCCCCTGCTCCAGCCCGACCAGCCCAAACACCCGCTTCCGGGGCCTCGTTCGTCGCTGAGCTTCGCGGCATCACGAAGCACTATTTCAAACCGGACGGGTCGATTCTGGTCGAGGCGCTTCGGGGCGTGGACCTCCGAATCCCGCAGGGCCAGTACATCGCGATCATGGGCGCCTCCGGCTCGGGCAAGTCGACGCTCATGAACATCCTGGGGTGTCTGGATCGTCCGACCCATGGGGAGTACTTCCTCGATGGGCGCAACGCCGCGCAGATGGACGACGAGACACTCAGCGAGTTTCGTGGGCAGAAGATCGGCTTCGTCTTTCAGGCGTTCAATCTGATCCCCTCCCACACGACCGAAGAGAACGTAGCCGTGCCGCTCTTCTATCAGAGCGTTCCGAAGACCGAGCGCCTCCGACGAGCAAACGAGAAGTTGGCCCTGGTGGGGCTCGGCGATCGCACGGGTCACCGGCCCAGCGAGCTGTCGGGAGGCCAGCAGCAGCGGGTGGCCATCGCGCGCGCTCTGGTCACCGAGCCCGTCATCCTCATGGCCGATGAGCCCACCGGCAATCTCGACTCGACGACGGGCAAGGCCATCCTTTCCCTGATGGACGATCTCCACGGCGCCGGGATGACCATCATCATGGTCACGCACGACGACGCCGTGGCCAAGCGCTGCCAGCGGGTTTTCCGATTGCGTGACGGGCTCGTTGAGACCGACACCCTCCCCTGCTGATCGCGCCGGCGCGATACAGTGCGCCGGTGCGGATCCTCGGCATCGATCCCGGTCTGCGGCTGACGGGCTACGCCTGTCTGGACATCGATCCGAACGCTCTGAATCACCGGCCCGCCGTCATCGAAGCGGGCGTGTTTCGGCTCACGCAGGGCACGAGCGTTCCGGCTCGGCTCGTCGAACTGGAGCGCGACCTTCAGGAACTCATTGAGCGAGTATCCCCGACGTGCGCTGCGGTCGAGGGCCTGTTCGCGCACTACCAACGCCCCACCACCGCGGTCGCCATGGGGCACGCGCGCGGCGTGATCCTGCTCTGCCTGCGTCGCGCGGGGCTCGACATCGCCGAGCTCAAGCCCACGCGCGTGAAAAAGTCGCTCACGGGATTCGGCCACGCCTCCAAGGCCCAGGTGCAGGCCGCCGTGACGGCGCAACTCCAACTCGCCACTCCCCCCAGCCCTCCGGACGTCGCAGACGCCATCGCGATCGCGTTGTGCGCGGCCCGGTCGCGCGGCCCCGTGACGTACACTCCCGCCCGATGAGCGTCGCCAAAGCACCCGCCGAGAAACCCGCACGCGCCCAGGTCCTCATTGTTGAGGATGAGCCTGAGCACGCTGAGGTCATGGCCGAGGCCCTGCGCAAACCCGGGCACGTGTGCACGATCGTGCACTCCGTTCCCGAAGCGCTCGAGGAGCTTGCCGGAGGCGTGTTCGACGTCGTCGTCACCGACCTCCGTATGCCGCAGTCCGGCGGCGCCCACGGCGTAGCCTCCGACGGCGCCGACGCCGGGATGATCGTGCTGGAGCAGGCGAAGGCTCGTCAGCCCAACGCCGAGACGATCATGGTGACCGCCCACGGGGACGTGCCCACGGCTCGCGCGGCGTTCAAGCTCGGCGCATACGACTTCATCGAGAAGCCCCTCGACCTCGAGCTGTTCCGGTCTCTCGTCAATCGTGCGGCTGAGACGGTGTTGCTCCGCCACGAGGCCGCGGACATGCAGGAGGTCGTCCAGCACGACGGCTTCGAGGGGATCATCGCGGGGTCTGAGCCGATGCGCCGGATTCTGCAGACGATCCGCACCGTCGCGCCCTCCAACCTGCCGATCCTCATCACCGGCGAGAGCGGCACGGGCAAGGAACTGCTCGCCGCGGCGGTCCACAAGAACTCTCTCCGTGCGCCCAAGCGATTCGTCGCGTTCAACTGCGCGGGACAGAGCGAGTCGCTCCTCGAGGATGCTCTGTTCGGGCACGTCCGCGGGGCGTTCACCGGCGCGGACAAGGAGCGGGACGGCGTGTTCGAGTACGCGTCCGGCGGAACGCTCTTTCTCGATGAGATCGGCGACATGCCCTTGACCATGCAGGCCAAGCTGCTGCGCGTGCTCGAGTCGGGTGAGGTGGTGCGTCTGGGGTCCAACGAATCGCGCAAGGCCGATGTGCGATTCGTTTCCGCCACCAACAAGGACCTGCAGAGGATGGTGGCCGAGGGCACGTTCCGCCAGGACCTGTTCTTCCGCATCAAGGGCTCGCACGTGCACGTGCCGCCGCTTCGAGAGCGACGGGAGGACATCCCACGCATCGTCCGCCACGCCATCGCGCGCTACGCCGGCGAGCTGGCCAAGGACCGGCCGCCCCCGGACATCACCGAGCCCGCGATGCTCCGGCTCACGGCGTACGACTGGCCCGGAAACGTTCGCCAGCTCCTCAATGTCGTGCAGAACATGGTCGTCATGGCGATCGGCGGCGGGGATTCCGTGCTCGAATCGAAACACATCCCGGCGGAAGTCTCGACGCCGGATGTGGAAGATTCTGCCGAGGGCGCCGGCGTCGCTTCCCTCGCCGGAACGTCGCTGGAGACGCTCGAAAAGCGGGCCATCCGTGAGACGCTCCGACTGACCGGAGGGAATCGCGAGCAGGCCGCGACATTGCTCGGCATCGGTGAGCGCACCCTCTACCGCAAGCTCAAGGAATACGGGCTGCGGTAGCGAGCGGAAAAACCCTCACGCTCCGCGTCCGCCCACAGCAAACCTGCCAAAGCCCAGCGATCGGGCGGTTGATTCATGCTGAGCGCCCGCCTAGATTACGGATAGCACTATCAGAATTACGCTTTATTCGGAGGAGGACCCGTGTCGCACTCCCGCATCAACGTCGTCGTCTGTGCAATTCGCACGATGCTGCCGGTTGTTTGTCTCTCCATCGCGCAGGCACAGATCGTCGTCAATACCACGCGAAATGTGGTCGACTTCGGCGGCGCCCAGCAAGTCGCCGACTTGCCCGGACCGGACGGCCTCATCTCCATGCGCGAGGCTTGCGCCGCCGCGAACAACACCCCGGGCCCGCAGACCATCCATTTCGCCATCCCGATGACGCCGGACAACGAGTGGTGGAGCGGCGTGGCCATGCTCGTGACCTCGGGCGCCTTCTCGATCAACGACGATGAGACGACCATCGACTTCACGACGCAGACCGCCTTCACCGGCGACACGAATCCGAACGGCCACGAGGTCGGCATCCGGTGCGCGCCGATCACCGGCGCCGCGGCCATCTATCTCAACGCCAACCGCTGCACCGTCAAGGGCCTCGACCAGGTGTTCTACATGGGGTACGGCGTGGGCATCTACGGCAACGAGAACCGTGTGATCTCGTGCACCATCTCCGGACCGCTCTACGCGGGCGTCGTCATCAACGGGCAGTTCAACGGCCCACCCGCCACGGGCAACGTCGTCGGCGGCACGGCGCCGGGCGAGGGCAACATCCTGAGCGCGGGCAACTCGGGCGTCCGCATCGACGGCCCCGCTGAGAACAACATCGTCATCGGCAACACGCTCACCGGCTCGTTTTACGGCGTCGAGATCCGCACGCCCACCTGCTGCCCCGGCAACGTGGCCACGATGAACCGCGTCGGCGGGCCAATGCCCGCGGAGCGGAACGTCATCGCGGGCGCGGGGAAGTACGGCCAGGAAGGCTTCCCCACCGGCGGGCAGATCGCCGTGCAGTACTCACCCGGCAACATCATCGAGGGCAACTACATCGGCGTCCTCGCCGACGGCGTCACCGTGGCGCCCTCGCAGCGCGGTCCGGTCGGGGTCGAGCTGCGCTCCGCGCCCCTGTCCATCGTTCGCAACAACGTCATCGGCGGCATCGCCGTCACCGGAATCAATCACTACGCGGGCGAGCGCTTCGGCATCGGGCTCAACCTGATGGGCGATTGCGGCGGCTCGATCATCCAGGGCAATCGCATCGGCGTCGGCGCCGACGGCAGCACGCCGACTCCCTGCCGCAGCGGGGCTGCCGCCACATACTGGTCGGTGAACGGGCAACCCGTCACCGCGGGCCCCGTGCTCTTCGGCGGCCTCGGCGTCGGCGAGGGCAACACCGTGGCCTACAGCGAAGCCACCGGGGTGTACGTCACGTATCGAATCAGCGGCCTGACCCTCTCGGGCAACGCGATCCATGACAACGGCGGCCTCGGGATCGACCTCCTCACTTCGAACGCCGCGGGCAACGGCGTGACGCCCAACGATCCCGCCGACCCCGACAGCGGCGGCAATAGCCTGCAGAACTACCCTGTGCTTGAATCGGCCGCTGTCGCGAGCGATTCCACATCGATCGTCGGCACGTTCAACAGCGTGCCGAATGAGTTGTTCAGACTGGAGTTTTTCGCGAGCGCTCAGGCCGATCCTTCCGGCTTCGGCGAGGGTGAGCGATTCCTCGGAACGGTCGATGTCGCCACGGACTCGAACGGGGACGCCTCGTTCGAGGCGGCGCTCGCCGCCGCGACGTCAGCCGGCGAATTCGCCACCGCCACGGCACGCCGGATCTCGACAGGCGACACTTCCGAGTTCTCCAACGCCATCGTGATTGACGAGGATTCCGCGGCTTGTCCGGGGGACACCAACGGCGACCGAGTCGTCAATTTCGCCGATCTCAATACCGTGCTCTCACAGTACGGACAGTCGGGCCCGCCGGGCTCGATGCAGGGCGATGTCAATAACGACGGCGTTGTGGGCTTCGCCGACCTCAACCTGGTTCTGAGCCACTACGGCGTGGCCTGCTGATCGCGTCGTTGCGCCGGGGTTGACTCACCGTTCGCTGGGATTCACACGCCGAAACTCTTTCCGGGCAGAAAGGAGTCGTTACATGCCGCATCCATCGATTCGCGCTATGCATTGGATCGCGCTCACAACCGCAGGGTGCTTGAGCGCCGTAGTCTGTGCCGGCCTGGCGTTCGGCCCGACTGGCACGATCGCGGTCGGCCCGAACCCCGAGGGGCTGGCGGTCGCCGATTTCAACGGCGACGGCAATCTCGATTTCGCTGTTTCGACCGACAACCCCGACCGAGTGCAGGTGTTCTTCGGCAACGGCTCGGGCGCCTTCGCGCCGGGGCCCGTATCGATCATGCCGGCCGGCTCGGGGGTGGGGCGTCTGGTCGCCGCGCGTCTCGATGGCGGGGCGACCGTCGACCTCGGCGCGTCGTTCCAGAACACCGGTTCGGTCGCGATTCTGCTGAACAACGGAACCGGCGCGTTCGCCATCTCGGGCACGTTCGGGGTCGGCGCGAACCCGCGAGGCATCGACGCTGCAGACATCGACGGCGACACGGACATGGATCTCGCCGTCGCGAATCGCGACGGCAACTCGGTCAGCATCCTCACCAACACGGGAGCGGGCTTCACCGTCGTCACGCTCCCGGTCGGCATCGACCCGCGTGACGCGGCGTTTGGCGACATCGACAACGACAACGACCCGGACCTGGTCGTCAGCAACAACGACTCCGACTCCCTCTCGCTGTTCCGCAACACCGCTGGAGTGTTCGCGCTCACCGCCACGCTCCAGACCGGCCCGCCCCTGAGCCCGGAGGGTGTGGTCTTCGGTCATTTCAACGCCGACAACAACCTCGACATCGCCGCGGCGACGAGCGGCAACAACCTCAACCGGGTGAGCGTGTTTCTGAACACGGGAGGCGGCGTGTACGGCGCCCCGTCGCACTTCGCCGCGGGCGGGGTTGATCCGTCGGACATGGCCGCTCGGGATTTCGACTGCGACGGCGATATTGACATCGCGGTCACGCAGACCGCTTCGAACAACATCACCATCATGCAAAACAACGGCCTCGGTTCGTTCGCCGCCTCGACGACACTCGCGGCCGGTCTCAGCCCTCAGGAGATCGTCTCGGCCGATTTCAGCGCGGGCGGCGGGCCGGACATCATCGCCGTCAACGGCGACGCGGGCTCGGTCACCACGGCCATGAACCTGTCATGCCCGACCTGCCCCGGCGACACCAACGGCGACAACATCGTCAACTTCGCCGACCTCAACATCGTGCTGTCTCAGTTCGGCATGAGCGGTGCGGGCCTCAGCGGCGACGTCAACGGCGATAACGTCGTCAATTTCGCCGACCTCAACATCGTGCTGAGCCATTTCGGAACCATCTGCTGACGCCGACTCGGTCGATAGCGCCCAACCATGCGGAACAGGCCGCGACCGCCGCCTTGAGTGAGGCAGTCGCGGCTTGTTCGATGGTGCGTCGGTCACCCCCCCACCACCGCCAACGCCCGCACCGGAAAGCTCCCCAAGCCCTGCACCCGCGCGGGCGCGCTGGTAAACCGAAACTCCCGACCGGAAACTTCGCCGAGATTCGTCAGGTTCTCCACAATGCACACGCCGCGCGACGGGTCTCCCTCCCCGGCGCCGAGCAGGATCGTGTGCGCCGGGCGGGCCAGGTCCGCAAAATCGTCCGCGTTGAGCGCATCCACTCCCATCAGCACGGCCCCTCCCTCCACCAACGCCGTTGCCAGGCCCGCCGTGAGGAACGGGTGCGAACCGTCGCGGTAGGCATCGGTTCCCCATTTCACATCGGCGCCTGTCCAAAGCAGCACGGCCTTGCCTCGCACATCGTGACCCGCGATCACGTCCTTCCCAAGCGCTCTGTGCCCCGCGGCCACCTGCGCCCGGACGTCCACACACAGCCCCGGCAGGTCGGCCACGCGCTCGATCGGGACGTTCCAAACACCCGGAAACCGCCCGTTCTCGCCGGCAAACCGATGAAACGGCGCATCGAGATAGGTGCCCGTGTTCTGCACGAGTTCCGCGGACGCAATCTGGAACGAAACACCCCGCGCATAGCGCGAGGCCGACTGTTCGCGCGTCCAGACGTCCGAGATCCGCGCCGGGGGCAGCCGGGGGTCGGTGAGCATGCCGTCATGGATGACGTGCGAGAGTTCGATCACGCGACGAGCGACGGGCATTGGGTGACTCCGCGGAGCGCGTCGGAGGAGCACTCAGGGGCAAGGCTCCGACGACCGAAAAAAGGTGACAGGGTCGCGCTTCACTTTTGGGCGCAGGCAGGGCATCATTAGCACGATGCACGCCCTGCTGCTCGCGGCCATCGCGGGCGCCCTGCTCATCCTGGCGTACATCACATACGGCCGGTGGCTCTCGACACGAGTCTTCACGCTCCGAGAAGACTCCGAGACCCCGGCCGTTTCACTTGACGATGGACGTGACTACTGCCCCACGGCCAAGTCCGTCGTGTTCGGTCACCACTTCACTTCCATCGCGGGAACCGGGCCGATCGTCGGCCCCGCGATCGCCGTCATGTGGGGCTGGCTCCCCGCACTCATCTGGGTGGTCCTCGGCGCGATCTTCCTCGGCGCGGTGCACGATTTCGCCTCCCTCGTGATCTCGCTCCGCAATCGCGGGCGGACGATCGGAGATATCGCGGGCGACCTCCTCGGGCCGAGGGTGCGCCTCATCTTTCTGTCAGTGCTGGTCATGGGCCTGTGGGTCGTGCTCGCGGTGTTCGGGCTGGTGATCGCGTCGGTGGTCCGCCAGTACCCCGCGGCCATCTTCCCCGTTCTGTTCCAGATCCCTCTGGCCGTCGCCATCGGGCTGTTCGTCCACCGCAAAGGTCGATCGCTGGTGCTGGTCTCGATCATCTGCCTCGCGCTGATGTACGCGTCCGTCGTCTTTGGTGATGCCGCGTTCGGCCCGACCATCGGGGGGCTGCACGGCTTCAACGCGTTCCTAGCCGCACAGCCGCTCTGGGCTTGGACCACCGCGCTGCTGCTGTACTGCTACGTCGCCTCCGTCCTGCCCGTGTGGGTGCTGCTCCAGCCGCGCGACTACATCAATGCCCTGCAACTGCTGTCGGCGCTGGCGCTCGTCGTTGCGGGGCTGATCGGCGCCGCATTGCTTGGCGGATTCGGCCAGGGCGTCGACGCCCTTGGACCACATGCCGCGCGACAGCCGCTCGAACTGGTGGCGCCCATGGTGCAGTGGCAGCCCGCCGGCGCGCCGCCCATCCTGCCGATGCTCTTCATCACCGTGGCGTGCGGCGCCATCTCCGGCTTTCATTGCCTCGTGGCGTCCGGGACCACCAGCAAGCAGGTGCGCCGCGAAACGCATGCTCGCGCTATCGGCTACGGGTCCATGCTCACGGAGTCCTTCCTTGCCGTGCTCGTGATCGTGGCCTGCGCGGCCGGCATCGGGCTCGGTCTCGTCAAGAACGGCTCGCTGGTGCAGGGCGCGGAGGCCTTCCACGCGCAGTACCCGTCCTGGACGTCCGCCGGCGCGCTCGCCTCCACGGTCGGAGCGTTTGTCCTCGGCTCGGCCAATCTGATCGAGTCCATCGGCGTCCCGCACTCGGTCGCCATCGCGCTAATGGGCGTCCTCGTCGCCTCGTTCGCCGGAACCACGATGGACACGGCCTGCCGACTCCAGCGATACGTGATTCAGGAGCTGGGGCGAGCCGCTTTTCCGCGCGCCTCTGCCGATCTGAACACCTCGCGGCTCCACCCGGCCAGATGGCTGACCTCGACGCACGGCGCCACCGGCATGGCCGTGACATCGGCCGCGCTCCTCGCGATCATTCCACCCCAAGGCCAACCCTGGACGCTCGAGAGCGCGGGCAAGGGCGGCATGATTCTCTGGCCGCTCTTCGGTGCGACGAACCAGCTCCTCGCGGGGCTTGCGTTTGTCGTGATTTACGCTTGGCTCCGCGCGACAAACCGCCCACGCTGGTTTGTCGCCCCCGCCATGGTGTTCATGCTCATCGTGCCCGCTTGGGCCATGGGCTGGCAGGCGTTCGTTGGAAACGAACAATCCCCCTCTTGGGTGTCCACGGGCTCGGTCACGCTGCTCTGCGTGGCGTGCGCCACGCTCGCGCTGGAAGCCTGGCTCATCGTCGAAGCGTTCGTTTGGATGTCGAAGCCCGCAGTGATCGCGGCGCCGCGCGGTTCGTGACCGCAACACGCGCGCCGCGCCAAAAAGTCGACCGCCGGATGAGGGCTCCGATCCCCATCCGGCGGCGGTCCACAGCGCAAGGCTGCGGAAAGTGGTCTGTTCATCGGACCGTTGTGAGGGGCGACCCGACGAGTGGAGGGTATGCGGCGCCAGCCCGGGGTCAACGCCCCATTTGACGGATACTCCAAATCTCGCAAGGTCTTGTAAAAACAACCCTTACGACACTTTCCCGCTGGAATTCCGCCCCTTTTTGGGACGCGTCAGGGCCCCCCGAAACTGAGATTTTTCCACACCGATTAAATAACGAACATCCACGGTCGGCTCTCGTCCGCCGAGGAGACGGGTCCGAGTTCTGAAGCAGGCTCGGATCCACCACCTGTAGTGGTGGGCTGTTGGCCCGCTTCTCGCAACAAGGCCATGAGCAGCGCGACCGCCGCCATCGCGGTTGCGACCATCAGGACAACCACCGACATCCGAGAGGGTCTGGTTGAACTTGTCGGCCTGGCCCCGCCCTCCAGAGACGCGAATGGATCCGGAGCCAATACGACTGCCGGCGGCTTTTTGATGGCAGGGCTTGGAGTGGTACCGGGGGTGAGCGGCTTGATCGGGGCGAGACCCAGATGGTTGCGGTCCTCTTCGATCAGAAATGAGGCGCCGCAGTCGGTGCAAAGAGCGTCCGACGGATCGGCTTCGGCGCGGCAATGGGGGCAGGCGCCAAGGAGGTGGGCGACGCCGGGCGTGTCGGCGGCGCGGGCCCAGAACTGTCGTGTGGTCGGGCCGGAAATGATGGAATCCGGCGAGATTCGTCCCTTTTTGATCAGTGAGACAAGGGTCTTGTAGGAGCACGGCGGTCGAAACGGCGCGGTTTCATCCCGTATACGCCAAGGGCCCATGGCGTTCTGGGTGGCTTGTTTGGAGAGCGGTTCGAAGAGCCCTCGGCAGGCCTGACAATCGTGGCCGGGAGGTTGAGCGTGGCCGCAGTAGGGGCAAACGACCGACGTGTGCGGCGCGCGCGCGGGCGGTTGATCATTGACAGATTGGTGGTTGGAAACTCTCATCGCGGGCATGGCAAGGTACTGGATTCGTGCGCTGTTTCGGTGCGGTACGGGAAAAGTGGCGAGATGTTGCGTTGGCGCGCTTGCTTTCGTGGGAGTCGGGTGCGCCGATGGGTCATCTGATGGGGAGTTGTCCGGGTCGATGCGGGGCTTGCAGCGCGCGGAGGAGAGTGTTCGGTCGAGCACGGCTCCGGGGCGGCCGTCGTCTCAGCCCGTGATGATCGTCGCGGGCGAGCCCATCGGATGGGATGACTTGCGGGCGTATCTCTCGGAGGCTGCGGGCGGGACGGCGCTGGAAGAAGTCGCGCTCGACGTGCTGCTGGAAAGAGCGATCGAATCTCGCGGCGTGCGGATCGGCGAACGGGAGATCGCGGCTGAGCGCGAGCTTCTCGAGAGCGCGATGTCGGACGGTGCGCAGGTGAGCGGCGCGCGACTGGTGTCGCAGGTGCGTCGCGCGCGGGGGCTGGGGCCCGCGCGATGGGAGGGCTTGCTCCGCCGTAACGCCATGCTGCGCGCGCTGGTCCAGGAGCAGGTGTCCCTGACGGAGGCGGATGTCGCGCGAGAGTACGGCTTGCGGTACGGCGCGCGGGTTCGAGCGCTGTTGCTGACGACCGCCACGGCAGCGGAAGCGAGCGCGGCTGTGGAGCGGGTCCGAGCGGGCGAGACCTTCGCGCGCGTGGCCTCGGAAATGTCGACGGACGTGAGCGCAGCGCGGGGCGGCGTCATAGAGCCGATCAATCTCGAGGATCCGACGTATCCCGAGGCGATGCGGCGCGCGCTGGGGGGCTGCGTGGACGGACAGATGACAGGGGTGATCGCGCTGGAGAACGGATTCGCCGTGCTCCAGCGGGAGGGCGTGGTTGGCGGCGACGGGCCCGGGCTTGATGCGGCTCGGGCGGAGATGGAACGGCTCGCGCGGGGGCGTCGGGAGCGGGCCCAGATGGGGCGGCTGGCCAGGCAAACGCTTGACGAAGCCCGAATCGGGGTGCTCGATCCGGCCCTGGGCTGGTCCTGGGCGGGCAGGACGGGCGCGGATAACCTCGGCGGACGTTGAAACAGGGGCTGAGGACGGCCGATATTTGATGAGAACCCGGCGCGATCGGTGCGGCGGGCGAGTTGTTGGTTGGCCTGCACTTCTGGAACGTTGGGCGTGAATCCGAGTGATCCGGAAACCAATGGCGCGCCACCCCCGGCGATCGCGCGGGTGCTTTTGGTTGAGGCGCGTTCCGACGTGGCCGGGGCGATGTCTGAAGCAATCGTCTGGCGATCACCCGGGGTGGAATTGACGCGCGTCTCGACGCTCGAGGAGCTGCGAACGAAGAATCTGCGCGGGTTTGAGATGGCCTTGGTTGGGGGCGGGATGGGGGAGGAATGGGCTGTGGAGGCGCTCGGGTTGATTCAATCCAGAGCGCCGGGTCTGGTGGCGATGCACGTGAGCGCGGGCGGGTTTGTCGGTCCGGCGCACGCGCCATTGCTGGCGATCGAGGTGGCGCGGGCCGCGGAGAGCGCCACGGTGATGGCCAATCTGGAGGAGGAGAATCGCGCGCTGAAGGAAGAGCTGGCGCGAACGCGATCATCGCTGGAGCACACGCGTCGCGAAGTGGACATCGCGATGGAAACGCTGCGCGACGCCGCCCAGACGGACGTCCTGACGGGTCTGGGAAATCGCCGGCTCCTGGCGACGGTCCTGGACCGGATGTACGCGGAGGCGGTTCGTTACGGCACGGACCTCTCGTGCATGATGATCGACATGGACGGGTTCAAGACGGTGAACGACACGTTGGGGCATCAGCGCGGCGATGAGTTGCTGCGCATCTTGGGCGACGTGATCCGGGGATGCGTGCGATCGTCGGACGTGGCGGCGCGATTCGGCGGCGACGAGTTCGTGATTCTCCTGCCCCGAACCAACTGCTCGACCGCGGCGGCGTTGGCGACTCGATTGTCGAACGCGTTCCAGGTCGCGGCCAATCGGATGCACCGGGTCGGCCTTCGGTGCGGGATGTCGGTGGGGATCTCGAGCGTGCAGATGAGCGGGCCGGCCGACGGGGAGCACCTGCTGGCGCACGCGGACAACGCGCTGTACGCGGCCAAGGCCGGGGGCAAGCGGCGGGTGATGGTGTGCGGCCCGGACGGGATCACGGCGGTGGAGCCGGAGGCGGTGGCCGGGTAGCGTTGCGTCCGGAGCGGTCGCGGCAAGGCCGTGCGTCGGCCGAGGCGTGGCTCGGAAGTTCTGGAGCGTGCGTTGTCGAAATCGAAGGGCAGGAAGGGCGAGGCGCCGGCGATCGAGAACCGTCGGGCGCGGCACGAGTACCACATTCTCACGACGGTGGAGGCTGGCATTGCGCTGCTCGGCTCGGAGGTCAAGAGCGTGCGGGAGGGAAAGGTCTCGCTGACGGAGGGATACGTGCGGGCGGAGGAGAGCCCGATTTCGCTCATGCTGCACGGGGTGACGATCCAGGAGTACGGGCCGGCCACAGGCAACCAGCATTCACCCAAGCGCGCCCGGGTGTTGTTGGCGCACAAGCGTGAGATTGTGAAGCTCGCCCGGGAGAGCGCGCAGAAGGGGTTCACGATCGTTCCGCTGAAGATGTACTTCAAGGGCGCGCGGGCCAAGGTTCTGGTGGGGGTGGCGCGGGGCAAGGCCGAGTTCGACAAGAGGCAGACCAAGCGGGACATGGAGGCGAAGCGGGAGCTGGCGCGGGTGATGCGGAAGCGCGTGTGAGCCGGGAATGGCGGGTCTGTATGATCCCGCGGATGCCCGAGCGACAGCCCGTGCCGGTACTGACGATCGGGCACTCCCCGGACCCCGACGACGCGTTCATGTGGTGGGCGCTCGGTCATGCGGGCGCGAGCGCGGGCTCGCCTGACGAGCGAGCGCCGGAGATCGACACGGGGCGGTTCCTGTTCCGTGTGGTGCTCTCCGACATCGAAACGCTGAATCGTCGGGCTGAGGAGCCGGGCGACTTGGACGTGACCGCCATCTCGGCGCACGCGTACCCCCTCGTGAAACACCGGTACGCGATCACTTCCTGCGGCTCAAGCCTTGGCGATGGCTATGGGCCGAAGGTCGTCGCGCGCGAGAAGCATGGGGTCGATTGGCTGGGGAGCGGTGTGGAGTTGGCGGTTCCCGGAGAGCGCACGAGCGCGTTTCTGGCGCTGCGTCTGCTCCTGGGAGCGGAGTTTCGGTTCCGGGTTGTGCCGTTCGATCGGATCATCGATGAGGTGGTCGAGGGACGGGCGGACGCCGGGCTGGTGATCCACGAGGGCCAATTGACCTTTCAGGAGCGCGGGCTATCGCAGGTGGTGGATCTCGGGGCGTGGTGGAAATCGACGACGGGGTTGCCGCTGCCGCTGGGGCTCAATGCTGTGCGACGCGACCTGGACGCTCGTTTCGGCGCTGGGTCTTCGGTGGAGGTGGCGCGGGTGCTCCGCACGTCGATTGAATACGGGTTACGACGACGGCCGATCGTGCTGGAGCGGGTCATGGGGTATGCGCGCGGTCTCACCACGGCGCAGGCCGACCGATTCGTGAACATGTACGTGAACCCGTTGTCGCGCGAGCTAGGCGCCCGGGGTGTGCAGTCGATCCGGGAGTTTCTGCGTCGGGGCTCGGAGGCGGGGCTTTGCCCTGATCCGGGGCCGGTGGACATTGTGGAGCCGAACATCCGCGTCGGCCTGTAGTGGCGGTTGGAGTTTTGCGGCGGATGATCTGGCGGCTAGAGTGATCCGAGCGGGCAGGGGGGGTTCGGGTCGAGGGAAAGGACTCCGGCATGAGCAGCGCGGGCATTCCGTTGGAAGTAAGCCAGGGGTATTCCCCTCCGACGGTGACGCAGTTCAGCGTGTTTCTCGACAACAAGGTGGGGAAGCTGCTGGAGCTGGTGGAGGAGTTCAAGGACGACAACATCTGCGAGTTGTGCGCGCTGAGCGTTCATGAGGCGTCGGACCATGCCGTGGTTCGCCTGCTGCCGAACTGCGCGAACGCCGCGAGGCTCATTCTGGAGCGTGAGGGATACCCGTTCGCGGAAACGAGCCTGCTGGTGGTGGAGCTGGGTGGCGGTCACACGGTTCGGACGCTGTGCCGGCATTTGCTGGGCGCCGAGATCAACATCTACTTCGCGTACCCCGTGCTGGTGCGCGTGCATGGATCGCCGACGATTGCAATCTCGGTGGATGACGTGGTGCTCGGCGGACAGTTGCTTCGGCGCAAGGGGTATCGGCTGCTTGGGGAGGGCGATCTTCCCCACGCGGGCTGAGAGGACGCCGGAATCATGCGTGTGGCGACGACGGAGGCCGAGGCGTTGGATTGCGCGGGTTGCGTGCTTGCGCCGACGATGGGCGCGCTGCACGCCGGGCACGCGGCGCTGATCCGACAGGCCGTGACTATCGCGCGGGGGCGCAATGTTGTGGTGAGCGTGTTTGTGAACCCGACGCAGTTCAATGACCCATCGGACCTGGCGCGGTATCCGAGGAATCTCGAGGCGGACATCGAGCTCGCGCGCGAGGCCGGCGCGAGCTGCGTGTTCGCTCCCTCTGAGGAGGTTGTGTATCCCCGAACCGGGCCGGTGGAGATCCCGGAGTTGCCGGAGGTTGCGACGGCGCCGGGGCTGGAAGATCGGTGGCGGCCGGGCCACTTCGCCGGGGTGGCGCAGGTCGTTGCGAGACTGTTCACGCTGCTCGGCCCGAGCATCGCGATGTTCGGCGAGAAGGACTGGCAGCAGTTGCAGGTCGTGCGGGCGCTGGCGGCTGCGAGGTTTCCCGGTCTGGAGATCCTGCCGGTGAAGACGGTTCGCGAGGCCAGCGGGCTTGCGATGAGCAGCCGCAACGCCCGCTTGGGCGCGGCGGAACGGGCGCGGGCTGGGGCGGTGTCTCGCGCGTTGTGCGAGGCGTGTGCTGAGGGGAGTGCGGCCATGGCCGAGGGGAGGATGCATCGCGTGCTGGAGGCTGCGGGGCTCGTGGTGGAGTACGCCGTGGCGCGAGATCCCGCGAGTTTAAGGGAGCTGGGGGAGGGCGCGCGGGAGGGGCGGGCGCTGATCGCGGCGCGATGCGGCGAGATTCGGCTGATCGACAACGCGCCGTGGGCCGCGGCGGGTTGAGGCGGGCAAGAACGGGATGCGGTACTGTCCGAGGCGCGTTGTGGTCGTGGGCTGGGGGATGGATTCGTTGAATCGATTGAGGGCGGGGGCGAGGAGGACGACGGGTGCTGCGAACGCCGCTGTATCAGTTTCACGTGGATGCCGGGGCGAAGATGGTGGAGTTTGCCGGGTGGGAGATGCCGATCCTGTACACAGGGATCCACGACGAGCACGTGGCGGTGCGCACGCGGGCGGGGATGTTCGATGTGTCGCACATGGGGCGGGTCTGGGTGAAGGGGCGGCACGCTCGGCGCTTCCTGGAGCGGCTGTGCACGCGCCGGGTCGCGGACATGCAGATCGGGCAGTGCCGGTACTCGCTCGTGTGCAACGAGCGGGGTGGCGTGCGGGACGACGTGATCGTGTACCGGTTGGACGAGGACGAGTTCATGGTGGTCGTGAACGCGTCGAATCGGGAGAAGCTGCTGGGGCACTTTGCGCAGGTGAAGGGCGATTTGGCGTTGACGATCGATGATCGAACGATGCAAACGGCGATGGTTGCGCTGCAGGGACCGGACGCCATGGGGGTCATCTCGAACTTCAGCCGAGAGATCCCGGGGCTGAAGCGGTATCGATTCGCGGTGAAGAACCTGCTGGTGGCGAAGCTGTTCGTGAGCCGCACGGGGTACACGGGCGAGGACGGGGTGGAGGCGATTCTTCCGGCGAATTTCGTCGGGATGGCGATGAAGATGATGATGAAGGACTTCGACCCCAAGGATCCGAACGGCGCCATCCGCCCGGCGGGTCTGGGCGCGCGCGACACGCTGCGGCTCGAAGCGGGCATGCCGCTGTACGGGCACGAGCTGGGTGAGGAGATCAACGCGCTGTCGTGCGGCGTCGACTTCGCGATCTCGCTCGACAAGGACCAGGAGAAGGAGAACGCGCCGGCGGAGGAGCCGTTTGTCGGGATGGACGCGCTCAAGAAAACGGCCGCGGCGGGAGGGCCGGCTCGACGCGTGGTCGGAATTCGCCTGGAGGGCAAGCGCACGGCGCGGCAAGGCATGAAAGTGCTCTCGACGATTCCGGGCGGATCGGCGGCCGGCGAGGTCACGAGCGCGTGCATGAGCCCGACGCTGGAGGCGCCGATCGCGATGGCGCTTGTGGATGTGGCCATGACGGCGGTCGGGACGCCGGTGCAGGTGGACACGGGGCGGGATTCGGTGCTGGATGGGGAAGTGGTGGCGCTGCCGTTCTACAAGGCGCCGAAGAAGTAGAGCGATGGCTCAGGCGGCGTCATTGTCGGCGGAAGCGGCGCGCGCGCGAGGCCGGCGGGAGGGCGCCCGGCGCGGCGCCCGGCGGGGGAATGCCTCGTTGAAGGGGCGATCGGACGCGAATTGCGTGTTGAGTTTCTGGAGCGCCTCGGCTTCGATCTGTCGCACTCGCTCGCGGGTGAGCCCGATCTCGGCGCCGATCTGCTTGAGGGTGAGCGGAGGTTGCCCGTCGAGCCCGAATCGAAGACGGAGGACCACGGCCTCGCGTTCGTCGATGGCGTCGAGCAGGCGATGAATGGTCTTG
This sequence comes from uncultured Phycisphaeraceae bacterium, assembly GCA_964638515.1. Taxonomy (GTDB): domain Bacteria; phylum Planctomycetota; class Phycisphaerae; order Phycisphaerales; family UBA1924; genus CAYPGJ01. The sequence continues at coordinate 43,725 of CAZWZL010000013.1, forward strand.
AGATCGTCGTCGAGGAGCACGGCGTCTTCGGGCCGGCCGTGACGCTCGTCGGGGATGAGCTCGTCGAACTTCGCGGCTTCGCCGTCCTCGCCTCGTGGAGCCTGTGAGGGCGCGCGGAGGGCGCGCATGGCGCGCTTGATGATCCGGATCTTGCGAGGAGGCAGGTCCATCGCGTCGGAGAGCTCGATGATGTTCGGCGGCCGCCCGAGGGATTCTTCGAGCGCGCGGCAGGTTTGCTTCCAGCGCGCGATGAGTTCGACCATGTAGGCCGGGATGTGGATGGGCTGGACGGCATTGATCAGCGCGCGCTTGATGGCCTGCTTGATCCACCACGAGCCGTACGTGGAGAATCGCGCGCCCTGGGCTGGGTCAAAGCCTTCGACGGCGCGGATGAGCCCGACGTTGCCTTCCTCGATGAGATCGGTGAGGGACAGGCCGCGGTTCGTGTAGTTCTTGGCGATCGAGACGACGAGCCTGAGATTGGCCCGAACGAGAAGATCTCTGGCTTCGGGACACCCGTCGTTGATGACACGCCAGCCGAGTTCCTTTTCCTGCTCCGCGGTGAGCAGCGCAGTCTCGTTGATCTGCCGAAGGTAGATCTGAAGGTCGGACTGAACGTCGGATCGTGGCATGCTCTTGGGACCCGATGTTCTCGGGCCCTCCCCTCCCTGCGCCTGAGACGCGAACGCGTCTCGTATTCCTCCACAACGCGTGTTCGGGCAAGGGATTGCGTGCCGGCGATCCCGAGGCGAATGCACGTAGGCGGAGGCGAACAGACTCTCGCCTTCCCGCCTGCGGACCATTCGCAAGGGGGGCGCGACGGTTCCATCGGTCAGGACGAGGTGTTGCTTGACCCCTCAGGACGAGGGGTATGCCTTCGGGGTGGGATGGAATCGGGGTTGGCGGGGTAGGATCGGGGTGGGATTGGCCGCGAGGAGATTTCGAGGCGAATGACTACGGATCTGACACGTTTGTTGAGCGATTGGGCCTACGAGCCCGGACAGGTGAACGTCCGTCTGGTGCAGGCGGAGGACGGGCGGACGGTCGTCCAAATGCGGGTTGACCTCGGGGTGCTGCAGATGGAGCTTGACGGACGACCGGACGGTCGGACGGTGGAGGGGCACGAGAGCCTTCTGGAGTACTACGAATCCTTGGTCGGGGAAGAGGATCCGCCCGAGGACGCCGCCGGCACGCCCGACGAGGACGGTGACGAGGCCGATGCGCTCGGGGAGGAGGGCGAAGATTCGCCGGAACTCGAGAAGCTGGACGGGGACGCGTGCCGGTCGCTGCGGGAAGAGGCGGCGCAGTACTACCACCGCTTTGTGAGCCTTCTTGTGCTCGAGGAGTATGAGCGCGTCGTCGAGGACACGACGCGGAATCTGCGAGTTGCAGAGCTGTGTGCCGCCTGCGCACAGGACGAGGAGGATCGCGTCGCGCTCGAACCGTTTCGGCCGTACCTGCTGATGATCCGGGCCCGGGCATTGGCGAGCCTCGCTGTGGACGATGACGAGCCCAAGGCCGCGGTTGTGTCGATCGACGAGGCCCTCGAGGAGATCGCGCGGCTCTGCGAGGCCCGTGGCAAGCCGGAAGAGCTCGAAGGGCTCGATGAAGTTCGCCTGCTTCGAGGCATGCGGGAGGCCCTCACTCCCAAGCTGCCGGTCAGTGCGAAGGAAGAGCTTCGACAACGGCTCGATGAGGCCGTGGCTCGGGAGAACTACGAGCTTGCGGCCATTCTCCGGGACGAGCTTCGCCAGATGCGGGAGTGAGAGGCGCGGGGCCTTCGGAATAGGCGATACGTATGTCTGCTCTTGGAATCATTCTAAGTGCGCGGATATGATGTGGTTGGAATTGAGACTGAGGCGCAAAGGGCCTCGATAGAGGAGCTTGATCGATGGGTCTTCGATTGCCGGTGTATTTGGACCATGCCGCGACGACGGCGTGCGATCCTCGGGTGGTGGAGGCCATGCTTCCGTACTTCACGGAGAAGTTCGGGAACTCCGGCTCGCGTAACCATCGGTTCGGCTGGGAGGCCGAGGAAGCAATCGACAAAGCGCGGGAATCGGTGGCTCGGCTGATCGGTTCGACGCCCAAGGAGGTCGTGTTCACGTCCGGGGCGACGGAATCGAACAACCTCGCGATCAAGGGAGCCGCGTGGATGTACGAGCGCGCGCCGGCCGGCTCGCCGGGTCGTGGGCACATCATCACGAACATCATCGAGCACAAGGCGGTGCTGGACCCCGTCAAGCGCCTGATGAAGGACGGCTTTGACGCGACGTTCCTCGAGCCGGGAGCGGACGGGATCATCACGGCTCAGATGGTGCAGGATGCCCTGCGCGAGGACACGATCCTCGTGTCGATCATGTGGGCGAACAACGAGATCGGAACGATCAACGAGGTCCCGGAGATCGGGAGGATCTGCAAGGATCGGGGCGTTCTGTTCCACACGGACGCGACACAGTGGGTGGGCAAGATGCCCACGGACGTCGAGAAGGACAACATCGATCTGCTCTCGTTCAGCAGCCACAAGATGTACGGGCCCAAGGGGGTCGGCGCGCTGTACGTGCGTCGGCGGAATCCTCGCGTGCGTCTCGCGGCGTTGCAGGACGGGGGCGGGCAGGAGCGGGGCTTCCGATCAGGAACGCTCAACACCACGGGCATCGTTGGGCTGGGCAAGGCCGCGGAGCTGTGCCTGGCGGAGATGGACTCGGACCGAGAGCGGCTCTTGAAGTTCCGGCATCGCATCGAACGAGAGTTGCTCGCGGCCATCGACGTTTCGCAGGTGAACGGCCATGGCGAGAGGCGGCTCCCCCACCTGACGAACATCTCGTTCGGGTTCGTGGAAGGGGAGGGGCTGATGATGGCGGTGAAGAACATCGCGTGCTCCTCGGGCTCAGCATGCACGAGCGCATCGCTGGAGCCGTCCTACGTGCTCAAGGGGCTGGGAGTTGGCGATGAGCTGGCGCACTCGTCGTTGCGCCTCTCGATGGGACGCTGGACGACAGACGAGGAGGTCGCGTACGCGATCTCGGAGATCACCAAGGGCGTGCACAAGCTGCGTGAGATGAGCCCCCTGTACGACATGCACAAGGAAGGGATCGACATCTCGCAGGTCGAGTGGGCGCACCACTGAGGAAAGAAAACCGCACGAGGCGCGCGGGACGAGCCGAAGACACCAAGAGAAGGCGCGGAACATGGCATACAGCGACAAGGTCATCGAGCATTACGAGAAGCCCCGAAACGTCGGGAACTTCGGGACCACGGCGGAATTGAAGGGCCGGCGCGATATCGGCGTGGGCATCGTGGGCGCGCCGGAGTGCGGCGACGTGATGCAGCTTCAGATCAAGGTGAACGACGCGACGGGGCGCATCGAGGACGCCAAGTTCAAGACGTTCGGCTGCGGCTCGGCCATCGCCTCCAGCTCGCTCGCCACGGAGTGGCTCAAGGGCAAGACCGTCGACGAGGGGCTCGGGATCAAGAACACGCAGATCGTGGAGGAGCTGAGCCTCCCGCCGGTGAAGATCCACTGCTCGGTTTTGGCTGAGGATGCGATCAAGGCGGCCATCGCGGACTACCGGAAGAAGAACGCCGGAGCGGGGTCGACAGCGTCGGAGAGCGCGGCCGTCCGCTGATTCCGAACACGGGGATCTTGATCGGGAACCGCGGTCCGGGGAAGATGCCGGGATGCGAATGGCAAGCATCGTCGTGTGGTGGTTGGGCGCTTCGACCGCCATGGGCGGCGCGGACCGCGGGGTTGCCACCTTTCAATTGACGGCCAACGCGGCGGACGTGCCCGGGCCGGGCGTGGTATGCGCCGATCTTCCCGTCAACGCGTTGCTCTTTTTCGATGGAACGCCCCTCGGCCCCGGGGTTGCCTCCGCGCGTGAGTTCGACTTCATGGGGGAGCGCATCCCGATGGGGTTCCGATCCGGAGATCGCGAACGCATCGACAACACGTACTTCCCGGGATTCTCGACGCCGCTCACCTTTCGATTTGACGGGCCGGTCGCGGCCGCGGGCGCGTTCATCGCGGGCGTGCCGACCTCGGGCGTCGGCCCGGCGTACGGGGTGTTCGTGACGGTGTACGACGAGATGGGCGGCACGCCGTTCTCCGAGTTCGTGGAGTTCCCTGAGGGAGGCCCGGCGATCGTCTTCGTCGGCGTCGTGAGCAATCTGGCCTCGATTGCCGAGATCGAGTTCCAACCCGATTCCATCGGCGGCATCGGCGTGTTCGAGGTGCGGCCGGGCGGGCCGGCGTTCACGCTCTGCCCGGGGGACACCAACGGCGATCGCGTGGTGGACTTCCTGGACCTGAACAATGTGCTGAGCGATTTCGGGCTCATTGGATTTGGGCTGGCCGGCGACCTTGACGCCGATGGCGACTGCGATTTCATCGACCTGAACATCGTGCTGAGCGCGTTCGGCTCGACGTGCTGATGAGGGAGCCGAACTCGTCCGGGGTGATTCGTCGAGGGGAGCTGCCCGAGGCGCCCGGCGGGTACGGACGAGGGTCTATACTTGATCAGGACGCGCGAACCAACGGGTTTGGCCCGTAGGGCGCGAGGCGGCGGACACCTTGGAGATTCGACTCGATGGGCATTACGTTGACGGAAACGGCGGCTCGGGAGATCAAGACGATCTGTGAGCAGCAGGAACTCGACGCGCAGAAGGTTCGGCTTCGCGTCGGCGTGAAGGGGGGCGGCTGCTCCGGCTTCTCCTACATTCTCGACCTGACCGAATCGCAGAAGGACACCGACGAGCTGTTCGACCAGCACGGCATCTCGGTCATCTGCGACCCGAAGTCGTACCTCTACCTGAACGGCGTGACGATCGACTTCAAGGATGAGATCATGGGACGCGGGTTTGTGTTCAACAACCCGAACGCCTCGGGCACGTGCGGGTGCGGTTCGAGCTTCACGGCGTAACGAGACTGATTCCCCGGCCATCCCCTCGGGGTGACGGTCGGAGCGGATATCGCAGGGATTCCAAGAGCCGGCCGGACGCCCAGTCCGGCCGGTTTGTCGTTGGGGCGACGGAGCGCCGGTTAGCATGGGGGCGTGGCGAGAGCGTTGACTTGGCCGATGGTGGGTGCTTCGCGCGAGGAACGCGCAGAGGCCGCTCGCCTGCGAGGATCGCCTGTGGCGCTCGAGCGTCCGGTGGCGGTGCTGGGCGGCTGGCGGACGCCGCACGTGACGGCGCGCGCATTGGCGGATCGGCTATGCGCGCTGACGAGCGGGCGGCCGGAAGACTTTGTTGCGTTGTCGTTCCTGCGAGCGTCGCGCGTGGAGGAGGCCGCGGCCAGAGCGTCGCGCGAGATTGATCGCGTGTTCGGCGCGGGTGAGCCCGGCTGGACGCGGGAGGTCGACGTGGTGGGTGTGTCGATGGGTGGGCTGGTGGGGCGGACGATCGAGGCGAGCGCGTTCGGGCGCTGGGGAGAGGGCGCGAAGCGCGTGCGTGTGCGCCGGCTGTTCACGCTCGCCACGCCGCATCGAGGAGCACGGATGGCGCGGATCGCGGCGCCGGACGGATCGGCTCGCTCGATGCGTCCCGGGTCGGCGTTTCTGGCGCGTCTCGACGACGCGCTCCTCGCATCGGACATGGAGCTGATTCCGTACGCGCGGACGCGCGACGGGATGGTGGGGGCGACGAACGCGGCGCCCTGGGGCATGGACCCGGTGTGGCTGCAAGGCCCGCGCGCGTTGAGCCACCTGACGATCACACAGGAATGGAGATTCGTGATCGATGTGGCAAGACGGCTGCGCGCAGATGGGGCCTGGGTGCGGAGCACGGGCCCGGCGCCCAGGGACTGAGCGTCGTCATCACGCGGTGAGCTTCAGGCGCGGGGAGGCTCGCATCGAGGCCAGAAGCCTTCGCGCCGCCCGTCGGGCTCGAGCACGTTCGTGGCTTCCGGACGCCTGGGCCGCGAGCGCAGCGACGTGATTGGCGGCCTCCGGCGGCGCGGCGTGCTCAGCGGCCCACAGCGCCGAGAGGCGGATCGGCGCCCGATCGTCCGCGAGCGACGCCAGCAGCGATTCGACCGCGCGGGCTCGCCGGGGCGGATCTCGAAGGGCCGCGAGAATGGCGTTGGCGCGCGTGCGCGGATGCGGGTCGAGTAGCTTGGATTCGATGAGAGGGGAAGCAGGGTCCAAGCGAGCCACGGCCTCGATGGCGTTGGCGCGGACACGGGCGTCGGGATGCCCGACGAGCCTCGAGACGGCGTGCAGCGCGCTCGGTGAAGCGGCATCAGCAAGCACGAGCGCGGCGGTGGCGACGAGGCGGTGGTCCGTCGGCTCGGCCGCTGCAGCCAGCAGTTCGAGTTCGGTCTGGCGCGCCAGCCCCAGACGGCGCACGGTCTGGATCGCCCCGAGTCGCTGGTCGCCGCCCGCGATCTCACGCCGAAGCAGATCGAGCGTCGCGGCATGATCTCTCGCCAGCGCGGCCCGCGCCGCGAGCGGCGATCGAAGCGGATCATCGGCGGCGGCCAGGAGCGCGGGAGCCAGGTGGCGCAGAGAAGCGTGCGGCGAACGCAGTTGATCGCTTGCCCAACGAGCGTTCGGCGCGGAGCGCGGCGCGGCGAGCGCAATGGCCGCGGCTCGCGCCACGCGCTCGTCGGGGTCGAACGAAAAGTCGCGCATCAGCGCGCCGGCGCCACGGCCCTTCACCGCCGGGGCGAGCGCATGCACGGCGGAGAGTCGAACGCGGGACGAAGGGTCGGTCAGAAAATCGGCGAGCAGGGTGACCAGGCGGTCCTCCTGGCGAACCGTCTCCCGAAGCCAGCGCACGGCGCCCAAACGGGCCTCCTCGTCGAGACCCGCGATGCGATCCGCCGAAAGCACCGGTGGTTCGGCATTTGAGCGGGATATGGCCGCCCGAAGCCGCTTGGCACGGGTGGGGTGTGCGAGCAGCGGCCATCGCTTGAGGGCCTCGTCCGGGCACGCGGCAGAAGCCAGGTTGGAGAGGGCCTGGGCCGCGGCTGAAGCCAGCGAGGGATTGACGAGCAATGCGAAGGCGGAAGCTAGCGCTTCGGGGGAGTCAGCCTTGCGGAGCGCGGCTCGCAGGAGAAGGTGGGCGGGTTGGGAGGAATCGGCAAGGAATTCCCGAACCGCTGGGCCGGGATGGTGCGCGAGAAGGAGAATGGCGTCGATGACCCCCTTGGACCGGTGATCTGGGTAATCGCGGGCTGCCTCGGCGACCAGCCGGTCGAGGGCCGACCAGAGGGCGTCATCCGCCGGGAGTCGCGGGGCGTGAAGAATGGCGCCGGTGGCCGCCAGAAGCGCGAGATCGGCCTCGGCGCGAACCTCCAGGGATGGGTCGCGTATCAGAGTAGCGAGCCGGGGGAGCAGGACGGCATGCGGGCGAAGCGCGATGCACGCGGCGGCGGCCCTGCGGTCCGCGGTGGTGGTGGAAGTAGACAGCTTTTCCACGATGCCGGCGAGTTCGAGCCCGGCAGCACGCGCGAATTCCTCGCGTTCCGCGTGCGGGAGCAAGGCGATTCGCCGGGCTACGGCAATGAGTGCGTCGGCGCGCACGGACGCGCGACGGATTTTGGCGGCCCGTGCGAGTTGTTCGCGAGCCTCGCTGAGCGAGAGCGAGGCGGGGGCCACAGGAGAATTGGCGTCAGGCTCCGCAGAAGGAGGCGGCTTGGACGGTCGGAAGTGCTTGAGTGACAGTCTCATAGCGTTCGTGGGCCCGCAAACGTCGTTATCCCACGATGTTGTGGGTCGGGCGATGCGAGCGCAAACCTTGCCTGAGTCATCGGATGTTGGGACGTGTCACACTGATTTTTCCGGGGAAAAAGGCTTGCCTGACGATGGTCTTGGCCTAGACTCGCCGCCTTACGCATCGCGGCGCAGTGAAGCGTTCCGCCGCCCAGACGCAAGGAAGAGTCGATGAGCGCGTCCACGAAAGCAACAAATCTTTTGCAAGCGTACCGGCTCGTGCTGTACAAGCGATCGTTGCACCCCGAACTGTTCAAGGTGCGCAACCGCATCACCGTCGCGTACGGCGGATACGAGTTCGAGGGCTGGGTCATGCCGGGCTCGCACGTCATGCGCTTTCAGTTTGAGAGCCTGTGCGCCAGCGAGCTGGTGACGGAGCAGGAGAACGGGCTCCCTGAGCGAGGCATCGCAGCGGCGTTCCCGTGCGCGGGCGAGCGTGACTACGAGCACTCCTTCGGCGCCGATGTCAAGTACATGAGCACGGTGCAAACCGAGACGCTGAGCGAAAACCTCTTCAACTCCACGTACGACGAGCTGCTGGACTTCGCACGCGAGGTGGACGCCGCGGCGCATCTCTGGACGGACGCCGAGGGCGGGCGCTGCCTTTCGTTCCTCGATGTGCAGCGGTACCGCAAGGAAATCCACGCGCAGTCGTATCACCTGATCGCTTCGGGCGGTCTCGTGCTGCGTACGCAGTCGATCTTCGAGCACTCCTGAACTCAGAGTTCCGGGAGTCGGCACGAACGCGGCGGGCACAGGACGGAGTTCCTACCATCGTGGCCCTGTCGCTGCGCCCGGTTGGAATCGGGCGCGCCTGATGCTCACGTTGATCGCTGCGCCATGACCCACCCCGCCCCTCCCGAACCCGTGAACCCCGGCAAGGCGCGTGACTACAAAAGCACGCTGAACCTGCCCCGCACCGCGTTCCCCATGAAGGCGAACCTCGTGCAGAACGAGCCGTCGTCGCTGAAGCGATGGGCCGCGGCGAGCCTGCACGCACGACTTCGCGCCGCGCGCCAAAGCTCGCCCTCGTTCGTGTTCCACGACGGCCCCCCCTACGCCAACGGCGACATCCATCTGGGGCACCTGCTCAACAAGTGCCTGAAGGACATGGTCGTGCGGGTGCAGAACATGGAAGGGCGCAACTGCCCTTACGTGCCCGGGTGGGACTGTCACGGCCTGCCGATCGAAGCCAAGGTCGTGACGGACCTCGTCACTTCCAAGAAGATGGACAAGATCGCGGCGCTCGATCCCGACGCACGCCGCATGGCGATCCGGAGGGAATGCCAGAAGTACGCCGAGAAGTACGTGAAGCTGCAGGCCGGCCAGATGCAGCGCCTGCTGACCATGGCGGACTATGAGAACCCCTATCTCACGATGTCCCCATCGTTTGAGGGCGCCACGCTGGAGTTGTTTGCCACACTGGTGGAGCAAGGGCTGGTGTTCCGGCAACGCAAGCCCGTGCACTGGTCGATCGCGAATCAGACCGCGCTGGCGGAAGCGGAGCTTGAATACGAGGATCGCGAAGACCCCTCGGTCTACGTCGACTTCGAGGCCGCCGACGCCGACGCGGTCTACGACGCCTTCGGGCTTCCCTCGGCGCCGAGCGAGGACAGCGAAGAGCAGGAAGCCTCGGCCAGCGAGTTTCCGGGCGGTCGTCCCACGGTGCGTCCCTCCTTCATGATCTGGACGACCACACCCTGGACGCTCCCGGCGAACCTGGCGATCGCCGTGCATCCGACGTTCGAATACGCGCTCGTTCGAATGGACGGCGCCGTCACCGTGCTGGCGAAGGACCTCGTGGAGAACGTCGCCAGAATCGGCAAGTGCGAGGACGTGCGGGTGCTGGCCACGGCGCCCGGCGCCCGGCTCGTTGGGTTGTCGTATCGCCATCCGTTCGTGGACGGCGCAGCGCTGTCGAGCGCCATCGAGGCCGCGCCGGGCTCGCTGCACCGCGTCGTCGCGGCAGACTACGTTACGCTCGAGGACGGCACGGGGCTGGTGCACACCGCGCCCGGGCACGGCGTGGAGGACTACCAGACCGGCCTGCGAGAGCGGATCCCGATCTACTGCCCGGTTCGAGAGGACGGGACGTACGACGCCACTGCGCCGGATTGGCTCCGCGGCCGCAGCGTGTGGGACGCCAACACGAGCGTGACCGATCATCTGCGTGCGAGCGGGCATCTGTTCTTCTCGCAGATGTTCACGCACTCCTACCCGCACGATTGGCGCAGCAAGACTCCCGTGATCTTCCGCGCGACGGAGCAGTGGTTCGTCGGTGTTGACCGTCCCTCCAAGCGCGACGGACAGTCGCTTCGGCAGCTCGCGCTCGCGAACACGGCCAAGGGCATCGGCTTCGTCCCTGAGTGGGGGCGCAACAGGCTTCGCGGCATGCTCGAGAGCCGCCCCGATTGGTGCATCTCACGCCAGCGCGCGTGGGGGCTGCCCATCCCGGCGTTTTTCCAGCGCGAGAAGGATGGAACGACCACAACGCTCCTGACCCCGGCGAGCGTGCGCGCGGTGGCCAGGGTCGTGCGCGAGAAGGGCTCGGACGTGTGGTTTCAGCTCGCGGCGACCGAACTCCTCAGGGGCTATGACCTGCCCAACGACCCGGACGCGCCCCGTGGCCTCGACATATCACAATTGGAGAAAGCCTCGGACATCTTTGATGTGTGGTTCGAATCCGGCTCGTCGTGGTGGTCGGTCATGGTCGAACGCGGGATCGGATTCCCGGTCGACCTGTATCTCGAGGGGTCCGACCAGCACCGCGGCTGGTTTCAGTTGAGCCTGCTGTGCGGGCTCGGCGCCAAGGGCGCTCCGCCCTTCCGCACGCTGCTCACGCACGGCTTCATCGTGGATCGCGACGGCAAGAAGATGAGCAAGAGCCTCGGCAACACGCTCAACGTCGAAGAACTCCTGAAGGAATTCGGCGCCGATGTCTGCCGGTGGTGGGTGGCCAGTCTTGCGTACGAGAGCGACATCAAGGCAGACCTGGAGTTCTTCAAGACCGCGGGAGAGTCGTACCGAAAAGTGCGCAACACCCTTCGTTTCATGCTGAGCAACCTGGCCGATCTTCCCACGGGCGAACAGCCCAGCGCGCCGGCGCCCACGAGCCTCGACGCCTGGGCTCTAGGCGAGTTTGAGGGGCTGACACGGCGCGTGCGTCACGCGTACGGCGCGTACGACTTCCGCGAAGCCTCGCAGGCCATCTACGACTTCTGCAATGACACGCTGTCCTCCATCTACCTTGCCGCGGTGAAGGACCGGCTGTACTGCGATCGCGCCGACGCGCCACGCCGACGCCAGGCGCAACGAACGCTGCGGACCATCGCGGACGGGTTGTGCCGGCTGCTCGCGCCGATCCTCCCGCACACGGCCGATGAGGCTCACCGAGCCCTTCACGGCGTTGAGAAGCCCGACGATCGTTCGGAGGTCTGCGTCCACCTTGAGACATTCACGCCGGGCCCGGGAATCCGGACGGACGCGGGTTGGCAGGACGTCATGGCGGCGCGCGACGCCGGCCTGCTCGCGCTCGAAGCAGAGCGCAGGCGCGAAGGAGGCGTCGAGAACCCGCTCGACGCCGAGGTCACACTCCCCGACCAGAACGGAGCACTCGCGAGGTTTGATCCCCGAGATCTGGCGGATCTTCTGGGTGTGAGCCGCGTGCGTCTGGACCCAAACGCGGCGGCGGCTCGCGTCGCCGATCTTCGAAGCGAGCCCCGGTGCGAGCGATCCTGGAAACGTGATGGCACCGTCAAAGCTCGGGACGACGGCGGTCTGCTGAGCGATCGCGATGCCGAAGCGGTGAACGTCTCCTGATTCGACCGCTTACTCGATGGGCGGTCGGCCTCGCCGGCGCCGGCGCGCTTCCGAGTGCAGGGTCTCCACTTCGCGTCGCAGGCGAGCGAGCGCCTCTTCGGGCCCATCACTGAGTAATTCGGCCGCGGGAATCGGCTCGCCGACCACCATGACGATCCTCGAGCCCCAGAGGCGGGGAATCCGGCTGCGGCGAGGCCACGTTTCGTGAGCGCCCTCGATCGCCATCGGGATGACCGGACAACGAACGCGCTTCAGCAGCAGCACGGCGCCGCGCTTGAATTCACCGATCCGCCCGTCGTTCGTCCGCGTCCCCTCCGGGAAAACGACCACGAGCTGGCCGGCGTCGAGACACGCGACCGCCGCGCGCACAGCGCCGACATCACCCTCCCCGTCTCGCAACGGAAACGCGCCAATTGCCCGGATGAGCGAGCCGAACAAGCGATGACGAAACAACGACGCTCGTGCGACGAACCGAACCGGCCGGTTTCGCACGGCCAGCCCGATCAGGGGCGGGTCCAGATGCGACTGATGATTGACCACGAGCAACGCCGGACCCGTCAAGGGAACGCGCTGCGCATGGAACGTCCGAAGACGAAACACCAGCAACGCAACGACCTGCACCACCCACCATGCGAACATGTAGAACGCCAACGGGCCCGCGCGGGGAGGGGTGGCGCGTGTGACCGTCGGGGCTGGCGCGTGCGGAGTCGTCACTCGGCCGCGCGCCGAACGATGTCCACGATCCGATCGATCACCTGTTCGCGCGTCAGGTGCGTGGTGTCGAGCCGGGTGGCGTTCGGCGGGCATCGCAAGGGCCCGACGTCGCGCGTCGAATCGAGCCGGTCACGTTCGCGGATCTCGCGCTCGATGACATCCAGATCGACGGCTCGCCCCGCCTTGGCCAGCTGCGCCGCGCGACGCTCGGCACGAACACGCGGATCGGCGTCGAGGTAGATCTTCGCGCACGCTTCGGGAAACACGACCGTGCCCTGATCTCGACCCTCGCTCAAGAGGCGAGGATGATCCACGACGATGCGCTGCTGCAACGCCACCAGCACGCGCCGCACCGCGGGCAGGCTCGAAACCGCGGACACCGCCGCGTCCACCTGCGGCGTGCGCAGGTGTTCCGTCATGTCGTGCCCGAACGCGAGGAGGACGGGCGGGCTGAGCTCCCAGTCGAATCGCAGATTCGCCTCAGACGCCAGCGCCGCGACGGCGAGTTCGTCGAGAGGGTCGATGTGCCTCGAGAGTGCCAGCGCGGTCACCGCCCGGTACATCGCGCCCGTGTCGAGAAACGCGAGCCCCAGCCGCTCAGCCGCGAGGCGCGCAACCGAAGACTTGCCGACTCCCGCGGGTCCGTCGATCGTCACGATGAGGTGCGCGGGCAGGGCGATGGGCATGCTGGAAGTCGGCGAGGTGAGTGGCGCCACGCCGCAAGAATACCCGAGCGTTCGTCGTTCTCAAGGCTCTGCCGCGGCCCCAAGGCATCGCTCGATCGCCAGCCGCGTGAGCCGAATCCCCTCGAGCGGATCGCCCTTGCCCCGGTAGTCGATGGCCAGCGTCTGGTCGAAGCCCACGGCTTGGAGCGCGCCGACGCACGACGCCAGATCGAATCCCTGGTGCTCCCCATCCCCGTCAAAGGCGAGCGAGGACGCGATCACCACCTGGGCATACGGCGCCACACGACGAAGATGCTCCGCCGGATCGCCCGATTTCGCGGACGAGATAAAGTCGGGCAACGCGCCGATTCGGAACCCCCCCACCTTCTTGATGAGATCGGTCAATCGTTCCGGATCGGACGTCAGCCCGGTGTGCGGCGCCAGCAGCACGTTGATGTCGAGGCGATCAGCCCGCTCGAGGACCATCTTCAGAGCGACTGCGGCGTTCTCGAACGCGTCCTCCGTGTCCGGCGCCTGCACCGACACCCCAACGGAATTGCAGCCCAGCAGCTGCGCCACACGGATCACTTTGGTCATCCGCTCCACGGCCTGATCCACGCGATCATCCTCGGCGGCAAACGGCTGAGGATCAGACTCCACGAGCGCCAAGCAGGGGCACAAGGCCTTGTCGGCCGCGTCTCGCAATGCCAGAGCTCCTTCTGGAGAAATCCCCGACAGAACGCTCGTTGGCAGCACAAGGCCCCTCAGGCCGAGCACGTCGTGCGCGGTCTCCGGCAGGCTGGTGAGCGTCAGGTCGCTCTTCTTGGAAGCGAGCAAGCGGGCGACGGAGGCCACGGAAAGCGTGAGAATCATGTTTGGAATCTGACAGGGTAAAGGAGCGTTGGGCTGGCCGCTTGGGTGTAGATCGGGCGAACACCAGCGCGCACGCGAGCGAATGGACGCATCCTACCCCTATGAAGGAAAAGACGGCCGGGCCCGAGGGCTCCGACCGTCCGGAGGGGAGAAAGTCCAAAACCGCCGCCTCAGGGCGAGGCGGACGGATCGTTTACCACCTGACAGTATCCCCCGGGAGACCCCGCGCGACAACCCCCGGCGAAGAAAGACATTCGAACGCGGGCTCGCTCACCGCGATCCGAGCGTGTTGCGGGGCCGCCATGACCCGATAGCATGTGCCGCTCCCTCCAAGAACCCATGTGTTCACCCCGGGCGTCGGTGGCTTATACGCCCCGCCCCAGCCCACGGATGCAGTCAATGCCCGCCCCCGCAGACCGTCGCTACACCGAATCGCACGAGTGGATCAAGGACGAAGGGGGTGGGGTCTATGCGCTGGGAGTCACCCAGTTTGCCGTGAACGAGCTGACCGACATCACCTACGTTCAGATGAAGTCCGCCGGCGCAAAGCTGGCCGCGGGCGGAACGGTCGGGGAGATCGAGTCGGTCAAGGCCACCAGCGACATCTACACGCCCGTGGGCGGAGAGATCGTCGAAGTGAACAAGTCGCTTTCCGACGACCCCGGGCAGGTCAACAAGGACCCCTACGGCGCCGGCTGGCTCGTCAAGATCCGAGCGTCAGACGCCGGCCCGCTCGCGGGTCTCATGGACGCTTCCGCATACTCGAGCGCGCACGGAATGTGAACCCACACTCGCGCGAGCCGTGGGCTCGGATCGGTGGCGCACGATGATCCGCTGTCGCGATGTCCACAAGGCGTATCGGCTCGGAGGCGCGCGCGTTCCCGCGCTGCAAGGAGTCGATCTCGACATCGAACGCCCGGGGTTCTTCGGCATCATGGGAGCCTCGGGATCGGGAAAGTCGACGCTGCTCCATCTGCTGGCCGCGCTCGACACGCCCGACAAAGGTGAGATCGAGATCGCCGGCGAACGCATCGACGCGATGCGCGAACGGGACCTCACACGTTTCCGGCGGCGAGGCGTTGGCGTCGTCTTCCAGCAGTTCAATCTCCTGCCCACCCTGACCGCGCGACAGAACGTGGAGCTGCCGGCTCTGCTCGCGGGCGAAACTGAGGCGTGGGCCCGCAGCCGCGCGATCGAACTGCTGGAATCGCTCGGCCTCTCGGCGCGCGCCGATCATCGGCCCGACGCGCTATCCGGAGGCGAACAGCAACGCGTCGCCATCGCGCGAGCGCTCCTCTTCGCGCCGCCCGTGCTCCTCGCCGACGAACCCACCGGAGCCCTCGACTCGCGCACGAGCGCCGCGCTGTGGACACTTCTCGGCTTGCTCGCACGCGAGCGCTCCATGACCGTCGTCATGGTCACGCACGAGCCCGCCGCCGCGGCCCAGTGCCAACAGGTCCTCGTTCTCGCCGACGGTCGAGTCGCGGGACGCTTTGACACAGGAGGAATGGATGCGGCTGGCGTGGCGACTCGCGCGGCAAGCCTGGCTCGGGCGGGGTAGGCGCTTCGCGCTCATCTCGCTCGCCAGCGCGTTGGCCACAACGCTCGTCGTGGCCGTGTCGTGCGCTCAGGCCTCCCTCATCGCCGGCATGCGACTGCGCGCCGAGAGCACGCTCGGCCGCTCAGACCTCCGCGTGAAGGAACTCGCGGGAGGAGCATTCCCGGAATCCGTGGCGATGGAGGTCGCCTCCAGGCCGGAGGTGGAACTCGCCGTGCCCCGCGCCAAGGGCGTCATCCCCGTGCAGCACCCGGACACGGGGCGGCAGTTCTCCATGACAACTCTTGGAGTCGATCCCGCCCTCGAGAATCGGCTCGTCGCCTCAGCCCTCGGCGAAGGGCGAAACATCCGGGCGGACGGCGAGGTGCTTCTCGATGCCGACATCGCCGAAACCCTCGGCGCCAAGGTCGGAGATCGGCTCCTCAACATCGGCGCGCACCCGAATCCCCCGGAACTCCTCGTCGTCGGAATCCAGCAGGAGACAACCGTGCGCCTCCTGCGCAATCCGCAGGCCGTCGCCACCGCGAACACCGTCCGGCTCGCCACCGGCGAATCCGCGCGCACGCAGCGCTCCATCGCCGAGATCCAGGTCGTCCTGCGCGAAAGCGCCCTGGACGGCCGACCCCGCACCAAAGCCGTCGAAGCCATCGCCGCTTCCTGGCGATCCTTCCTCCCAGACTCCGTGGTCGCCGAGCCGACGCCCCGGGTGCTCGCCGGGGTCTCCTCGGCCGTGCGCGCCAACGAGTTCTTCTACGTCATCTTTTCCGTGCTCGCCTTCCTCTGCGCCGCCATCATCATCACCACGGGGCTCACCACCAGCGTACTCGAACGAGTGCGCGAACTGGCCATCCTGCGCTGCATTGGAGCCACGCGCGCTGTGCTCGTGACGTCACAGGCCTTCACCGGTCTGGCGGTCGGCCTGATCGGCGCGCTGCTCGGCGCTCCGCTGGGCGTCGCGCTCGCCGCGCTCATCGCGTGGGTCTTCCCGGACCGTCTCCCCTCCGGGCTGCACGTGAGCGCATCCGGGCTCGCATGGGCCGTCAGCGGTTCTGCCATCGCCGGTCTTCTCGCCTCGGCATGGCCCGCGGTTCTCGCGGCTCGCGTGACTCCCCTCGAAGGCCTCGCGCGTCGCGCACGCGAACCCCGCGCGCGCTCCCTCGTCCTCGCCACCCTCCTCGGGCTTGCCGGCCTCACCCTCGACCGGTTCATCCTCACCGCCTCCGATGACGCGCAGGCCGTGTTCCGCCTCCACGTCTTCCTGGGCCTCCCGTTGCTCCTCTTCGGCATGTTCCTGCTGGGCGCTCCCATCAGTCTCGCCGTCTCCCGACTGCTCGGCCCGCTCGTCGCGCGCCTGTTTCACATCCCCTCGCCGCTCCTCAAACGCTCGGCCCGGTCCGCCCCCTTCCGTCAGGGCTTCACCGCCGGCGCCCTCATGGTCGGTGTGGCCCTGCTCACCGGCGTCTGGACCAACGGCACGGCCGTGCTCCGCGACTGGCTCGACCAGATCAAGTTCCCCGACGCCTTCATCACCCACCCGCTCGGCGTCACCAACGACGCTCGCGCCCGCGTTGATGCGCTCCCGTTCGTCGACGGCACCTGCGCCATCACCGTCCTTCCCATCGAGAGCACCGCCTTCGGCGTCGCCGGCATCCGCAACCCACCCGTCAACTTCATCGCCTTCGAACCCGAGCCGTTCTTCCGCATGACCTCGCTCCACTGGGCCGCGGGAGACCCCGAATACGCCAAGCGACGCCTTCGCGAGGGCGGCGCCGTCATCGTGGCGCAGGAGTTCCTCATAAACCGAGAGGGCTACGGCGTCGGCCAGTCGTTCGACGTCACACTCGGAGAACAATCCGCCTCGTTCGAAATCGTCGGCGCCGTCTCCTCTCCCGGGCTCGACGTCGTCTCCCTCTACTTCAACATCGGGCGCGACTACGCCGACAAGGCCGTGTCCTCCGTCTTCTGCTCCCGCGCGGACCTCCAACGCGTCTTCAGCGTCGATCACACGCACCTGCTTCAGGTCGGCCTCAAGGGCGATCTGCCGGACCAGCAAGTCGTCGCGGAGATCAAGCGCGCCCTCGGCTCGGGCGCCTACCTCGTCGGCTCGGGCCGCCAGATCCTCAACTCCGTCCGCGACATCGGTCTGGGGATGATGCGCATCGCCACCCTCATCGCCATCGGCGCCATGGCTGTCGCAACCCTAGCCGCGCTCAACGTCATCGTCGCCGGCGTCGACGCGCGCCGCCACGAGTTCGGCGTCATTCGCGCCGTCGGTGGCGGCGCGGGAACTCTGGCCCGCCTCGTCCTCGCCGAGACCGCGCTCCTCGCGATCACGGCCTGCGTCATGGGCGTCGCGCTCGGCCTCCAGACCGCGCTCGCCGGACAACGCCTCCAAGCCCTCCTGGCAGGCATCGAACTTCCGTTCAAACCCCCGCCCATCCCCATCCTCCTCGGCTGCCTCGCCCTCCTCACGGTCGCGCTCCTCACCGTCGCGCCCCTCGCGCTCCGCCTCGCGCGCCAACGCCCCATCACGCTCCTCTCCAGCGTGCGAGGCTGACCGCGACTCCCCCCTACCATCAACCCGCAATGCCGCTCCACGACCGGCAATTCGAGGTCGTCTCCGACATGACGCCCATGGGCGATCAGCCCGCGGCCATCGACGCGCTCACGCGCAAGATCAACGCCGGAGACCCCGCCGCCGTCCTCCTCGGCGCCACCGGCACCGGCAAGACCTTCACCATGGCGCACGTCATCGCGCGCACCCGGAAACCGACCCTCATCCTTTCGCACAACAAAACGCTCGCCGCCCAGCTCTACGAGGAGATGCGCGATCTCTTCCCCAACAACGCCGTCTCCTACTTCGTTTCCTACTACGACTACTACCAGCCCGAGGCCTACATCCCCCAGCGCGACATCTACATCGAGAA
>CAZWZL010000014.1:0-58304 GCA_964638515.1 uncultured Phycisphaeraceae bacterium
CAACGGCGAGATGTACTTCGCCGGCAATCATCGACTCGCCGAGGAGCGGAAGGTTTGTTCACCGGAGGTGGAAGCGGCGTTAGCGAGTTTCGAGGTGCAGGGCAAGACCACAGTCGTAGTCGCATCGGCCTCGCGCGTACTAGGGCTGATTGCCATCGCCGACACCCCTCGCGAGAACAGCGTCGAAGCTGTCCGCACGCTGCACAATCTGGGGGTCAAGACGCTGATGCTCTCTGGCGACAACCAGACCACCGCATCTGCGATCGCCAAGGTCGTGGGTATCGACGAGGCGCGCGGCGACATGCTCCCTGAGGACAAACTCGCCGAGATTGAGCGGTTGCTCAAGGAGCACGGCGACGCCATCGGTATGGTCGGCGACGGCGTGAACGACGCGCCCGCGCTCGCCAAGTCCACCATTGGCTTTGCGATGGGTGCGGCCGGCACCGATACCGCGCTCGAAACCGCCGACGTGGCTCTTATGCGGGACGACTTGCGCGGCGTGCCCGAGTTCATCGCGCTCTCCCGTCGCACGGGCGCGATCCTGGCGCAGAACATCGCTTTCGCGATCGGCATCAAGTTGGTCTTCTTCGCTCTGACGGTCGTAGGGCTCGCTACGATGTGGATGGCGGTCCTTGCGGACGTGGGGGCCACCCTCGCGGTAATCGCCAATGGAATGCGAATGCTACTTCGGGCTCCGGAACTCCCTGAGACTCGACCGACGCAATCGGCCGTCCCCGGGCATGGGTCTGCAGGGATCAGGGACTGAAGCAACGCGTGTACCTGCGGCCCTTTGATTGCTCGAGCGAGGACTCACGACATCACATTGCGTTCTCTTTGAACAGGCCGTGTTGGCGCCCCGATACTACCCCATCGCGCCGCGCCGCCCGGCTGTAGCTCGGTCGGGCGCACAGATTGTCGCAAGCGTCGTTAAATGTCCTACTAAGCGTCGTCCAAGTGTCCGGGGCTTGCGCCTGACGCGCATGCTCTTTTGAGCTCCGGTTAGGAGCTAAGGCTTGGACGATCGCGTCTGACCACTCGATCGGGGGCATGGATTTGGGGGCAGACATCTGGTTGCCCTGCGTCGATCGGCCATTCAGGATCGCCTAAAAGGGATCGCAACGGGAGCCGGTCGGGGCGTTGTGAGCAGGTGCGCTCTCGGTGTACCTGCCGTCTGAGGCCCGACCTGGTGGTTGCGACCGGCCTGTGATAACGGGCCTCACCTGCGAATTGCGGCGTGAACGCCATGATTCTGGGCTTTGGGAGCAAGGTTGATCCCGCTAACCGGGCCGGGTTTCCGCCCGCTCGGTCCGGGCGTTGAATCCGGCCTTTGAACCCGTTCCCCTCGGGGAGTTTTCGCGGCCCGTCCCAAGTGGGGCGGGCCGTGTCGTTTACGGCTCGGGTGCGACGATCGCCCCCGCTGGCGAGCCGTGGCGGGGGTTCGGCGCTCTCGGCTTTGGGGGAGAGGCGGAGGGGCCAGATCGGAACGGCCCTTCCGGGCGTCCGACCCGCCGAAACTCTCGCGCTCTCTGGTTGACGGGTCGCATGGGGTTAACGGGAGGGTTCCTCTCGGGGGAGCCAAAGTCTGGACGGGGCCGAGTGGTGGACTGAGCTAGCATGATTGAGCTAACATAGACATTGGTACAAACATTGGGGAAGGCCACGTCGTGGGGAAGGTCACGTCAACAAAATGGAGAAAAGTATGAGGAGTACGCGACTTGCTGGTTCGGTGATCGCATGTGGTGCGTTGTATGGAGTCATCGCCTCCGCGCAAGGGGCAATCATCCACTTCACCAATCCCGCACCCGGCCAGCCGGGGCATCACGACTGGCACTTTGAGCAGGTGGAAGGATGGCAAAGCTGGCTGGACATCACAAAATCCGCCAGCGAACAGTCCAACACGAGCAACCTGAATTCGATCAGTCAGCAGCGGCATGGGTATGGCAATATCCACCAGGATGGGGCTGCGATTATTGCATGGGTGTTTGCCGGATCAGAACCTCCGCAAACTACTGCGCTTTCATACGGCCAGCCGGTCGCGAACCCGCGCGACGGAGGTGAGTTCTCGGGATGGGCTGTGCATGCGGGCTCGCCATTCTCGTCCGAATTTGCCGAAGGGATGCATCTTTACATAGGCGTACGAATTTTGGGCGGCAGTCGAGGGTGGATCGAGGTCGTGAGAACTGGCATGAATTTCACAGCATACGCTTGGGCCTACGAAACCGAACCTGGCGTGCCGATCTACGCAGGCCAAATCCCCGCGCCGGGGGCGCTCGCGCTGTTTGCGATCAGCGCATTCATATCACCATCCAGAAGAAGGGCATGAAAGGCTCAACGTCTGCATTTCTCGCCCTTGGGTAGGTGCTCGATCTCCTTAGACACACGCGTCCCGTACAAGAACTCCGTTACTCATTCCGGCTGTAGTCTCATGGCCGTTGGATCATGCAGCCTTCCGGTAGTAGTGCTCAGAACCCCGCCGCGCAGGTGTTCGCCGATGGGACGGGACACGCCCGGTGGTCCTCGTCCATAGCGGCGGGTTGAACTCAACATGCGCGCCGTACTTTTTTGCATGGCACCCGCAGTTGAATCCGAACTGCCTCCAAGGTCCCGCTGACTCACCAAACGTTCCGAAGAGGGTTCCTCTCGGGGAAATTTGGCGTTCTTCGTGTACGTGCTGCGGAGCGAATCGTCCGGCCGCCGCTATGTGGGGCAGACAGAGGAGCTCGAGCGGCGCATCGCCGAGCACAACTGCCGGGAGCACAATCCGCGGAAGTTCACGAGCCGCAACGTGGGCCCGTGGATCCTTGCGCACCACGAGGTCTTCGAGACGTGGGCGGAAGCCATGGCCAGGGAGAACTGGCTGAAGTCGGGTTTGGGCAGGGCGTGGCTCGACGAGCTCCTCGGTAGAGCGAGTCCGCCGCGGGCGGATTAACCGCTCGGTTGTAGGTTCGAGTTCTAGTCGGGGAGTTCGGGGCTCTCGTCGGAGAAGGCGGGGGCCTTTTTCGTTGTGACGCCTGTGCTTTGCAGGACCGCCAAGCCGGGCGCATCGGCGCTCGTCGCGATTCGCGCCTCGCTCGTGCGGGGGGGCCACGCTCGGCGCGGCTGAGAGCCATTACCCGACGCACTCGAATCGGGCGTGACCCCGCTCGGCGCCCGTGCGGCGTGGGAAAGACACCTACGCGGGTCCGCACACCGTTCCGAAGAACGACAGCACCAAGTTCAGGTCGAGAAAGTCCACCGTGCCGTCGGCGTGGACATCGCCCGCGATGGTCCCGGGATAGCCGGTGCGTCCGAAGTCGCTCAGGACAATGTTGAGGTCCAGAAAGTCGACGACGAAGTCGCCGTTGGCGTCACCGGGGCAGAACGGGGGCGGCGGACCTCGATCGCGCACGAAGGTGTCGTACACGTTGTTGGTGTCCCCAGGCACGAGATTTGTGGCGTCGCTCGCAAACGCGACGTAGCGGCCGTCGGGGGTGATGCACGGCAGAACCGACCAGCCATTTCCCTGTCCGCCTGCCGTGGTGACGCTCTCGCGGGTGGTTTGAGCGAGTTGTCGGTCGTGGACGAAGATGTCTTGCCTGGCGTTGGTGTCCCCCGCGACGAGATTGGTGGCCGAGCTATGGAACGCCACCCATCGGCCGTCGGCGGAGATCGATGCGAAAAAGGACCCGCCGTTTGCCTGAGTTCCGGTGGTGGAGACACTCACGCGGGCGGTGAGTCCGGTTTGTCGGTCGTGGACAAAGAGGTCGTCCGCGCCGTTGGTATCCCCCGGGATCAGATTTGAAGCAACGCTGCGAAAGCTCACGAATCGACCGTCGGCAGAGATGGAGGGGCTGGAGGAGTGATTACTCGCCTGCGCTCCTGTCGACGCGACACTGACGCGCGAGGTTTGCGTCGTTTGCCGGTCGTGGACGAACACGTCCCAGGAATTGTTTGTATCGCCTGGGACCAGATTGTTTGAGGCGCTGAAGAACGCTACGAGTCCCCCTTCGGCGGAGATTGATGGGCTCTGCGAAAACATGTTTCCCTGCGCCCCAGTGGAGGCGACGCTCACGCGCGTGGTGACGCCCGTTTGCCGGTCGTGGACGAACACGTCATCCTTGCCGTTGGTATCCCCGACGACGAGATTCGAGGCGAGTCCGGAGAATGCCACGAACCGGCCATCGGCGGAGATCGACGGTCCGCCCGAGAAGTCATTGGCTTGATTGCCTCCCGATGAAACGCTCACGCGCGTGGTCTGTCCCGTCTGGCGGTCGTGAACAAAGACGTCGGGTACGTTGTTCGTGTCCCCCGTGACAAGGTTCGAGGCATAGCTGCTGAACGCCACGAACCGGCCGTCGGCGGAAATGGCCGGAGCCTCCGACCGGCTGTCTCCCTGCTCCCCCATGGAGGAGATGCTGACACGAGTGGTTTGTCCAGTCTCGCGGTTGCGGACGAAGACGTCGAAGGATGCGTTGGTGTCCCCCGCCACGAGATTGGCGGCATCGCTCTCAAACGCCACAAGCCGGCCGTCGGCCGAGATCGCCGGCCGTTGCGATGACAAGCCATTGGCTTGGGCTCCGGCCGACGACACGCTCACCCGAGTGGTCGTTTGGGCCGCGGCTGAAAACGAAAGAGCCGCCCATCCAACGAACGCGTGAAGAATCAGGCAGACACGTTGCATTGGTAAATGCCACCTTTACCGGCATTGTCGCCGCTCGACAGGCTGCGAGCAAGACATTTTAAGCGTAGGCGTTCTGGGCCGCCCGATGGGCGATTTCGGGCGCTCGCCGGGGCGATTGAGTGATTGCGCTTGGGGCGCCACCGCGTCGATGCTACTGTGGTACGCACGGTGTTTCCGCCATGCGCCAGAATTCTTGTGTCATCGTGCTTTCGATGGCCGGTGTATCGAATCCGGCTTTTGCTCAGGTGACGACGCGCGTGAGCCTCTCGACCGCGGGGGTCGAGGGAAACGGCAACTTGCACTCCCCGGTGGTCTCGGCCGACGGCCGGCTTGTGGCGTTTGAGAGCGATGCCGCCGATCTCGTGGCGTTCCGCCGCTTCTCGTCGAACCTGGTCCCCGGGGACACGAACGGCTTCGTCGACGTGTTCGTGCGCGACCATCAGGCGGGCCTGACGACGCGCGTCAGTCTCTCAACGGCGGGCGCCCAGGGGAACAACGCCTCGCACACGCCGTCGAATTCCGCGAACGGTCGGTTCGTAACATTCGAGAGCAATGCTTCCACGCTCGTCGCGGACGACACCAACACCGCTCGTGATGTGTTCGTTCACGATGTGCTCACGGCGAGAACGATGCGCGTGAGCGTGTCCTCATCGGGGGCACAGGGCAATGGCGGATCGGATTCATCTTCGATCACGGTTGATGGGGGGCGAATCGCGTTCGAGAGCAGCGCTTCAAACCTCGTGACCGGCGATACGAACAGCGTGGACGATGTGTTCGTGCGGGATTGGCGATGTCCCGGCGATGCCAACGGTGATGGCGTGGTGGATTTCATCGATCTGAACCATGTCCTCACCGACTTCGGCATGATCGGAGCCGGGCTCCTCGGGGATCTTGATGGGGACGGCGACTGCGACTTCGTCGATTTGAATCTTGTGCTCGCCCATTTCGGCGTGTCCTGCTAGGCCGAGGCGCGATCACCAAGCGATGACGATGGGGCGGTTTCGTCGGGAGGAGCTACCGATGCGAGTGGGGTGGGGTGTCGAGCGCGTGGAGGCCGGGAGCTGGTCGGCCGACGGCGACGGGCCGCGGGGGTCATCCCGGGTCGGGGGACCACCGCGCGGCGTCGCGGACTCAGGGATACGCTGACGCTCATCAGCCGAGGGTAGAGTGTCGCCATCGCCGCCAGGAAGAACGTGAACCGTGGGAGAGATCGCAACGCACAACACGCCGGACGCGACGCCCGAGGGCGCGTTGCGACAGAAGCCCGACGTCGGTGTGATCGGTGGGGGGGTGATTGGCCTGGCGTGCGCGGTGGAGTTGGCGCGGCGCGGGAAGCGCGTAGTCGTGCTGGAGCGGGGGACGGTGGGCTGCGGCGCATCGCACGGCAACGCGGGGCTTCTGACGCCCTCACTGGCCACGCCTCTGGCCCAGCCGGGATACGCGATCAAGGCGATCCGGTGGATGTTGGACCCGGAGAGCCCGTTCTACGTCCGGCCGTCGCTCGACCCGTCGACGCTGCGCTGGCTCGCCGTGTTCATGCTCTCGAGCCGACGCTCGCGTTTCAGCGCAAACACTCCGGCGATGGTCGAGCTGTGCCGGTGGAGCGTGGACGCCTGGGAGTCGCTGGCGCGTTCGGGCGGGCCCTCGTTCGAGTACGCCCGACAGGGGCTGCTGCTGTTGCTGGAGACGACCTCCGGGATGACGGCGGCGAGACGCTCGGCGGAGTTCACGGAGCAACTCGGCGTGCCGTGGGAGCATTGGGACGCTGATCGGGTGCGGCGGGAGGAGCCGTGCGTGACCGGCCCGATTGTGGGAGCGGTTCACTTTCCGGAAGACGCGCACTGCGAGCCGCGGCTCGCGGTGCGGCGGCTTCGCGCGGAGGCGGAGCGTCTGGGCGTGCGCGTCATCGAGGGTTGCGCGGTGACGGGTGCGCGTGTCGAACGGGGCGCGGTGCGAGCTCTGGAGACCGAGCGCGGGCCGATGGAGGCGGGTGAGTTTGTGCTGAGCGCGGGGTTCTGGTCGGGAGCGCTGGGGCGCACGCTGGGGCTGCGGATCCCGATGCGGGCGGGCAAGGGGTACTCGCTGCAGTTTGCGCGGGGCGAGCGGCACCCGTCGCGCCCGATGTATCTCGCGGAGCGGAAGGTGGTGGTGACGCCGCACGAGGATCGTCTGCGGCTTGCGGGCACGCTGGAGGTGGTGGGGGACGATCTATCGATCAACGCGCGGCGTGTCGGTGCGATCGAGCGCGCGGCACGGTCCATTCTGGAGCTGTCCGAGCAGAGGGCGGAACCCGACGCGTGGGCGGGATTGCGCCCCTGCCTTGCTGACGGCATGCCCGCGATCGGGCGCGCGCCGGGCAGGTCGAACCTGTGGCTGGCGATCGGGCATCAGATGACGGGCCTCAAGAGCGCGCCCGCGACGGGCAGATTGCTCGCAGAACTGATGAACGGCGAGAAGCCCTCGTTCGACCCGAGGCCGTTCGAGCCGGCGCGGTGTTGCGCGGGTTGACAAAACCTCGCGCGACTCGACGTTCGGATTCGCCAGCGAGCAACGAGCGACGACCGGTTTCTCAGTTCGTGTCCGAGTATCCCCCCAGTTTCCCGCAGTGCCGGCATCGGAAGAGGTAGGCCGTGGGGCCGTGTTCGAGACTCAGTGCGTTGAGGAAGACGTCCCACTCCGCATCGGACTCGATGCCGGACTCCGCGCGGATGGCGTCGAGAATCTCCTGGCCTGCCGCGGTGGGTCCACCACTGCTCCTGCTGCCAGCCGCGAAGCCCGGGGTTCGTTGGCAGATCTCATCGAGCACATCCTGCGGAACAGAATCCCACTGCCCGAAGATTCCGATGCCCGCGTCATCCGTGAATTCCGCGTCGAACTGCTTATGCGCCAAGCCATCGGCAATGCACCAGGGGCAGAGGCACTCTTGAAGGTCCTCCTCTTAATAGGCGGGAACGACGCAGTTGTAGCCGCGTGCCTCGCCGAGGCACGCGCACTCTTCGTCCGAGGGCAGGATCATGCCGGTCTTGGGGGGGGCCGGGTGGTAACGAAAGTGGGGGAGAATCATGAGAGCCTCCGGATGACGAACTGGCGCGAGGTGTGACAAGCACATCGCCGGCTCGGCCGGGATACCGGCCGATCAGGCCGCGGCGCGCAGCGCGTGTCGCAGATTTCTGGGTCGAATGACTTTCGTCGCCAGACCCATGATCTCGAGCATTCGGATGATGCCGTAGGTGACGTCGATCTCCCACCACCGAAGTGTGGTCGTTGCGCTGGCGGGGTCATGGTGATGGTTGTTGTGCCAGCCTTCCCCGGAGGCCAGGATGGCGACCAGCCAGTTGTTGCGGCTGTTCTCGCCGGTGTCATGGGGCTGGTATCCGAACAGATGGGTGAGCGAGTTTACTGACCAGGTGATGTGCCAGACGATCACCGTGCGGAGGAAGACGCCCCAGATCAGCATGCTGACGCCGTATCGTGCGGCCGAGGCCGGAGTGCCGCCGATGATGACGCCGAGCAGGGCCCCGACAACAACGTATGCCGCCGCGTGGAGGAGATAGATCCAGACCCAGAGCAGTGATTTCTCGAGGCGCATATAGAACGGCTTGGAGAGCAGGTCTGGCGCGTACTTGCCGTACACGTTGATGTTGTGGGCCCCGGGATTCCGGGTGATGAGCCAGCCGATGTGCGACCAGAAGAAGCTCACGCGGGGCGAGTGAGGGTCGGGCTGCTCGTCGGAGTGGTTGTGGTGGTAGCGGTGGATCGCCACCCACTTGGCGGGCGTGTCCTGCATGCAACAGAGCGCGATGACGACGAGCACACGCTCGAGCCACGCGGGCACGGCGAAGCTGCGGTGCGTCAACAGCCGGTGATAGCAGAGGATGATGCCCTGCCCGAACACGAGCACGCCGAGCACCAGCGCGATGAGGCCGGCCCAGGTGAATGTCCAAGGGACGAGCGCCAGCAGGGCCAGCACGTGAAACAGGCCGATGGAGATCGCGTAGGTCCAATGGATGCGCCCGGGCACGACGAGGTCCGGGAGGGGGAGCCGTTCGTCGGCGGTGGAGCGCGAACCTACGGGGAGAACATCCGATCTGCTCGGTTGCATCATGAGGGGTCCTCGAGGGCCGATCGGATCGGCCGTGCAAGGTACCATCGAACCGCTCCACGAGTCGCTGGGCGAGGACTGCGAGGGGTTCCGTCGGTTCCTGGCGCGATGCGAGCCGGTTTGCTGACGCGGGATTGGGGCGATTCGTTCCGGGAGGCGCAGGCGAGACTGCCTGCCGGCTGACTTGAAGCGGTGCAGGCGGGAGGGCAGGTCTGGTAGAACAATGGCGTGGCCTTGCCCGTGCGTGTTTGTGATCTCACCCAACTGGATATCAGGATCTCCCGATGCCAACGAAAGCCTTCGCCGCGAAGTCCGCCATTGACCCTCTCGGCCCGTTCAGCATCGAGCGGCGGGAGCCGCAGCCCAAGGACGTCGAGATCGACATCCTCTTCTGCGGCGTGTGCCATTCCGATCTGCACTTTGCGCGGAACGAGTGGGGCATGACGCAGTACCCGGTGGTGCCGGGGCACGAGATCCTGGGGCGCGTGACCCGCGTCGGGAAGGATGTGAAGAAGTTCAAGGCGGGGGACCTCGCGGCCGTGGGCTGCTTGGTCGATTCCTGCCGCACGTGCTCCTCGTGCAGGCAGGGCCTGGAGCAATTCTGCCTGAGCGGGCCGGTGTTCTCCTACAACGGGCCGGACAAGCATTCGGGTGGCATGACGTTCGGTGGGTACTCCGAGCGCATCGTGACCGACGAGGCGTTCGTGCTCAGAGTGCCCGCAAATCTCGACCCAGCGGGCGCCGCGCCGCTGCTGTGCGCGGGGATCACGACATATTCTCCGCTGCGCCATTGGGGAGCGGGGAAGAACAAGAAGGTGGGGATCGTCGGGCTGGGCGGGCTGGGGCACATGGGGGTGAAGTTCGCCCATGCCTTCGGCGCCCACACCGTGCTGTTCACGACGTCGGAGGGAAAGATCGCCGACGGCAAGCGGCTCGGCGCCGATGAGGTGGTGATATCGCGCGATGCGGACCGCATGGCCGCGCACGCTGGCTCGTTCGACATGATCCTCGACACGGTGTCGGCGGATCACGATCTGAACGCCTATCTGTCGCTGTTGAAACTGGACGGGACGATGGTGCTGGTCGGCGCGCCGCCGGCGCCGCAGCCGGTGAGCGTGATGAGCCTGCTGTTTCCGCGCAAGCAGCTCGCGGGCTCGCTCATCGGGGGGATCGCGGAAACGCAGGAGATGCTCGATTTCTGCGGGAAGCACGGCATCGCTTGCGACGTCGAGATCATTCGGATGGAGCAGATCAACGAGGCCTACGAGCGGATGCTCCGGAGCGATGTGAAGTATCGGTTTGTGATCGACATGGCGTCGCTCAAGAAATGACGAACGCGTCGGGGCGGGCGTCGATCGCTCGCTACCACGCGCGGCGCACGATGGATCAAGGGGATCGCATGACTTCTCCGCTCACGCGCGACATCTCCTGGCTGAACGCGCGGCTCGATGAGGTCGATACGCCGGCCGCGAAGCGAATCGTCGGGCGGGTCCGCGAGGCGGCGAGCGCGATGCTCGGGTCGGTTGGCCCGGACCCGTCGCTTGCTGGGCTGAGCGCGGACGAGATCCATGCCGCGCTCAAGAGCCTGACGATCCGGTTTCATCTGCGGAACAAGGCGGAGCAGGTGCACATCGTCCGCATCAATCGGGGGCGGGAGCTTGTGGCGACGCCGGAGCAGCCGAGGCCCGAGTCCATCGAACAGGCTGTCGGGCTCATGGCGGCGAACGGTGTTGATCTGGCGGCGTTGTGCGCCACGCTCGAGCGAATCGACATCAGGCCGACGCTCACGGCGCACCCGACCGAATCGCGCCGACGGAGCGTGATGCTGAAGCAGGCGAGGATCGCGGATCTGCTCGGGCGGAGAGATCAGGGTGAGCAGACGCCGGCGGAGCGAGCGCGGGGCGACAGCGCCGTGCGGCAAACGCTGGCGCTACTGCTGGCGACGGATGAGGTGCGGGCCCGCCGACTTGACGTGATGGACGAGGTGCGCAACGGGATCAGCTTTCTCGCCGGTTCCATCTGGGACGCCGTCCCGGGGCTGTACCGGGACCTGGGCGAGAGCGTGGAGGCCCACTACGGCGAATCGCCGGATCTGCCGATCGTGCTGCGCTACCGCACCTGGATCGGGGGCGACCGTGACGGCAATCCGAACGTGACGAGCGCGCTGACGCGAGCGACGTTCGAAACGATGCGCAGCGCGGCCGTCAGTCGTCATGCGGAGGCGCTGGAGCGGCTGCGGCAGGAACTAAGTGTTTCGGATCGGCGGGCGCCCATCGATGATGCGCTGCGACGCTCGATCGATGCCGACGAGCGGGACAGCACGCTCGACTCGGAGCAGCGTCGGCACCTCACGCACGAGCCGTTTCGCGTAAAGATCAGCCACATGCAGCGGCGGCTGGCCACGAGGGAGTACTGCGCGGCCGAGTATGTGGAGGACCTGCGCGTGCTTCAGCGCGCGCTCCGGGTGGCGGGATTGAGCGAGGGCGCGTCGCGCGGCCCTCTGGCCGACGCGATGATTCACGCCCGTACGTTCGGGTTCCATCTGGCGGCGATGGACGTGCGTCAGCACAGCCGCGTGCACGAGGAGGCGGTCGCGGAGCTCTTCGCGCTGGCGGGAGTGTGCGCGAACTACGAATCGCTCGACGAGGAAGCCCGGATTCAGGCGCTCCGCCGGGAGTTGAGCACGGCTCGGCCGCTCGCGGGCGGCAACGCGGCGCTGTCGCCGACGACTCGCGAGTTGCTCGACACGCTGCGCGTGGTGTCCGAGCAGACGGCCCGGGAGCCCGAATCAGTCGGCGCCTACATCGTGAGCATGGCGCACGATGTGAGCGATGTGCTCGAGGTGCTCGTGCTCATGCGCGAGGTCGGGCTGTGGACGATCGCCGCGGGCGTGGCGAAGTGTCCGGTGGATGTCGTGCCGCTGTTCGAAACGGTGGATGACCTGCATCGTGCGGCCGGCGTCATGCGTGCGTTGTTCCGCGAACCGGCGTACGCGGCCCATCTGGCGGCTCGATCGCGGTTTCAGGAGATCATGCTGGGCTATTCCGACAGCAATAAGGACGGCGGGTACTGGGCCGCGAACTGGCGACTGCACGCGGCGCAGGATGATCTGGCCCGGGCGTGCGTCGAGGAGGGTGTGACCTTCAGGTTCTTTCACGGGCGCGGGGGCACGGTCGCGCGGGGCGGGGGACGCGCCCATCGCGCGATTCTGGCGACGCCCGCGGTGAGCCGGAACGGGCAGATTCGGTTCACCGAGCAGGGGGAAGTGATCTCGTTCCGCTACGCGATGCCCGCTCTGGCGCATCGGCATCTGGAGCAGATCGTCAACGCGATGCTGCTTTCCACGGGTGGCGCGCCGCCTGAGGAGCGGCCGGCCGGCGTCTCCGCGGACCTGATGGATGCTTTGGCGGAGCGATCGCGCACTGCGTATCGGGGGCTCATCGACAGGGCCGGGTTCTGGGAGTGGTTCATCGAACGATCTCCCGTGCTGCACATCGGTGAGTTGCCCATCGCCTCGCGCCCGGTGCTGCGATCCGGCCAGCGGGTTCACTTCGACAACCTGAGAGCCATCCCGTGGGTGTTCGCATGGACGCAGATGCGCTACAACGCCCCGGGCTGGTTCGGCATCGGCTCGGCGTTCGATGAGTTGGCGATGGGCGACGCGGAGCGGATCGAGGCGTGCCGGGAGGCGTACCGCGCCGGCGGCTGCTTCCGAGCGTTTCTCGACAACGCGCAGCAGGAGATGGCCAGAGCACGTCTGCCGGTGGCCCGCTGGTACGCCGGAGATCAGGGCGACGAGGCGCACGCTCTCTTGGAGAGCGAGTATCAGCGTGCCGAGCGCGTGATGCTGGCGATCACGGGGCAGGCCGCGCTGCTGGACAACAACCCGGTCATTCAGCGGTCCATTCACGAACGTAATCCGGATACCGATGCGATCAATGCGCTGCAGGTGGAGTTGCTCCGAAGATGGCGCGAGGCGTCGGAGGCGGATCGGGGCGGGCTGCGTCCGCTCATTCTGCTGAGCGTCAACGCGCTGGCCGCGGCCATGCAGAGCACCGGCTGACGAGCCGGACCCCGACAAGTACACATCGCGCGAGGACGCCAGGGCGAAGTCGGCCGGAGAGGGGTGAGAGGTCGCTATTCTGTGGCGATGAAGGCCATTGCTCGCTCCATTCAAGCCGGAACCATCGCCGTTCTCACCCTGTGCGCCGCGTGCGTGACCGCGTCTGGTTCGCCTCCGAAGGCGCTCACGGCATCGCCGCATGCAACACCGACGCCGTACGAGTACTTTGGCGGGCTGCGGATGGATCCGAAGGCGCCGACGCCTCGAAGCGTGCTCGGCTACGACATCGGCGCGCAGT
Source organism: uncultured Phycisphaeraceae bacterium (assembly GCA_964638515.1). Classification (GTDB taxonomy): domain Bacteria; phylum Planctomycetota; class Phycisphaerae; order Phycisphaerales; family UBA1924; genus CAYPGJ01. The sequence continues at coordinate 13,124 of CAZWZL010000014.1, forward strand.
TTTCGCGGCATCACGACGTGCTGGCGTATTGCAAGGCGCTCGCCGAAGCTTCCGACCGTGTCGTGCTGCACGAGTACGGTCGGACGTGGGAGGATCGGCCGCTTGTGTACATGACGATCTCCTCGCCGCGCAACCTGTCGCGCCTCGACGAGATCCTGGAACGGCATCGTGCGCTGGCGGACCCCCGAGCCACCAGCGAGAGCCGCGCTTCGGAGATCGCGCGCGACAACCCAGCCGTGGTGTGGCTCTCGTACAACGTGCACGGCAATGAGGCCTCGTCCACCGAAGCCGCGATGCAGGTGGCGTACACGCTCGCGGCGTCGACCAACGATGATGTGAAGACGATCCTTGAGCGGACGGTCATCGTCATCGACCCCTGTCTGAATCCGGACGGGCGCGATCGCTACGTCTCGTGGTACCGCCAGCAGCTGGGCGTCGAACTGGATTCGAGCCCCATCGCCGGCGAGCATCAGGAGCCTTGGCCGGGAGGGCGGCCGAATCACTACCTGTTCGATCTCAATCGGGACTGGGTCTGGGGCGTGCATCCAGAATCGAGAGCCCGACTCGCGGCCTATCGAAGATTCCTGCCCGTGCTGCACATCGATTATCACGAGCAGGAGCACCATAGCCCGTACTTCTTCGGCGCCGGCGAACCCCCGTACAACCTCAACATCCCGCAGGAATCGAAGGAGTGGATCGAGCGCTACGGCAAGGCCAACGCGGTTGTGTTCGACGCCCACGGACTCGTGTACTCCACCAAGGAACGATTCGATTACCTCTACCCCGGCTACGGCAAGGTGATGCCGGTTTATCACGGCGCCATCGGCATGCTCTGCGAGCAGGCCGGGCACGGGCGCGCCGGTCTCGCGATCGACGTGCACGATCACTACACGCTCACCCTGCAGGATCGTGTCCGCAACCACTTCCTCACAAGCTTCTCCTACCTCGAGTCCACCGCGCAGTGGCGCGAGGAGCAACTGCTGCGGTTCGCGCGGTTCTTTCGCGACTCTCTCACGCTCGATGCCAAGGGCCCCGCGGCCTTTTTGATCGACGCGCGCACCGACGCGGCCCTGCTCCAGCGCGTGTGGGATCTGTGCGCGGCCCACGGCATCGAGATCGAAGCGCTCGACGCGGACTCCACCATCTCCGGAGCCCACTCGTACAAGGACGGCGCGGCCATGGACGCGCTCGACCTGCCCAAGGGCTCATGGCTGATCCGCGCCGATCAACCCATGGGCCGACTCGTGCGATCGCTCTTCGAACGCGCCTCCGAGATCGAGAGCATCGACACGTACGACATCGCAGCATGGTCCGTTCCCGTGGCGTTCGGCCTCGATGCCGCCTGGACACAGCAGCACGTGTCGGCCGCCCACTCCCGACTCACCACATGGAAACCGCCTGCCCCGGCCATCTCTGGCGCGCCTGCGGATTCGTCGGTCGCGCTGGTCGTGGATGCGGCGCAGCACCGATTTCCCGCGGCGATCGGCGCCGCGACCCGACGCGGCATCTTTGCCCGCGCCGCAGGCGAGCCGATCACGCTGGACGGACAGTCGTTCGATAAGGGCTCGCTCATCGTGCACGCGATCCGAAACGACCCCAAGACCATGGCGGCCTTCGAGTCTGACCTGCTCGCGCTGGGGCTCTCGGCGCGGCGCGTGGAGTCAACGTTCACGGAGAGTGGGCCGGTGCTCGGCGCGAACGCCAATGCGCGGCTCATCATGCCCCGGGTCTTGCTGCTCGCCTCTGAGCCCGCATCGTCACTTTCCGCGGGCGAGATCTGGAACCTGCTCGACAACCAGACCCCGATTCCTCACACACGCATCACGATCGAAACGCTCGCCCGCGCGGATTTGTCAGATTTCAACGTCGTCGTGATCCCCGCGGCCTCGTCGCTCGAAGGGGCTTTGGGCGAGTCGGGCGTTGCTCGCCTCAAGGACTGGATCCGTGCCGGCGGTTGCCTCGTCGCCACGGACGACTCCGCCCGCTGGGCGTCACGGGCCCTGCTCGAGGTTAAGGGTGAAACCGAGCCGAAGGACGAGAGGCCCAAGCTCTCCACACTCTCGTATGAGCAGCGCCGGCAGCGATCGATCGACGATCGCGTGCCGGGCACGCTGTTCCGAGTCGAAGTGGACCGATCTCATCCATTGGCCGCCGGCACGCCCGATTGGATTGGCGTCATCATGCGCACGTCCGAGGCCCTGCCCGTTTCTGACTCGGGCTACGTCGTCGCGCGGTTCGCCGAGGCCCCGCACATCGGCGGGCCCGCATCGGAGCGGAACATCTCGCGCATGGCCGGAAAGCCGTTTCTCACGCATCATCGAATGGGACGCGGCGCTGTGATCTGCTTCGCCGACGATGTAACACTTCGAGGCTTCAACCATGCCTCGGCACGCCTGCTGCTCAACGCGATCGTGTACGGGCCGTCGCTGCCGGGAAGGTAGCCCGGCCCTTGCTCGGACGGTTGCGTCGGTCACGACGACGCCGTGAATCATCTCCCACGCCTCTTCTTGCTCCGGCGCTGCCCCATCCGGGGCGGCGAGGCCCACTGACGACGGACTGACGTTCGTGATCCCGGTGTCCGCGCCCACTCCGGGCTTGGCCGACCAAGCCGGCGTGGTCCGCGCAGGTACCGGCGGCGCAGAAACCCGCGGCTCATTCAAAGCGATGGGGTTCGGCAAAGCGTCCCTGCGCGTTGCGATCGGCGCACCCGTCCGGTAACGCCTCACCCGCCGCGCGCGCTGCCAACTTGCAGCCGATGAAACCCGCGCCGCTCACCGCCCGCGCCGTCGGCGAGCGGCCATCGCCATTCCCAGCGCCATCACACCGCCCGCTCCCGGAGACGGGATCAGGAACACGTTGCCCTGCAGGTTGGTGATGGTCGAATTGGCTCGAATGATGTCCGCGAGCGTCGTTTGCTCGATCTCGGCGAGCACGTTCGTCAGCTCCGGGTCGCTCTGATACCAGAACCGATCGCACTCGCGCAACACCTTGAACTGGTGCAGGATTCCCGCCGTGAGCAACTCGCCCAGCGACGACCCCGCCAGCTGATCCTCAGCGAGCGCGCCAACCCACAAATCAATGTCGTTGACGCTGCCGTAAAGGGATTCAAGCGTCGAGGCGAGCGCCGTGTCCGACGTGATCTGATCGAACGACGTCACCGCGCCAAGCCCGAGCGCCACGCGCACCGAGTTGTAGTCCGCCAGCCCATGGTCGCGCCCACGCTGGATGTTCAGCGAGACAAGGTCCATGCCCCCTGTCGGAATGGTGAACAGAAAATTGCGCACGTCCGACACGACCTTGGCGTCCACCTCCTGCATGAGTTGCGACGCCAGCCCCTTGAACAGCGGATCGACGCCGCCCTCGTCCAGAATCCTCTGGGGCGAGAAGAACGCGTCGCGCAGCGCGACATGGCCCGCGCTGATCACCGTGCCGTCGTTGTTGAGGCGCTGAAGCGTCGGCGAGAGCATCGTGTGCCCCACTCGGAAGAGCGCCGCCGCGAACTCATTCGCGATGGTCGGGTCCACGCCCGTCTGATAGCCGTTGTACGCCGGCAGAGCTGAGCCCGTCAGCGCCGGAAGCCATTCGTTGTAGGTGATGTGCTGGATCTCGGCGCCGACGATCTTTCGCGCCCTTTGGTACACCTCCTCGTCGCTCCAACCCGCGTTTTGCGCCGCAAGCACATCGGCCCATCGATTGTGCTCACGCATGAACAGCGTGTGCGTGGCTGTCAGGCCGATCTGTTCGTTCACGCGTGCGTCCCCCGCCTCGAACATCCCCTGGTTCATGGGCAGCAGGTCGCCCGTCGTGTGCGAAGTCACGCTGAGCCGCCCTCCCGAGAAGCTCCGCAGTGCGTTCGCGCCGGATAGCGAAGAGCCGTACACCTGCGATCCGTCCATCCACGAAGTGATCTCGTTGACCTGCTGACGCGGATTCCCGAGGCTCGTCCCGGTGCCCGGCTCGAAAGCCGACCGATTGAACGAGATCGTTGTGCCGGGCGCGAAGAACGGGTCGCCCGACGGCACGGTGATCGGCGCGGCCTCGACGGGCTCAGCCCGAGAAACCAGGTCCAGGTCATGATCCACGAACTGACCCCACTGCCACACCCAGTCCGTCAGCCCGCGTGCGTTGAGCATCGATGACGACTGGTGAAAGATGGCGTTGGAAATGGCCCGGGGGTTGGGCCGACCGACGCCGCCCATGGAAGACATGCCGTCCCCGTACGCCGTGCCGCCCATGCGCAACAGCATCATGCCGGCGGAGCCCCACTGGGTATGGGTCAGGTTGTTCGAGGCGCCATCAAATGTCCGGTTCTCACCGACGCTCGCGCCCGACAGGGCCGCGCCCGCGCAAGCGATCCAAAGAAACGAATTTCGCCTATGTGAGCGCATGGGTGCTCTCTCCTGTGCACTGGATCCCGCCGGGCGTGTGCTGGCCCGACTGACCACGACCCCAACATACCCCTTGAACTGAGGCACTGCAAGGATTTGGAGAGGCCTTTGTCCCGAAGCCGCCCCACGGGCAACCTGCCGATCTGGCAGCGAACTCGACGCCTCAGCCCCGATCGAGTCCTGCAAGACCAATCCACGGGTGTAAGGGCCGCACTCCGGCCCCGGCCTGAGGGCTGAATCGCTGGCGCAATCCTTGCTCCCAGACAACGGAATCGCCATCGAGCCGCCCGGGCCAGATCGCCCCGGGACCAACCAGCAAGGAAGGACCAATGTCCAAGATCATCGGTATTGACCTCGGCACCACCAACTCCGTCGTTTCCGTCATGGAGGGCGGGCAGCCCAAGGTCATCACCAACTCGTTCGGCTCCCGACTCACTCCCTCCGTGGTCGCGTTCACCGACAAGGGGGAACGCCTCGTCGGTCAGCCGGCGCGCCACCAGCAGGTGACCAATCCCCGCAACACCGTCTACTCCATCAAACGGTTTATGGGCCGCCGCCACGATGAGGTCCAATCGGAAGAGAAGCTGGTCCCATACGAAGTGGTGGGGGGGGCGTCCGAACTCGTCAAGGTCCGCATCAAGGACAAGGATTACACCGCGCCCGAAATCAGCGCCATGATCCTGCAGTCTTTGAAGAAGGCCGCTGAAGACTACCTCGGCGAGAAGGTCGAGCGCGCGGTCATCACCGTGCCCGCGTACTTCAATGACGCACAGCGTCAGGCCACCAAGGAGGCCGGAGAGATCGCGGGGCTCAAGGTCGACCGCATCATTAACGAGCCCACGGCCGCAGCCCTCGCGTACGGGCTCGAGAAGAAGAAGAACGAGAAGATCGCCGTGTTCGATCTGGGCGGCGGCACGTTCGACATCTCCATCCTCGACGTCGGCGACGGCGTGTTCGAGGTGATCTCCACCGCGGGCGACGGCCACCTCGGCGGTGACGACTGGGATCAGAAGCTCATCGACTACATCGCCGAGGAGTTCCGCAAGAAGGAGGGCATCGACGTCCGCAAGGACGCCATGGCGCTCCAGCGCCTGAAGGAGGCCGCGGAAAAGGCCAAGATCGAACTCTCCACCGTCCAGGAGACCACCGTCAATCTGCCGTTCATCACGGCCGATCAATCCGGGCCCAAGCACCTCCAGGTCTCCATCACGCGATCCAAATTCGAGTCCATCTGCGACGATCTCTTCAATCGTCTCCGCGAGCCCTGCCGCAAGGCGCTCGCCGACGCCAAGTTCGACGTGGCCAAGATCGACGAGGTCGTGCTCGTCGGCGGCTCCACGCGAATGCCCCGTGCGCAACAGATCGCCAAGGAGATCTTCGGCAAGGAGCCCAACAGGTCCGTCAATCCCGACGAGGTCGTGGCGCTGGGCGCCGCGATCCAGGGCGGAGTGCTCCGAGGCGACGTGAAGGACATCCTCCTGCTCGACGTGACGCCGCTCTCGCTCGGCGTCGAGACGCTCGGTGGCGTGATGACCGCGCTCATCCAGCGCAACACCACCATCCCGACCTCCAAGAAGGAGGTGTTCTCAACCGCGGCCGACAATCAGACCTCCGTGCAGATCCACGTGCTGCAGGGAGAGCGCCAGTTCGCCAAGGACAATCGAACGCTCGGCATGTTCGAGCTCACCGGCATCCCCCCGGCGCCGCGAGGTATGCCGCAGATCGAGGTCGAATTCGCCCTCGACTCCAACGGCATCCTCAACGTGAAAGCCACGGACAAGGCCAGCAACAAGAGCCAGAACATCGAGATCAAGGGCTCTTCGGGACTCTCCAAGGACGAAGTCGAGCGCATGAAGCGCGAAGCCGAGGCGCACGCCGAGGAGGACAAGCAGCGCCGCGAGGTCGTTGATCTCAAGAACCGCGCCGACGCCATGGTCATTCAGACACGCAAAGCGCTGGAAGAGCATGGCGGAGCCGTCTCCGCGGACGTTCGCGGCAATATCGAGAGCGCGCTCACGCAGGTCGAGAACGCCATGAAGGGCGAGGAAAAGGCCGCGATCGAGTCCGCCGTCGCCAATCTCGAAAAGGCGTCGATGGAGCTCGGCAAGGTCATGTACGACGCCGCGGCCAAGAAGTCCGCCGCGGGCGCGACCCCTGCGGAAGGTCAGCCCTCAGCCGACCCCGGCGCAGGCAAGGACGACGTCATCGATGCGGAGTACGAAGTCAAGGACTGATCTCCCGCACACATCGCCACCACAAACCGAAAAGGCCCAGGGACTTCAGGTCCATGGGCCTTGTTTCGTTGTGCTCTTTCAACCCAACCCCTATCTCAAGGCCCGCACGAGACCCCGAAGCTCGAAAGCACGAGATTCAGATCGGCAAAGTTCACGGCCCCGTCCCCGTTCAGGTCCCCCGGGAGACCGACTCCGATCCCGCCGAAGTTCGACAGCACCACATTGAGATCGGCAAAGTTCACCACCCGATCACCGTTCGCATCGCCGGCGCACGGCATCGAGAACAGCAACGCGTTGGCCATCAGCCGCGCCCCGTCCGACGCCTGATTCCAGTAGCCCGCGTTCACCGCGTTCGAAACAGGGTGAAAGCCAAGCTCCACCACCCGAGGATTCGGCGCCAGCGCTACGAGCGTATGCCCCGAGTTCCACGTCGCGACCTTCGTTGAGCCCGACGTCAACGTGGTATTGACCGGCCGATACCCCCCGAACAACTGCCCGCCCTGACCGACGCCGGTGCTCGTCAGGAACGAGTTCACCCCATTGAAGATCGGGTGATTCGGGATGAGCACCTGCCCCAACCCCCCGGTGGCCTGGAAGAAGTTCCCGTTCTGTGGAATCGCGATGTAGTTCCCCGTCTGCCAGCGCCCCTGTAGAAAACGATCCACATGCAGCGATGTGTTCGTGAACACGGCGACCACTACGCCGCCCCCGGCATCCGCGTAGTCCGCCAGGGCCGTGCCCATGGCCACCGCGTCCTCAAATGAGTCGTTCGACCACACCAGCACCGCGTCCCACTGCGCCAGCTCCGACGGCGTCGGCGTCCCCCCTGTCGGATTGAACCGCGTCGCATTGAACAGCGTGACCGAATTGAAGAGACCCGTCGCGACGAGCTTGTCCCGGACATCGGTGAACCGAGTGTTGGTTTCCGGATTGGTCGTGTTGGACGCGGCCGCAACGATCGCAACATCCGGCAACGCCGTCGCTATCGATCCGACAGCCAACGCAAGAATGGGTGCACAGTGACGCATGACGAGCTCTCCGGGGAATCGAGGTGTTCTCACCGAGGATACGCCCCGCCATCCGCAATCCAAGCGCCGTTTCGCTCGATTCGCGCGCCGTTCCCGGACAATCCCCGGGATTCAGGGGCAGGGCGACCCAAATACGCCCAGAAGATTGTTCAGATCGAAAAAGTCGATCACGCCGTCTCCGTTCGTGTCGATCGGACACGGGTCCTGCGCCGGAGGCGGCGAGAACTCAAACGCCCCCATGTCAATGACCGGCGGCCCGCCCGCTCCCACGTTCGCGCTCGAAGGGTCGTCCATGAAGCGAGGCCCGAACGACAGATCGCTCACCAGCGCCATCGCCGCGGCGTCGAGCAGAAACGCGCCGACGCTCCCCGCATCGATGCACGCCGATCCGCCCGTCAGCCGGAAGTCCCCCCCCGCCGGGCTCGCGAACAGCGGGTCCACGTCGATATTCCCCGCGCCCGCGATCGGTCCGCCCTCGATGTCCGAGTACGTCGCGCTCGCTCCGAACAGTTGGAAACCGATCGGTCCCGGCGCATTGCTCCACACGATCGAATTCGCGATCACAACCGTGCGCTGCCCGCCCGGGAACACATTCGCGGCCCCCAGCGCGCCGAGCCCGATCCCGCCCTCGCACTCATTCCCGCTGATCGTGCAGCTCATCACACGATGCGCGCCCTCCCCGAACGCCACCGCGCTCCCGTCACCTACCTCCGTTCGGTTGTCCGCAAACAGGCAATTCAGCACGACCGCATCCGCTCGCTCTGCGAACAAACCACCACCCTGAAACCCGGCAGAGTTCAACCGAAACGCGCTCGACACGATCGTCCCACGAAGCGCCGTCGTGCTCGGCGCCCCGCGGAAGTACAACCCCCCGCCCTGCGGCACGATGCCGCCCAACACGCGATTCCCCTCGAACACACATCGCTCCACCAGCAGTCCGCCCCCCGGGGTGTTGCCCGCGTTGTGCACGACCATCGCGCCGCCGCCCGCGAACTCCGCGTGGTTGTCAATCAACACGCAGTCCCGAAGCGTCAGCGGACACCCGCTCGACAGCAATCCACCCCCGAAGTTGTCCGCCGACCCGCCCCCGTTGGCGAATCCGCCGCGGATGGTGAACCCCTCGATCACAGGCTGCGGCCCAAACCCCGAATCGACCGTCACCACGTGCAGCGAGTTGTCCCCTCGGCTCACAAACCCAGGAGCGTCATCACCGTTCAAGTCCCCCGACAACGTCGTCACGAACAACCCCGGATCGCGCTCGTCCGGGTCCACACCCGCCAGCCCCGCATATCCACCGCGCACCGTTCCCCCAGCGCACGGAATCAGGAACGTGGCCGTTCTTGGCCCGCCCGGCCCCGCCGGACGGTACACCCCCTGCGCCACCCGAACCTCGCTCCCGGCCCCGAGCCCGAACAACGCGGGCCCCAGCGTGTCGTACGCCGTGGCCCACGACAGCCCGTCACCCCCCGCCGGCGCCGACGCGTCCACAAACCTCACCGCGCCCCACGTGGGCACAACCATAAAGCCGCCCGCCACCGCCGCGACGATCTTCCGCATGATTCGCGCTCCCTCTCCCCTCGAGCCCGCCATTCTCGCCGCTCTCCCGACGGCATTGCAATACACAACCCGCCCGATTTACAACTCCCGAAGCCGCCGCTCCACTTCGGCCTCCATCAGGCCGGCGTGCAGGTCATCCGCCTCGCCCGCCAGCACCCGGTCCAGATTGAAACTCCGCTCCAGACGGTGATCCACGGCCACTCCCTCCTTGAACCGATATGTCCGCACCCGTTCCGAGCGATCCGCCCCACCGATCTGCGCCGATCTCGCCTTGTCGCGCTCGGCCTTCTTCTTCGCAAGCTCGACCTCGTACAGCCGCGCGCGCAGCAACCGCCACGCCTTCTCCCGATTCTGCCGCTGGCTCTTGCTCTCCTGCATCCGCACCTCGATCCCCGTCGGCACGTGCAGCAGCTTCACCGCCGTCGCCACCTTGTTCACGTTCTGCCCGCCCGGCCCCTGCGCCGTCGTGATGTCCTCGCGAACATCCTCCGGGTCGATGATCAACTCCACCTCCTCCGGCTCCGGCAGCACCGCCACCGTCGCCGTGGACGTGTGCACGCGCCCCTGCGCCTCCGTCGCCGGCACGCGCTTCACGCAATGCGTCCCGCCCTCGTGCGACATCTCCGACCACACCCCCGCGCCCCGCACGTTCAACACCGCCGAGCGAATCCCCCCGCCCCCACCCGCGCCGCCCCCGTCCGAAAGGTCCAGCACTTCCGCCTCCCAACCCTGCCTCGCCGCGCGCTTCTGACACATCAAGAGCAGTTCGCCCGCCCACAACGCGGCCTCATCCCCGCCCACGCCCGCCCGCACCTCCACCATCACCGAACCGATCGCATCGTCATCCGACGACACCAGCCGTTGCATCGCTTCGCGCGATACGCGCCCGAGCGCCTCCTCCACCCGCACGATCTCCTCGCGCGCCATCGAGGCCAATTCCACGTCCTCGCCCCGAGTCGCCTCGACCAACTCCCCCCTTTCGCGCTCCAGCGCGCACAGCCGCTTATACGCCTCGGCCGCCGGCGCCAGCGCCGCGCGCTGCATGGAGACCTCCCGCGCCAGCCGGTAATCCGATGCCACCGCCGGTTCATCCAGCCGCGCCGTGAGCGCGTCATGGCGCGACGTGATCTCCTCCAGACGTTCACGCAACGATCCCGAGATGGCCCGCGCCTCCGCCATGCCCCCGTAGCCTACCCACCCTCAAAGCAAACACGCCACGAACCTGCGTCCGCGGCGTGCGTCGATTCTCACCGTCCGACCCGTCCTCGCGAAAGGCGCGAGCGGGGTCGCGTGGGTCACTTCTTCTTCGCGAAGTAATTGCCGCCGAACTTCCGCTGGAACTTCTCCACGCGCCCGGCCGTGTCCACAAACGACGCTTTGCCCGTGAAGAACGGGTGCGAGCCCGACCACACGTCCACGTGCATTTCCGGCGTTGTGGCCCCGACGGTCATCACGACCTCGCCGTTGAAGTACACCTTGCAGTTGTTGTAGAACGTGGGATGGATGTCCTGCTTCATCGTGGGGCTCCGGGCCGTCTTCAGGCCAATCTCAAGGGGACGAGAGGGTAGAGAACCCCGTCCTCCGGGTCAACGCCCGCGTCCCCGTCCGGTGATATTCGGCATCTGACAGGGGCCCTTCCCCACCCGGAGCCCCCGTACGCTATTCCAATGCCCGGCCGCCGCGACGATCCCGACCACCGGGCGCTCTCCTTTTCACCACTCGACCCCATCGTCCCGCTCCGGCTTCAGGGCGACGCCCCCATCCTCCGCGCCGGGTCGCCCTCCCCCTGGACGCTCTCTCAGTTCTGGGAATGGGCCGGCTCCAACCTGCTGGACAACACGATTCGAGCCTGGCTCGCGGAGTGGCACGTAGCCACGGCGATCGGCATGGGCCTCGCCGGATGCCGTACCGCATGGGACACCGTCGATCTGTCCACGCCCTCGGGCGTGCGCGTGGAAGTGAAGTCTTCCGCGTTCGTGCAGACATGGAGGCAACGACGCCCGACCGCCGTCACGTTCTCGACTCGCCCCGCGCGCGCATGGTGCGCGGAAACCGGAACGTACGAGGAACTGCCCAAGCGGCATGCCGACGTCTACGTCTTTGCCCTGCTCACACCCGTCGATCGCCTCCCCAACCCGCTCAATCTCGACGAGTGGGAGTTCTACGTCTGCTCCACGGCGCGCCTCAACGAACGCGCAGACGCGACAAAGAGCCTCAGCCTCTCGCGCGTGCAACTCATCTGCGGCCGGCCCCATCGGCACGCCGATCTCGCGCGCGCCCTTCATCGCGCCGCCGCCGCGCCATCCCCGCAGTCGGCGCGACCCGGCGGCGGCCACTGAAAGTCGAGCGAAACGTCCATCGCCGATGGGTGACCCCGGAATCGCCGGGTTCACCCTCCGTCGCGGAGCGTCCACGCGATCAAGTCCTCGCGATCGCGATCGTGATCCACCACCACGGCGAGCACACCGACCGGAGATGAGACCAAGCCGCCTCAGCCCGCCGCGCGTCCGAAGTGGCTGAGCACGATGTTCAGATCAAGAAAATCCACCCGCCCATCCCCGTTGACGTCGCCCCCGAGCCCCGCGCCCGTCTGCCCGAAGAACGACAGCACGATGTTGAGATCGAGGAAGTCGATGAACCCGTCCCGGTTCGCGTCCCCGTCGATCGCGCGATTCACACGCACCGCGATGCTCGGCGTCAGCGGTCCGCTCTCCGGCCCGCCGTCCGTCCCGCCCGCCATGGGGCGGATCGCCACGAGGTCTCGACGCCCGTCTCCCGAAATATCCCACGCGCGAACAAGCGTCGGCGCCGGCGCCGACGCCGGATTGGGCAAATCCGGCGCCTGCGAAAACGCCAACAGCGAGCCCTGGCTCACCTCGCTCCGCAGCACCCGCACCCGCCGATCCGAAACCGAGTCCGGCTTGGCCGCGACCGCAAGGTCCGGATCGTCATCCCCATCCAGATCCAGCGAAGCCACCGAAGTCGCCTCGCTCCCGATCTCAAGCGCCACCGGAGGTGAAAGCACGAGTCCCGAAGTCGATCCCTGGTTGCGCAGCACCACGACGCACGCCGTGTCCGCGCCCTGCACCACCGCAACGATCTCTCCGAACAGGTCCGTTGACGAAGCGGGGTTCAGGTTCCGAATCAAGACTTCCTTCACCTCGCCCAGCACGCTGAAGCTCTGGGCCGGCGCGAACGTGATCACGCCGCCCGCCACCGGAGTCACGTTCTCGAGCACGAACAGCCGCCCGGTGGACCCCTCCGGCCCGTCCTGCAGCCCGCCTCCGCCTCCGACGGCAATGCCCGGGCGACGAAGGTCCTTGTCGTCGTCAAGATCGCCGATGTCGACACCGCGAGGGCTCGACGATGCGCCCAGCATCAACGGCGCCTGCTGCGTGAAGTCTCCGCCGCCCATGCCGCGGAGAATCGTCACGCTGCCACCCGTCTCGCTCGTCAGCGCCAGGTCCACCAGCCCGTCGTCGTTCAGGTCTCCGCCCGCCATGGAGGACAGGTCGCCCAAGCCCTGCACGGGCGCGCGCGGCGTGAACGAGCCCGTCACGCCGGACCCCGTCGTCTGCCAGTCATTGTTGTTGATGAACACGCGCAGCGAGCCGCTCGCGTCCGCCACCGCGATGTCCACGCCCGGGTTGCCATCCAGATCTTTGGCCACCACGCCCACCGAAGCGTTGCCCACCGCGAGTTGCAGCGACGACCAGAATCCGAGAAACGTGCCGCTCCCATCCACGCCGCGCGAAAACAGCACGATCACCGCCCCCGGGCTCCCGGGCGTGATCAGCACCGCGTCGTCCAGCCCATCACCGTTGATGTCCGCGCCCACCGCGCCCTGAATCTCCGAAGGCGCGCTCGCCGCCTGCGCGCCCGGCACCGAAAGCCTCGGCGCCAACGACCCCACCTCCAGCGAAACCAGCGAGTTGTCCGCCGGCCCGCCGTACACCACGCGCATGAACCGATCGTCCGGGAAGCCCGGCAGAAACGCCACATCGAACGTGGTTCCCGCGCGCGTCGCGCCCGTCACCACCGTCTTGCTGTACCCCGCCTCCGGCAGAAACCCGTTCTGTAGCCGCACCCGCAACGCCCCGGCCAGCTGAGCGGCGCCCGATGCCGAAAGCTCACTCGCCTCACCGGCCCCCGCGCCCGAAAGGTCCACCGTCAGCCGACCCGACTCCGCCCCCGCCGAAGCGCCCGGAGGCAGCCCGATCTGCCGGTAATCCCCCAGCACTTCAATCCGGCCCCGCGTCGCGCTGCCGATCGCGCTGCTCGGGTCCGGCCACACGTGCCCGAGATTGAACACATCACCGACGATCCTGCCATCCCCCCGCACTTCACCCTTGGACGCGATCGACGCTCCACGATCCCCCATGATTCCGCTGAACGACAACTCCACGCGCCCCGTGCCCCCGAGACCGATCGTCGGCACGCTCACGCCCTCGCGCCACTCCGAAGCATCCACCCGCACCACGCCCGTCGAGCCCGCGCCTCGCCCCACCACCGCGGAATTGAAACTGTTCGTCTGAAGCAACGCGTTCCCGCCGGACACCTCAACCGTGCCAACGCCCGCATCACCCACGATGAAGTCATCCACGTCCGCGAGGAACACCGCGCCCGACTGAACCGCGATCAGCCCCTGCGACCCGGCGTTCTGCCCGGCCACGATGGCCCCGCTCGCGCCGACACCTTTCGTCGACTGCGCGCGCGCCCCCGGCCCCGTCACGCGCAGCGTGCCTTGCCCGCCCTGGCCAACCACCAGTTGTGTGCCCGCCCCGCCGAACAACATCTGCGCTCGATCTTCGATGATGGCCTCACCCTCTCCGTTGAGGCCGATCACCAGGTCGCCCGTTGAGGAGAATCGGACTCGCTGTCCCGACACGCGCAGCGTTCCGTCCGCGCCGATGTCCCGTCCAATGATGCCGGCCGTGGTGGCGAGCGTGGTCGTGGCGCTGGCCAGATTCGTGTTGATCACCCGCAGCACGCTGATCTCGCCACCGGATCCCCCGACCACGAGAGACGGGTCCTGCAGGTCGTCGGGCGCGAGCAGCGAGAGCCCCTGCAGCAGATTGAACGTCACGCTGTCCCAGCGCACATCCAGCGTGCGTGCCACCTGCGCCGAAGCCACGTTGATGTTCACGGGCCACGCCGGCGTGCCTCCGGGAAGCGCGGGATTGAAGCCGTCCCGCTCCACCACGATGGTGCTTTCAACGCCCGGGAGGCGATCGCACTCCCAGTTCACCATGTTGGAGTAGTTCCCCCCCGCGAACGTCTTCCAACGAGAGGTGCGAGGGCTCGCAAACCGCCATTCGCTCTGCGTCCGCCCCGACGCGATGCCGCCCCCAGCCGTATTGGCGCTCAGCGCGCCGCCGAACACCACGATTTCTGCGCGGTGCGTGTCCGCCGCCACCCCGTGCCGACGGATGCCCGGCGGCGCATCGCCGCTCGACGTACGGAGCGACCATTGCTGCAGCCGATTGTCCCACTCCCACACCTCTGAATAAAGCACGCCCGCGTTCTGATCGTCCGCGATGCCGCCGATCATCACCGTCGTGTTCGTGCTGCCGTCGAACATCATCGCGTGTCGCTCGCGGGGCGCTGGCCATGTCCCGACCCCCGGCAACATCTGCGTCCACCCCAGCAGATTCGAATCCAGCCGGTAGAGCGTGCGGTGCTGCGAAATGCTCGGCGCCGTGCCCGCGGACGTGCGCCCACCCCAGGCCACAATCACGTTGTCCCGCGAGTCGTACGCCATCCCGTGCCCCGTCAATGGGCTGGGCAGCGTCCCCACCATCTGCCACTGACCCGTCACACCGTCCCACGCCCAGGTGTCCGTCGACGCGGCCCCGTTGGACAGCACTCCTCCCGCCAGCACCGTTTGTCCGACCCCCAGCGCGCCGCGCGCGTACACCATCGCGAAGTTCGTGCGTGCCGGCGGTGTCTGAGCCGAGGAGCGAGCCGTCCACTGGGCCCCGTCCCACTCCCACATGCCCGCCGAAGCCAGTCCCCCGCCCTGCAGCCGACCACCAAACAGCACCACGCGCTGCGCTCGCTCGTCGTACACCATGACATGCCCGTACCGCCCGCCCATCGCTCCGGGCGCGGCCACGAGCCGACGCGTCCAACCTGACGAATCCCGCGTCCACGTCTCCTGGCTCACGCTCCCCCCGGAAGACACGATGCCTCCGAACAGAACCACCTCTCGGTACACCGGGTCGTACGCCAACGCATGGCTTTCACGAGGCGACGGAGTGGTGAGATTGCGCCATCCCGTCGCCATCGACCACTCCCATGTCTCGTTGTTGGCCGAGGCCACGCCCCCGCCCGGGTTCGACCCGCCGAACAGCACCACCGCGCCTCGCGCACTGTCGCGCGCCATGGCGTGACCCTCACGAGCCGTTGGCCCCGTGGGCGACGCGGGCTGCGCAATCGACCACGCCAGGCCGTTCCAGGCCCACACACTGGCATCCGTGGCCCCGGCGCCGCCGCCCCCGAACAGCACCGAAGATCCCCCGATCCCCACGCTCGGATCAAACAACATCATGCCGCGCGATCGGCCCGCCGGCCCGATCGGCGGGCCCTGATTCGAGAGCAGGCTCCACACGCTGCCGGCGCGTTCCCACGTCACGGCGCCGCCCTGCACCGAGAACAGCACGTGCCGCTGCCGAGCGGAGTCATACGACGACATGTGCTGGTGCCCGATGACGCTGCCCTGACCGGGCGTCACCGAGGTCGAGATCTGCGACCACACGCCCGCGACGCCGTCCCACGACCAGGAATCGCCGACGAAGTTTGAGTTGTCCTGGCCGCCGAACACGACCACCCGCTGCAACGCGCTGTCGTACACCATGGTGTGCCCGAACCGCGCGCTCGGACCCGTGGTCGAACGAAGCAGCCACGCGGCCCCGTCCCACTCCCACGTCTCACGGTTGTTTACGCCGCCGATCACCTGACCGCCGAACAGCACGACCCGCTGTCTGGCCAGGTCGTACGCCATCGCGCCATGCACCCGAGCGGTCGGCGCGATCGGAGTCGATGCCTGCCGCCACTTCAGACCGTCCCACGTCCAGGTGTCGTTCAGGAGCACTCCGGTCGATTCCTGTCCCCCGAACATGACCGTTCGGCCCCTCGCGGCGTCGAACGCCAGGTGGTGGTCGGCCCGGGCAGAGGGGATGGACGAAAGCTCCCAGGACCCCGCGCAGGGCGTCCCGGCCGCCCGAGCGGAAGGGCTGGAAACCGCCACCAGCAGAGTTCCCAGAAGGCCCGCAAATCCTCGGCTCGTGCGCATGCACGTGGTCATATCAGGTTCCTTTCCGCACTCGGGTCAACAACTCTGTGCGTCATTCAAAGAGAGACAGCGGCGCGTCCGGCAGAGGCGGAATCCCGTCCGGAGTCCGACAAGGTACCCCCCGGAGCGGGCAGGGCCAAGTAAAAACGTGGTGTTTGGTCCGATGCGGCCCGATTCAGGGTGCGACGCGAGCTTGTTCGATCGCTGCGCGGAGGCGTGCGTCTGGCGAACCTGCGGGCGCGCGGGCGATGAGGGCCAGAGCGTCGGCCAGCGTCGCGTCGGCGGAGGAGGGGTCGCCGGCGGCGCGCTGGGCCGTCGAGAGCGCCCACAAGACTCGGGCGGAAGGTCCGGGCGCGGCGTCTCGGGCCTGGTTGGCAGCGGCGAGCGCGGCGGTCGCGTCGGTCGCGGCGAGCACCATGGCGAGGCCTGCGAGCGTTTCGGCGTGGGACGCGCGGGCCGAGCGGGACGAGCCCTCGGCTTTGGCCGCGGCTTCGGTGACCTTGAGGATCGCATCGAATGCTTCGCGCGCGTCGGCGGGCTGGTCGGCGAGCAGGCGCGACCATGCGAGCGCGAGGCCGGCGTCGGCGAGGATGGCGATGCCGGTTGCGTCATCGGGGGCGGCGTCGGCGAGCGTGCGCGCGTTGTCGTACGCGGCGCGAAGCTCGTTGAGCCCGGTGGCGGGCGATTCGGCCCATCGCGTGAGCGCGATGGCCGAGACGATTTCGGCGGCGGCCAACTGATGGCTTCGGCGCTGCGGGTCAGCGGCGAGCAGTGTGGACGAGACTTCGTTGGCCGCGATGAGCTCGGCGAGTGCGTCGCGGGAGCGGCCCAGTTGGAGCATGGCCTTGGCTGACGCGAGGCGGGCGTCGCGGAGGGATTCGTTGCACACGCGATCGCTGGGGGCTGTGCGGACGGCGTCCTGCGCATTGCCGACGGCGGCGCGATACTCCCTGAGAGCCTCTTCGATGCGGTCGGCGTCGAGTTGCGCGTCGGCGAGGCGTTTCTGCGCGATGGACAGGTCGCGCGGCCCACGGATGTTGTCGGGCATGGCGTCGCGGACGGCCTTGGCCCGCGCGACGGCGTCACGGAGCGTGGTGATGGCTTCCTCGGTGTCTCCCCGCTCGCTGAGGAAGGAGCCGAGAGTGAGCAGGCCGATCATCACGTCTCTCGGAGCGCGAACGCTTTCGTTTCTCGGCTCGGTCGGCGCGGACTCCTGCTCCAGGATCTTCAGTCGGATGGCCACGCTCTCGCGCATGGTCTGCACGGCGCCGTCGAGATCGCCGAGATCGGCGCTGAGCTGCGCGAAGCGGCCGAGCGCGGTGGACAGGTCGCGCGCCTCGGCCGGGTCGGTTGGTTCGGCGCCGATGAGTTCACGTCGGATCGCGAACGATTCCTGATACGCGTCCCGGGCGCCCTTGAAATCGGCGGCGGCGCGGAGAAGGTCGCCCTGCTTGAGCAGCGCAGCGGCGAGCACGCGTTTGGAGAGCACGTCGCGCTTGCCGCCGGCCAGCGATTGGCGGGCCATGTCGGCGGCGCGGGCGTACGTTGCGCGCGCCGTTTCCGCGTCGAGCGCGGCGTTCTGCGCGTCGGCCAGAGCGAGGAGGGCGGCGGCGAGGTCGGACCGGAGCTTGGGGTCGGGATCGGCTTCCAGGAGCGGGGTGAGGAGGCGAACGGACTCGGTGTAGGAGGCCAGCGCTTCTTCGGGTTTGCCGACGCTCGGTCCTCGGATGCCGCCCTGCACGTCGCCGAGCACGCCGTGCGCCGCGGCGAGGGTTCTCGCGGCGGCGGGCGAGGTCGGCGCGTCGTCTGCGAGCGCCTGGAGGGAGTCACGAACGTCCTTGACGAACATCTCTCGGCGCGCGGTCGAGGAGCGGAAGGAATCGATCTCGTTGAAGACCCGGAGGAGCAGCCCGGACATCTGCGTCATGCCGCCGGCGATGCGATCGGCGCGATCGCGCTCCTGCACGGCGAGGTTGCGTTGCCACGTCATTCCCGCGAGGCCGATGGCGAGGGCGAGGGCGATGGCGGCGGCCGCGGCGACAGACACGCGATTGCGCACAATGAATTTTCGAGCGCGATAGATGGGCGAATCCGGCCGGGCATCGACGGGGTGGCCGTTGAGGTGGCGTTGGAGGTCTTCGGAGAGGGCGAGAGCGGAGGCGTATCTGCGCTGCGGCTCCTTGCGCATGGCCATGAGCACGATGTTGTCGATGTCTCCGGTGAGACGTCGGCGGAGTCGTTCGGGCCGGCCCTCGCGCGTGCGAGAGACTTCGACGGGGCCGAGCGTGCGTGTTGCGGTGGCGGCGCCGGGGCCGGCGGTTCCCGTGGGGTCGGGCACTTCTTCGACTCGGGTGACGGCGGCGCTGGGGCGCTCGGGCTCGACTTCGCAGATGACTCGAACAACTTCCTGGAGGACGCGGGTCTTGATGCGGTAGGGGCGGTGGCCGGTGAGGAGTTCGTAGAGCAGCACGCCGAGGGAGTAGACGTCGGAGGCGGTGGTGAGCGGGTCTCCCCGGACCTGCTCGGGGCTCGCGTACTCGGGGGTCATGAGGCGGAGCTCGGGCGCGGTGGGGGCCTGCGTGAAGGCGAGCAGGTCGGGGTTGAGGAGTTTGGCGATGCCGAAGTCGAGGAGCTTCACTTCGCCGGCCGAGGTGACGAGGATGTTTGAGGGCTTGAGATCGCGGTGCACGACGAGGTTCTGGTGGGCGTAGTGCACCGCGGCGCACACGGTTCGGAACAGGTCGAGGCGTTCGGAGATCTTGAGCCGGTGGGTGTCGCAGTGCTTGTCGAGCGGCAGGCCTTCGACGTATTCGACAACGAAGAACGGTCGGCCGTCGTCGGTCTGCCCGCCGTCGAGCAGGCGGGCGATGTTGGGGTGGTTCATGGCGCCGAGGACCTGGCGCTCCTGATCGAAGCGCTTCAGGATGTCCTCGGAGTCCATGCCTTTGCGGATGACCTTGATGGCGACGCGTTTGTGGAATCGGTCATCGTCGCGGACGGCGAGATAGACCATGCCCATGCCGCCGCGTCCGAGTTCCCGGAGGACGCGGTAGTCGCCGATGCGCTCCGGAGGGGCCTCGTCGGTGCGTTCGAACATGCGTCGGGAGGACGCGGAGCCCGAGCCGGAGCTTGACGGGGATGATGGCGCAGTGGCGGACGTTTCGTTTGGATCGTGATGCCGAGGGTTGTCCATGGCGAGGCTCCTGCCGGGGGGGAGAGAGACTCCGGTCGCGTTGTGGGGCGCGCCCGCGGCGAAGAAGGGTCTCAATCGCCTCTGGGGTCGTTGGGTGTTCTCGGCGGAGGCAGGGCCGGCAACTGGGGCGGGAACCTCCCAGAGAAAATGTATCCGGGTCGCGCGCATGGGGCGCGGGCTGATCTCTCTTTGGGCCTTGGGGAGGCCAGAGAGAGATCGAGCGCGGGGGGACTGGAGGCCGTCATGCTCGTCAAGGACGCCGCCGTGGTGAGAGGGGGGCGACGAGGGCGGGATTCGGCGCGCGTGGCCGGCCGTCCGAAGGGGAGATTGTCCGCGGATAGCGCACGAGGTATACGGGGCGGTTCCAAGGACCACGAGATGGATGGAAGCACCACGGAGCACGCGTCGAGTTCTCGCCCGGACCATTTTCCGCCGACGCTGCGCACATGGCTCTGCGGGGTGGTGGGGCGGGGTGATGAGGGGATCAAGGAGGCCGCGCGCCACGTGATGGACGTGTACGCCTGGCCGCTGTCGGTCTATTTCCGCGGTAGCACGTTTCGCTGGCTCGGGGAGCCGGACGATGTCGTGCGGGGCTTCTTTGCGGATCGCCTGGGTCGGGAGGAGTTTTTCGAGAGGTGGCTGGAGAGCGACCGGCGGTTGCGCCATTGGCTGATCGTGGCGTTCAAGCACTATCTGTTCGAGACCTCACGAGCGCGGAGGCGTGATGGGCGCGTGGCGGGGGCGGGCGCGCTGGAGGAGCCTCCCTCGGGTGATGCTCACGGGGAGAGCCTGCAGGGATTCTGGCGCGAGATCGCCCGGAGTGTGGTGGGCCGAGCCATGGATCGCGCGGAGGCGAGTTGTGCCGCGGACAAGCTCGAGGAGCATTGGGTGGTGTTCCGTCGTCACATGGTGGACGGGGCGTCGTACGCGGAGATCGAGAAGGAACGCGGGATTCCTGCGGCGCGGGCGGCGGTCATGGCCCGGACCGCGGGGAATCGGTTTCGCATCGCGCTGCGGGAGGGCGTGGCGTGGCCCGGCGCAAGCGAAGGGGACATCGACCAGGAAATCGCATCGCTGATGGAGGACTTGTCGTGACGATGCACGGGGTCGGCGGAAGAGCATCTCCGGGACCATCGAACGAGCCGCCCGCCGTGAGCGCGGCGCAGGCCACCGCGTTGCTCAAATACGGGATGGAGCGGGCGGCGCGACCCGTGGACGGGGTGATCGAGCGGCTGCGGGCATCGGGTGGGGCGACGTGGGCTGAGCGTCGGGTCCGGGAGGTGCTGCGTGGCTCGCTCGCGGCATCCACGTCGGAGATCGATGATCTGCTGGGCGGGCGGGTTTCGTTGGAGGACCTTGAGCGCGTGAAGTCGTGGTGCAAGCGGACGGTGGCGCGTTGCCCTTCCGAGAGCGATGACAGCCGCGGGGCGCTGCTGGGGTATTTCCTCGTGCTGGCGAGCGCGAGCGCGCATTTCGGCGCGTGCCTGACTGAGCGGGGGAAGGGGGAGGTGAGTGAGGCGTTGGTGGACCTGAGCGAGGCATTGCCCGCGTCGTGGCGCGGTGTCGCGCGGAGCGGCGCGGAACGGCTGATCTGAACGAGCCGGCGCAATGAAAGGCTCCGACGAGCGCGGGGTTCACGGCTCGTCGGAGCGAACAGGGCGCGGACGATCATGGTCCGTTAGTCCGAGTTTCTGGCTGACAGCCCGTAGTTCGAGAGCACCTGATTCAGATCGCCGAAGTCCACATCGCCGTCGAGGTCGAAATCGGCGGTGAGGCAGCGGCCGTTCGTGCCGAACTGGGAGAGCACGGCGTTGAGATCGGAGAACCCGACGACTCCGTCCGCGTCGGCGTCGCCGACGATGAATGAGGAGATCGGGATGACGCGCTCGGCCATGAGGACGGGCGCGCCCTTGTTGGTCTTCAGCCACAGGTCATGCAGGATGTTGCCCCACTCGTTGGTGGTGTTGTAGTCGCGCAGCGCTTCGATGTAGTGCTTGGTGACGGTCTGGTAGTAGAGCTTGACTTCGACGTTGGCCGCGCCCGCGGGGAGGCGGAAGCAGGAGTCATCCCAGTACTGCCCGTCGGCGTAGTCCCAGGCGACCGGCATGGCGCCGGCGGCCGTGTAGGTGGCGTTGTTGAATCCGCGGGGCGGGATGCGGCTGTCCTTCTCGATGGTGTCGGCGAGCGCCATGTGGGTGGTGATGCCGGCGGGGAACCCGGTGAGGCCCGCGGCGAACTCGCTGAGCCCGACGTGCATCTCGTAGATGACGGTGGAGGCTTCGTCGAGCTCGGCGGTGTTGAAGTCGTAGTGGCCGTACTCGTGGATGGTGGCGCCGGATGCGTCCTTGACGGCGAGGCTGAGGAAGATGCGTCGGCCTTCGATATGACCGGTGGGGATCTTGTGGCCCGACTCGTTGGTGACGCGAAGATTCACGCGGCCGGCGGACTGGACGCCCTCGAGCGTCGCGGCGCGGGAGAGCATGCTCTTGGCGGCGGCGATGCCGCGATCCATGGCCAGAGGGTTGACGTTGGGATCGTTCTGGTAGTGCTCCTTGATGATCTCGAGCACCCAGGAGGAGGCGCCGGCAAACTCGTGCGTGGCCACGTCGCTGCGGACGGGGCCAAAGGAGCATGCACGGCCTTCGGCGCGCGGCATGTGGCAATCCTGGCACGATGAGACCACGGAGGCGCCGAGCCCGCCGAAGCGTCCGCCCATGTCCACGCCGCCGTTGGCGAACGCGGAGAGCTTCCACTCGGAGTAGGTGCGTTCGAGGGGGAACTGTGTCCAGAGGTCTTCGTCGGGGGTGGCCTGATTGATGGCGTTGTAGCGATAGGTTCCGTCGGGCTGCTTGGAGACGGCGAGGTTGCCGACGTCGTGGCACGTGCCGCAGAAGTCGCCCGTTCGGTGGAAGGGGGAGGTGATCATTTCGTGCGGCGCGACGTGATCGGGCCGTGCGCTGCGTCGATGCCCTTGCGGATCGAGGACGAACATGGCGTTGCCATAGTGATTGGGCTTGTCGGAGCCGAGGGCGGCGAGGATGGCCTCGTCTTCGGGGGGGCTGATTCCCGGCTTGTAGATTGGATCGACCATGGCGTGGCAGAAGTGGCAGTTGACGCCGTCCATGTCGATGGCGTTGACGGAGGCGCCGGAGGGGTCGTAGGCGGAGCCGGTGGTCCAGGTCATGGGGACGTGGCATCGCATGCAGAAGTAGCCGGCGTTCTCGGCGTCCTGATTAGCTGTGGCCATCTGCGCCCAGAAGAGCGGATCGCGCCCCGCCTGCCCCATGAGGCTGCCGCTCCAGGACTCGTACGGTTCGGTGACGGGGTCAAAGTGGCTGTGACAGCCGAAGCATCCGTCGGAGGTGTAGATTTCGTTGGGAGTGACCATGCCGATTTGCGTGCCGGAGGTGTGGAAGTCTTCCAGGGTGAGCGGGATGACGGCCGCGATGGCGCCGCCGGCGAAGACGACGGCTGCGACGGCGAAGGTCTTGCGGTGGCGCGGGAGGAGTCGAGACCAGGCGCGATGCGAATGACGTGGCATGGGGGCGCTCCTTCGGTGAGCTGTCCGGCTCAAAAGCAGATGTCAGCGTCCAGAATCGTGACACGCGGAGGGATGCCTGTCAAGATATCTGGATGAAATTGTCCTCAAGATGTCAGGACGGGTTTTCGGGCGGGATCGAATGAGAGTGGGGGAGGGGCGCGGGGCGCCGAAAGTTCGCTGGACGAGTTGGCAGGGGAACTGTGGGGTCTGGTCCTATGATCGCGGCTCGGAGTTGCGAGCCCTGACGAACCCAATCCCGGAACCCCTACCGAAATGCCCGGCCGAAACATCTACAACCGCGTTCCGACGTACACCGACATCGAGGGCGTCTTGAACGCGATCGTCGAGATACCAAAGGGGCGGCGGAACAAGTTCGAGATCGACAAGCAGACCGGGATGATCCGGCTGGACCGGTACCTGTATTCGTCCGCGATGTACCCCGGGGACTACGGGTTTATCCCGCGCACGCTGGCCGAGGATGGAGATCCGCTGGACATCCTTGTACAGGTGAACGAGGCGACGTTTTCGGGGTGCCTGATCGAAGCCCGGGTTGTTGGGCTGTTTCGGATGAAGGACCGTGGGGTGAACGATTTCAAGGTGCTGGCGGTGCCGCACACGGACCCGATGTTCGCCCATTTCCAGGACTTGCACGATGTGCCGAGACATTTCCTGCGGGAGGTTGAGCACTTCTTCCTGACGTACAAGCAGTTGGAGGGGGCGACGATCGAGTCGGGCGGTTGGGTGGATCGGGCGGAGGCGACGGCGGAGTTGACGAGGTCGGTGGAGCGATTTGAGGCCTCGGCAGAGGGCAAGGCTTGGCTCGCCGAAATGAACCAAACAAAATCCTGAAATAGGACTTGACTCGCGGGCCAATACCCGTACATTATCCGACTGAACGAAATACGAACGTCGGAGGGTTTGGCGATGCTGACGGCGGCGAAGCTGCTCAAACTTGCGGAGGCCGGGGCGTTTTCGAGGATCTTGCAAGAGGTTGGGAGGAGTGGTGTGCCGTTGGGAGGCGTGGGGCCCGGCGGGCTGGAGTTGGCTGCGCTGGGAGTGGCCGTCGGGCGAGCATCGGAGGTGTCGTACGAGCCAAGCGTGGAGATTGCGGGCTTGCTTGGGCGGTTGGAATCGGCGTGGGAGGAGAGAGGGAGCGGCGTTTCGGGGAGCACGGCGGGGCTGGTGGTGCGCGGGGTTTCCGCGTTGGTGGAGTTGTGTGATCGAGCGCGGGGGAACTCGGAGTGGCGCGGCGTCGCGGAGCGGGCTTCGGCGTTGCTGAACGCGGCGTGCGCCGCGGCCGGGGCGAGCGGTCGAGGGCGTGGCGCGTTGGGATCGGGTGGTGAGCGGGCGATGCGTCGGTGGGCGCGCGCAACGACGGCGGGCGCGTCAGGCGGGACAACGCGGGCGGCCTGAACTCATTCTGCGGCGAGGATGATGGGCGGGTTTCGGTATCATCGCGGGCCCGTTTCGGGGAAGGGAGACGCCGCGCATGGCCAGAAAGTCGATCGCGAATGTGGAGGTTTCGGGGAAGCGCGTGCTGATGCGCGTGGATTTCAATGTGCCGCTGGATGGGGGGACGATCACCGATGATCGTCGTATTCGGATGGCGTTGCCGTCGATTCGGAGCGTGATCGATCGTGGCGGGCGGCTGGTGCTGATGTCGCACCTCGGGCGCCCCGCGGGCACGGGATACGAGGCGGGGGCATCTCTCGCGCCGTGCGCGGCCAAGCTTGGCGAATTGCTCGGCACATCGGTGGTGTTTCCTTCGAAGGATTGTGTGGACGAGGCGGCTCACGCGGCTTCGTCGGCTCTGCGCAATGGCGGAGTGCTGCTGCTGGAGAATCTCCGGTTTCACAAGGCGGAGCAGAAGGGCGACCCGACTTTTGCGGGCAAGCTCGCGGCCATGGGCGACATCTACTGCAATGACGCGTTCGGGACGTGCCATCGCGCGGACGCGTCGATGGTGGCGGTTCCGAAGGCGATGAAAGCGAGCGGGAAGCCCGCGGTGTGCGGGCTTCTGGTCGAGAAGGAGATCAAGTACCTGCACTCGGCGCTGGAGAAGCCGGCGCGGCCGTTCGTCGCGGTGCTGGGCGGCGCGAAGGTGTCGGACAAGATCGCGGCGATCGAGCGGCTGCTGGAGATCACGGATCACGTGGTGATCGGCGGCGCGATGGCGTACACGTTTCTCAAGGCGCTCGGGAAGAGCGTCGGCGCGAGCCGCGTGGAGGAGGACCGGCTCAGCGAGGCCAAGCGCATGCTGGAGAAGGCCGCGATTGCCAAGTGCGAGCTGCATCTTCCGATGGATCACGTGACGGGCACGGCGTTCTCGGAGATGGCGGGGGAGGTGTCCGTCGTGGACACGATGAAGGATGGGCAGATCGGTCTCGACATCGGCCCGAAGACGCAGGCACACTTTGCATCGTTGATCTCCGGCGCGAAAACGGTGGTGTGGAACGGGCCGATGGGCGTGTTCGAGTGGAGGATGTTCGGGGTGGGCACTCGGGCCGTGGCGGACGCGATGGCGCGCGCGACGCGGGAGAACGGCGCGACGACGATCGTTGGTGGTGGCGACACGGCGGCCGCGGCGGAGCGCTTTGAGGTGGCCGATCGGGTGAGCCACGTGTCGACGGGGGGCGGGGCGAGCCTGGAGATGCTCGAGGGCAAGCCGTTCGAGGCCGTGGAATTGCTCGATCGCGCGTAGGGACGCTTGGAAAGATTCCCTGCCGGCTCGTGCTGACTGCGCCGGATTGGCGCGGTAGGGTGTAGGTGTGCGCCCGGCTCGGTCGGGGCTTCCGTTCGGCGGGCGCGCCACATTGAGGAGGCTCGCGCCATGGCCGTGTCAATGAAGCAGCTGCTGCTGAACATGGGGCGGTACGACGCTTCGGACCTTCATCTCAAGGTCGGTATGCCTCCGTTCTTCCGGGTTGCGGGCGAGCTGCGCGCGTTGGGGCTGCCCGCGCTGACGGATCAGGAAACGGATCGGCTTCTGAGCGAGATCATTCCGCCGGGGCTGCGTGAGCGGTACGACCGATCGGGCGATCTGGACTTCTCATCGTTTCTGGACACGAAGGCGATCATGGCGCGTGAGAAGGCGCTGGCCGCGGGAATGGCTCCGGTGGCCGAAGAGAGCGAGGAGCTGTCCACGCATCATCACGAGGGGGTGGACCGCTTCCGTTGCAACGTGTACCGGGCCGGGGGCGGGATGCACGCGGCGATCCGGCGCATCAAGCCGGAGATCCCGAGTTTCGAGTCGCTCCATCTCCCGCCGATCTACGAGAAGATCGCGGACGAGTCGACGGAGGGGCTGGTGCTCGTGGTGGGCGTGACGGGCTCGGGCAAGAGCTCGACGCTGGCGTGCATGATCGAGCGGATCAATCAGACGCGCTCGTGCAACATCGTGACGATCGAGGACCCGGTGGAGTATCACTTCCAGCCGCGCAAGTCGATCATCTCGCAGCGGGAGCTGGGCGTGGACGTGCCGGGGTACAAGGAAGCGCTCAAGTTCGTGGTGCGGCAGGACCCGGACATCATCTTCATCGGCGAGCTGCGCGATCACGACACGGTGCTCGCGGCGATCCAGGCGGCGGAGACGGGGCACCTCGTGTTCGGCTCGCTGCACACGGCCGACGCCATGCAGGCGTTCTCGCGCATCATCGAGTTCTTCCCGCAGAACGAGCACGAGTTCCTGCGATCCTCGCTGAGCAACTCGCTCCGGGCGATCTGCGCACAGCGGCTGATCCCGTCCAACGTTGACGCGACCGGTGGCGCGAGGGCGGTGCCGGCGACGGAGGTGTTGCTGAACAACGCCACGGTGAAGGAGCGGATCCGGGAAGGGCAGGACCAGGACATTCCCGCGATCATCAACGGGAGCACCGCGGACGGGATGCGTTCGTTCACGCACAGCCTGGCGGAGCTGGTCGAGAAGGAGTTCATCTCGATCGACAACGCGATGGAGGCGGCGCCGAACCGGGAGGCGCTGTCGAGCCGGCTCAAGGGCGTGCAGGTGCGCGCGGCGACGCTGGTCAAGCGCGGCTGAACCAGCGGGCGCGTGTCATGTCGTGGCTGAGGGCGCGGCTCACCGTCGGCGGCGAGCGCCCCATCCGATGAGGCCAGATCCGCCCAGCAGGCCGGCCGTCGGCAGAGGGATGATCTGACTCGGCATGGCTTCCCCAAGGAACAGGAAGTCCATCGTGTGGCCTGTCGGCGAGCCGTTCGCGTTCGTGGTGTTCGAGCCACGGCCCAACCAGAAACCCAGCCCGGCTTGCGGGTGTCCGGCCTGCCGATGCTCGTCCTGCAGGAACAAGAACGTTTGCGCGGGGTTCGTATTCTCGTAGAAGCTGATCACGGAGCCGGTTGCGAGGTTGACGTTTCCGGCGAGCACGGTGAGCGTTCCGTTATCGGCGCCGGCCGAGCCCGGGCCGACGATCCACCCCGTGCCCGACGCGTTGACGGGGGGCGTCATCTCGCCGTTGGGGCCGGAAATCTGCGGGCCGGAGTATCCGGCTGGGCATTTCAGCGGCATGAAACGGCCGGTGGTCAAAGTGACGGGAACGAGGTTGTAGAAATACGGGGTCGGGCCGATGGGGAGCCCGACCTGCAGCTGGAAGTTTGATCCGCCCCAGAGGAGGCGATCGACGATGAAGCCGGAAGTGACGTTGACGACCTCGTGGGTCCAGAGCGTGGCGAGGGTGTCGATTAAGACGTCGGTGGCGAGCGTTGTGGGCTGGCCCGCGTCAAAAAAGAAAAGCCGCGGGAGGGGAGGCCCGCCCGCGGCGTTGGGATCACGAATGTCGGAGCGGGTCGGCCCGCCCCGGCCGGCTTACACGCAGGGCACGCCGAAGCCCGAGAGCACGGCGTTCAGATCGGTGAAGTTGGTGGTGTTGTCGTCGGGCACGCCGTCGCCGTCGGCGTCGGGGGCCATGTTGCCGCCGACATTCGGGCCGGACTGACCGAAGAACGAGAGCACGTTGTTGAGGTCACTGAAGTTGACGACGCCGTCGTCGTTGGTGTCGCCCAGGCAGGGCAGGGCCCACAGGCGGATGTTGTCGGCGTAGAGGATGGAGCCCGCAGTGGCCGTGTTCTCGTCGCCGGCGGAGAGGAAGAGGAT
This sequence comes from uncultured Phycisphaeraceae bacterium, assembly GCA_964638515.1. Classification (GTDB taxonomy): domain Bacteria; phylum Planctomycetota; class Phycisphaerae; order Phycisphaerales; family UBA1924; genus CAYPGJ01. The sequence continues at coordinate 41,466 of CAZWZL010000014.1, forward strand.
GTCGATGTCCTTCCGCAGCACGGCGAGATTGAGGTTGATGGGGTCGCACCCGATGATCCCGTTGGGCTTGACCACAAAGCCGCCGGAGTCGCTCAGGAGGCGCCCGTTAATGCGGTAGGTGTGATTGCCCGCGAAGTTCTTGTGGGTGGAGAGCTGGAAGAACGAGCCGAAGGCCACGCCGAGTGACGAGAGCGAGGTGCCGGAGTCAACCCAGATGACGGAAGAGGGGCCGCCCGAAACGACCGGGCACACGAACGCCGGGTTCGGCGTGGTGTACCAGAGCGTCTGGGTGACGGAGGAGAAGAGGAGTCGGTTGGAGATGCCGAAGATCGTGGGGTTGGACGTGGCCTGACCGGGGCTCCAGAGGCGCGTCGTGGCGCCGTCGGTGAGCATGTAGTTGCCGCTCTGCGCCCAGCCGCGCGTGGCCGAAGAGGTCACGTTGGGAAGACGGGTCGAGGCTTGCGAGAAGAACGCGAACGCGGGGTCGGACGGGGGAAGCGGGTCGGTGTCGCGGAAGAGGTTCTCCATGCGGAGGACCTTGGTGGTGTTTGAGCCGGCGTTCTGCTGGATCGGCATGTTGGAGGCCGAGCCCCAGCGGAACGGCGTGGCCGTGTTTCCGTCGTCGTCGTGTGCGCCGATCGTCACGCCGACGAGGCCCCACTCGAGGTTGTCATCGTAGACGAGGGTGAAGGGCGGCAAGACGACGGTGGGCAGCGTCTGGCACTGCAGCAGCACGTTGTCCAGGTAAAAACCGTTGCCCGCGCCGAACGCGTTGTTCTCGGAGTCGTAGGCCGCGCGATCGATGGAGTTCACGAAGGCGGAGCCGGTGTAGATGGTGACGCCGCCGACCTTGACGGTGAGCGCGCGGGTGTCGGTGACCTCGAAACACATGGTTCGATAGGTGTTGTCGAAGGTGAAGTTGAAGCCGGTGTCGGCCACGTCGACGCCGATGACGGCCACGTTGTCGAACGGTGTGGTGGTGCCTTCGGGATCGATCGGGTTGTACAGCCCGTTGATCTGCACGTACCCGCGGTTGGTGTACGGAGCGGGGGGCGCCTCGCGCCCGATGTAGAGCCGTGAGGTGATCGAATTGTCGATGACCGAGATGGCGCTGAGGCTTCGGACGGTTACGTTGCCGACCCCGCCGGGGATTTTGATGTCCGTGCAGAGGCTGATCGGCGAGCCCGGCGTGGCGAACGTAGCGGGCAGGGCGGTTCGGATCTCCTCGCGGTAGCGGTCATCCGGGAAGATGTTGGTCTGCAGCATGGATTTGTTGGGGCCCGCGCCGGGGTCCAGAACGATCGACGCGCGCGCCGACTGGGCCGACACCCAGCGGGTGCTCTGGCCGAACACCTGATCGGCAAACATCCACTGGAGATCATCGAGGTACTGGCCCGACGAGCACACCAGCGGCGGAGGCGTGGGCAGGATGAACTCGACGCCCTCGACGTGCATGTTGTCGTAGTAGCAGGCGTCGTTGGCGCGCGTCTCGTGGTGACGGGCGCTCCAGCGGTCGATGCGCCCCACGTTGATGCCGATCGCCGCGTATCCCTGGACGGGGCCGTTGCCGTCGTTGTAATCGATCTTGATGATGTTCACGCCCGCGGTGTCCGTCTCGTGCACGATCTTGAACCACGCCTGCACGGGCACGCGCATCTGGCCTTCCGGCCCCGGAACCTGCGGGCCGGCGTAGCCGCCCGGGAACGTCAGCGGGAAGAAGAGGCCGGTCGTGAACGAGTTTGGATCGTTGCCGAGGTTGTAGAAGTACGGGGTCGGGCCGACGGGGATCGACCCGCCGATCGCCTCGCCGCCCCAAAGCACGCGGTCGATGACGAAGCCGGAGGAGACGTACGACGCTTCCGAGACCCAGCGGCTCTCGATGGCGTTGACGTAGCAGTCATGGGAGAAGATGGCGTTGATCCCCGGCGCCGCGCGGAACACGAACCGCTGATCGATCGTCGTCGGGTTCGTGAAGGACTTGACGAAGTTGTACGCCCACAGACGCGTGATCGTGCCGGACGGAGCGTTCGTCGTCGTGTTGAAACCGCGCAGCTTCTGCGTGGCGTTTCCGGCCACGGCGTCGCTCACCACGCCCGCGTTCGGGAAGAGGCGAGCCTGCGAGAACAGCATGCCCGCGCCCGTGGACGCGCCCGAGTAGATCGCGGTGGTGGACTGGAGCCCGGCCGGGGACGACAGGTTCACGTTGGGCGTGATTCCCTCCATGGTGTCGTCGAGGAAGGTGAGGGATGGGCCGTCCGATCCGCCGAGCGACGAGCCGCGCGAGATCTCGCCGAACGCCGAGGCGAGATCGATGCGTTGCACGCCCTTGAAGCTGCCCTCGTGCACGCGCGCGATCATCGGCGCGTTGGGCGTGACGACGCGCCCGAATTCATCGCGCTCGCGCATGTCGTTGTCTGGCTCGGGCTGAGGAAGGGGAGTGGCGTTGACCGTGGCCATGAGACCGACGGCAAGGCCTGCCGCTGCTTTCATCCATCTGTTCCGCATGTGGACCGCTCCTGCGAGAAGCTGAATCGACTGACGGTGCATGATCATCGCTCTCACGCGTCCCTACATCGTGCAAACTGCGACGGCCACGACCGAACCACCTCGGGGCGCACATCGCGCCCCGCATCCCCCGAGTCTCCCCCATAATCCCAAGGGGCACAAGACCTTATCCCGTGAAATCAGGCGAAAGGAATCGGGGGTTCACCCCGGGGGGCCACCCTGTGCATCTGGCGTTCGAAGGACGCCGTGAGCCCGATCCACCGGTCCGGGCCAATGCAAAGCGGCCGCGAACGGGGTTGCCGTCCGCAGCCGCGAGGATCGGGAACCAGACGCCTCCCTGCCCGGAGGCGTTGTCAGGTCAGACGCAGGGCACGCCGAAGCCCGACAGGACCGCGTTCAGATCGCTGAAGTTGGTCGAGTTATCGTCCGGCACGCCATCGCCGTCGGCGTCCGGAGCGACGTTGCCTCCGACGTTCGGACCGGACTGTCCGAAGAACGACAGGACGTTGTTGAGATCGTTGAAGTTCACGACGCCGTCGTCGTTGGTGTCGCCCAGACAGGGCAGCGCCCACGCGCGAACGTCGTCGGCGTAGAGGATCGATCCGGCCAGCGCGGTGTTCTCATCGCCCCCGGACAGGAACAGGATGTCGAGATTCTTGCTCAGCACCATCTGCGTGCCATCGCAGGTGCTCAGCGAATTCGGCTTCACGACGTTACCCAGGGAGTCCCGAAGCAGGCGACCGTTGATCCGATAGGAATGATTGCCGGCCGTGTTCTTGTGAATGGACAGTTGGAAGAAGCTGGCGAAGTTCACGCCGAGCGAGGCGAACGACGTTCCCGTGTCCACCCAGTTGACGGCTGAGGGCCCGCCGGTGACGACCGGGCAGACGAAAGCGGGGTTGGGCGTGGTGTGCCAGATGGTCTGCGTCACGGAGGAAAACGCCAGGCGCGTGCTCAGGCTGAACACGGACACGTTGGGTGTGGATTGGCCGGGGCTCCAGAGACGCGTGGTGGCGCCGTCGGTGAGCATGTAGCCACCGCTGGCCGCCCAGCCGCGCGAGCCCGACGCCGTCACATTGGGAAGCCTGGTCGTGGCCTGGGTGAACGACACGAAGCCGGGGTCGTTGGGCGGCAGCGGGTCCTCATCGCGGAACACGTTCTCCATGCGGAGCACCTTGCTCGAGTTGGACCCCGCGCCCTGCTGGATCGGCATGTTCGCGGCCGAGCTCCAGCGGAACGGAGTGGTCACGTTGCCGTCATCATCGTGCTGGCCGATCGTGACGCCCACGATGCCCCATTCGAGGTCATCGTGATAGACCAGCGAGAACGGCGGAAGCACGACGTTGGGCAGCGCCTGGCACTGCAGCCGAAGGTTGTCGAACAGGATCGTGTTGCCCGCGCCGAACGCGTTGTTCTCGGAGTCGAGCGCGTACCGATCGATCGAGTTCACGAACGCCGTGCCCGTGAAGATCGTGGCGCCGCCGACGGTGACGGTCATGGCGCGCGTGTCGGCCACCTGGAAGCAGACCTGGCGATACGCGTTGTCGAAGGGGTAGTTGAACCCGGTGTCGGCGACATGCGTGCCGATCACGGCGACGTTGTCGAACGGCGTCGTGGTGCCCTCCGGATCGATCGGGTCGTAGAGATTGTCGATCTGGACGTACGCACGCGCCACGAAGGGCGCCGGCGGCGCCTCTCGGCCGATGAACAACCGGCTGACGTTGTCGTTGTCCACCAGCGACTGCGGGCTGAGCCCGCGAACCGTGACGTTGCCGGGCGTGATCTTCACGTCCGCGCAGATGCGGAACGGATTCCCGGGAGTCGCGAACGTTTCGGGAGTCCGCGTGATCGTTTCCTCACGGTATCGATCGTCGGGGAAGATATTGAACTGGCGATACCGCTTGCTCCCCGTCTCGCTGATCACCACGGCCTTTGACGACTGAGCGTCCACCCAGCGGATGCTCTGCCCGAACAGATCGCCGATCGTGAGCCATTCGAGGTCATCAAGGTACTCACCGCCCGCGCACTCGAGCGGCGGCGGCACGGGAAGCACCAGCTCGACGCCCTGCGCGGCAAAGTTATCGAAGTAGCACGCGTCGTTCTGCTGTTCCGAATTGAAGCGGGCGTTCCAACGGTCGTAGCGCGAAACCGAGAGACCGATGGTTCGATTGCCCTCGACCTCGCCGCCGCCGTTCATGAAATCGATCTTGAGCACCACCTCGCCCGACGTGTTCACTTCATGGATGAGCTTGAACCAGGAGTTGATCGGCACGAGGATCGGCTGCCCGGCCTGCGGGTGGCCCGCCGGGAACACGAGCTCCTGGAAAATGCCGGTGGTGAATGAGTTGGGGTCGAGTCCGAGGTTGTAGAACGATGGCAACGCGCCCGCCGGCAGCCCGGATCCCGCCGTCGGATTCGTGCCGCCCCACAGCACCCTATCCACCAGGAACCCGCCCGTCGTGTACGACGCCTCGCTCGTGAACGTCGTCGTGATCGCGTTCACGAACGTCTCGTGCGACTGGCGCGCCGGGGCCGCCGGGTCCGCCCGGAGAATCATGCGGATGTCAATCGTGTTCTGCGGCGTGTACTGCTTTACCCAGTTGTACGACCACAGCCGCGCGATCGTGCCCGCCGGGGGCGTGCTGGTGTTCGCGAAGCCACGAAGCTTCATGGTCGAGTTGCCGCCCGCGGCCTCGGTGGTGGCGCCGGCGAGCGGTGACAGCTGCGACTGCTGCAGGATGCTGCCCAGCCCCGCGCTCGCTCCGGTCCAGACGGTCGAGGGCGAGATCTGATTGAGCAGGTTGGCCGGGATGGGCTGAAGGCCCTCGAACGTGTCCGTCATGAACGTGAGCGCCGGGCCCGGTCCTTCCGGCGATGCGTTCGATGTGCCTCGCGCCAGGCGCCCGAACGCCGTGGTCAGATCGATGCGCCCGCCCTGCTGCGCGCCGGCCTCCGTCCTGCGCAGCGCGCCGAGGTGGGAGGGAACCACCGGCCGCCCGGCGTCGTCCAACTCCCGGTAATCCGTCAGGGACTGCCACACGCCGTCGGCAGCGCCGGCGCTGAGGCACATCGCGGCTCCTGCGGCCGCTGCGGTCCATCCGATTCTCATGAGTCCTATCTCCTCAAAGCTCGAGAGTGCGTCGTCCTGGTCGTGGGCGCGACCACCGCGCCCGGCCGAATCGCGCCCCAAGGCGGCGCGGTAACGCCCGATGTCCCCGAAAACCTCGATGTGCCCACGAGCCGAACTCGGCAGACGTGCGTCTACCGTCGCGCCGGCGCCGCGACGTGTCGCGCGCCGGAGTTCGACGATGGAACGATGCGCCGCACTCGCGTCGCGTTCAAGCGCCGAGACCGGATTCCCGGTGATTTCTTCCGCACCATACGGCGGAAGGTTGCACGCGCGCAGCGCACTTGCGGTGCAACCCTTGCGGAATCGGTGCGCAAGTCAGGGTTTGTCCGAAGCGTCGCGTTACGGCGCAGACTGTCGCGATGCGCCGTCGCTCTCCGGCGCGATCGGTCGTTCGGGCGCGCTCGCCGGGGCGTACAGCCGGTCGCGCTCGCCGCCCGACAGCGTCGATTCGAACAGAGCCGCGATCCGATCCCGAACCGACGCCTCGTGCGCCATCCCCCGGCACAGATCCAAGCCGTCCAGCCACGCGGACACCGGCGCCTGAAGCGTTTCGGCCTCGTCCAGGCGATCCAGCAGCAGCAGCGCGCGCAGCCTCGCGTCCCGAACGAGCGGATCTCCCGGGGCCGCCCGCAGCGCGTCGAGATGAGTGAGCGCCGCACCGCCGTCTCTCTGCGACAGGGAATGCTCCGCCCGCGCGATGCAGACTCGCGTTGTCGCCTCTCCGCCGTTGGTCGTCGCGTGCGCAGCCGCGCGAGCGAGCAACGCGCCGCGGTCATCCGGCTCGGTCACCGTCGAGAGCGCCGCGCGGAAGCCCTCCGGAGGGAGCGCCAGCAACACTCGCCCCAGCCCGTCCCATCGGCCGTCCCCCAGGTGGGCGCCGGCGGAGCGCAGCATCGCGAACCATTCAACCGTGGCGGTGCGCGCCGCCAGCGCGCGGCACACGAGCTCGAACACCGCTCCGTCAGGCTCCGGCGCGATCTCCAGCAGCACGCTCAGGCCCTGGTCGTGCAACGCGAGACCTTCCGCCAGCGCGAGACGGCTGCCGGGTTCACTCTCCGAAAGAACGCGGCGCGCCGCGTCCACGTCTTCGCTCCCGCTCAACGCGCCGAGCAGGCGCGCAGAGGAGGGAGAGATGCGCTTGGGGTCGATCCGCACCAGCAGCTCCATGGCGCGCCGTCCCAACCCGACTTCGAGCGGCGACACGCGATGGATCGACGCCAGCGCCTCTGCCGCCGCCGGACGTGCCGCATCCCCACGCTCCAGCCACCGCAGGCACACCTCGGCCTCCCGAGGATCGGGGCGATTCGAGAGCAGCCGTAACAGCGGCGCCGCCACGCGCTCATCCGTTTCGCCCCGCAATGCCGTCAGCGCGGGCGCCACGTCACGAGGCGCAAGGTTCGCAAGCAAGCGCGCCGCCGCGGCCCGCACATCGGACGAGCCGCCGACCAGCGACTGCATCGCGGCGTCCGCCACGCTCGTGTCCAGCACCTGCGCATTCACCAACGCGCGCGACGCCAGATCAAACCCGATGAGTCGGACCTGCGCCGAATCATCACGCAGCATCGCCGCGAGCATCGCCGATCGCTCCTCAGGCGGCGTCAGCGCGTACACGCGCCCGTACACCTCAGCAAGCCTCGACGCCAAGGAGTCCCGCTCCCGCGCCAACCGCTGCGCTCGCGCCGCGTGCGCCGTGGCCAGGCGGACGCGCCATTCCCCTTCCGGCAGAAACCCGTGCTCGCGCCACCACCCGTCCCACGCGCCCGATTCTGCCGGCAAGTCATCCCGCCCGGTCATCCGCACCAGCGCCCCCCACACCGACGCCCGCCGCCCGGCCGTGTCGGCCCTGGCCATGGCCCGGACCACGGCCCCGATGAACTCGCGCGCCGGCGACGCCACGCCGCCCAACGCCACACCCGCCGCGGACGCCACGCTCGCTCGTGCATCATCACACGCTCGGGAGAGCGGCCCCGAATACGTCCCTGCCAGTCCCGCTTCCGAGACCGCGGCAATCGCCGCGAGCGCCGCGAGCTCAGGCGCTTCCGCGCTCATGGCCCGCGTCAGGCCGTCCGTCGCGCCGGCCGCGCGCATCGAAACCAGGGCGCGAGCCGCCGCCGTCCGCTGCTCATCCGTCGAGTCCGTGGCCAACAAGGCCCCGACGGCCTGCGCAACGCTCGGCCCGTCCGGCGTCGGGCTCGAGGGCTGCACGAGAGGTTGCCCGGTGGTACTGGCAGAGCTCCCTTGAGACGGGGCGTGGCTCGCCACGAACCCCAGAATCATCGCGCAGCACGCCGCCGCGAGGGGCCCCCTCGTCCAACCGCCCTGGGTTTTTTCTCGATGCCTACGCAATGGCCCCTCCAGTTCGCCGAGTATACTGAGGTATGCGCGCTCGCCGGTTTGGTTCCGGTGTGCGTGGCACTTTGCTCCGGCCCGACCACCCTCGGACGCTCCTGCCGATGATGAACGACTGGTCCGATGCCGAACGACACGTGGAGAAGGCCCACGAATATTACGAGGCCGGGCGCTGGGCCGACGCCGAATCAGAACTCCGAGAAGCCCTCTCGCTCAATCCCTATCGCGCCGAATGGCATTTCAACCTCGGGCTCACCCTTGAGGCCGCGGGCCGCTTCGAAGACGCCGACACCGCCTTCCAACGCGCCCACGAACTCGAACCCGACGACGCCCAGATCACCGTCGCTCTCGGGCTCACCGCGCTGCGGCTCGAGCAGCACGCCAAGGCCATCGAGTGGTTCGAGCAGGCCGAGCGACTCGAGCCCGCCCGCCCCGACTCGTACATCCATCGGATCGAGGCCTACGCCCGGCTGGGCGATCACGACCGGGCCGAAGCCATGTTTTTCTTGGTGCAGCACCTGGACGACGAGTGGCCCGTCGGTTCCTCCGGCGCGTCCAGATCCGATCGGGCCAACGCCGAGCCCGATGGCTCCTGGGATGACAAGGCCACGCTGACCGACATGGATCGCGCCGCAGCCCTCGCCAACATGGCCGGCTCGCTCCTCGACCGCGACCTGCACGAGCGAGCCATCTGGTGCCTCCGCGAGGCCCTGCAACTTGACCCCGCCCTGCCCCGCGCCCATGCCAAGCTGGCCGAGGCCTACGGCGCCACGGGCCGTCAGGAGCGCGCCCGACAGCTCTACCTGCGGGAACTGCGGGAGCGACCGGGCTGCGTGGACACGCTGCTCGACCTGGGCGACCTGCTCGTCGACATGGGCCGCTTCGCCGAGGCGGGCGAGAAGTATCGGCGGGTGCTCGAGCTCGAAAGCGACAACCCCGACGCGCACGCCGCGCTCGGAGAACTCGCGCTGCGTCAGGGCTCCGACCGCGACGCTGCCGCGGCCTTCGGCGTGGTCCTGCGTCTTGACCCGGAGTTCCCGGGAGTGCGCCGCCGTCTGGCCGAGCTCGCCCTGCGCCGCGAGGAGATCGGTGAAGCGCGCAAGCATCTCCGCCTCGAACTCCGCGCGATGAAGAGCGCCGAGGGCGAGCCGCTTGCCGCGTGGGAGCCGGAAGACTTCGCCGATCTGGGAGAGCTGCTGCTCGACGCGCGACTGCCGGCGGAAGCCGTGCTCGTATTCCGCACGTTGACCCAACGCGTTCCCGAAGACGCCCGTGCGCACCACCTGCTCGCCGTGGCGTGCCTGCACGCCGGGCTCCGGCAGGAAGGCGAGTCTGCCGAGCGCACCGCGCTTCGACGCGATGCCCGACTCATCGCCGCGGTGCACAATCTTGCGCTCTCCGCGTACGAAACGGGCCGCTTCGCCCGCGCGTGGGCCTGGCTGGCTCGTGCGCAGGAGGCCGGGCTCGAAGACGCCACGCTCCGCAGGCTGCGCACGCTGCTTCGATGGCGGGGCCTCGAGCGGCGCATGCGGGGCGCCGCGCGTCGATTCGCCCCGCATCCCCCGTCCATCCGTCGTCGTCGAGACGATCGCGCCCGTCGCTGAGCCCGCCGCTCAGTGCCCCGCCCCGCCGCGCTGCCGCAACGCGAGCAGGCGCGCCGCCTCGTCCACGTCCTTATCCCCTCGCCCCGAGAGATTGACAAGGACGATCTTGTCCGGCGACATCGTGCCCGCCAGACGAACCGCTTCCGCGATGGCGTGCGCGGACTCCAGCGCGGGGATCAGCCCTTCCGTGCGCGCGAGCGCGACAAACGCGTCCAACGCCTCGTCATCGCTCGCCGTCGTATACGTCGCGCGCCCCGAGTCCTTCCAGAACGAGTGCTCCGGACCCACGCCCGGATAGTCCAGCCCCGCCGAGCACGAATGCACGTCGCTCGTCTGCCCCTCCGCGCTCTGCAGCACGTAACTCAGCGACCCGTGCAGCACGCCCGGCGAACCGAACGAAAGCGGCGCCGCATGCTCTCCCGCGCTCCGCCCACGCCCGCCCGCCTCCACGCCAATCAACGCCACGCCCGCGTCCTCCACAAACGGATAGAAGATCCCCGCCGCGTTCGAGCCCCCACCGACGCACGCCACCACCGCGTCCGGCAGCCTCCCCAGCCCCTCGACGCACTGCGCCCGCGCCTCCCGCCCGATCACCGATTGCAGATCGCGCACGATCAGCGGGAACGGGTGCGGCCCAACCACGCTCCCGAGGATGTAGTGCGTCGTGTCGCTCGACGCCATCCAGTCCCGCATCGCCTCGTTCGTCGCGTCCTTGAGCGTCTTCGAGCCCTCCTCCACCTCCACCACCTGCGCGCCCAGCAGTCGCATCCGCACGACGTTCAACCGTTGCCGGCGTACGTCCTCCGCCCCCATGTACACCTCGCACGAGAGCCCGAGGTGCGCCGCCGCCGTGGCCGTGGCCACACCGTGCTGCCCCGCGCCCGTCTCCGCGATCACCCGCTTCTTCCCCATCCGGCGCGCGAGCAGCCCCTGGCCGAGCGTGTTGTTGATCTTGTGCGCGCCCGTATGCGCAAGGTCCTCCCGTTTGAGCACGATTCGCGCGGCCTTGCGGCTCGGGCTCCGATGCGCTGCGAACGCGCTCAGCCGCTTCGCCTCCATCAAGGGCGTCGGTCGCCCCACCAGCTGCTTGTACAGGTCGTTCAGCTCGCGCGCGAACGATGCGTCCGATCGCGCGTGCCGATACTCCGCCTCAAGCCGGTGCAGCGCCGCCACCAGAGTCTCCGGCACGTACGTGCCGCCGAACGCGCCGTATCGGCCCGATGCATCGGGCCACGCCGTGGATGCCATGCTCATGCCCGCACTCTACGTCCCACCCCGCGCCCCCGCGCCCGTCGTCTCGTCCGCGGCCCGTCTCCCCGCACCAACATCCACCAACGCCAACCCTCCCAATCCCAGCGCAAACGCGCCCGCCACCAGAGCCATGGCCGTCCGCGAACCCGCCCAAGCCGACACCAGCCCGTACGAGAGCGGGCCCACCACGCCCGCCGACTTGTACGCCAGGCCCCAGAACCCGAAGAACTCCGCCGAGCGCGACGGGGGAGTGAGATCAGCAACCAGCGCGCGGCTGGCCGGGCCCACCACGCCCAGCCCAACGCCCACACCGGCGCCCAGCAACCAGAGCGCCCACATCGGCCCGCCACGCTCCGGCAGCATGCTCGCGCCGAGCGCCGTCAGCACCCAGACCACCAGCGCCGCCACCAACGCCGTGCGCCGCCCCACCCGATCGTGCAGATGCGCCGTCGCGAACGAGGCCACCCCCGAGATGGCCGCCAGCAGCCACACAAACCACACGATCCGCGACCCGCCCCCGAGATGCCGCTCCGCGATGATCCCCGCAAACACCACGATCACCTGCACGCCGCACGAGTACGCGAAGAACGCCGAGAGAAACACGGCCAGGTCGCGGAAGCGCCCGATCTCGCGCGCCGTTCGTCCCAGCCTCCGCAAGGCCTCGATTACTGTGCCCGATCCCGCGCGCTCGTCCGCTCGGAGTCGCGTATCCCGCAGGAACAACGCCGTCGGAAGCGCGGCCAGCGCAAACCACACCCCCGCGAACACGAACACCCGCCGATATCCCCCGTCCGTGCCCTCGGCCACGCCGGGAATCAACAATGCCGCGGGCAGGCACACCAGCGCGCCGACGTACCCGAACGTCCAGCCGATCGCCGAGACTCTCCCGGCCGTTTCCGGCGAGCTGATCTGCGGCAGGAACGAGCCGAGAAAGTTCTCTCCGAGCATGAACAACGCGCACGCTCCGACGAAGAGCCCCATCCCTAGTCCCACATCACCCGGACCGACCAGCGAAAGGCTCATCGTCAACGCCACACAGCCCGCGCCCGTGCCGAGCAACCACGACTTGCGTCGACCCCGGACGTCCGCGGCCGCGCCCACGAACGGGCTGGCCAGCACCGCGAGCGCGCTGGCCAGCGCAAACGCCTGCCCCCACAGCGCCTCCCCGCGACCCTCGTCCGCAACGACCCGCGTCTTGAAATACACGGCGTAGAACAGCGTCACGATCAGCAGCGTGAAGGACTGATTGGCGAGATCGAACATCCCCCACGCGCACACCTGCCCGCGCTGGGATACGCCCCGGAACGGGTCCAGCCTCGCCATGATCCTGCGCGCCCTCACGCAGGGAATCTACCGACTCCGCGCCCCGCGCAGCACAGCGCCCGCGACAGAACGTGCCGCGGGCGCTGATCATGTGCCTTCCTTGTTCCGTGAGACTCAATGCTCCGGCGGAGCCGGCAGATTGAATTCCTTCAGCAGCCCGTCGATCTTGGCGTGCTTGTCCGCGGCATCCGACGCCGGGTGCATGCCCCGGAATCGAACCACCCCGCTCGGATCGAGAATCGCCACGTGCGGGATCCCGTTCACGCCGTACTCCGGATTGAACACGTTCTGCTTCGTGAACACCACGGGCCACGTCATCTCATGATCCTTCATGAGGTCCGCCATGAGCGACCGCTCCTTCGCCGGATCGTCCTTGCAGTCAATCGGCGACCCGCCCTTCGGGTAGTGCTTGCCCTGAATGCTCGTCACTCCGAGCACCGTCACCGGGTACCCCTCGTAGTGCTTGACCAGGTCGCGCACGTTCGGGAACGACCGGATGCAAGGCCCGCACCACGTCGCCCAGAAGTCGATCACCACCACCCGGCCCTTCAGGTCCGCCATCGACGTGATCGCCGGGTCGCTCGACCACTCGATCGTCAGCTCCGGCGAAACGTTGCCGACCAACGTCCCCTTGGCGAACGCTCCGTTCAGAAACTCAAGCGTCCGGGCAATACGCTCCGCCGTCTTGCCTTCCGCCGTCGGCAGCGCCGCGTCACACAGCTCCACCAATCGGCCGCGCAACGCCCGTGCCGCCGGCGCCACGGCGTCTCCCGCGTTCAGCAAGCCGTTCAGCAGGTACTGCGCCTGAATCACGCCGTCCACGGGCATGTCCTTGCTCAGCATGCCCGACAGCGCGCTCAGCTCGCCCGAAACCTGCGCCAACGCCTCCTGCTTGGCATACCCCGCCTGCATGAACAGCTCGTACCCCTTGCCCGCGCGGAACGCGTCCTTCAAGCCTGCATGTCCGATCGCCGTGCGCAGCGCCGCGGCCTGCACCTCTGCGCTGGTCTCCTCGTCGAGGTACACCAGCGCCTTCACCGCCGCTCGCGCGCCATCCGCCGTCGGCTCCGACGCCAACGCCGCCAGCCGCGCATCGATCGCATCCTTCTGGCTCGAGTACGCCAGCACGCGCTCCAGCGCATCGAACTGATCAACGGTCAGGTCGCCGATCGAAATCCCCTCGAGCGCCCCGTCCGCCGCTTCGCGCAAGCCATCCTGCGTGATGCCCCCGCCCGCGCGCATCTCGCCGACCTTCGCGTTCATGGCCTCGCTCGCGGCCTTCACCTGCTCCTCCGTGGCCGGCTTGCCCCACGTCGCCCCGGCGCACATCACCGCCGCCGCCATGCTCAACACGATCCTGACTCGTCGCGCCATCGCTGTTCGCTCCTGTTCGCCGCGCGTCGCGCCGCGCGAAGTCCGACCGCGACCCCGAAACGTCCGCCCGACTCTACCGAAACAAGGGGCCATCGGATGCCCCAAGCTCACATCTTTCCTCGTTTTTAGACCCGTTCCGCCCCGAGCCGGTGCGCCAGAAACCCCGTCTGCAGGTTCTTCGCGTCATTCGAAACGCGCCCGAACCCCGAATGCTCGTTCGGCGCCCCCGTCTCCGGCCACGTCACCAGCTCCACAAGCCCCCGATCCGCCCCCAACTCGTCATACCGCTCCCGCAAGCGCTCCGTGAAACTCCGGATCGCTTCCACCGGCGCCCACGCATCCTTCTCGGAATGCAGGGCCAGCAACGGAATCGGCCGCCATCCAGCCACGTGCCGCATCGGATCAACCCGCGACACCATCCCGTCCCCTTCCGATCTCCCCAGCCCCGGCGCCAGCGAAAAGTCGCCAACCGTGCTCTCCACCGCCGCACACACAAATCCGTGCGGGTCGCACAGCCGCCGCAGGGTCACCATCCCGCCCGCCGACATCCCGCCGATCCCCATCCGCTTCGCGTCGAACACCCTCCCATACTCGCCCTCCCCCAACGCGCGAACCACCCCGTCCACCTCCCTCACCATTCGCTCCACAACCTCCAGGGTCCGCGCCGGGCGCTGCAACTCATCCTCAAACCGCTCCCCGTGCCCGGGCAGGTCCAGTGCGCACACCCCCATCCCCGCGCGCAGCCAACGCAGATACCGCCCCGGATCAAGCTCCTTCTTCACCGTCCTCCCATGCATCCAGATCACCACCGGCGCGCGCGTCGCCCAATCCGGATGCGCCACCAGCGCAGGCACGCCCCCCGATACCTCGTCCTCCGCGAGCCGCACCCATCGCGCGGCCTCCCGCAGCGCGCTCGGCATGCCCGCGAATCGCTCGATCATCCCCGCATCGTCGCCACGTACGGATTGAACTTCTTCTCCCGCCCGATCGTCGTCGCCGGCCCGTGTCCCGGCAGCACGCGCGTGTCCTCCGGCAACGCAAGCAGCAACGCCAGCGACTTCATCAGATCCGCCTCGTTGCTCGTCGGGAAATCAAACCTCCCCACCGATCCCGCAAACAGCGTGTCACCCACGATCGCCGTCCGAACCGTCTCGCAATAGAGTGCGACCATCCCCGGCGAATGCCCCGGCGTGTGCATCACCTTCCACTCCGAGTCGCCCAGCCGAAGCGTCTCCCCGCCCTTGAGCGTCTCCTCCGCCGGCGCCTGCGTCACCGGCTCGCCGAAGCCCGCGCTCAGGTTCAGCACCGGATCCCCAAGCCACGACGCCTCCTTCTCGTGCATCACCACCTTCGCGCCCGGGAACGCCGCGCGCACGTCCCCGAGCCCCGCGATGTGATCCCCGTGCGCGTGCGTCAGCACGATCCGGCTGATCTCCAACTCCAACTCCCTGGCCCGCTCGATCATCACGCCCGGCTCAAAGCTGGCGTCCACGATCCAACCCTCTCCCCCGTGCCCCGTGTGCACGAGAAAGCAATTGGTCGCGAACGGCCCGAGCGAGTACGCCTCGATCAGCGGCGCTCCGGCGCGAGATGCATGCGTGTCTGTCATGCCCCCATGCTAAACTTTCACGGCCCGGACCGCCTCGTCCCCCAACGATTCAGGAGCAACCCATGCTCATCCGCAACATCGACGACACGCCCACCAAGCCCGTCGACATGCCCGGCGTCAAGGGCATCGTCATGTCCGTCATGGTCGGCCGCGAAGACAAGGCCCCCAACTTCGCCCTCCGCCACTTCCGCGTCGAGCCCGAGGGCCACTCACCCAGGCACGCGCACGACTACGAGCACGAGGTATTCATCATCGACGGCCACGGCTCCGTCCTCCTCGAAGGCGCCCCACGCCCCATCCGCAAGGGCGACGTCATCTACGTCCCCGCCGATCACGAGCACCAGTTCACCGCCGGCCCCGACGGCCTCCGCTTCCTCTGCCTCGTTCCCATGTCCCGAAACTGCGGCGACCCCACCCCCGGCTCCTGATCCATCCCCTCCCGCTCCCGCCCCCGTCGCCCCCCCGGCCCGCCTTCAAGATCCAAACCCCCGCCAGGTGCGTACAACTCAAAGGGGGCCAACCCCCTCTCGGCCGATACTCAAGGGCGCCTCCCAAGACCGGACGCACCTCCCCGAGGCCCTCAGCAAGGGAAGGAAGGAGCCAACCCATGCCCGACGCCAACAAGCCCAAGCAAACGCGACCCAAGGACTGGATCCCCTCCCAGCCCATGGTCATCGCGCTCTACGCACTCCTCATCCTCTCCTGCACCGCCATCACCCTCGCCGCGCCACGCGATGGCACGCGCGACATCGCGCTCCTCGGCATCGTCTTCGCCTTCGCCACCCTCCCCATGGGCCTCCGCGCCGCGGCCGGCGCCGACCAGCCCTCCTCCAAGGAATCCCTCGACCGCGTCTCCCGCGCCGTCGAACGCCTCACCCACGAGGGCGGGCTCTCCGAAACAGCCAAGCGCATCCTTCACCGAAAGGAAGAGCGAGACCTCCTGCGCTCCGCCATCGAGCAGGACCTGCAGGACGGCGATCACGACGCTGCGCTCATCCTCGTCCAGGAACTGGCCGACCGCTTCGGCTACCGCGCCGACGCCGAGGAATACCGCGCGCGCATCGAGCGCGTCCGCGCCCAGACCGTCGACGCCCAGGCCGTGGAGGCGCTGGAGTCGCTCGACAGCCTGCTCCGGGGTCGCCGCTGGGCCGAGGCCTTCAACGAGGCCGCACGCATCACAAGGCTCTTCCCAGACTCCCATCGCGTCCAGAACCTCCGCCAGCGCTGCGAGGCCGCACGCGCCCGCTACAAGCAGGACCTCGAACGTCGCTTCCTCCTCTGCGCACAGCGCGACCAGGTCGACGAGGCCATGACCCTCCTCCGCGAACTCGACCAATACCTCAGCGAAGCCGAAGCCGAGCCCTACCGCGAAGTCGCCCGGGGCGTCATCGGCAAGGCCCGCGACAACCTCGGCGTCCGCTTCAAGCTCGCCCTGCAGGACCGCTCCTGGTCCGTCGCCCTCGAGGTCGGCGAACGCATCATCGCCGACTTCCCAAACTCCCGGATGGCGCAGGAAGTCCGCGAGATGCTCGACACGCTCCGCGAACGCGCCCAGACCTCCGACCCCGGGGCGTACGCGGCTCGCTGATCTTGCACGCGCTCCCGCGAGGGCTGTCGGTTACGCCGTCCGGGCCTTCTCCACCCGCTTCGCATCCACCCGCTCCCTCGGCGGCACACGCACATCCTTCGCCATC
>CAZWZL010000015.1:0-57776 GCA_964638515.1 uncultured Phycisphaeraceae bacterium
CCAGTTTCATGGGGCTTTGTCTGACGCGGCGAGCGGTGAGCGGGAGGCCAGATTGACTTCGAGCGTGAGCGCGAATTCGCGCACGGTGAGGCCGCTGAGATCGCGCGGGCGCGAATACTCGAGGGTGGCGCGATCGAAGAGTGGGTGCTGATCGAGGTTGGCCACCAGAGAGGCGATGTCGAGATCGGAGCGTGCGAAGCCCGAGAGCTCGAGAATCAGCGTGACCGGGGAGGGTGGGAGGGGCGCCTCGGCGGGGTTAGGGGGCGCCGAGGCGAATGAGGGCGTGAGAGCGAGCGAGTTGAGTGCGATTGTGGTTGGCAGGGACTCGGCGATGACGGCCAGAAGATCGGAGGTGAGCACCGGCAGGGCGAGCTTTGCATTGAACGACACCGTGCGGGAGAGCTGCTGAATGTCGGCCTGGATGGCGATGAGCCGCGAGGAAGCCTCGGCGTCGAGCGTCGCTTCGCGTTCGAGGCGCGCGGTGTTCGATCGGAATGATGCCTGCTGCACGCGCAGCCCGAGCGTGATGAGCACAAGGATCACGCCCGAGGCGGCATAGAGGATGATCCAGCGCGCGAGGGATCGCCTTGCCGAGATCTTTGCGCGAATTGGGGCGGGCAGGAGGTTCACTTGGGTTGCTCAGGCGGCCTTGGATCGGGGCAGAAGCGTGCTAAGGCGGCGAACTAGCCCGGAATCCTGGCGGGCGGTGTCGAGTCGGAGCGAAAGCCCGGCGGCCACGGCCCATTGGTTGAGGGCGCCGCGGCGGTCTGCGCCCGCGAATGAAGCGTGCGCGAGATCGACTCCTTCGAGTGGTCGGGCGAGGCGTGTCGGGATATCGGTGGCCTCTCGGACGATGTCGGCCAGATGTGGTTCGGCGGCCTCGCCGCCGACGAGCAGAATCTCCTGAGGGCGATCTCCGCGAAAGGTGACGAGCAGATAGCGGACGCAGAGGGCGATTTCGTGCGCGAGATCGGCCAGGGTTGGTCGAACGGCGTCGAAGACGGCGCGGTCGATGCGCGGATCGACGGCTGCGGAAGCGTCGTCGGTGGCGGCGCGTTGGCGATCGCGGCGCAGTTCCGCGACGGATTCGATGTCCATGTTGAGGCGTTGGGCTGCGGCCTCGTCGAGAAGGCGTCCTCCGAAGTCGAGGGGTTTGACGAAGGCGACGGACGAGCCGCGGATCGCGAGGACCGTGGACGTGGCCCAGCCGACGTCGATGACGAGCCTGAGACTGCGCTGGTCATCCTGCCGTCGAAAGAACCTTCCGACGGCTCGGGAGAGCGCGAGAAAGGAGGGCTCCACCGCCACGGGCAGGATGTTGTGTTCGAGCAGCGCGTCGACGATGCATCCGACATCGGCGTGTGAGGCGCCGGCCAGGATGATTTCCTCTCGGATCTCATCTCCCTGGCGGACCTGGCCGCCTCGGAGCCAACCGATCTCCGCGTCCGGGGTATCGAATCCGAGGCGTTGTGCGCCGTCGACGCGCACCGCTTTGTCCGTCTCGGGATCGGAGAGGACGGGGAATCGGACGGATCGTGTTCGGACGAGGCGATCGTCGATGGAGAGCACGCATTGCCGCCCGATGAACCCCGCGGTGTCGATCCGGCGGGCGACGGCCTTCGCCATTGCGGCGGCCTGCTCGTGCGGGTCTTCGACAGGCTCGCTCACGGCGGCGCGCGCGGCGCCGACCACGGAGAGCGCGCCGCGGAATCGGCGCAGCTGGAGGAGCTTGGCGCCGCTGGAGCCGAGGTCGAGCCCGATGGGGAGGGTGCCGGGATGAATCCAGCGTTGCAGCATGCGTGTGCGGATCAGCGGGCCTGGCTGTCGGGCTGGACGACCTGCACCTTGACGCGGCCCGACGAGAGCGCGTCGCGGATGGCTTCGGTGGCGGTCGTGAGGCGCTGCAACTCGGCGATCATGCGAGATCGATCGTCGGCGGGATTCGCGAGTCCGGGAGCCGGAGCGGCGATGGCGCGATCGAGTCTGCTGGCCGCTGGCAGCGCGGCGCCGACGAGCGCGCCGAGCACGAATGCAATGGCCAGAGCGGGAGAGAGAGTGCGACGCTTGGTGTGTTCTGATGATGGCATGGAGATGCTCCCGATGCGGCTCGATCCGCTGAGGAAACATCGGACGTTGGCGCAGAAGACTGGGGGAATAGCGGCAAAAAATGGAAGAGCGGCGCGAGGCGTTGGTCCGTCGCCCGCTGGGCGAGAGAACCGACGCATCGTGCCGCTCCGGTGGTGCGAAACCATCGCGAGCGAGGCGTTGTTTACTCGTGCTGGAACTTGCCGTCGGGGAACCCTGCGACGGGCGCCGGGTTGAAGCCGACGGACCAGAAGTTGCCGGCGTTATCGGTGGCCCAGCCTGCTGTGGCGGCGGCCTTGGTCACCGCCATGGCGGCCGCGGTTCCGACGATCAGATTCGACTTGGCGACGTAGGAGTTGTAAGGCTCGGACTTGAGGTACTTCTGGGCGATGAGGACTCCCCAGCCGTTGTTGTTGGGTGACGGGGCGGACTCGCCGAGGACCGGGTAGGTACCGGCGTTCTGGACTCTGAACAGCTCGGTTTGAGCAGCCATTGTCTGGAGCTGCGACTTGAGCGCGGATTTCACTGCGGAATCGGAGGCATTGGAGAACTGCGGGATGACGACGGCGGCGAGAATCCCGAGGATCACGACGACGATGAGCAGTTCAACGAGCGTGAAGGCGTTTCGATGGTTCATGGTGTACTCCTGACAATGCCTCTACTGGGTTATTGGTCTCGCGTGCGCGCCCGGGATCCTGTTTGGCACAGCAACCATCGCGAATGACACTCTCCGATCGGCGAAGGCGGGCGACTACTTCAGATGCTGGGAGAAAGTCGGCCTGATTTCCGCGTATCTGGAGCGAGTGATCCATCGCTCGAATGGCAAACCGACGGCCGAGGCGGCGGCCGGAGTCGATTGAGCGCTTTGTGGTTATGGGGACGTCTCAGGCGAGGATGTTCGTCGCGGACTCGATAGCCTGCACGACCTGCCGGACCTGGAAGGGCTTCTTGAGGAAACCCTCGAAACCTTGAGCGCGGAGCTGGGCGGCCTGGCCGTCCGTGAGCTTGCCGGACATTGCGACGATGCGGGTCATCTGCAGGTCGTCGTTGGCTCGGACGAGCGAGGCAACGTGTCGAGCATCCCCCTCTGCCAGGTGGATGTCGAGCAGGATGACATGCGGCTTGAAGCGCTCGCACTCCAGACCGGCCTGGAAGCCGGTGGTGGCGGTTCGGACGGAGTAATTCGTCTGCTCGGAGAGAACCTTGTGGAGGGCGTCGACGATGTCGCGCTCGTCGTCGACCACCAGGACCCGGGTCTGACCGGTCTGCAGACCGTCCAGGGGGATCCCGTGATCCTTCATGAACTTGATGAGGTGATTGAGGGGGATTCGACGGTCTTTGGAGCCGGGGATCCGATAGCCCTTGAGCTGGCCGGAATCGAACCACTTCGAGACGGTGCGCGGAGCCACGTTGCACACCTTGGCGACTTCCCCGGTTGTGAGAACATCCTTCGCGAACGCCATACGGAGGGTCTCGTCTCTTAAGGGGTGCGTGGCGTGCGAGGCAACCGGAGCCCCAGCGACGCAACAAGCATCGGCGGGCCTGTGCGCAGTCTTGACGCGGCTGATCGGCAGGGGCGCGAGATTCCGGCTATCGGGACGTTGGATGGGGGTTTGGGCGAGAGTGATGGTTGACGGGAGGGGGTGGGGTCGTATCTTCTGCGGCCGAGGCTAGGCGGTGTATCGCGGTTCCTGGAAAGGGATCAACCGTCGAGCGCGGGGTGCGTACCGACAAGCCCGAGCACCGCTCGGGGGCAAGACCCGGAGCAAGAACGGGGCAACAGGAGCAGGCGGTGTTGGAACAGATCAAGCGTGGCTCGGGGCGTCGGATGCTGGTGGGCGTGGCGGTGCTCTGCGGCGTGTGCGCGGGAGTCGGCTCACCGGTCGTGGCTCAGGAGGGGGGGGCGGCGATCAACGGCGCCACCAACCAGCAACTCCTGACGGACTTCATCCACTATGTGAAGATTGACCAGAAGGAGCTGGCCGCGTCTTACGGGCGGGCTCTGCTGGAGCGCGGGCTGAGCCCGGAGGAGTTCCTCGGGTTGGTGGAGGACTCCCCGCAGGCCACGCAGCGGTTTGATGAAGCGGTGCGTCAGGCGTTGCGCGATCCGGCGCTCGAAGCGCTGGCCGCGGAGTTATTCGGGCAGTTTCGGCAGGGCCAGATGGACCGAGCCCGAAACCCGGAAGAGATCTCCAAGAGCATCGCGTTGCTCGATGACACGCAGCGGGCGCGGATGCTGGCGCGGCAGCGGCTTGCCGCGGCGGGTGAGTATGCGACGCCGCAACTGCTCGAGGCGTTGTCGCGGGGCGAGGCGTACCTGGTCCAGCGGGCGGCTGAGGACCTGCTGGTCGACATGGGGGGTGACGTGGTGGCTCCGCTGTGCGCGGCGTTGTTGCACGTGGAGCCAACTCTGCAGGAGCGGCTTTGTCGGACCCTCGGTCGCATCGGGCGATCATCGGCGCTGCCCTTCCTGATTGAAACGCACGCCGGCGCTACGAGCGATGCCGTCAAGAGCGCGGCGTTGGAGGCGATCGGCCGGATCGGAGGTCTCCCGGAAGGCAAGGGGGTTGCGGGCCTGTACGTGGATCTGGCGGAGCGGTATGCGGGCGAGTCGGCGGAGTTGACGAGGTTCCCGGGCGAGTCGCACCAGTTGGTGTGGTCTTATGAATCGGGCGTCGGGCTGTTCGCGACGCCAGTGCGCAGCGAGGTGTTCCACGAGGCCATGGCGATGGCCCTGACGGAGCATGCTCTCGGTCTGGACCCGGAAGTGCGGGGCGCGGCCGGGCTGTGGATCGCGTCGAACATTTCGCGCGAGCTGGACGCGCCGGAGGGGTATGAGAACCCGGTGTATCCGGCGAGCCGTCGAGATGCGATGTACTACGCCGTGGCCTCGGGCGCATCGGTGATGGACGGTGTGCTGGGGCGAGCGTTGGGGTCACGGGACACGGCGCTGGCTCGCGTGGCGATACGGGCCTTGAATCAGACGGCGGGGGGTCGGTCGATGGCGAGCGCGGCGTCGGAGGGGTCGTCGCTGGCCTCGGCATTGACGTATCCCGATCGGCGGGTGCAGGTGGAGGCGGCGTTGGCGTTGGCCGGATCTGCTCCGGCATCAGAGTTCGTGGGGTCGGATCGCGTGACGCCGATTCTGGGCGCTGCGATTCGTGACGCGGGCGCTCGGTTCGCCCTGGTGATTTCGACGGATCCGGAACGACGACAGGCGCTTCAGCGGATGACGGAGTCGGCCGGATACACGTCTTTGGCTCCGGCGCCTTCGCTGGATGAGGCGGCCGGGGCGGTCGCGGACGCGTCGGGCGTTGATCTGATCGTTTCGGAGGGCACGGGAACCGCGATGGAGGCGTTGATCGCCGGGGCTCGAAGCTCGGCCAAGCTCGGAGCCACCCCCATCCTGGCATTGCTTCCGCATGCGTCTTTCAACGAGCTGCTATCGAAGTACGAGCGCGATCCGCTGACGCGTTTGGCGCGTGAGGGCGTGTCTTCCGCGCAGCTGCAGGAGGCTGCGGTGGCGCTCGTGGAGCGGGCGTCCGGGCCGGTGTGGAGCGAGGACGAAGCGCTCACCTATTCGTTGCGAGCGTTGCGCGCCCTTCGAGACATGGCGATCGAGGGCTCGAGCGTGTTCCGCGTCGAGGATGCGCTGCGTCCGCTGTTGAGCGCGCTCGGACAGCGGGCGGGTCGGGTTCGTCTGGAGGTTGCGGACGTGCTTTCGAGGATCCCGGCGCCGGAAGCTCAGCAGGGCGTGATGGACGGCGCGTTGGATGCGAGCGGGGATGAGCGCCTGCTGCTGCTGGAGCGGGTCGGCCACTCGGCGCGCCGATTCGGCAATATGCTCGATGATCGGCAGCTTCGCCGGCTCGTGGAGTTGACGCGCGGCCCGGATGATCGTGAGGCCACCGGGGCGGCCGCGCTGATGGGAGCGCTCGACCTGCCGGGCAGCCAGCTGGCGCCGCTGATTCTCTCAAAGTGATTCGGCCGAGCGCCCGGGTGAGAGGCGCGGGAGGGCCCGCGATGGAGCGCGGGGCATCGCTGCTGAGCATTGAAGCGTTGACGGTTGCGTTCCGCTCGGGTGGCGGCGCGTTGTCTCGCGGCAAGATGCAACTTGCGGTGGATGGGGTGTCCCTCCGAGTCGGCCACGGGGAATTCGTGGGGCTGATCGGTGAATCCGGTTCCGGAAAAACGACCATCGCGCGCGCCGTGATGCGTCTGGTCCCGCCGATGAAGGGGCGTGTGGTCTTTGACGGCACGGACGTCTGGGCCTCGCGCAGTCGCGAGTTGCGACGATTGCGTCGGGAGATGCAGATCGTGTTTCAAGATGCCGGGGGAGCCCTCAGCCCGCGATTGCGGATCGGGAACATTGTGGCAGAGCCTCTGATGGTGCACGGGGAGGTCCGGAGGAGTGAACGACGTCGACGTGTGCTTGAGGCGATGGATCTATGCGGCCTGTCTTCAACGCTGGTTTCGCGCAGGCCCCATGAGTTGTCGGGCGGGCAGCGTCAGCGGGTGCTGATCGCGCGGGCGCTCGTGGTGCGGCCGCGCCTTCTGATCTGCGATGAGCCGACGAGCGCGCTGGACGTGTCGGTGCAAGCGCAGGTGCTGAATCTGCTGAAAGACCTTCGGGCGTCGTTCGGGCTGGCGGCATTGGTGGTGACGCACGACATGGGCGTGGTCAGTTTTCTGTGTGATCGGGTGGTTGTGCTGCGCGCGGGTCGGGTCGTCGAGGATGGCGGGCGAGAGACGGTGCTGCGCGAGCCGAGAGAGTCTTACACCCGGGCGTTGCTTGACGCATCGCTGGACCCATCGGCCCGGCGCGCATCTTGACAGGGGGCTGTGGGGTGGTAGGTTGAGGGCGTTCAACGGAACCCCGGAGCGCGGGAGCGTCGAGGGGTGAAAAGGGAAGTGCGGTGAAATTCCGCCGCGGTCGCGCCGCCGTGATGGGCACGAACGTCCACTCCTTGGGAGCCACTGTGCTGAGAGGCATGGGAAGGCCGAGTGGGCGAGCCCGAAGCCGGAAGACCTGCCGTTGACGCGTGTCGTTCGCCCTCGCGTTGTGGGGCGTCGGCGCGGCGTCTGCGCGCTCCCGGCTGACGTTCCGCCCCGGCGAAAACCCCAGCGAGTGGCGAGAGTTGAGTGGAACTCTCGGGAGCCGTCCTGCGCGATTCAGGGCGAACCATGGGCTGATGTACATGCCACGAGCAGCGGTTCTGTCGGCGTTGATTGTGCTGGCTTGCGGGTCGGTGTTCGGAGCGTGCCCGCTCTTTGTGAGATACGGGCAGAGCTATCAGGCGTTTCCGGCTCCTCCTATCGGCGCGGGATCGTTCGGCGTGGCGGGCGCGTCGCTGCCAGACGGTCGATTGATCGCGGCTACGGGGCTGAGCATGTTCCTGGAGACGGCCCCGGGCTCGGGCGTCTGGCGCCTTGCGGGCACGTTGCCAGCGGTCGCGGAGCCGACATTCGTTGCAGTAAGCCCATCGGGCTCGCGGGTCGCGATCGGCATGAATCCAGCGATCGTCGTCGTCGATGTGAGCGCTCTTGGTGGACGCGGGGGCACGCCGCCGGCGCTCGGAGCGGTGGGTTCCCTCCTCAACGTTTCGCACTATGACGGCGCCTGGATCGATGAGCATCGGCTCGCACTCACCGCCACGGGCGGCCCGGGGCTGGAAGCTCCAGTCGGGGTGGTTCTGGAAGTCACGCTGCAGGGGGACGGCAGCGCTTCGACCCGGGTGATCGTGACCAACATCGGCGGCGCCTCCGCTGGGGTGGGCATCGACGCGGTCGGGAACCTGTACACGGGCAACGGTTTCGATCTGATTGCGGGGGGATCTGACACGGGTTGGATCAAGGCGTTCTCGCCCGGTCTGTGGGCCAGCGCACCCGCGGACTTCGAAGACGCTGGAGTGCTGGTGTGCGATCTGCTGTCGGCGGGCGGGCTTCGATTCGATGCGGAAGGAAACTTGTTCGTTGGTGGAGGGGACTTTGGCGCCGGCGATACGGGATATGTCGGCATCATCAGCGCGATGGCGATCGAGAGCGCGCTCCTGGGAGGGAGCCCGGTCAACCCGTCGGACCCCGGGGCTGTTCGTCGGTTGACGCCGACGCCGGACCCGTTCGCGTTTTACGGCGTGATCGTCAACGCCGCGCGAGGCGAGGCGCTCGTGACGAACGTGGATTTCGGCACGAACCTGGCCACGTGGCACCGCTCGTCGGGCGTTTTTGTGCTGCCTGGCGACGCCAATGGCGATCACGAGGTTGACTTCGAGGACCTGAACATCGTGCTGGGAGCGTTCGGAACGGCGGGTGGAGGCGGCGCTGCGGCGGGTGATCTCAATGGGGACGGTCGAGTGGATTTTCTGGATCTCAACATCGTGCTGAGCGCGTTCGGGAGCGTGTGCTGATGCCTGCCCGAACATGCACTTGGCTCATCGCCGTTTCCGCGATGGGAACCGGCCAATCGGTGGGCGGCCCGTTCGCCACGAGGGTGGTGGAGTACCGCCCGGCGCCTGGACAATTCGTGATGCTGCCCAACGGAGAAGGGGTCTTGTTCAACGATCCGACCAAGGCACTGGGGCCGCCGGTTGGGGGCGGGACGCTGGTAGCGGCGAATTCAAAGGCGGTCACGCTCGGAGGATTCGGCGGCAGCATCACGCTTGCGTTTGACCAGACCGTGATGGACCGTGCGTGCAACCCGATGGGTCTTGATGCGATCGTGTTCGGCAATGCGGTGTGGGTGAGCGGGAATCCTGCGCGGAGATGGGGCGAGGCCGGCGTGATCGAGATCAGTCGTGACGTGAACGGCAACGGGCTTGCGGACGACACTTGGTTCATTGTGGCGGGCTCGAGCTTGCCGTCCCCGGCCCAGAGCGTCCGACGCGTTCAGACGTGGGACAACAACGCGTCCACGCCGACGCCACCCTCCAACACGGCGTGGTACCCGGCGGCGCCGGCGTTTCCCGCGTGGCCGGAGTCGTACGCCACCGAGGCGTTTGAGCTGGGGAGCGCGTTCCGGACGCCGGTGTTGGAGAACCCCCCCACAACTCCCGTGGGTGTCGAGGCGTATTGGGGCTACGCGGACTTGTCGCCGACGTTGCTCTTGGGCGACATGAGCGGCGCGACCGGCGATCTGTTGCTCGACAATCGATTGAGCGACCCGGAGGATCGTCCGGGGATTGATCCGGCGGAGTTCTACACGTGGCCGGATGATCCGCATTCGCTGGGAATCTCGCCGGGCTCGGGCGGCGGAGACGCGTTCGATATCGGGTGGGCCGTGGATCCGGTCACCGGCGCGCCGGCCGGGCTCGACGGGTTTGATTTCATCCGGATCTCCACGGGCGTTGATGCGGTGCTTGGAGTGCTCGGCGAGCGGAGCGTGGAGGTGGCGGCAGTGGCGGCGGTGCGGAGCATGTATGGCTTGGAGGGCGATGCCAATCGAGATGGACGCGTGGATTTTCTGGATCTGAACATCGTGCTTGGAAACTTCGGGCTTGCGGGATGCTGCGTTCCAGGGGATGTGAACTGTGACGCTCGCGTGGACTTTCTCGATCTGAACATCGTGCTCGGCGCGTTCGGGGGTGGATTGTGAGTGTCCGACGCGGCCTTACGCTGCTGGAAGTGCTCGCCGTGATCGGCGTGATCGGCTCGTTGCTGGGACTCGTGCTCCCGAGCGTGCGGAGCGCGAGGGAAGCATCGCGTCAATCGGCGTGCGCGCTGGGCGTGAAGTCCTTACAGGCGGCGAACGAGGCGTATGCGCACGATCACGAGGATCGATATGTGCCGGGCGCCGCGACGAGGCGCGTCGTGTGGTCCGGATCGCTTGCATTCAATCTGGAACGGTGGCATGGCGTTCGGGAGACGCCCTCTCAGGCGTTTAGCCCGGAGGGCGGGGCCCTGACGAGGTATCTCGGGAACGCCGGCGCGAGCGTCGGCGTCCGAGCGTGCCCGTCGTTCGCGGTTCGGATTGACGAGCTGCGCGAGCGGGGTGAAGGATTTGAGGCCGGCGCGGGAGGCTACGGCTACAACAACGCATTCGTCGGAACGGAGCGCGAATGGCGCGTCGGCGATCTGTGGGTCGCGACGCCGAACGGGCTGGGTCGCGCGGCACGGCGGGACCGATTTGCCTCGCCGTCGCGCACGGTGGCGTTTGCCGACAGCGCGTTCGCCGGAGACGAGGGCGTGATCGAGTACTCCTTTGCCGAGCCCGTGTTCTGGCCCGACGCGCCCGGAGCGCACCCGGATCCGAGCGTGCATTTTCGGCACCGCGCCACGAGCGCCAACATCGTGTGGCTCGACGGGCACGCGTCCTCCGAGCCGATGTCGTTCTCGGCCTGGAGCGGGCTGTATCGAACGGACCCGGCGGCGCATCGGATCGGCTGGTTCGGGACCAACGAGCAAAACGAGCTGTTTGATTACGAATGACGATACCCCGTGACGATTGTGTGGTGGATCGGTGCGTTTGCGTCGGCATCCCCCTCGCGGAGATCGTTTCGATCGCGGCTCGTGACCAGCTCACGTTCGAAGGCGTTCGAGAGCGATTCGGATGCGGGGCCGAGTGTGGAATGTGTGAGTGGTATGTGCGGGCCGCGATGGCGACGGGGCGGACGGCGTTTCCCCTGATGGGGGAGGCGGGCTTGCGCGCGATGATTGAGCGGACGGAGGGTGAGGGGCGCGCTAGCATCGGGTCGCGCGTCGATGTGATGTCGGCGGGCGTCGAACGGAAGGAGGCGCCGATGCGCGTGTTGGTGGCGGTCCCGGTGTACAACGAGGAGAAGTACGTTGAAACGGTGATGCGTCGTGTGCTGGAGCACGCGGACGATGTGCTCGCGATCGACGACGGATCGACGGACAACTCGGGGTGCCTGCTCCCACGGCTTCCCGTGAGCGTGATCCGTCACAAGGTCAATCGAGGATACGGGCGCGCGATGCAGCACGCGTTCCGGTGGGCCTTGCTGGATCACTACGACTGGGTGATCACGATGGACTGCGATGAGCAGCACGAGCCGGCGGCGATTCCGAGGTTCCTGGAGGCGGCGCGCGCGGGTGGGTATGACGTGATCAGCGGCTCGCGGTATCTGCCGGGCTCGGGGAAGGCGGACGCGCCGCCGCTGGATCGACGCACGATCAACGCGGAGATCACGTCGGAGATCAACGATCGGCTCGGCATGTCGTTGACGGATTCGTTTTGCGGGTTCAAGGCGTATCGCGTGTCGACGCTGGCTCGCCTGCGATTGAGTGAGGACGGCTACGCGTTTCCGATGCAGTTCTGGGTGCAGGCCGCGGCGCAGGGGCTTCGGACTCGCGAGATCCCGGTGCGGCTCATCTACAACGACCCGTCACGCACGTTCGGCGGTCCGCTGGATCATGCGCCGACGCGGCTGGCGCACTATCGGCGCGTGCTGCACTGTGAGATCGAACGGTGTCGCGATCTGCTGCCGGAGCGCGCGCGCGACGGTGTGCGGGCGGGCTGTGGAGAAGGATGAGCATGGCGGCCGACGCGCGGCTGATTCAAGACGTTCGCGTCGAGCCTGATGGGGCGTCGTGGGGCGCGCTCGCGCGGCGGTCGTGGGAGCGTTCCAGGCGCGACCCTGCGCGCATGCGGGTTCGTGAGCGACTTGGGCTGCCGACCGATCGCCCGGTGTTCATGACCGGCCATCAGCCGGGCTTTTGGCATGCTGGGGTTCTGGCCAAGTACTTTGGTCTGGAGGCGGCGGCCACGCATGGCGGGGGGACATGCGCCTGGGTGGTTGTCGATCAGGATGACTCGGACCCCGGGCTGCTCACAGCGCCCATGCGCAATGCGGAAGGTCGGTGGTCTCGAGGGGAGGTCCGATTGCTGGCGCGCGTGCCTGATGGGAGCGCGGCGGGCTCCCTGCCGGCTGGAAAGGTTGTCGCGTGGGACGCATCGCGAATGACGGACTCGGCACGCGAGGGAGTGGTGAAGGCCGCCCGCGCGCTCGAGCACCGCTCGGGATCGCGTTCGCTCGCCGCACAGGCGGCGTTGGCCGCGCAGGATGTATTGCAAGATGTGCTCGCGCCGGCGCCGATGCACTTCGCGAGTGATCTATTGCGGGACGATGACATCTGGGCCATGGTGAGGAAGTTGGATGACGATGCGGAGCGCGCGATCGGCGCGTACAACCGCGCGGTGATGGCGTTTCCGAACGGGGGTGTGGGGGCGCTGCACGGGCGAGACGGCCGATGGGAGCTGCCGGTGTGGGAGCTTCCACGCGGCGGAGAGCGATTGCGTGTGTGGTCGGGCGGACTGGATGACGGAGCGAGGCCATTTATGGCGCCTCGCGCGTTGCTGATGACCGCCGTGCTCCGACGGTTTGTGTGCGACTTGTTCGTTCACGGCACGGGAGGTTGGTCGTACGACCGGGCCACAGAGGCATGGATTTCGGAATGGCTGGGGGAAGAGGTCGCGCCGATGGCGTTAGTGACGGCCAGTGTGCTTTTGGCGTTGGATGCGGCGGAATTGATTGATGCTTCTGAGGTGGCGAGACGTTGGTGGCTGGCGCACCATGCCCGGCATGATCCGGCGCTGCTGGGACGCCCGGATCTCGCGGAGCAAAAGCGTGGGCTGGTGGCGCAGGTCGACGCAGCGCGAGCGAGGGGTGACGACGCCTCGGCGCCGTATCAGGCTATGACATCCATGCTGCAGAGCTACCGTGAGCAGGAGCGGAGTCGATTGAGTGAGCTCGAACACGAGGCGCAGGACGCGGCAGAACGGGCCGGCGAAGCCGAGGTTGTCCTCGACCGGACGTGGCCGTTCGTTCTGCATTCCGACGAGTCGCTCCGAGCGCTGCGTGCGCAGATCCGCAGCGGATTCGGGGTCGGCCAGTGAACGCGTTGCGCCGCTTGGCGATGCGTGTGGCGGTCGCCATCTGCCTCGTGGCTTCGTGTGGTAAACCGCGATCGAGCGCGGCGGAGCCCGCGCCGACGCCGAGGATCGTGGTGCTCAGCCCGGCGCTGGGGGTGATTCTGCGCGATATCGGTGGGTCTGGCTTTGCCGTAGCGCGGCACGGGTTCGACGTGGCGTTGGACAGGTCGCTCCCCGTCGCCGGGGACCAGAGCGGCGTGGATTATGAAACGCTTTTGCGGGTCCGCCCCACGCACATCATGCTCGAGTGGGGCGCGCGGGAACTGCCTCCGAAACTGCTCTCGCTCGCCAACCAGCACGGATGGGTTGTTCGGAGCCTTCCGATGCTGACTCTTGAGGAGATTCGGACAGCCACGGCGGCGCTCGGCGGCGTGACCGGACGGAAGTTGGAGGCGGAACGAATGGTCGCGCGGATGGACGGGGCGTGGACCGCGATCGAAGGTGTTCCGGAGCGGGCTGGGCGTGTGCTGACGCTGTACTCGGTGCGTCCGTTGGGAGCCGCGGGCCCGGGTTCATTCCACGTGCAGATTCTCGAAGCGCTGGGCGCCCGCACCGTTCCTGAAGCGGGTTCACCGTACATCGCGCTTGATGGCGAGGACCTGCGTCGTTTGGACCCGGACACGATCGTGCTGCTCGCCCCGGGCGCAGCGGCCGAGCGGATAGGTGACTTGCTCGCACCGCTTCGAGCGCTTCAGTTGCGCGCGGTGGTGCAGGACCGTGTCATTGTTGACCGCCATCTCGAGAACCAGCTCCCGAGCACGGCCATGGTTGGGCTGGCCGAGCGGCTGCGCGAGGCCATGCTGACCCTTGCGCCGATTCAGATTGAAGAGGCGCAGCCATGAGAGTGGCTCCGGGAGTACTGCTTGCTTCCTTGGGGACAGCGGCCGCGTTGGCGGTCGCGCTGCGCCTCGGGGTCGGGCCGGACGGATTGGAATGGCCTCGGGACTCCATGGAGTGGAGCCTGCGAGGCACGCGCGCGGCGTCTGGCGCCGCGGTGGGCGCGGCGCTCGCGGTGGCCGGGGTGTTCCTGCAGGCGTTGCTGCGGAACCCACTGGCCGAACCCGCGGTTCTCGGCCTGACCAGTGGCGCCGGGCTGGGGGTCGTGGTTTCGCTCTACGCGACTTATGTGGCAACAGGGACGATGCTTCTGTATCGCCCTCCGGCTGGGGCGGCGCTGATCGGCGCATTGGCGGCGCTGGGCCTGGTCGGCGCTATTGGGCAGCGGCGCGGCGTGCTCGAGCCCTTTTCGCTGGTGCTGACAGGCGTGGTGATCAGTTTGATTTGCGGCGCGGGCATCGTGTTTGTGCAGCACTTGTTGCCCGACCAAGGTATGGCCATGGCCTCTCGTTGGACGTTCGGTGCAATTTCGGATGACGTGCCGCCGTGGTGGGTTGTCGGGGTCGGTGCGATGACGTTGGCGTGCGTATGCGGTGCGGTGTGGTGGGGTGGCGCGATGGATGCCGCGACGCTGACGGAAGATGAGGCTCGGTCGCTGGGCGTTCGGTTGGGTTTGCTGCGCATGAGTCTATTCGTTGCTTCGGGCGCTCTGTCCGCGGGGGCTGTGCTCCTGGCAGGGCCAATCGGTTTCGTCGGCCTGGTTTGCCCCCACGCCGTTCGTCTGTTGTGCGGTGCGGGCCACCGGCTTGTGGCGCCCGCGTCGGCGCTCCTGGGTTGCACGCTCATCGTTCTGGCGGATGCGGGAGTTCGGGTCGCGGATTTTGGGGCGGGCCGCATGCCCATCGGAGTGCTCACCGCGCTGCTCGGCGGGCCGTTGTTTCTTTGGCTGCTTCGACGTGATAGGACGTGGGCCTGATGCTGGCGTGCTCCAATCTGTGGGCTTCATACGGCGCGGGGAGACCCGTGCTTCGGGGCCTTACCGGCATGTTCAATGCCGGGGAGCTTGGGGTCATCGTCGGGCCGAACGGCTGCGGCAAGACGACGCTCGCCCGAGTGTTGTGCGGGCTCCTGTCGCCTCAACAAGGCACGGCCACGCTCGGGCTTCGGCCGGTGCGTGCCTGGGCGAGATCGGAGCGGGCCTCGCGTCTCGCGTTCGTCCCGCAGCGATCAGGGGCGCCCATGGGCTTCACCGCGCGCGAGATTGTTCGAATGGGCGCTTTGGCAGGTGGCGGGCCTCGGGAAGAAATCGAGGCTCGGGTCGAGAATTCGCTGCGATCTATGGGCATCGGATCGGACGATGAGTCCGCGTTCGGGCTGCTCAGCGCGGGTCAGCAGCAACGGGTGACCGTCGCCCGTGCGTTGGCGCAACTGGGGCCCGACCTGGATGCACGAACGTTGGTGGCGGATGAGCCGACGGCGTGGCTTGACCCTCCTCACGCGGTGCGAACGCTGGAAATCTTTCGCTCGGCAGCCCGAGCCGGCGCCTGCGTGGTGTGTGTCGTCCATGACCTTGCGTTGGCTCGCCGGTTTGCCGATCGAGCGCTGCTGCTGTCACCTCGGGGCGAGACCGTGGCATGGGAGACGGCGGAGAGGGCATTACGATCAGACCTGCTTGGCGAGGCGTTTGGCGCGAGCTTCACCGATTGCCCGACACCGGTCGGAATGTTGCCCGTGGTGGTCTCCCCCACCAAAGCTGAAGCCTGAGCCGTCATTGGCGGTTAGAATCACCCGCCGATGAACAACAACTTCAATCTGTGGTTCATCCTCGCCGTCGCGGCCATCAGCCTGCTGCAGTGGCTCGCGCGCAAGGCGAAGGAACAGCAGAACAAGAATCAGCAGCGCCGAGTCCGGCAACAGGCCGAGGACGAGACCCTGAGAACCGGGCGCGCCCCGCCCACGCGTCAAGCGAGCGCCCCGTCCTCTCACGATGTCCAGCAGGCGCGGCTGCGTGAACTGGCGGAAATGCGCCGTCGCCAGCTTGAGGAGCTCCGTCGGCAGCAACGCGAAGCCGCGACCAAGAAGCGTGGTCCGGTGGTGCGAACCTCCGGGGTTCCGGGGGCGCCGCCGGCCAGGATCCCGGGTGGACGTCTCCCGACAGCCGGTCCCATGTCTTCCGGTCCGATCGTGCGACCGGCGCCCGTGGCTCGAAGCACTGCGGCCCCTCGATCCGCTCCGCGCGGCGTCACACAGAAGCCGTCCCGCTCCCGGCCAGCCCCGCCCAAAGCGGGCACTCTCCCAGTGGACACGATGCTGAAAGCCTCGCTGAAGGCGACTCCGTTGGACTTGCCGGCGGACTCGGCCCGTGAAGCAGCGGGAGGCTATTCAAGGCTTTCAGGCGCCCCGGGATTGGACTGGAGGCGCGCCATTGTTTTTGCTGAGGTGTTGGGCACTCCTGTGGGTCTGCGACCTCCTTCGGATCCCACAGACCGGGGCTGGTGAGCCCCCAACGGCCTTTTGAGCCACCTCTCGGTATACTCACCGACTTATTGCCACGCCATGCTCGCGTGCGGGAGTCTGCATGAAGGACATCAAATCGCTCAAAGAACTGGTTCGCCTGATGGTCGAGAACGACCTGACGGAGATCGATCTCCGGGAGGGAGAAGAAACCATCACGATCAAGCGTGGGCTGGCGGGCCCGATTGTGGCTGCTCACGCTCCTTCTCCGGTCGCTTTGGCCGCGGCCCCCGCGCCGGCTGGCGCCCCCCCGGTGGCATCGCAGGTTGAAGACAAGCACGCGGCGATCGAATCCCCCATGGTCGGGACGTTCTACGCCTCGCCCGACCCGGAATCGCCCCCCTACGTCGGTGTCGGCAAGACTGTGAAGGCGGACGACGTGGTGTGCATCATCGAAGCCATGAAGGTCTTCAACGAGATCAAGGCCGAGCGGGCCGGGGTGGTGGAGAAAGTCCTCGTGCAGAGCGGCCAGCCCGTGGAATACGGGCAGAAGCTGTTCTTGATCCGCCCCGCCTGAACCCTCGACGCGAGTTCACATGTTCTCACGCATTCTCATCGCAAATCGAGGCGAGATCGCGTTGCGCGTCATCCGCGCGTGCCGCGAACTCGGCATACAGACTGTGGCCGTCTACTCCAAAGCGGACGCCTCAGGCCCCTGGCTTCGCCATGCCGATGAGACCGTCTGCATCGGCGAGGGCAAGGCTGCCGACTCGTACCTCAACATTCCGCGCATCATCGCTGCGGCTGAGGTGTACAACGTCGACGCGATCCACCCCGGCTATGGGTTTCTTTCGGAAAACGCGCATTTCGCGGAAGTTTGCCGAGAGTGCAAGATCGAGTTCATCGGTCCGTCGCCGGAAGCCATGGGCCGTTTGGGCGACAAGGTGTCGTGCAAGCAGGTGGCGCGGGCCAGCAAGGTCCCGGTGTTCCCGGGCTCGGACGGCGCGATCGACAATGAAGCCGAAGCGGTCAAGGTGGCCGCGAAGGTCGGTTATCCCGTGATCGTCAAGGCCTCGGCCGGGGGTGGCGGGCGCGGAATGCGCATCGTGCACAACGAGGCGAACCTGCGCACGGCCATCAAGCAGGCGGCGCAGGAGGCGCAGGCTGCGTTCGGCAATGGCGCGGTGTACATCGAGAAGTTTCTCGAGTCGGCCCGGCACATCGAGATCCAAGTGATCGGCGACAAGCACGGGAACGCGATCCACCTGTTCGAGCGCGATTGCTCCACCCAACGCCGCCATCAGAAGATCATCGAGGAGGCGCCGGCCCCGCACGTTGATGCTCGCAAGCGCGACGAGGTGGCCAAGGCCGCGGCGAGATTGCTGAAGGAAGCAAAGTACGCTGGCGCGGCGACCGTCGAGTTCCTGATGGATGAAAAGCAGAATTTCTACATGTTGGAGTGCAACACCCGGCTGCAGGTGGAGCACCCCGTGACGGAGATGATCACGGGCGTGGACCTCGTCAAACTGCAGATCCGCGTCGCGGCCGGGGAGGAGATCCCGTTCAAGCAGCGGGACGTGAAGATCCGCGGGCATGCGATGGAATGCCGGATCAACGCGGAGGATCCCGAACGAAATTTCGCGCCCTGTCCGGGCCCGATCGACCGGTTTGTCCCTGCGGGAGGACCGGGCGTCCGCATGGACACTCACGTCGAAGCGGGCTACCGCGTTCCGCCGAATTACGATTCGATGATCGGCAAGCTGATTGTGCATGCCGATACGCGCGATGAGTGCATCGAGCGGATGGACAGGGCGCTCTCGGAGATGGTCGTGGAGCCGATCAAGACGACCATCCCCCTGCAGCGACGGCTCATGCGCAACTCCGCGTTTCAGCGGGGCGGCATGGACATTCACTTTCTCGAGCGTCTGCTCAAGAACTAGGCTCCGCGTCCACGAACGCGCCAAGAAGGGCGCGCCATTCGACGTAGCGGTACGGGATCGCGTGCGCTTCGTGCAAGGCCCGCACGCGCGCGAGAGCTTGCTCGTAAAGGTCTTGCTGCCAGGCCTGGGCGCCGCGATCGCAGAAAAAGACGCGGCATCCAAGGGGGCGCACTTGATGGGCGCCGCAGAGATGGCCCTGCTGAAACGGGCATCCGCCGCGTTTGGCCGCGTCGTCCAGCGAAGCCCGTGTGAGCGCCACCCCCCCACTACCCTCCGGCGACGCAGACCGCCCCACGCCGTTGATCGTGAGCGCGGCTTCAATGCCTGTCACATACAGCCGGTGACCCGCCTTTTCAAAGTTGCAGCAACGGCCCGACGCCCAGCACACGGGCCCACGCGACTCGATCTCGCGCTGCACGTCGCCGTAGATCGCCTCAATGGCGCGCACGACTTCGATTCGCGCCGCCGTATCGCGCCATTCCCGGAGCTCCAACGCCTCCGCCACGGATCAGGCCCCTCCCGCGCGAGATGCCGCGGGCTCGGCTCGGAGCTGATCGTCTCGTCGGATGCGGATCTCCTCAATCGGCACGATTGGTCCTCGTCCGACGCCCTCGCAGTGCCGGCTGAGTCGCTCCCAAGCCCGTTGATCCCGAAGATGTTCAGGCCACCATGGGAAGGTGCGGCACTGCGTCGGCCGAGCTTCGTAGAGCGAGCACAACGCCTTGCCCGGAATCGACGCGCGATCCAGAAAGACGCAATCTCTGCCGTTGGGCGTGTCGATCTCGGTCAACGAACGGCCGAGTGAGGTGACGTGGGTGTATCGGGAATGGAATGCCTGGAGCGATATCCCGAGCCGGCGCGCGATGATTCTCGATTCTTCAGCGGAAACCAGCACATACCCCTCGGCGCCAGTGCAGCAGGCGCCGCACATCGTGCACTCGAATCGAAGACCCTCGTGGTACCACTCCTCTCGGGGCATGCCATGCCACTGTAGGACGTCGGCCGATCATCCGTAGAATCCGCGGCATGATGCGGCCACCTCCTCCCACCCTGTCCCCCGGCCAGACGCTCGGGCTGATCGCCGGGCAGGGCCGCTTGCCCTTTCTTGTCGTAGAGGGGGCGCGTCGGGCCGGGCTTCGGGTCGTGGCCATCGGCCTGACCGGGCATTGCGACCCCACGCTTCGGAGCCTATGCGACGAGTATCGAGACGTTGCCGTGCTTCGTTTGGGCGGGTGGGCCAGGAAACTGCGGCGCATGGGCGCCACGAGCGCGGTGATGGTGGGGCGTGTCGAAAAGTCAAAGCGCGTGCACGACCCCATGAGGCTCTTCCGCGAGGCGCCCGATATCACGACCGCGCTTGTGTGGTACCGTCGTCTTCGCCATGACCGACGTTCTCCGGCCATCCTGAAAGCCGTGGCCGACACCCTCGCCGAAGGTGGAGTGCCTCTCATCGATTCAACCGCGTACATCACGGATCACCTGGCATCGCCCGGCGTGATGACTCGGCGCGAGCCGTCTCGGGACGAGGTGGCCGATATCCGCTTCGGCTGGCCCATCCTTCGGCAGACACTCGCGCTGCACATCGGCCAGGCCATCGCGGTGAAAGAGCGCGATGTGCTGGCGGTCGAAGCGATCGAAGGGACGGACCGGATGATCGAGCGCGTCGGGCTGCTCTGCCCTCGAGGCGGATGGACGCTTCTCAAAGGGGCGCACCCGGATCATGACCGCCGCGCAGACGTGCCGACCATCGGTGAATCAACGATTCGAAAGCTCGCGCAGGCGGGCGCCAGGTGCGCGGCGCTTGGCGCGGGCGATGTGATTCTCATCGACAAGCCCAGCACGCTGGCCCTGGCCGACGAACTGGGCGTGTCAATTGTTGGGGTTCCGCCGGAAAGCCCCGATGGAATCGCCTGACGCGGGCCTGCCGTTCGAAGCGCGGCCGTTCGTCGGTCGGGGCGGATTGAAGCTGCGCCACGCATTGGACACGTTTCACGTCGATGCTCGAGGGCGTGT
The DNA here is from genome assembly GCA_964638515.1 of uncultured Phycisphaeraceae bacterium. GTDB lineage: Bacteria > Planctomycetota > Phycisphaerae > Phycisphaerales > UBA1924 > CAYPGJ01. The sequence goes on from CAZWZL010000015.1 coordinate 20,215, forward strand.
TTGCGCTGATCTGGGGGCGAACATCGGCGGATTTACGGATTGCTTGCTCCGCGCCGGCGCGACGAGCGTGTACGCCGTGGACACGGCCTACGGCGCTCTCGACTACCGGCTTCGAACTGACCCGCGCGTGATCGTCCTGGAGCGCACCAATGTGCTGCACGCCGAAACACCCCCGGAGAAGGAACGCCCTTTTCTGGTCGTGATGGACCTCGGTTGGACGCCGCAGCGCCTGGCCGTGCCCGCCGCACTTCGGTGGCTTTCGGATAGCTCGGAATCGCGCATCGTCACGCTGATCAAGCCCCAATACGAGGCTGACCGGCGAGAGGCGCGGCGCGCCCCCGGCGTGCTTGAGGACGAGTATGCGGAACGAGTGGCGCGCTGGGTGGCTGATCAGATGGTCGAGTGGGGAGCGCGGACGCTTGGATTCGTGCGCTCTCCGATTCGAGGAGGGGCGACCCGTGGCGTGAAGCAAGGCAATCTGGAATGGCTCGCCCTGCTGGCCCGCGCCGATTGAGACAAGTCACGCGCTTGTCGGGGCCGTCGGCGCGAGGTGGGGCAGAAGGTCGTCCGACATCCCCAGGATGCCCCGGAACATGTCTTGGGCGCCCTCGAGAAGCTGCTCCGTGTCCTGCGGCGTAAACGCGCCGGCCATCATGGATGTCTTGAACGCCTGCCACCGTTCGCGCTGCAATTCTCCGTATGGATCGAGGTATCGATCCCCGTGGCCGGGCGCAAGGTTGTACGCGCGGCGCACGGCCATGGCGGAAAACCGCGATCCATTGTTGCTGCCCTCCACAACGTAATGCATGCCGAGCAGGGCGAACGGCCTTTCGTCCGCGGCCGTTCTGATCGACTCAAGCAGTCGGGTGGTCGCGGGCAGCGGCCGGATGACCGATGCATCCACTCCGAAATGCGCGAGGTCCGCTTGCAGGTATGGAGTTTGGAACTGCCAAGGCTCGACGATGGCCGACAGGGCTTGGCGGTGCGTCATCAGCGATCGAAGGGCGGTCTCCAACGCGTTGTGCACGAGAAGGAGTTGTCCGAGCATCGTCACGTATGCCTCGCGCGGCAGCCGGCCTTTGAACAGCGCGCGTTGCACCGGATGATGCTCCGCGGAATCATGCAAGTGCTGTGTGGAGGACTTGAGGCGCTCCATCACGCTCGCCGACGTGGATTCCTGAATCATCTTGAAATTCTCCAAACCAGTGACCTTCGGGCTAGCGTGTCCCCCACCAGGCTAAGACCGCAGGCACAGTCAGCCACAGCAGCCCCTTGATCAAGAAAAACATGAATCCCGCGACGCCGAAACGCTTGATCCACTTCCGGGCGCCCTTCGGAATCGGACATTCCTGCTGAGCGGCCGAGGACGCATTCTGAGACTCAGTCTCAATCATGCTAGGAACGTACCTCTCAATTCCTGTGCCGTCAAACTCCTTGCGGCCTCACAGGAACGAGCTCCGGCTCGCTCTGCCGCTCCAACTGTGGTATCTGCCCCTGCGTGCAACAACGTTCCGTCAGCTCCAACGATCGCGTGCCCTACCAGGAAGTGTTCTCGGATCACTGCGTGCTCGTCGTGGACAAACCTGCGGGAGTCGCCACCCAGCCCGGCAAGGGGAGACGAGGAGACACCCTCCTCAATGGTCTCTTTTCCCGCCACGGAGCCGCTCTGCAGAACGTCGGGGCTCAGCGTGATTGGGGACTCGTCCATCGGCTCGACAAGGGCACGAGCGGGCTCTTGGTGGTGGCCCTCAAGCCTTGGGCCTACGACCAGCTCCGCAAGGCGTTTGAAGCGCGGGCCGTGGAAAAGCGGTATCAGGCGGCCGTTTGGGGCCGTCCGAGCGAAGAAGCGGGCGTGATCCGGCTGTCCCTTGCGGAATCGGCGGACCCTCGCACAGGCAAGAAGATCAGCGTGGTGTCACGAGAGGGCAAACCCGCGATCACCGCGTACCGGGTTATCTGCGGCAATCAACGGGCGTCCTTCTTGGAGTGCCGGATCGGAACGGGCCGGCTGCACCAGATCCGCTCGCATCTGGCGGCCTTGGGACACCCGGTGCTGGGCGACGAGATATACGCCAAGGGGGAAGCTCGCGAGGTTGCCCCGCGTCTGATGCTGCATGCGGGGTACATCGGGCTTGCGCACCCGGAATCCGGCGAGCCGCTGGAGTTTCGATCGAAACTGCCTGAAGACCTGCTGGTCGTGCTCCGGCGACTCAGGCTTCGGGTCGACGCCCACAGCGACCCCAGTGGGCCCTGAGAGCCGAAAATATGCCGATTCTGACCGCATTCATCGAAAACAGGGGGTAGATTGAGCGTATAGGCGAACGACGGATCTTTGAACGCACGGAAGTGCGTTGGGAATAGGCTCATGATCACTTGGGTCTGGATACTTGCGGTCGGATCAGCGTTGGCAGCCGTTTGGGCGGTCGCGTCGGCGAGGCGCGCCGGGAGGCGGTCGAACGCCGGACCCACATCCGGGCCGATCCTGATCGAGGAATCCGGAGCGACTCGTGTGCCGATGCGCGCCGCGGAGCCGGTTCGGAAGCTCGTGGCGTCCGATGTTGGCGCCGGTGGGGACGATTCAGGCTGGTGGAAGATTGACGCCTCCAAGACGGGGGTGGGCAGGGGGATATCCGACGCGAATGAGGGATCGCCTCCGGGCGCGCGGGTGGTGATGACCCCCGACGGGCCGATGCTCTTGACGCGAGCCCCGTTTCGACTCAGACGATCCGTCATGACGCATCGAGAGCGTCAGTTTGCGCGCACGCTTGCGGTAAAACTGCCTTCGGGGTACGTGGCGTGCCCTCAGGTTCGGCTGGATGGACTGGTGTCGCCGGTCAATCCGCGCGGGTGGGATGCGCGGGACTGGGCGGCCTGGCGTCGACGGGTTCGGATGCGCGCCGTGGACTTCGTGATCCTGCGCCTGCCGGAATGGACGCCGGTGGTGGCGATCGAAATCACGAGGACAGAGCACGACGCTCGGGTCACCACGCGGGACGGGATCGTGGACGAGGTGCTCGGCGAGATCGGACTGCCTCTGGTGCGCTGCTCACGCAGCCCAAATGAGGATTGGAAGCTCATCGAGCCGTATGTGCGGGACGAAGTCTTCGCGGAAGGCTGAGCCGGGCAGGTCCGTCTCGGCGCGGTTCAGATCGAGGCGCCAAAGTTCGAGAGAAGGATGTTGAGGTCGACGAAGTCGACGCGATTGTTGAAGTCGACGTCGCCCATCAGGCCTTGGCCGATCTGGCCGAATGTCGAGAGCACGGCGTTCAAGTCGGTGAAGTTGACGATTCCGTCGTTGTTGGTGTCGCCGGGAAGAGGGACGGGGAGAGCAACCTGTCCGATGGCCTGCGTCCAAAGGCTCGCCAATCGCTCGTTGCCGCGCTGGTTGAAGTGGCCAACATCCGACCGAAGACCGTCCGCAAGTTGTTCGAGCATGGTGCCGCCCTGAGGGTGCTGGAGCAGCACGACGGCGGGGACGTTGCGACCTGCGGCTTCGGTCAGGATGTAGTTGTCCCATGGGGCGGGTGAAGGAACGAGCACCGGTTCGCCGTGGACCCAGTCGCCCAACCAGAGCAGGTCGGTGTGCGGGAGTGCGTTTCGGATGATGGTGGCGTACGCCCCATGGGAAGACGGCAACGAATCCTGCTGCGCGAACATCTCGAGCCAGACGTCGGGAGCGAGAACCTGCATCCACGCCGGGATGGCGGCGGCGAAGGACCGATCGATCTGGGTCTGGTATCCGTTGCCGCCCCAGCCGGCCACACCAAGGACGAATCCGTCGACATCGGGACGCCAAGCCGACAGACCGAAGATCACAACGCCGGCGCCGGTGGGACCCGCAGCAATGCGCAGGCCTCGCCAGGTCAGCGGGTCGAGCGGATCGAGCGCTGGGAAGGTGTAGGCGATCGTCTCAAACGACCACGGGCCGAAACGGAGCGTGTGGCCGTTGGCTGGGATCACGCCGAGCGACTTCTCGAAGAAGACGGTGGTTTTGCCTGCGGCGGTAACGTTGAAGTCCACCGCGGAGACGAGTGAAATGGCGCCATTGACGTAGCAGGCGAGATTGGGGGTGATATGTGCGGTGAGATTTCCGGCAAAAGCAATGCGGGTGCCGCCGATGACCTGGTCTCCCGAAGCCGTGCTGAGCACGTGGGTGTACGTGGTGGTGTCGAGAGAGACGGTGGTTGTCCCGGAGACATCGGTCCCGAAGAAGCCCTGTGACGAGTGCTTGTTCGGGGTGAATTCCACGTGGGAGGCGCCGGGGAACTTCAGGACATGGGCTTGAGAGACGAGCGGCGCCGTGGCGATCATGAGCCCTTCGGGGCGTGCTCGCATCGTGTAGATCGTGGTGGGCGCGATGATCACGCCGCCCCCGGGGCCCGTGCCGTTTCCGATATCGGAGTTGCTCCAAAAGCGAGAGAAGTCGGTAAAACCGACGAATGAGAACGTGCCGGCTACGAACGCGTTGTTGTTCGTGCCGGAGAATCCGAACCAGGGGTTAAAAAAGTTGTCGGGACGTCGATTGAGGATTCCCGACACCAGGCTGGGCTGAATGCCGGCGAATCCGTGAGCGAAGTTCCCGGGCGAGAGCGACGTGCCGTCGTTGCCCTGCACAGCGCGGGAGTTGGCCGATGTGATCACGCGGATGGGGCCCGCGCCGGCGGGCCCGGTGAACAATCGTCGCGCACGGGGGGCCACCGCGGATACCTGCGTGAACGCCGGCAGCGGCGGATCGACCTGCGGGATCTCGCGCTGAAAGAACCCGTCGAGCGGAGCATCAAACGGCGAGCGAAACATGAAACCCGATGTTTGCGAGACGGTGCGGGCGACGTTGATAGTGGTGGCGAAGAGCCCGGAGCCGACGTCGTACACCTGGAAGTTCTTGGTCGTGACCGCAGCGTTGGGCTGGGATACGCGCTCGCCTGTGGTGGAAGCCATCTGCACGCCGTTGAGCGGTAGTGTCGAGATGGAGTGATTGAACATGAACACGCAGCCGTTCGGGCCGTTCATGAGCCCGCCGCTCCCGGTCGTGTTGAGAGAGTAGGGCGCGTGGTGCGTGCGGGAGTTAAAGATGGCGGTGGCGTCGGATGCCGCCGTGGCGTGGTTCCGAATCGCGAGCAGCGCGTACGCGCCGACGAGCCCGAAGGAGGAGTCCGTCGCGCCGAGCGTCAGAGGGCCAGTGGCGGGTCCGGCCAGAAATCCGGGCGACGGCGACGAGGATCCACTCAGCGCGCCCTTGCTCTGGGAACGAGCATGAACGGTCAGCGTTCCCGCGGAGTAGGAGCACGCCACGAGCGACCACTCGTTGAGCGGCACGGCCGAGGGCGGCGTCGTGGCGATGAGTGAGGCAGGAGATCCCGCCGCCCGTGTGAGCACTGCAGAGAGGGCTCCGCCAGGATTGACTGACAGCGAGAACACTCCAGGCAACGAGAACACGGATGCCGGCTGTTCAAGCTCGGCCACCGGGCGAACCCAGACAAAGACGGAGAATGAAGAGGAAGTGAGCGCGGTCGTCGCAGCGGAGGGCGTTTGGGGAAGCCGAATGGTGGAGGACGCGAGATTCGTGTCGACCGCCGCGAACGCGATCTCGCCCGCGGAAGCGAGCACGGCGATCGCGGCAAGCAGGATGGCGCGAAGCGGCAGGGCTGCGAATCGGGGCATTGGGCTCTCTCTCTGTGCGTCAGCGAACGGGACGCGGGGCCATGGCGTCGAGTGTAAGGATTGCCCCGGGGCGGGGTTGAGTCAAAGCGTGTTTGGTGAAAGGACGGGAAAAACAGCGGGTTGGGGGGGCGGCGGTCCGCGAAAGGGGCACGCGGTAGTGTGGGGGCATGAGCGTGAGTTATTGGCGGCGCGGGGCGGGAGTGTGCGAGGCAAGCGCGGACGTTGTGGTGATCGGGGGCGGCGTGTGCGGGATCAGCGCTGCCTTGGGGTTGGAAAGACGTGGTGCGCGGGTGATCGTGCTCGAATCCGGAAGCGTGGCGTGCGGTGCGAGCGGGCGGAACGCGGGATTCCTGATGCGTGGATGCGCGGAGAACTATGCGGCCGCGTGCGGGACCTACGGGCGGGATCGGGCCGCGCGGCTGTGGCGGTTTACGGAACGGAACCTCGCCGGTCTGCGCAGCGAGGGGATCGATGCGCTCGCCGGGGTTCAACGGATCCCCTCGTGCCTGCTCGCGATAGAGGAGCGTGAAGCGGAGGAACTGCGTCGGGCGACGGAGATGCTCCGAGAGGATGGGTTCGATGTGGGCTGGGTGAATCGTGGAGACGGGCCGGATGACCTGGTCTGGAATCGGGGTCGGGCCATCTGCGGCCTCGTGAATCCGAATGACGGCGCGGCCAACTCAGTGGAACTGCTGCGATTTCTCAGCTCAAAGGTTCGCGGGAGCGTGCTCGAAGGACGAGCGGTTCGGACGATCCATGAGCTGCCCGGATCCGACGGCGGCGTGGCCGTGGAAACGCACGCCGAACGCGTGCTGGCCGCTCGGGCCTTGGTGTGTGTGAACGGCTACCTGGCTCGCCTTATGCCGGAGCGGGCCGGGTTAGTGCGTCCGGTGCGCGGTCAGATGCTTGCGCTGCGCGCGAGAGAGCCATCGGCGCGGCTGGCGATGTCGTACTACGCCAATCACGGCTACGAGTACTTCCGTCAAACCGTAGATGGAACGATCGTGCTCGGAGGAGGGAGAAAGCGGCATGCGGAGGAAGAGGTCGGGTACGAGGACACCACCACCAGCCACGTGCAGGAGTTCTTGGAGGAGTTTGCGCGCGACACTCTGGGCCAGGAGTTTGAGGTGCTCGCTCGATGGAGCGGCGTGATGGGGTTCACGACCGACGGTTTGCCGGTGATGGGGCCCGTGAGTGAGCAGGGCCGCGTGTGGTTCTGCGGCGGGTTCACGGGTCACGGGATGTCGATGGGGTATCTCGCGGCTCAGGAGTGTGTCGCGGGGATGCTGGAGGGCGCGCCGATGGAGTTTGCGATGAGCGGGGCGTGAGCGCCGGGGACGGATGCCCCGGGGCTCAGGCGCCGCGGGTGGGTGCGTGCGGGGAGGTGAACCGGTCTCGGAGTTGGGCGAGGAGGGGGAGGATGGGCATGGCCGGCATCTCGCCGGCCAGGTGCTCGTCGCGATGGAGCAGCGGGTTGGCCACGGTGGGCAGGGCGCGCATGGCGTTGATGAGGTCGGTCAGGGCGGGGGACGATGGTGAATTCGGCGCCATGGTGGGGAAGGATCGGCGCGCGGAGCACGAGTCTTTGGCGAGAAGATGTCGGCCCGGTGAATTCTCGCGCGTGATATGGATCGTCGCGCGAGTCGATGGATCGGCTCGGCGGAAGCCGGAGTGGGCGGGTACGATGGGACGTTTCCAGCAAACTCAGTCCCCCCAAGGGGATGCAACGGAGCGGCACGCATGTCGAGCGGAATCGCGGAGCGGTTCAAGTCGGTCGGTGGAGGCAAGGAGAAGGGCCTTGCTGTGAACGGGGGAACGCCCGTGTCCACCCAGGCGGTGCCGATGGTGGCCGCTGGGTTGGCTGAGGCGGACATCCAAGCGGCCACAGAGGTGCTGCGGTCCGGGATGCTGAGGCAGGGGGCCCGATCCAACGAGTTTGAGAAACGCTTTGCCCGGATGACCGACGCCGGGCACGCCCTGACTTGTGCGAACGGCACTTGCGCCCTCCAGCTGGCCTACGAGGCCACGCTGCAGCCCGGGGATGAAGTTCTGGTGCCCGCCTGGTCGTACATCGCGACGGTGTCGATGGTCGTGGCGCGCGGGGCCCGCCCGGTTTTCGTGGATGCCAATCCGACCACCTACCAGATGGACCTCGGGGACGCATCGCGAAAAATGAGTCCAGGGGTCAAGGCGATCGCCCCGACGCACCTCTACGGCAACGCTGTAGATGTGGACGCCACGCAGGCCTTGGCGGCAAAGCATGGGCTCAAGGTCGTGTACGACGCGGCCCAGGCCCACTTCGCGACCTACGGCGGGAAGGGCCTTGGTGCGTATGGGGATGTCGTGACGTACTCGTTCTACGCCACGAAGAACATCTCGACGGGTGAGGGCGGGATGGTGACGACCAACAGCGCGGATCTGGCCAAGCTGATGGGCCTGTATCGCAGCCACGGCGAGACGCAGAAGTACATCCACGAGATCGTGGGCTACAACTACCGGATGACGGACATCGAAGCCGCCATTGGGCTATCACAGCTGGATCGCGCGGAGTCCATCACGAGCAAGCGGCGCGAGAACGCGGCGACACTTGATGGCTTGATCGCCACGATTCCCGGTCTTCATCCTCCCGACGCAACCCCCAAGGCCGTGCCGGCGTTCCATCAATATGCCGTGCGGATGGACCTCGAGGCGTTTCGCGTGCCGCGGGACACGTTCATCGCGGCGGTGCAGGCTGAGGGCGTGCAGGTGGCGGTGCATTATCCGCGCAGCCTCACGCAGCAACCGGCGTTTTCGAAGTTCGTTGCGCCGGGATCGTGCCCCGTGTCCGAGCGGCTGGCGCAGAGCCTGTTCTGCATCCCCGTGCACCAGAATCTGAGCACGGCGCACCTGAAGGCCGTCGGCGAAGCTCTGGCCAAGGTCGCCGACGCGTATCGGGCTTGAGGCTCAGCAGCTCGATCCGAACGCCGAGAGAATGATGTTCAGGTCGGTGAAATTCACCTGACCGTCCCCATCCGCGTCCGCCTGGAGACAGGCGCCGCTCTGTCCGAACGCCGACAGGACGAGGTTGAGATCGGTGAAGTTGACGACCCCGTCCAGGTTCACGTCGCCGTCGCAGGTCATCGGCGCGGGAGAGCCCGGGTTGTTGAACAGAGCGCAGATCTGAGCGCCGGTGAGCACGCCCTCGTACAAGCCCACATCGTCGGCCAGCCCCGTGTAGGCCGAGATGCGCCCGCCAGCGGTGTTCATGAGGCCCCCCACCATGAACGCGGCGCCGCTCGGCGCGTAGGCCGGCGCACGAGTCGCCTCCAGCCTTCCATCCACGAAGATCGTCGTCGCCCCGCCCGGCTTGTGCGTCATCACGAGGTGATGCCACTGGTCGTCGTTGACGGTCGTCACGCTGATCGGCTCGTTGCCCGGGAATGTCGAAACGTATGAGTACGCCTTCCCCGGCAGTCCATATCCGCCACTGCCGCCGCCGTTGATTGCGAGGAAGTACCCCTGCACGATCGTTGCGACGTGCCTCCCGGCGATGATCTCGTGCACGCTCGACGTGGTCTTGATCCACGCCGAGAGCGAGAACGGCGCACCATTGAACGGGATCGCGCCCATGTCCACGAACGATCCGCCCGGAGTGCTGAACGCGATGGCGTTTCCCTCAATGCCGCCCGAAACGAAGGCCGCGGAACCCGCCAGCGCGCCATGGAACCCGTTCGCCGATGAATCGAACGCCGTGGGCCCCGATGCCTCGTTGAACTTCCAGTGCCCCACGAGCGTTCCCGCGCCGCGCGCGCACACGCTGAACCCACCCGACAGCAGCAACGCCGCCAACACCCGCGGTTTCATGCAAGATCTCCTCTCGATGCGACCATCCTAACAGGACGACGATGTCGACAAAAGAGGAAACTCGGCTGTCGGACTCGCGACCCCCTCCCGCTCCCGCCCCGAAGGGCGTTAGACGAGCAGCGTCGCGGGCGCCTCGAGCGTCGCCTTGACCGTATTCAAATACGCCGCGGCCATAGCGCCATCGATGATTCGATGATCGCTCGACATGGTCATCTGCATCCGGTGACCGGTGACGATCTGATCCTGACCGTCGATATTGCGAATGACCGGCTGCTTGATCGAAGCGCCCACGGCCAGGATGGCCGCGTTGGGCGGGTTGATGATGGCCGTGAAGTGCTCGACGTTGAACATCCCCAGATTGGAAATGGTGAACGTGGCTTCGGTCTGCTCCTCAATGGTGAGGCCCTTGGAGCGGGCCTTCTCAGCGAGCCCCCGGGTGGACTGCGAGATCGAGCGCAGGCCCATGCGATCGGCATCGCGGAGCGTGGCGACGACGAGCCCGCCGCCCTTCTCTGCCGGCAGCGCAATGGCGACTCCGACATTGACGCGCGCGTGGAGTTGAATCGCGGCGTCCCCTCCATTGCTCTCGCTCCAGGACGCGTTGACGTGCGGATGCTGGTGGAGCCCGAGGGCGCACGCCCGGACAAGGAAGTCATTGACGGACAACTTCACGCCCTGAGAAGCGAGCTGCGCGTTGAGCTGCTCGCGAAGCGTGAGCAAGGCGTCCATGTCAACGCCGACCGTCACCTGATAATGCGGGATCGTGGTCTTGGACTGCACGAGTCGCGCGGCGATCGTCCGGCGCATGTTGGAGAGCGTTTCGTGCTTGTCGGCCAACGGCGCGAGATCCGCCTGAATCGTGGGTGGGGCGGCGACGGGCGTCGCCAGCCCGCGTGCGGCCGGTGCGGCCTGGGGCTCCGCGGAACGCGTGGGACGGGCGGTGGCGCCGGTGCGAGCCGCGGCCTCGATGTCCGCCTTCACGATCCGCCCCGACGGGCCTGTGCCCTCAACTCGATCGAGATCGACGCCGAGGTCCTCCGCCAGCTTCCGCGCGAGCGGCGAAGCGAACACTCGACCGCCGTCGTCCTTGGACCGCTCGATGAGCGCGCTGGAAGTCGCGCCGGATGATGATGGCTCCGAAGGTGTGCTCGTGCCGTTGGCCCGGGACTTCTCGACGCCACCCGCTCCCTTGGCCGAGGCAGCGCCGGAGGCGTACTTGGCTTTGATCTCACCGACGTCGTCCCCCTTGGCGGCGAGCACCGCGATGGCCGAGCCCACCGGCACATTTTCGCCCTCCGAAGCAACGAGCGTAGCGACGGTTCCGGCATCGAAAGACTCGAGCTCCATCGTCGCCTTGTCCGTTTCGATGTCCGCGAGAATGTCGCCGGGCTTGATCGCGTCGCCCTCTTTGACGTTCCACTTGACGACCGTGCCCTGCTGCATCGTGTCGGAAAGGCGCGGCATGGTGATTTCGATGGGCATGTTGACCTCAGCGCATGATCCGAGCGAACAAAGACTTGAATCCCGAAACGCGACTCATTCCCGACCCGTCGCCCGGAGCACGGCTTTCACGATCTTCCCCTTATGGGGCAAAAACTCAGCCTCCAGCGCCTTCGCGTACGGCGCGGGCACATCGTCGGAATTCACGCGGATGGGCTGATGATCGAGGTAGTCGAACGCCCGCTCGCATGTCTGCGTGATCACTTCCGTGGCCACGGAAGCGAACGGCCAGCACTGGTCGACCACCACGAGCCGACCTGTCTTTTGCACGGAGCGAACCACGGCGTCGATGTCCAGCGGGCGGATCGTCCGCATGTCGAGCACGTCCACTTCGATCCCATGCTCCTCGCGGAGCACCGTGGCCGCTTCGAGGCAGAAGTTCACCGGCCGACCGAACGAGACCAGCGTGCAGTCGTCGCCCTCGTTGCGGAGCGCGGCCTCGCCGAACGGCACGGTGTATTCCTGCTCGGGAACGTGGCCCTTCTCGCCCAGCATCCGCTCAGACTCGAGAAAGAACACGGGGTCCTCATCTCGAATGGCGGTCTTGAGAAGCCCCTTGGCATCGTAAGGGTTAGAAGGAATGGCGATCTTCACCCCCGGGACATTCGAGTAGAGGCCCTCCACGCTCCAGGAGTGCGTTGAGCCAAGCTGGCCGCCCGCGCCGTCGTTGCCGCGGAACACTACCGGGCAGCCCCACTGTCCGCCGGACATGTAGAGCATCTTGGGGACGTTGTTGAGGATCTGGTCTGCCGCGACAAGCGAGAACGACCAGGACATGAACTCGATGATCGGGCGCAGGCCGTACATCGCGGCGCCAACCGCGAGCCCGGCGAAGCCGTTCTCCGAGATGGGCGAATCGATGATTCGGCTCGGGCCGAACTCTTCAAGCATCCCCTGCGACACCTTGTAGGCGCCGGAGTACTGCGCGACTTCCTCGCCCAGCAGGAACACGCGATCGTCCGCGCGCATCTCCTCGGACATGGCCTCACGGAGCGCCTCGCGCATCGGGATGGACCGTGGGCCTTCCCCATTGGGGAACTCGCCCGAGGGAGCGTAGGGGTGGGTGGGGGTTTCGGTGGATGTGAGCATCTGGTGTGGTTCTCGAAGCAGCGACGGCGTCAATCAGAGCAACGGGTTCTTCGCGCCCTGCACGTATTGCCCGCTGGGGCTCATTCCCGGGTGTGGATTCACCATCACATCGGAGTAGAGCTCCGTTGCCGGGTCGGGAGCCGGGGACTCGTCGGCAAACGCCACGGCGTCGCGCACGACGTCGGTGATTTCCTCCTGCATGGCCCCCCACTCCTGCTCGCTCAGGGCATTGCGATCGCGCATGAGATGAGCCGCGAGCATCGCGATGGAGTCTCGCTCCTTCTCGAAGTGCTCGACCTCCTCGCGCGTCCGGTACTTTTGAGGGTCGGACATCGAGTGGCCCTTGTAGCGATAGGTCTTGATGTCGATGAATGCCGGCTTTTGCTCCTCGCGACACTCGTCCGCGATGGGCTTGAATCGGTCATACAGGTCGAGAATGTTCATCCCGTCGAATGAAGCCGAGAGCATGCCGTACGCCTTGCCCTTGACCGTGAGGTCATCCGCCATCGTCGTTCCACGCCCGATCGCTGTTCCCATCGAGTAGCCATTGTTCTCCACGATGGTGATGACGGGCAGCGAGTAGAGGCCCGCAAGATTCAAAGCCTCGTGCAGGCAGCCCTGGTTGAGCGCGCCGTCGCCGAGGTAGCACAACGCGACGCGCTTCTTCGGTTCGCCGTTGGAAGCGAGATCACGCTTGAGCACTTCGAGCTCGTACTTGACCGCAAACGCAAGCCCGGCGCCGAGCGCGGTCTGGGCGCCGACAATGCCGTGACCACCGTACAGGTGGTTCGGCTTGTCGAACATGTGCATGGAGCCGCCCTTGCCTTTGGCGCAGCCGGTGATCTTGCCGAACATCTCGGCCATGCACGCACGGGGCGTCATACCGCGTCCGAGCGCGTGCCCGTGATCACGGTACGCGGTGACGACGGGATCGTCGTGATTGACGGCCGCGAACGTTCCGACGACGAGCGCTTCCTGTCCCGTGTAGACGTGACAGAAGCCGCCGATCTTGGCCTGCTGATAGGCCTGCATCGTGCGGTTCTCGAACTCACGGATGAGCTGCATGTCGTGCAGCCACCCGAGCAGCGTTTCGTTGGAAAGCGAGGCGGAGGCTCGCTTGGTGATGGAGGGTTTGGCAGGTGCGGTCACGGTGGTCATGCTGGGCGGTGGTCTCGGTGTATTCCGGGATGCCGGGAGCTGCAGGGTTCCGAGGAGTTTCGGGTGCGGTCGCTCGCACTGAGCATCGGTCGGTCATGCGCCCGCCGGTGAGCGATACGCGGCGAGTGCGCAAACGGTGGCGCCGATTCGGACCTTGATCGGGTTCGGCGCGCAGAACGACAGGATAGGGCGGGTAGGTCGCGGCGACAAAGCGGGCCGTCAGGACAAGGGCGGGGGCGGACAAGCCTTCCCGTAATCCGTGAGCACGCGATGCAGGTCAAGAAAATCCACGGCGCCGTCGTCGTTCACATCGGCCGGACAAGGGTCGGCTGGCGGCGGAACGATCGAAACCTGCGGCGGCGGGCCGGGCGATTCGAGCACGCATGTGAGATCCTGTGTCCCCGATTCGAGCGAGACCCGAATCACCGCCGGCCGGGACAGCTGACCCACCCCGGCGGCCCAAAGGTCTCCAACGTAGGCCTGCCCCCCCGGGCCCACGACGATCGACAACGGCGCACGCAGCAAGCCGCCCTCAGTGACGACGGAGACCGCGCCGGAATTGGCATCCACTCGAACGACGCGGCGAGCGGCCGAGTCTAGAGCAAGAACCACATCCGCCGGAGACACGGCGACATCGGCGGCGAATTGCAGAATCCCACCTGCAACGAGATTGGTTTGGCTGCCGGTCGCAACATCGATCCGGAGAATCGAGCCCGCCGCGCCATTGGCCACGAGCAGAGCCCCGGACGCCTCAAAAGCCAATCCGCGCGGATCGAACAAGGGAAGACCTGTCGTGACAAGAGTCTGCGCGCCGGACACAGGATGAACCTGGACGATTCGGGCGTTCGGCGCGCTGTCGACCACGGCCACGAACAACTCCCCGCTGGAATGCTCAACCAGCGCTGAAGGACCCAGAACGGAATTGAGCAGACCCCCGGATGCGGGTCGCGTCGGAGACCCGGAGAATGGAGCCCGAATCACGGCGAAGTTCGGGGATTGAGGGCGCGCGATCATGAAGAGCGCCCGGCCGGAGCGATCGACCACGGCGTCACGAACGTCTACGAAAATGGGATGCGTCACAGGGACGTACATCGCCCCGAGCGTCACACCCCGGAACCCTTCATTGGGCACCGCGAGGATCAGATCACCCGGAAGCACCGTCGCGGCGCGCGCTGTAGTCGCGGCCAGCATCAGTGCCAACGTGCTTCCGACCATCCATTCAGGGCTCTTTCTCTCCACCGCCTTGATTGTTCGACCGCCGAGCGCCCTCGGCCAGCCCCTCGTAGAAAAAGGAGAGGGTGGCGAGATTCAGGGGGCTGGTGAGAGTCGAACGAGCACGGGAGTTCCCCTGGGGGGCGTGCGTTCGGGATCCGCGATCCACACATGCTCGTTGACGTTCAGCTCGGGGCTGAACACGTCGGCATGCGCCAGCGTCTCTGTCCCGAATGTCGCGAGCCCGATGAGTGTGCCGGACATGTCGGCGTCGTACAGCGCCCCGGCCTCCCGTTCGATCACCTTGGAGCCCGCAAACACGAATGATCGATCGGGAAGGGGCATGCCGGTCGTCGCGTGCCGCACCCAGGCGGCGGCAGGCTCCACAATCTCCGTCCCAGCCTCGCCCATGCGTACGAATTCCACCCGCACTCCATCACCCGCTGGGGGCGTCAGCGCCACCCGCCCATCACTCGTGGCCCACGCGCCGGGGGCGCCGGGTTGGAGCCCGATGAGCAGCAATGCGGCGTGGACATGCGATGGAAGCGCGTCGGTCACCACGAGTGATTCGTGCTCTCGCGTGTCCGGCGTGCACGCGATCAGTTCGAGATAAATGAGCGGATGTCGTCCCCTGACGTCCGGCGTGCGTGCGTCGATGGGCACAAACGCGTCGAACTCCACAACCCGAGCCTCTCGGTCGATACGGACGTGGGGAAAGGGCTGCAGGCCCGGAGGCTCGGCACTCAGAATCGCGGCGAGCGAGCAGGCGGTGAAGAGGATCACGTTAGAAAGAATACCGCTCGCGATCACGAGCGGTGGTGCAGCCCAAAGAAATGGTGCGAAACGACTTCAGGCCGACGCCGGCGCTTCCGTCGTGGTGGCGGCGGCGAGCCCGCGACGCTGATCGCGCAAGCGACGCTTCTTGCCGACCCGCTCCCGTAGGAAGTACAGCTTGGAGCGGCGCACGCCCGACTTGCGAACCACCTCGAACTTGGCGATGCGCGGCGAGAGCACCGGAAGCACGCGCTCCACGCCCTGATTGTCGACGATGCGACGCACCGTGATCATCTCCGTGGCGCCGCGCCCCTTGCGCGCAATCAGAACGCCCTGGAAAATCTGGATGCGCTCCTTGTCGCCCTCCACGATCTTGCAGTGGACATTGATGGTGTCGCCGATGTCCATCTGGGGGATCTCGGCGCCGGGCTTGGCGGAAACGCTCTCGATGATCTTTTGAGTGTCCATGGGTGTCTCGTGTCTCGTCGGGCGGTCGGGCCCGGAGGATTGTTCAGTCGTCGGTCAGAAGGTCAGGTCTTCGTTCTCGGGTTCGGGCAAGCATCTGATCCAGCCTCCACTTCGCCACCTTGGCGTGATCCCCCGAAACAAGCACGGGCGGCACTTCAAGGCTCTCCCAAACCTGCGGGCGAGTGTAGTGCGGACAGTCCAAGAGACGCTCGCCGTGTGGCCCGAGGCTGGAAAACGAATCAGTCTGGGCGGAATCGGCATCGCCCAGAGCGCCGGGGAGGAGTCGAACGACCGCGTCGATCAGGGCCAGCGCTGGGATCTCACCTCCCGAGAGCACGAAGTCCCCGATGCTGACTTCCAGCGGCCTGAGCCGCTCGATCACCCGCTCGTCGATGCCCTCGTAGTGACCCGCGATCAGGAGAAGCCTCGGAAGGGAGGCGAGTTCCTCGACCACGGCTTGCGTGAGGGGAACGCCCTGGGGCGTCAATAGCACTCGGCGGGCGGGAAGCGCGTCGGCCGCTTCGACATCAAGCACGGCATCCCAAAGAGGCTGGCACATCATCACCATGCCGGGGCCGCCGCCAAAGGGGCGATCGTCGACCTTACTGTGTTTGTTCTTCGCGTATCTCCTGATGTCGTGTGCGTGCCACTGAACGAGGCCGGCGTCACGCGCTCGGCCGGTGATGCTCGCGGAAAGGACGGGCTCGAAGACCTCCGGAAAGAGCGTGAGTACGTCGATCCGCATGGGTCAGCGAAAGCGCTCCGGCGCCTCTCAGTCCTTTTTCTCTTCGCCCGTCGCGCCGCCGCGCGCCTTGGTGCAGGCGTCGGCCCGGGCCTTGACCTTCTTTTCCCAAGCCGACCGATCGATGACGTCGCGCTTGGCGAGCATCGCGGCGATGGTGCCGGACGGCTGCGCGCCGACACTCACCCAGTACTTGATGCGATCGAGGTTCAGGCTGAGCTGCTTGGATTCATCGGCCGCCATCGGGTCATACCACCCGAGCTGCTCGATGACCCGCCCGTCGCGCTTCGCGCGCTGATCGACGGCGTTGATACGGTAGAAAGGCTTATGCGGCGCGCCCATGCGCTTCATTCGGATGCGAACCACAGCGGTCTCCCGTCGAATCAGGGCCTTGGGTGAACAGTCCACGTCCGTCGGTCCCACCGGTGAGACCGCCGAGGACGGGAACCGAGCAGTTTAGCAGCCTGTCAGGGGACTGCAACGCGCGCCGCCCCCCCTGATTATCGCGGGGATGATCCCCTCGCCCGCTCGACCGCCTCGCGGACCATGGACGGGGTGTAGGCATCGTATTTGAGCGGCTCATCCAAACCTGGGCCGAACACCGCGAGGAGGGGGATGCCGACCCAATCGAGCTGCTTGAGCATGGCGGCGCCATCGGGGTTGTTCGCGGTGAGGTCGATCTTCATGGGCTCGACACCCTCGGAATTCAGGAGGGCCGCGATATCCCGGGTGTGCAAGACGGTGGCTTCGAGAGTCTTGCAGTTGAGACACCACTCCGCCGTGAAGTCGAGGACAACTACTTCACCCCGCGCGCGGGCATGAGCAAAGCGATCGGGAGTGTAGTAGGCCCAGTCGATGGGCCCCTTCCTTGTCAGGTCGCGTGCGATGCCCAGTGAGGCTCCGATGAGCGCCACACCGATGAACGCGAAAGTTACGCGCCGAATCGGCTTCTTCGTGATGCGGAACGTCTTCACAACGAGCAGGGCCCCCGCGAGCGTGACGAACGCGGCGACGATCCACCAATACATCTTGCTCGGCGGATCGGGAGGGGTCGTCGTCACAGCCACCAGCCCGATGCCGAGGAAAAACGCCGCCACGCCAAGCATCAGCAACCCCATAACCTGTTTGACGAGTTCAGAAGCGGGGCCGGTGCGCGGCACCTTGGCCACCAACTTTGGTCGTGCAGACAGGACGAGATAGGGCAACGCCATGCCCAGTCCGATGGCGGCAAACGTGATCATCGTGAGCGCCTCGGGCTGCTTGGTGGCCCAGGCCGCCGCGGATCCCATGAACGGCGCGGTGCAGGGTGTGGAGAGCACGGCGGTCATGACGCCGAACAGGAAGGAGCCGTGAGGAGTGTCGTGCGAGGGATTCACCATGTACACCGCTTTGGGGAGGGAGACGGTGAACAGTCCCAGCATTCCAACGCCCATGACGGCGATGAAGAGGCCGACGACGATGGAGAACCACGGGCGCTGAAACAGCGAGTTGATGGCGTCGAATCCGGAAATGAAGGAGATCGCGGCCCCGATGGCGAGCCAGAAGGCGACAACGCCGGCGGACATGACCAATCCGAGGGTGAAACAGCGGGCAGGATTCCCGGCCGCCGCGCTCAGCCCCATGATCTTGAGAGGAATGACGGGAAGCACGCAAGGCGTGAGGTTGAGCAACAGTCCGCCGACAGCCGCGAGAAGAAGCAGGAGCGCCATCCCGAGCACCCCCTTGGCGTCAACGTCGAATCGCAGCCCGAACGCGTTGAATTCGACCTTGTCCGAGCCCTCGGCCATTCTCGCGAAGACCGCGAGATCAAAGTCCTCGAACAGCGTGGGGTCCGAAGGTGTCGCCGCGGGCTGGCCGGGAGCCTGAATCTTGATACCAACGTTGATCGAGTCTGAGTCAGGGGAGAGGCAGATGGTGTCGTTGCAGGCCTGCCAGGAGACGGCCACGGGGATCGAGACCTCTCCGGGCTGCGCGTCTGGGGAAATGACCAGCGGCAAGTACGCCACGACCCTGCCTTCATGAAACGGTATTTTGGCTGGCGAGGCGCCGAAGGAGACCTCAATATCGTGGGTCGGGGGCCACTGAACGGTCCCGACCGCAGCGATGAAGGAGGGGCGGCCGCCCGGTGCGATGCCGATCAGCGTCGGGATCGGCGAGAGGTCGAGGGCCGGGGGCAGGTCGGGCTTCTCCGGCCAGATGTGCCAGCCGTGGGCGATGTCGAGGACAACGGCGACCGCGATCTGGTCGCCCGGAGCCGCAGCGGGCTTGGATGGAATGGCGGTGACGATCACCTTCTCAGCGCGTTCCGGTCCGCCAAAACCAAACTGTGCCAGGGCGGCCGGGGTGGAGACGAAATACAGCCACCCGGCGAGGAGACAGGTGAGGAGACGCGCCAGGCGATCGAGGGTGGGGCGGTGCATACGAGGTTTATAAACGCCCGAGCCGGTCTGGGGTTTCGTGAGGGTGGGGATAGGGATGGGGAAGCGCAAAGGGTGCGCACGCTTCAAGAGTTCTCGCACCGCGTTCCGATAGTGCTTGGGTCAATCCTCAATCGGAGAGATAGTGCGCATGGCAGACGTTCTGGACCAATCAGAAATTGACGCACTGCTCCAGGCGGTCGAGTCGGGGGACGTGGAGGAGGAGCCGCGCGAGGCCCAGGTGTTCAGCCGCCGGAAGCGAGATCTCGAGACGCTCGAGATCCGCCGTTACGACTTCAAGCGACCCGAACGGGTCTCCAAGGATCAGATGCGCGCCCTGCAGACGCTGCACGAGGCGTTCGCGCGAAACTTCGGCGCCGCGCTGTCCGGTTATCTGCGGACCATCGTGGAAGTGAAGGTCGCTTCCTGCGACCAGATGACGTACTGGGAGTTCATCGCCGGACTGCCGAATCCGACGAGCTTCAACCTGCTGGCCGCGCCCCCTTTGGAGGGAGCGATGTGCCTCGAAATCAGCCCGCTGATCATCTATCCCATCATCGATCGGCTCTTGGGCGGCACGAATCAGGAACTGTTCATTCCGCAGCGACCTCTCACGACCATCGAGGAAAGGCTGATACACCGGATCATGCACCGGGGTCTGGCGTCATTGAGCGAGGCGTGGGCGTCGCTGAAGAAAGTCGATTTCACGCTGAGCGGAAGCGAATCGAACCCGCAGCTAGTGCAGATCGTGCCGCCCAACGAGGTGGTGATCGTGATCGGATTCGAGGTCAAAATGGGCTCGCGCGCAGGAGCGATGAATCTCTGCATCCCATACAACGTGATCGAACCCGTTGTGACCGAGCTCTCGCGCCAGACGTGGTTCAGCGCGACACCGACAGGACTGCGCGAGAAATTCACCCAACGACTGACGGCCGGGCTCGCCGCCGCCGGCGTGCAGGTCACCGGCGTGCTCGCCGAAACCACGATCACGATGCGGGACCTGGTCACGCTCGCGGTGGGCGATGTCATCTCAACGGAAAAGCCCGCTGCCGAATCCGTGCTGGTGTGCGTCGAGGGTCAGAAAAAGTTCTTGGCCAACATCGGGCAGTTCAAGGGGCAGCGCGCCATCCGGATTTCCCGCGCCATCGTGCTCCACGATCGGGTCTGAAGGACGCTCAGCGATCTTCGATGTGCGCCACCGCCTCATCGAGGTCCGCGGCGATCCCGAATCGAGCATCCAGTCGCAGCAACTCGAGCATCCTCCGAACCGGGGACACCAACGAGATCAACAGCAGCCCGATCCTTCGATCATCGCACATTTCCTGCAGCTGCAGGAGCATGGCGATGCCCACGGAAGTGATCAGCGTTACCCGCGACGCATCGAGCACCAGTCCCGCATCGTCGCGCGACGGGAGTGCCCGCTCCACCGCGGAACGGATCCCATCGGCCGAGACGTGATTGACCGCCGAGGGCAGGTGGACGACCAGAATCTGTCCATCGTGGCCCGCAGTCTCGGTTCGGACGTCCATTGGCCCAAGGATGGGAACGTTCGCGCCGGGCGTCAATTGCCGCGAAGCAGGGCGTTTGGGTTCTGACAGGGCGTTTGGGTTCTGATTGACCTTTCGGGCCTTTGCCTTATAAACTAGCGGGTTGACATACGTGCGGTGCGGTGAGCCCGCCCCGGCGTCGGGAACATTGGTCATGAGAACGGTCCGCGACAATGCGTGGTAAGCGCCTCCAAGCTCGTCCGGCTGACGGTTCGCGTCGGCCGTACGCCTTGGCGTCTGGTGGAGGTCGGCGATGACCTGATCGCCCCTTCCGAAGACGGGACTGGCTTCGCGCCCCCTCGGAGGCTCCGGGTGGACGGTCGAAGCAGGTGTCGCGGGCCACGCGCGTCTGGACGGACGTACGTGGCCTTGTGCTTTTCCGACGGCGGGACCCGGCTCAGCAAACCGACGGCCGTCGAACAGAACGTCTCGCAGAACATCCCGGCAACCAGATAACCAGAGAGGGCCGCGAGGGCGGCGACAACCAGCATGAACACTCCCGAAATGCTCCGCGTCATTGATTCAATCGCCCGCGATCGAAACGTCGATCGCGAAGTGCTGATCCGCGATCTTGAAGTGGCCATGGTGTCCGCCGCCCGCAAGCATTTCAACACGCTCGATGCGGAGGAGTTCGCGTGCGAGGTGGATCGCTTGACCGGCGAGCTGCGGCTCACGCGCCACGGTGAAGCGATGTCGATGCGCCCGGAGGACTTCGGTCGAATCGCGGCGCAGACCTTCAAGCAGGTGATGATCCAGCGCTTCCGGGAAGACGAGCGGCAGAGCCTCTACGACGAGTTCTCCGGACGGATCGGAGAAATCGTCATCGGATCGGCCCATCGCTACGAAGGCGGGGCGCTCGTCATCGCGCTGGATCGCGGCGAAGGATTCATGCCGCGATCGGAGCAGATCCCCGGCGAGCAGTTCCAGCCGGGCGATCGCGTGCGATGCATGATTCTCGACGTCCGCGACACCGGATCGCAGGTCAAGATCGTGCTCTCCCGAGGGCATCCGGACTTCATCAAGAAGCTCTTCGAAGTCGAGGTTCCGGAGGTGGCCGAGCGCATCATCGAGATCAAGGCGATGGCCAGAGAGTCGGGACACCGGACCAAAGTGGCCGTGTCGTCGATCGACTCGAAGGTGGACGCCGTCGGCGCCTGCGTCGGTGTCCGTGGCAGCCGCATTAAGAACATCGTCGATGAACTCAACGGCGAGAAGATAGACATCGTGCGGTGGAACGAATCGAGCCAGATTCTCATCCAGAACGCGCTCAAGCCCGCGATGGTCGCCGAGATCTCCCTCTGCTTCGAACTGGGCCGCGCCACCGTGGTTGTCAACGAGGATCAACTCTCGCTGGCCATCGGCAAGCGGGGCCAGAACGTGAGGCTGGCGGCTCGACTCACCGGCTGGGACGTCGACATCCTCACGCCCGACGAATTCAATAAGGGCCTCGAGATCATGGCCCAGACCCTCGGCGAGATCGAGGGCGTCAGCGAAGAGATGCTCGACAAGCTCGCAGCGCTCGGCATGGTGAGCGTCTTCGATATCGAGGAAGTCGGCATTCCGGTGCTGACCGAAGAGCTTGAGATCACGGGCGAACTCGCGCAACGGATGGTGGACATCGCATCCGCCAAGTCCAAAGTCGTCGCCGAACAGCAGGAGCGCGAGAAGGCCGAGGCCGAGGCCCGCCGAAAGCAGGAAGAGGAAGCCGCACGCCGTCTGCTGGCCGGCGAAATGGGCGCCGACGAAGACGCCGATCTTCGCGCCGCCGCGATCCTCTCGCTCGGCTCCGTGTCCGCCGAAAGCCCGGCCCCCAAGGACCAAGCGCCCACCGACCCGGACGCGCTCGACCGAATGTCCGCGGATGACAACTATCGCAACACCGCGCCGACCACCCCACCAGACGAAGAGCCCTCCGCCGAAACCCCGTAATCGCAGCCTCGCCCCGCGTTGTTTACCCCGCCTTTCGATCGCCTCCCGACTTGCCTGACCTTTTTCGGAGCCCCCATTGGCCAAGCGCATCTTTGAACTCGCCAAAGAAATGGATCTTCCCTCGAAGATGATCCTGGAGAAGTGCCAGGCCGAGGGAATCCCCAACATGAAGAACCACATGGCCAGCGTCTCCGCGGGCCTGGAGGCCACGATCCGCGAATGGTTCGCCTCGAGCGAGGACAGCGCGGTCGCCACAGCTGTCGAAACCGCCGAAAAAGTGGATCTCACGAGGGTCAAGGCGCAGCGAAAGGCTCGCACCAAGAAGGCCAACGCGTCCGATGATGACGGCCCCGCCGAGCCCGCCGTGCAAGCCGTCGCTCGACCGCCGGTCGCCGAGCCCGAGACCAAGCCGCTCGCCCCGCGCGCTCCGGCGGAAATCACGCCCGAGCCACGCAAGGCCGACGCGATGCCGATCGTCACTCCGACGGCCCCAGCGACTCACCCTGCGATTCCCGCGGCGCCGGCCTCTCCTGCGGCCCGCCCCGCAGCCGAGCAACCACGTGAACACAAGGCCCCTCCGCCGCCGCGTCCCGGCGAGCCGCGCGAGCGCCCCAAGCCCGAAGTTCAGCAGCCCGACGCCCCCGAAAACGACGCTGGCGCACCGCCCGAAATGAACGTGCCGCGGCGCCCGCGCGAAGTGAAGCCCGCTGGCCCGAAGCTGGTCGTGCAGAAGCCGGTGAAGCTCTCCGGGCCGAAGGTCGTGCGGGTGGAGGCTCCGGAAACGGATCTACCGACAGTTCGTCGTTCTCCGCCGATGGGTCCGCCGACCGGCCCCCGTACCGGCGGTCGCCCCAGCGGTCCTGCGCGTGGTGGCGGCGCCTTCGGCCCCCCCGGTGGTGGGCCGGACGAGGCTCGAGGCCCGCACCGCAATCGCCGCCGCACAACGCCCGGCGGAGGCGGCGCCGCCCCGGCCCAGCCCGCCAAACGCGGCGGAACCGGAAAGGACGACGCCTCGCGCTATGGCTGGCGCCCGCAGGACCTTGTCGAGCGCGAAGAACGACTGGCCCGCTCCGGCGGATTCATCCGTCAGCGACGGCGCGACGCAAAGCGCTCCGACCATGTCGGCGATCGCGCGCAGACCGCGGCCCAGACCGGCGGCGTCGTGAAGATCGTCGCGCCATTCACCATCAAGGACCTCTCCTCGGCCACGGGCGTTAAAGCGTCCGAAATCATCAAGAAGCTGTTCATGCAGGGCGTGATCGCCACGGTCAATTCCGGCATCGAGCCGGACAAGGCCCAGGAGATCATGGTCGAATACAACATCGACCTCCAGTTCACGGCCGAGCAGAGCGCCGAAGAAGCCCTCAGCGAGTCGCTCGGAGACCGAGAAGCGATCAATCTCCAGTCCCGAAGCCCCGTGGTCACCATCCTCGGCCACGTCGACCACGGAAAAACCTCGCTGCTCGACCGCATCCGCAGCGCCAACGTGGCCGCCGGCGAAGCAGGCGGTATTACGCAGGCGACCTCAGCCTTCCGTGTGCCCGTCGAAGTGGCCGGCGAAACCAAGCACGTCGTGTTCTTCGACACGCCCGGCCACGAGGCGTTTACCGCGATGCGCGCTCGAGGCGCGAACATCACCGACATCGTGGTGCTCGTGATCGCCGCCGACGACGGCGTCATGCCGCAGACCGTGGAGTCAATCAACCACGCGAAGGCCGCAGGCGCGCCGATCGTCGTCGCGCTCAACAAGATCGATAAGCCCGAGGCCACCGATTCCAATATTCAGAAGATCCTCGGCCAGCTCGCCGAAAAGGGCCTGAACCCCACCGAGTGGGGCGGAGATGTGGAAGTCGTGCGGACCAGCGCCGTGAAGGGCATCGGTGTCACCGAACTGCTCGAAACCCTCGATTACCAGGCCCAGCTCATGGAGCTGACGGCCGACTTCGAGGGGCCGGCTCGCGGCGCCGTCGTCGAAGCGAAGATCGATGAAGGCCGCGGCCCAACGGCAAGCATCCTCGTCGAAAACGGCATGCTGCGCGTGGGCGACTTCATCGTCGCCGGGCGGGCGTTCGGCCGCGTTCGCGACATCGTCGATGATCGTGGAAACCGCCTGAAGGAAGCCGGCCCGTCGATGCCCGTCCGCGTTTCGGGGCTCGATGAGATCCCCAACGCCGGTGACAAGTTCTTCATCGTCGAGTCTCTCAAGACCGCCCAAGAGGCCGCCGAGCAACGCCGGCACCGCGATCGTGAGCGTGAACTCGCCCAGCCGAAGGCCACACTCGACTCAATCCTCAATCAGCTCAAGGAAGGCGAGACCAAGGAGCTCCGCATCGTCGTCAAGGCCGACGTCCAGGGCTCCGTGGATGTGCTGCGCAAGTCCATCGAGGAGGTCTCGACGGCGGAGATCAAGGTCCGCGTGCTGCACGCCGCAGTCGGCGGCATCAACGAATCGGACGTGCTCCTGGCCGCGGCTTCCCAGGCGATCATCATCGGTTTCAATGTCATCGCTTCGGGCGCAACCCGCCAGCTCGCCGAGCAGAAGGACGTGGAGATCCGTCCGTATCAGGTGATCTACGAGATCCTGGACGACATCCGCTCCGCGGCCGAGGGCCTGCTCGCCCCCGAACTCCGTCAGGAAGTGCTCGGGCACGCGGAAGTCCGCCAGGTGTTCCGCATCACGCGCGTCGGCGCGGTCGCCGGCTGCTATGTCACCGACGGCACCGTGGAGCGCAACGCGCTGATCCGTGTCACCCGTGGCGGCGGCATCGTCGTGGAGAACGATCGGGTGCTCGAGCAGCTCAAGCGATTCAAGGACGATGCCAAGGAGGTTCGCGCCGGTCAGGAATGCGGCATGAAGATCGTCGGGTACGACGACATCAAGGAAGGCGACGTGATCGAGTGCTACCGCCGCATCGAGGTCAAGCGCAGCCTCACCGCGCCGACCAAGGGCAAGGGCGCCTGACGCGCCGGAAGAAGAGAGCAAGCGTGCTGGTCGGAATCCTTCAGATCGAGGTGCTCATCCCGGGAGCGACGTCCCTCAAGGACAAACGCAGCGTCGTGCGCTCGCTCAAGGACAAACTCCATCGAGAGCACCAGGTCAGTGTTGCGGAGGTCGATGCGCTGGATCGCCATCGCGTGGCCATCCTCGGCCTCTCGATGGTCTCCAACGACGCCAAGCACATCAGCGCGACATTCGATCGCGTGCTCAAGAAGGTCCAGTCCGCTCCGGACGCAAACCTCGGCGATCATCGCCGCGACATCCTCGACGGCGACAGCCCATCCCCGCGCGCCGAAGTGGCCGACGATCCGCTCTGGCGAGAGGAAGATCGCCGCTGTTCCGGCGACGAGCGAGGCGCCGCATGAGCCGTAAGTCCGAGCAAATGGCCTCGGCCTTGCGCCGCGCGGTCCAGGACGTCATCGTTCGCCGATTGGCGGACCCTCGCCTCTCCGGCCTGATCACCATCACGGAGGCTCGGGTCTCTCCGGACGGTGCACAAGCCACCTTTCTCGTGTCTGTTTTCCCCCACGATCGCGAACGACTCGTGCTTCAGGCCCTCGAGCACGGGGTGGAGCACATCCGCCACGAGGCCGGTCGACTGATCGAGATCCGGCGCATGCCGCAGTTCACCTTCAGGCTGGATGAATCGCTGAAGAAGCAGGGCGAGACGTTCGCCGCCATCGCCCGGGCTCGCGCGGAGCAATCCGACGACGCGACGCCGCCCGAATCACCCCAAGAACCAACGGAGCGCAACGATTGACCGCGACGCTCAACGCAAAGTCCTTTGACTCGCTCGTAAAGTCCCTCTCGAACCGCTACGGCGAGATCGAGCTGGCCCCCTCGCCGCTGCTCGATCAGTTCGTCTGGTCGTACATGCTCTGGGAAGCATCCCTGGCCGACGCGGAGCGAGCCTTCAAGAAACTCACCTCCGCCATCGTCGACTTCAACGAGCTGCGCGTCTGCCTCCCGGACGAGATCGTAGGAATGATCGGGCCGAGATACCCGCGCGCGGTCGAGCGTGCTGCCCTGCTCAAGCGTGGGCTTCACGCCGTGTTCCTCCGAGAACACGCGGTCTCTCTCGATCACCTCAAGGACGCCAACAAGCGCGCGGCCCGCCAGTACCTCGAGTCCCTCGAGGGCGTTCCGCACTTCGTCTCCGGCAGACTGCTCGTGCTCGGGCTCGGTGCGCACGCCGCGCCGCTCGATGAACGACTGCTCGCTTGCCTGAACGCAGAGGGCGTGTTCGAGGAAGAGGTCGACCTGCCCCGAGCATCCAGCCTGCTCGAACGCCACATCAAGGCCGAAGACGGCCTGGCCACCCACCTGCTTCTGCTCCGCTGGGCGGAGGACGCGGCGGGAAAGCCGCGCAAGACCGCGTCGAAGCGAGCGAAGGTGCGCAAGGCGTGATCGCTCGAAGGCCGAGCCCGCTCGCGGGTGGGCTTGTGCTCGCAGCAGGCGTGGCCACTATCGCGCTCGCATCGTGCGCCGCTCCGAGCCGATCCTTTTCCACCAACCCCGAGCATCCGCTCCCCCCCACCCTGGAACGCCTCATCACGCGCGCCGACCTGGAGCGCTCCGGCCATCGGACGTCGCGCAGTATCGAGATCAGTTCCACCGACGAATGGCCGGCGAGTGTGGGCGAAGCACGTCCCGCCGACGCCGCATCGGACCCTCTGGAGGCCGCCGTGCTCGCCTGCGCCGGAGAGCCGCTCCCCGAGCGCAAGCTCGGACCGCTCAATGATGAAGCCCTGAAACGGTACGCCGCCGGACGCGCCGCGCTGCTCGCAGGCGACAGCGCGGCCGCCGTCGCAGAGTTCAACGCCGCCCACCTCGCGGATCCCGCCGCTCCCGAACCGCTCCGCGATCTTGGAGAGGCGCACTTGGTCCGCGGGGAGTACGTCGAGGCCATTTCCGCGTTCGAGAAGGCCCTCGAACGCGATCCACACTCGAGGCGCGCGCTCGAGCAGGTTGGCCGACACGCATTGCGAACAGGCGATGCACCGCGCGCCGCCACGCTGCTCTCGCGCGCTTGGCAGGTCGCCGACGCGGACGCCGACCCCGTCGAGCGTTCCATCCTGGCGTTCGAACTCGGAAAGTCGCTCGCGTCCGTCGGCCGATCGCTCGCCGGCGCTCAAGCCATGCTCATCGCGGCTCAGTCCCCGGACAATGCCTCCTCCGCCCGCTGGGCCGAGCACGCCGCCCTGATCCGTCAACGGCCCGATCTGCTCCGGGCCGCAGGTGATCTCTTCGCAAAGTCAGAGCACTGGCCCGAGGCTCGCGCAGCCTTTGACCGTTCATTCGCTCTCGCCCAACACACCGCCATCGAAGGGCTGGCCGAACGGCGAGTGATCGCCTCCCTGCGCTGCGGGGCGCCGGCGGGAGCAACGCAGGCCATTGTGGAAGCGTGCCTGGGCCGATCGCTCAACGCGCAGCCCGGCAAGTCCTTCCGTGCGTCTCCGGACACACTCGCGCTGATCCGTCGCACGGCAGCCGCGGTCGAGTCGCGCCCCACACTCGCGGATGCCCTGGCCAGCGCGGCCGACACGCTCGCAGCCGACGACCGCGCTCGTTGGGCGTCCGACATAGCGCTCGCAGTCGCAGCCGCTCAGCGACCCCGCGCAGCGATGCACACGCTTCGGCAGCGCGTCAACGCTGCGCCGGGCGACGCGCGCGCCCTCGACGCGTTGATCGACCGAGGCATGGAATCGTCGGTGGACGACGCCGTCCGCCTCGCCTCCGAATGGACACATACCCGTCCGGAAGCCGCTTCAAACATGGCGACTTCGCTGCTGCGAGCGGCGCCATCATTCGAAACGGCACGCGCATCGTTGGAATCGATGCAGGCCGGCCGCGCCGCCGAAAGCGGCCGCGCCCTTCTGCTCGCCACCCTGCTGCTGCCAATCATGCCGGCGCAGGCCGAAATGCTGGCGCAGCGTGCGGCCGAATTGGCTTCCAATCCGTGGCCGGCCAG
Organism: uncultured Phycisphaeraceae bacterium; assembly: GCA_964638515.1. Classification (GTDB taxonomy): domain Bacteria; phylum Planctomycetota; class Phycisphaerae; order Phycisphaerales; family UBA1924; genus CAYPGJ01. The sequence goes on from CAZWZL010000015.1 coordinate 48,524, forward strand.
ATGCATTCAAGTTCAATCGCTCGTGATCGAAGGCCGGCTCGACGAGGCTCGACGCGCCGCCGACGCCATCCCCGCCGATACTCCGTACGCGCGCTTGGCCAAGGCCCGTGCGCTCGCTGCGATCGGCTCGCCCTCCGAGGCCCTGACGACGCTCGCCCCGGACCTGGCCGCCGAAGCGCCGGCCGATCTTTCGCGCCTGATCCATGCCGCCGAATGGGCCATCCGAGCCGATGATCCGGCCTACGCCGAGCGTTTGCTCCATCGAGCGATCGCAGCCTTCCCCCATTCCACCGAAGCATATGAGGCGCTCATCGCATCCCTCCTCATGCGTCGCCCGCAGGCCCGCGAGGAGGCCGAAGAGATCACCATGCAGGTCCGCGACGCGGCCAACAGCTTGCGCGAAGTCGCTCCGTGGAGCGACGCCCTGCAGAAGCTGCTGGCGCGTGATCTCCTGAGCCAACGGCAATGGAGCGAGGCGGCCTCCCGCCTCAAGCCCGTGCTCGATCGACATCCGGGAGATCGGGAATCGCTGGCGATGCTCCTCGCCGCAGCCAAGCAGGCCAACCAGCTGAACGACTTCGAACCGTGGATTGCCGGGGTCTCTGCGCGCCGGCCGGACTTGTCCGCATGGCTGGTCGCGCGCGCCTTCGTGCTCACCGAATCCGATCGAACGAGCGAAGCCGCCGACCTGCTCCACACCGCCCTCACGGAGCGTCCGCACGACAACGAGGCCTCCCGCGCCCTCGAAGATCTCTACCGCACCCGACTCGGGAATGCCGCTCGCGCCGACGCCCTGGCGCTCGTGCGTCTCGCCCGAACCCCGGCAACCCCCGAAGCCAGAATCGACCGCGCGGAGGTCCTGCTCCGGGCGCGCCGCCTCGAAGAGGCACGAGCCGAAATCGAAGCCGTGCTCGCCGACGCCGTTCCGCGCGAAGCGCTCCTCTTGCGCCTGGTCAATCTCGGGCTGGCCGCCAGCGCCGCCGTGGAATCCGAGGCGGCCGCGCCGCCCGACGCGCTCGCCATCCTGGACACGCTTATCACCAGCCTGCCCAACGCCCCGGAAGCCCTGCATCGTCGGCACATCGTGGCGCTCACGCGCGCCGGCGCCAGTCTGGACCGGATCCGCAACGCCGCCGATAAAGCCGCATCGCGACACGTCTCACTCGCTGGCGATGCGTATCTGCTCGCGCTCGACGAACTCGTCCGCGCCCGCCGCCCCGCCGACGCGCTCGCCCTCGCACGCGATGCCGCGTCGCCCCCGAACGAGCCCCGCCCTTCCCTGCTCGCCTCCTGGATCCTGCTCGCCGTTTCCGCCCACGACGGAGAAAGCGCCGAGGCAGCCTGCCGCGCCTCCTTCGCGTCTCTACGAGTTCCCGAGATCTTCGCCGCGCTCGCCCAGATCGCCCCGGCGCTTCGTACCGACAGCCCGCATTTCCCGGACGAACTCGCCTACCTCATCGCCTCCGCATTCGGCGCCATGGGGCTCGAAGACCAGGCCGACCGACTGTACTCCCTCGCCCTCGAGAAGAACCCCGATCACGCCTGGTCCAACAACAACCTCGGCTATCGCTGGCTCGATCAGGGACACCGCTTCGCCGACGCATACTGGATGATCGCCCGCGCGTTCCGCGATCTGCCCGATGACCCCGCCGTCATCGATTCCATGGGCTGGGCCCGATACCGCGCCGGCATCTTCGTCGACGCGCCCGCCGCCCAAGACTCCCCTGCCCTCGAAGGCGCAGTCACGCTGCTGCAGCGCGCAGCCGACGCCATGGCGGATCGGCCCGACCCCGAAGTCCTCGAACACCTGGGCGATGCGCTCTTCCACGCGCACCGGCCCGACGACGCACGCCGTGCATGGGAGCGGGCCCTCTCCCTCACACGCATGCAACAGGCCCAGCTCGAAGCCGCGCCCAACATCTCCGTCGACGCAATCGCCGCGATCCGCGACCGCGCCGAACGGCTGCACCTGCGCCTCGATGCGCTCGCCAACGATCGCGAGCCCCCGACCGCCGACCGCCTCGGCGACGGCCGGGAGCCCCCACGCCCGCCCGATCGCCGCGCCGGACCCGTTTCCTAAGATCGCGCTCGATCCAACCAGTTCGCAGCAGGGAGACGCCTCACCGATGGCAGGTCACAGCCACTGGGCCAACATCAAGCACCGCAAGGCCGCCGTCGACGCCAAACGCGGCAAGATGTGGTCCAAGCTCGTCAAGGCCATCATGGTGGCCGCGAAGCACGGCGGCTCCGACCCAAACGGCAACGTCTCCCTCCGGTTCGCCATCGTCGAAGCCAAGGCCGCGAACGTTCCCAAGGACACCATCGAGCGCGCCATCAAGAAGGGCGCGGGCGAGCTGCAGGGCCAATCCTTCGAAGCCATCCGGTACGAGGGATACGGCCCCGGCGGCGTCGCCATCCTCGTCGACGCCCTCACCGACAATCGAACCCGGACCGCCTCGGAACTCCGGCTCGTGTTCGGCAAGTTCGGCGGCAACCTGGGAGCCACCGGCTGCGTCGGCTATCTGTTCGATCAAAAGGGCCTGATCGCCATCGAGGACGGGCTCGTCTCAGAAGATCGGCTCATGGAGATCGCCCTCGACGCCGGCGCCGCCGACATCCAGCGCGAAGACGGCGCCTGGATCGTGATCACGCCCCCCAACGCGTTCGCCGCCGTCAAGGACGCCCTTGACGACGCGGGTGTCGATACGGCCTCCGCCGAACTCACCATGGATCCGCAGAACTCCGTCTCCCTCAGCGGCGATGACGGCGCCCGTGCGCAAAGACTCCTCGACGCGCTCGACGACAACGACGACGTCCAGAAGGTCTACTCGAACTTCGACCCCAGCGATTCCTGAGCGTGCTCCGTCAGGGCGTGATGAGCGCTCGCGGTGACATCAGCAACACCGGCTCACGCCGCAGCTCGAGCACCCCACGCATGGCCTCCCCCACCCCGTTCCACGTTCGATCGCCCAGCAGCATCCGCCCCGCAGCTGCTCCCGCATCAAGCAGGGGCGACGACGCTCCCGCCATGCCAAACGAGCCGGCCAGGTCCTCCAGCGTCTCCCCGAGCGACTTCGGCGCCGGGTAGTCCATCAGGTCGTACGTCCCCAGCTTGAGCGAGGCCGCGAGTCCCGTCACGGCATCGTGCAATCCACCCAGCTCGTCCGCCATCCGAAGCGCAACACCCTGCTGACCGGTAAAGAGCCGACCCTCCGCTGTCGCGCCGATGTCAATGCCCGATCGGCCCGCCTGAACTCGCTCCACAAACTGCGTATACACCGCGCGCATCCGACCCTCGACCTTGGCCCGTTCGCTCGGCAACCACTCCCGCTGCGTGCTCATGAGCCCCGCGCTGCTCCCACGGGTCCGCGTCACAACGTTCACGTGCAGCTTCTCCATCGTCCCCGCGAGCACGATCTTGCCCCCCACCACCCCGATCGACCCGACGATGCTGGACGGATTGACGTAGATCCGGTCCCCCGCCACCGCGATGTAATACCCCCCCGACGCCGCCATCGAGCCCACGCTCACCCACACCGGCTTACGCGCCGCGACCCGACGAAGCCCCTGCCAGATGGACTCACTCGCGCTCGCGCTCCCGCCCGGCGAATCAATCCGCACCACCACGCCGCGAATCAGATCCTCGTGCTCGATCTCGGCGAGCGCTTTGCGAATCGTAAGACTCCCGACCGACCCCCGCCCGCTCAGCGGCGAAGGCGGCTCGCTCGCCCCGTCCACGATCACGCCGTCGATGTGCACCACGGCGATCGTGTCGCCCGTGGGAGTCCGATCCGGCGGCTCCGTGAGCGCCTTCAGCATCGCAAACGGGTTCGACAGGTCCAGCCCGCCCCCGCCGCGCGCCGACACAAACCCCAGATCGGCGTCATAGTCCGCCCCGAACTCCTCTCCCAGCGCCGTATCAAGCTCGAGCCGGTCCATCGCCTTGTCGACAAGCCGAACCTCCACAGCAGTCACATCATCCGCCATCCAGCCCTCCTCAAGGGCTCGCCGAATCTGCTCCAACGTCATGCCGCGCCCCGTTCGGACCTGCGTCTGCATCGCCTCGAAGAGGCCGTTGAGAAGATTCGAGATGTTCTCGTCCCACTGCGGGCTCGGCTCCCGGTTGCCGAGCGTCTCCTTGGCCCCCTTGTAGTCCCCGATCTGCACGAAGTCCGCCTTCATCCCGAGCCACCCGAGCGTGTCCGCGAGGTACATCTCTTCCACGTGCAGGCCCGGGAACGAGACCAAACCTCCGCGCTGCATCACCACCTCATCCGCGAACGACCCCAGCACCACCTCCCCCGGCCCGTAGTTCTCCGTAAACAGGATCACCCTCTTCCCCGCCGCGCGAGCCGCGCCCAGCGCCGCGCCGAGCTCCTCCACCTGCGCCAGATTGAACGCCGGCTCGCGCAGTCGAATCACAACCGCCTTCACGTCGGCCGCCTCGGCCGCGCGATGCACGCCCGTCACAACGTCCAGCAGCGTTGGCTTCGGATCCGCCTGCAAAAACGCCAGCGGCTCGGGCCGATCCGCCAGTTGCTTCTCGAGATCAAACCACGCGATCCGCGCCCCGCCCATCGCCCCCGCGCTCAGCACCGCACCCGCGATCCACCCCATCACTCGTCCGATTCGCATCGCTCGCTCCTTGCTGGCTCAACCCGCCCCGCCACCGCGCACGCATCCTACGCCCCGGGCTCAGTCATACCCCAACGCGGTGAGATCGTCCTCATCCAGCCCGAAATGGTGCCCCATCTCGTGCAGCAACGTCACCCAGATCTCCTCGTACACCGCATCTTCCACCCCATCGTTCGCCCAGCCACCGCCCATCGCGATGATCCCCTCCCGGTACAGATGAATGTCCTCCGGAAGCACACCCGAGTGCTCAACGCTCCGCTCCGTCAGCGCAATCCCCGAATGCAGCCCGCACAACTCGTCACGACGCACCGCGCCCATCTCGCGCAGCACGGCCTCGCTCGGGTAGTCCTCCACGATCACCGGCGTCTCCTCAAGCAACACGCGCAATCCCTCCGGCAACGCCTCGATCGCTTCCTCAAGCAAACCGTCAAACCGCTCCCGCTCCGCATCCGTCACGCCCGCTCCTCCAGCCGAACCGCCCCCACCAGCTCCCCAATCGACGAACAACCCTGCCGACGAACCCAACGCTCCAGCCCCGCCGCTACCCGCAACGGCGCTCGCGGGTCCGCAAACAGCGCCGTGCCCACCCCCACGGCCGTCGCGCCCGCAAGCACAAACTCCGCGGCCTCGCGCCACCCCGTCACTCCCCCCACCCCGACAATCGGCACGCCCGCATCCCGCGCAAACCCCGTGTACACCTCATGCACAAGCCGCACGGCAATCGGATGAATCGCCGGCCCCGACAAGCCCCCCGTCCCGCGCGAGAGCACGGGCCTCCGCGTCTCCACGTCAATCGCCATCGCCGGAAACGTGTTCCCGATCACGAGCCCGTCCGCGCCGGCCTCCACGCACGCCCGCGCCACCCCCACCATGTCCGCCGTCTTGGGCGAGAGCTTCACGAACATCTTGAGCCGTTGCACCCCCGCGCGCACCGCGCCCACCAACTCACCGGCAGGCCCCGGCGCCGCGCCGAACTCCATCCCCCCATGCACGTTCGGGCACGAAAGATTCAGCTCCAACCCCCTCATCCCCTCAACACCTTCCATCATCCCGGCAACCCGCACGTAGTCATCGATGCTGAACCCCGACACCGACCCGATCACCACCGTCGGCGCATCCTTCACCCTCGGGGCCACCTCCCGCTCGAACACCTCCAGCCCCACATTCGCAAGACCCACGGCATTCAGCATCCCCCCCGCCACCGGCCACACCCGCCACGTCTTGTTCCCCTCTCGTGGCCGCGCCGTGATCGACTTCGTGACCAGCCCCCCCACTCTCGAAAGATCCAACGCATCCGACATCTCATCGAGATACCCGCACGTCCCCGCCGCCAGCAGCACCGGATTGCGCAGCGCGATCCCCGCCAGACTCACCGCAACGCATGATTCGGCCCGCGACTCCGTGCGCACGTCCACAGCGTAGCGGCTCGACCCGCGCCACGCCCTATACTCGACCCGAACACCATTCCCCGCGACTCCAAGGACCGACCCAACCAATGGACGCTCAGGAACGCATCTCCCGCTTCGAGCACATGACCCAGGCCGACGCCACCAACGACATGGCCTGGTTCTCCCTCGGCTCCGCCTACGCCCAGGCCGGCCGCCACGCCGACGCCGCCAAGGCGTTTCTCGCCTGCGTCGACCTCAACAAGGACTTCTCCAAGGCCTATCAGCTCGCCGGCTCCTCCCTCGTCGCCGCCGGCGATAAAGCCAAGGCTGCAGACGTCCTCACAAAGGGCTACACCGTCGCCGCCGCCAAAGGCGACCTCATGCCCAAAGACGCCATGGCCGACCTGCTCCGATCACTCGGCGCCCCCGTGCCCGAAGTGAAAACCTCAGACGCCCCTGCGGCCGCCATGACCGCGGGCGGATTCATGTGCAAGCGCACCGGCCGCCCCGGTACAAAGCTCAGCGAGCCTCCCATGCGAGGGGCCATGGGCCAATGGATCGTCGAGAACATCTCCGCCGAAACGTGGAAAGCCTGGATCGGCCAAGGCACCAAGGTCATCAACGAACTCCGGCTCGACTTCTCCCGCGACAAGGATCAGGAAACCTACGACCGACACATGCGCGAGTACCTCGGCATCGACGACGAACTCCTCGCCAAACTCCAGGCCGAGGAACACTCCAACGCCTGAGCCTCGAGCCCTTTCTTTTTTTTGTTCGAGTGGGGCGGGCGTCTCGCCCGCCTTCTTCGCGCACCGTCTTCACCTCCCTGCCCCGTTCTTCTGCGGCGCCAATCCGGGGGCGACCGATACACATCCTCATGCGTCAGATCGTCGCGTTGCTCATCGCCGTTGGTGTCTTTGCCGTGACCTTCGTGATCACATCGCTCATCGCCCGGTACGACTTCAAGGTCGAGGTCGGCGGCATGACGCTGCGGTCCACGATCCCGGGCGTCATCCTCGCGGCCGTGTTCGGCGCCCTCGCCTACAAGGGCTCGCACAAAGGCTGACGCGCCGCGCATGCGTGCGGCGGACGTGTCCTGCGTGGCATGGCGAAGCGTCCGCTTGGCCACAACGGCTCACCAACTCCCCACATCGTCACGTGGCAACCCCTCCGCCCGCGAGCACTTTCGGGGGCCCTTCCGGGGGGCGAGTGTGAAGGAGATGACTCACGCGCCCCTCCAGGGTCGTGAGCCGGTGGAGGGTGGTTCTTCCCGTGGTTGCGTGCCGTGGATTGCCGCGCGGCGGCAAGCCAAGAGTCCATCGTCTCTGCGCTGTGTGCCGTGGCCTATCGCGAAGCGAGCGGCCACGACGAAAACCCCGGTCATACCCGATCGCGCCGTTGCAACCCCTCCCCCCGCAAGCCCGTCCCGGGCGCAGCGCGGGGGAGGATGTCGCGCAGCGGCAGGAGGGGGGCGCTTCTCAAACTACCCAAGACATAGCTCGCGCCGATGCAACCCCTCCTCCCGCGATCACTTCCGAAGGCCCTTCCGGGGGGCGAGTGTGGAGGAGGTGGCTCACGCCGCTCCGCGCGCGTGAGCCGGTGGAGGGCTCTTCCTCCTTCTCCTTCCCTAGTAGGGCGGGCGTCCCGCCCGCCTTCTCCATTCTCTCCTCCTCGCGGCGCCCTCACCCCGCTCGCTTCCTCCGCGCCACCGACATGGGCTGCGACTGACCACACACAACGCTGACGGCCTTCCCGGCCGATGCCGTGATCTCCACCGTGAACCACGTTGGCTGCTGGGTATGAGGCGTCGCCGTTCCCGCCCAGGATGGAGTGATGGTCACGGTTGGGGCCGCGAGTGCGGCAGACGGACACAACGAGAGCGCAAGGACACCGAGAAGCGTGCGCATAGGGCGCCACCTTTCTGAAAAAACACCGATGCTGGAATGCACTCCGCGCAACACGCGCGGCTCAGGAACTACGGATCAGCGCCTGCGGCGCGCCACCAAAGGAATCAGGAACACAATCGGAGCCGCCCCCGGCGATGGCACGGAGGAAGCGATCCGAAGACCGGTGCCGGTGCTGTTCGGACCTCGAACCTTAAACAACTCGTCGATAACGTCGTCCCGGAGTGCGCCGCCAACAGCGGCGCCCCGAATGACGCGCGTGCGAGACGTTCCAACGGAAGTAACGCCTCCTCGTTCCTCAGTGTGCTCGGACACGCCGCCCGACGTGTCCAGCAGGTCCCAAGGGGAGAGCACGTTGGGATACGCACCAACGTCGTAGCTCGGCAGTTGGGCGCCCGCGTTCGTCTGCCCCTGCCCGGGCGGCCCGGGCGTGAGCTCCGTGTCCTGTCCGGCCTGATACTTCCAGTAGCCGTCCTGCCCGGGGCCGGGGCCGTATCGGTTTGGGTCGTAGTGCGCCGCTTTGGTCCACTCGTCCAGCGAGGGGATCCAGAAGAGCGCGCCCGGCGAGCGCATGGCCTGGTCGTTGTGGGTGAAGTCAGGGTTCGTCGTGAATGTCGCCGTGTCGTAGGCGCCGCGCTCGAAGGCGTTCTGCGTGATCGCCCCGCCCGTCGGCCGACCGTTGTGCAGCCAGTTGCAGTAGCGTGCCGCCATCCGCCACGACATGTCCGTGGCGAGGTTCTCGGCCCCCGGCTCAAAGACGTACACCGGAGGCGCCGTTGGGTCAAGTGTTGCCCGCCGGATGTATCTGCCCGTGAATTCCGGCGCAAGCGTGTGGCCCGGGTTCGCGGCCTCAAAGAACGGCGCGTACGCGTTCACGAACGCCGCGTACTGCTGCACCGTCACCTCCGTCCGCGCCATCCGGTACTCGTAACCCACCGCGCCGAGATTCGGATGCCCGATGTTGTAGAACCGCTCGCTCGCCAGCGCGGCGCGGTTGCCCGGCGCCCCGATCGTCACGAACTGGTGCCCGTAGTCAGACGGCGGCAGCACGCTCGGCGGCGTCGGTGGGACCTGCTGGCCCCACGCCCCCGCGCTCATGACGAGCGCCGCCAGCGCGCACGCGCCGACGCGAGTTGTTCCGCCTGCCCTCTTGTTCCCCATCTGGAAATCCTCCCGGCCCCGCCGGCCCCTCCGGGGGCCCGCCGCGCCGACACAAACCAGCGCGTCGAACTCCCGAAAAAAAGGCCCCAAGAACGCAGCGCACCGAATGTACGTCCCTAGGGGGGGGGGGGGGGGGCACCCCCAATGTTCGCAGAAACAACGAAA